>CAJOHN010000004.1:0-84026 GCA_905234235.1 uncultured Selenomonadaceae bacterium
TTGCAATGCAGTCATGTTTTGTTCGATAGTATGCGGCGGAACGCGATTTGCGACGGATTTTTTTATCGTTTCAAAGTCAACGAGCCTTGTAACCTTGACAATCACGCCCAGAGCCACGATATTTGCGAATAAAGCTTTTCCGAGCCGTTCGACTGCCAATTTTGTTATCGGAACGCGGATAATATTCTTGAAATCGGGCGAATTCGGGACTAAATCGTCGTCCAAAATCAAAGTTCCGTTCGGATTAAGGTCGGAATAGTATTTATCGGCGGCTTTTTGAGTCATTGCGAGGACAAAATCGGGCGTTTTAACGTGCGGATGATAAATTTTTTCGTCGTCGATGATAACTTCGGACTTAGACGCGCCGCCGCGAGCCTCCGGACCGTAACTTTGCGATTGAACGGCGTTTTTACCTTCGGAAACAGCCGCTTCAGCAAAAATAATCGCCGCAGTGATAACACCTTGCCCGCCGCTGCCCGAAAGTCTTAATTGTTTCCTCATTTTGCGGCACCTCCCGCAATTTCCTGAACTTTTTTATAAGATTCGTCGTAAGATTCACTTTCAGCCTTAAAAAACAGTCCGATAGGGAATTTATCGCCGATTTTTTTGTCGTCGGGGAGTTTATCCCAAGAATTTTTCATAACGGCGTTATCGCGCATCCAAGCCATCATTTTAGCGGGGTCGCCCATCTTATTTCGGCGTCCGTAAGCGGTCGGACACTGAACGAGAGCCTCGATAAAGGAAAATCCGCGATTATTCAGCCCGTCTTCGATAGTTTTAATCAAATGTTGGACGTGAAAGGCGGTTGAGCGAGCAACATAAGTCGCGCCGGCGGCTTCAGCGAGTTTGCAGGCGTCAAAAGGTCTGTCAACGCTTCCATAGGGCGCAGTCGTAGCTTTTTTGCCTAAAGGAGTCATCGGAGAGGCTTGCCCGCCCGTCATTCCGTAAATATTGTTGTTAAAAAGGACGACAGTGAGGTCAACATTGCGTCGGCAGCCGTGAATGAAATGATTTCCGCCAATCGCGGTACAATCGCCGTCGCCAGTGATAACAATGACATTTAGGGCAGGATTTGCGAGTTTTACGCCGGTAGCGAAGGGAATAGCGCGTCCGTGAGCGGTGTGGAGCGTGTCGAAGTCCATATAACCGCTTGCGCGGCTCGAACAGCCGATTCCGCTGACAATTACGGTATTATCTTGGTTAAAATCGGGATTTTTCTCGATAGCTTGAACGATTGCCTTCATAACGATGCCATTTCCGCAACCGGGGCACCATAAATGCGGCAAACGATTCTGTCTGAAGAAATTTTCGTAGGAACGCACGTTATTTCACCTCCAAAATCAATTCGTCGATAGATTTTTCGATTTCTTCGGGTTCAAAGATAGTCATATCGTATTTTGCGCAAAGTTTTACGGGACATTGGGCGGCGCGTTCGACTTCGTAGACGATTTGCCCGAAATTTAATTCCGCAACGAGGATTCCGCGCAGATTTTTGGAGATTTGGCGGATAATTTTATCTGCGAACGGGAAAATAGTTATCAAACGAACGAAACCGACTTTAATTCCGCGTTTTCTGGCGTTAAGGACGGCTTCATAAGCAGTTCTGGCAGTTCCGCCGAAAGAAATTACTGCAAACTCGGCGTCGTCCATAAATTCTTGATGAACTTCGATGATTTCGTCCTCTGCGCGGGAAATTTTATCGTGCATACGCTTAATTTGTTCGCGAGTGATCTTAGGCGAGCCGCTTGGAAAGCCTGTGTCGTCGTGAATAAGCCCCGTGACGTGAATTCGATAACCTTCGCCGAAATTTGCGACGTTGGGAACCAAATCTTGGTCTGGAGTGAAGGGTTGATAGCCTTCAGCGCGGGAAATTTTAGGTTTACGGCGCGGATAGACTTCAATATCGGTAGGAAGTTCGACATTTTCGCGCAAATGCCCGACAATCTCGTCCGTGAGCAAAATAACGGGCGTTCTGAATCTTTCGGCGTAATTTACGGCTTTGACAGCGATTTCAAACGCCTCTTTGACGCTCCACGGGCTTAAAACGATGATAGAGTGGTCGCCGTGAGTGCCCCAACGCGCTTGCATAACGTCGCCTTGACTTGGAGCGGTAGGTTGTCCCGTCGAAGGACCCACGCGCTGAACATTTACGATAACGGCTGGAATTTCGGCGGCGGCGGCATAACCGATAAGTTCTTGCTTCAAACTAATGCCCGGACCGCTTGAGGCAGTTAAAACTTTCTTGCCCGCAAGCGATGCGCCGAGAATAACGCCCATGCTTGCGATTTCGTCTTCCATTTGAACAAAAGTTCCGCCGACTTTGGGCAACATTTTAGCCAAAGATTCGGCGATTTCGGTTGAAGGCGTGATAGGATAGCCGCCAAAGAAACGGACGCCCGCTTTAAGTGCGCCTTCCGCGATAGCTTCATTGCCTTGCATTAATCTTGCGCTCATTTCGCCGCCTCCTTTTTAACTTTGTCCATGAAAATCGCATAATCGGGGCAACGCAGCTCACATTGCCCGCACGCAATGCAATTCTCGTGATTCGCGACGTAGACTTTGCCGAGCGTGTCGAGTGCGAGGACTTGCTTTGGGCAAAACGAAACGCAAATGCCGCAGCCTTTGCACCGATCAAGCTTTAGGGTAAACTCAGACTTCATAAAGCTCTCTCCTTTGTAAAGTTTTATAGTGATTCAGAAATTTTCTTGCAAAATCTTCTTCTTTGGGCGTGCCGCACTTAACTTCAACCGCCCGCTCCAAAAACTTCACAGCAAGCGCGTCATCAAAATATCTGATCAATCCGCTCCAGCGCGTGGAGCCGTCGCTATTTTGATAGAAATCCCCAAAATTTATCTGTTCAGCTTCATGCGGTCGAAACTCCAATCGCCAATAATCATCAGCCAAGACATAACCCGACTCGTCATCATCGCCACGGAAAATTTCGTGAATGATAAACATCGCGAATACGAACCTCGAAGATTTGGGCTTTGAAGTTTTGTGCTTGCTTGGATATTTCGTCGTCAAAATACACAGATGATTTTCTTCGCCTTCACGAATTGTTCGCGGTTTATCATCAGCCCCATCACTTCCAACAGTCATAACCCAATCACGGAGCAATACACTTTCATAACAGGGAAAATAATCGTCACGAATCTTTTCTTGTAAATCGCGCCAAGTAATCCATTCATCGAGATATTTTCTGCAATCACAACGACGATTTGAGCACCACGGACGCGGAGGACGAGCCTCAAAAATGTTATAGTACATATTTTCATAGCTACAAATTCCACGATAGCCGATGTGATTTTCATCACTCCCGCCGTCGCAGTAATTCCTCCTGAAAAAATTTCTGTAAACTTCGCGCCAAAAATGTTCAATCCTGCGCGGACGCCAAAATATTTTGTATACCTTCGCGGGGCGTGACGTAAAGCGTGCGTTGATTCGTAAAAATCACAAAACCGGGTTTCGCACCTGAAGGTTTCTTGACGAATTTGCATTGAACGTAATCGACAGGGACGTTTGAAGAGTTTTTAGCTTTGGAAAAATGCGCGGCGAGTTCTGCGGCAAGTAGCAAAGTTTCGTCGCTGACATTTGAACTGCGAATTATGACATGCGAGCCGGTAATGTCCTTAGTGTGTAGCCAAATATCATCGGGTGCGGCGATTTTGAATGTCAAGCGATCATTTTGCGTATTATTTTTGCCGACAAGAATTTCCGTGCCGTCGGGAGCGATAAATTTCAACGGTTGAGGCTTTTTACTTAGCGCGGAACGTTTTTTAGCGTCTTTAAGGTAGTTGCCCGCGATTAATTCAGTGCGTATCTCGTCGATGTCGGCGAGTGTTGTAGAATTTTCCAGAGAATGGGCGACGCTCTCCAAATAACTAATCTCTTCGCGGCAAATTTTAATCTGCGCGGCGATAAATTTCGTCGAACGCTTGAGCTTGTCGTATTTTTTGTAGCAGGCTTGAATGTTCGCGGAGACGGTCAAGCGGCGGTCAAGCGGGATAGAAATATTTTTGCCGTCGTAAATGTTGGCAACGGTAATTAAATCGTCGGCATGGTCTTTAAGCTGATAGCGATACGTCGAAAGGTTATCTGCGCGGATTCGCCAATCGTCGGCATTGTCGGCGGCGGCAAGTTCGTTTTCGAGGACGGAAATTTTATTTGTGGCGCGGCGCAATTCGTTGTTGACGAGTTTGGTAAAGCGTTCCTTATCGGGCGGAACGTAACTGCCTGAGATTTCATCGGCGACTTCCAAAAGCTCAGATAAAGTTTCAAACGTCCGAACGTTGCCGCGCAGATGATTCAATTTGACGGCGGATATTGCCAAAATTTTTCCGTTATCGTCTTGAATCATACACGGCGAGAAATTTTCCCGAATTTTAATCAACGCGTCAGTCAAATCGGTTTGTTCGGCGAGAAATGCCGCCTCTTTGGCAAGCGTCGGACTGAAACCTTGACACGAATTTAAAATCGCCTTGTCGAGCCGCGCAGATTCATCAGATTGAATGCGTTCCAAAATCTTTTCAATATCGCAAGAAAATATATCAAGCTTGTCCTGCGCGGGCGGCAACTGATAAATTTGATTCGGTAAAACTGTCCGCACTCGGCTTGAGTTCGTGCCAATTTTTTTCAGTGCGTCAACAATCTGTCCGTCGTTAATCAGAATCAAGTTGCTGTACTTGCCGATAAGCTCCGTAGCGAGTGTGAACGTCTGAATTTTACCGCCCGCCCCGATTGAGTCCACGTCAATAAAAATAATTCGGTCGAGTTCGTGCTGACGGATTGCTGCGATTCTGCCGCCCTCCAAATTTTTTCTCAAGACCATGCAAAACGTCGGAGGCTCTGGCAAATTTTCCGGAGTCTTTTTTATGATGTGTACGGAAGGATTCTGCGGCGCGAGCGAAATTCTAAGCAGAAAAGTTTTTCCCGGCTGTCGTATCGTGAATGTCAAATTTACTTTGTTTTGCTGAGTTATCTTATCGACGCGCCCGCCGACCAAAATTTTTTCGAGTTCCAAAGTCAGCGGACGCATTGAAAAGCCGTCTAAGTTCAAAGTTATCACCTCAATATTTTTTCAAAACCGAATGCCACGCCCTTAAAATATTTTTATCAAGTTCAGCCTGCGCGGAAGATTTCAAGCCGTCGCCATCAACTTTTATCCATGTAAAGCCCGACGCCTCAACGATAAATAAAAATGCCCGCTCAATCGCATGGGCAAGCGTCCCGTCAACTTGTCCGCTCTCAACAGGAAAATCTTCAATCGTCAAGACGTTTTCCAATAACGGCGCGAGAGCTTTCGGCTTAAACCAAAACATCGAACCAGCAGGAAATTCTATCAAGTGGCGATTGTCGATCTCAATGCCCAGCCCGCGCAGAAAATTTTTCGTGGCAAGATAATTTTCGCCCCAATTAATCAGAACACGCATTGGAGCATAATATTGCGGGAAGACAAGCCCGACTTTATCGTTCGCCAAAATTTTCAGAATGTCGCTGACAACTTCGGGACTGCCTAAAAGATTTTTATAGAGGTGGTCGCGCCAATTCGCAAGGCGATTTTCATCGTGCGGAGATTTTTTTGTATGGATATGGACGCACGCATCGTAATCGCCGTAAATGTCGCGGAAGCCCACGAACGCCGGAGCAATATCGCGCCCACGATTCGGGAAAATTTTTATCGTGACGTTGCCCTTGTCGAAGTCGGCGAAAACATTTTCAATCACGGATTTTTTATCGGCGTCAGTCGTCGAGATGTAAACGTCAGCCGCGCAGGGAATGTTCATTAAAAAATTTTTAATTTCGGCGGCAAGTTCTGGATAAAAAATATGGACGACAGCCGCGACTTTAAAATTGACGGGCGGATAATCAAAGTCAAGCGGGACTTTCAGCGCGAAGTCGTTAGATTTTTTCAGGCGCACATAATCAGTAAAATCCCTTGAATGAACGTAAACCGCCTCGCCAAAGTCTTCAAGATAAATTTTGTGGCGGATACGATAAAGAATTTCATAAGCGGCGGGGAAATTGACAGCGCAAAAATTTTTCAAGCAGTCGAAAACGCTCATGAAAATTTATCCTCGAAAACTTCAATGTATTTCTCTGCGACGTGTTCAATCGAAAATTTCTCGGCAACAATTTCGACGCGGCTACTAATTTCTTCGTAAGCTTCGGGATTATCGGCGAGTCCGCGCAGAATCTCCGCCAATTTTTCAACGGGAACTTTACCATTAACCAAATCAAAAACAATGCCCGCGTCCTCAACCATAGCCGCAACTTCGCCGAGATTGGAACTGATAACCGGACGCCCCGCAAAAAAGCTGTCGATTATAAACAGCGGAAAACTTTCGCCCGCGTATTCGCTCGGCAATAATCCGACGTCCGCCGCCGCAAGATAATCGCGCACATTGCTTTTGAAACCGACGAGATGAACGAACTCCGGCACGCGCCCGATAAGTTTATCATACATTTCGCCCGCGCCGACCAGAATTAAATCGATACGTCGCCCGCCGATTTTATTTGCCAATGTAACCGCGTCAATCGCCGCCTGCCAACCTTTTTGCTCAATGGCGCGACTTACGACGCACGCGACAAAAGAATTTTCTGCGATATTTAAATCTGCGCGGGGGATTGGATTAATCGGCGAACGAGCAAGACCGTTACCAATCTTGTAAAAAATTTCTTCGCGACCAAAATTATTTTCTTGGAAGGGCACCAAATTTTTATCGGCGATATAAACAAAAGCGTCGACGGATTTAACGGCGGCAAGGATTTTTTGTAAATAAATTTTATCCGCCGCCTCGTACATGCCGTGAAGTGTGACGACGTGTTTAGTTTCAACGTAGCTCGCGGCAGAATCGGTAGCTCCGTGATGCGTGTGAATCAAATCGATTTTAAACTGCTCGACGACATCGGCAAGCCCGCCCGTTTTGTTAAGATAAATCAGCGGCACGTCGGGATTTAATTTCTTGCGAACGTCGGGCAAGTCATCAGACATTTGGAAGTTCAAAACCGTAACGGGATAATTTTTACGGCGTAATTCGTTAGCGAGAATCAACGGGAAAATTTCTCCGCCGCCGATATTCAACGCGAACACGCCCATTAAAATATTTGGTTTACGTTTGACGCGCCGGATTTTATTTACGTCGAAAAGTTTTTCAAGCTCGCGAATGTCGTTGCCGCCGTAGTAGCCGAAAAAATGTTCCTCCAACTTTTTAAAGTGCGCCTCGTGAACTTCGTTAGGCACGCGATAATTTTCAGCGACGAATTTAGCAATGCGTTCGTGTTCAATAAAATAGCGCGGCTCCTTTTGAATCTTAAGCGACGTGCTGTTTTTATGGACGCGATAAAAATTGGTAGCGGCGGGCGAATAATAAACGCAACCGCCTTTGATAACGTCGAGATAAAACGCCCAATCTCCGCAGAGTTTCATATCCAGCGACTCCGCGCAGAAATTTTTATGTTTGCGGAAGAGGACGCCGCTGACATTCGGGATAATATTTTTAACGGCAAAACCTTGCGCGATAAAATCGGCGGCAGTGACTGCGAAATTTTTAGTCCAATCGAAGGCGGGCACGTCGGCGAGGTATTGTTCAGTCGTGAAGATTTTTTGATTGTCTTGAATAAAATCGGTACGGCAGAAAGCAAGTTGGATGGCGTCGTCGTTAAAAGCTGGCATGAATTCCGATAAAAAATTTTCCGTGATAAAGTCGTCGCTCTCGGCAATCCAAATCAAATCGCCGCGAGAAATTTCGATACCCTTACGCCATTGATAGAAGACGCCGCCGGAATTTTTTTCGTTGATGAGGAGCCGCGTGTTATCGCTGTGAATTTTTTGGAACTCGCGCAGAATATTTTGGCTGTTATCTGTGGAGGCGTCGTCGAGGAGAATCACTTCAAAATTTTTATAGGTTTGATTGTAAATAGTTTCGAGGCGTTGACGCAGGAAATGCGCGTGATTAAAATTCGGGACGATGATACTTACGAGCGGCGAGAAATTTTCTTGTGTGTTTAACGTCCAAAAGTTTACATTCCGCGCAGATTTTTTACTGCGAGTCATGGAGAATTTCAGCAGTGCAGATTTAGCGGCGGCTTTCGACGGCAGGAAAATTTTTTTATGAACGGTCGGCAAATTCAACGCGCAAAAATCTTCGGCACGCTTAACCAATTTCCTAATCGCGGTGCCAGTTAAGGCGCGGTATAGTTTCATTTTCAAGCTCAAAAATTTTTCACCTCGCGTTGAGGATAATGGAAAGAAATCTTAAAGTCAACAAGCCGCTTTACAATCCGCCGCCGATTGAGTATTATAAGCAACCATAAGATTTAAGGAGTGATTTTTGTGGTTATTATCATGAATCCGGAGGCTACCTCAACCAATATCGAGGAAGTCATAAAGGCGATAAAGAGCGTCGGGCTTGACGCGAAGATAATGGAAGGCGCGCAACAAAAAATTGTCGGCGTCATCGGCGATAAGACTAAGTTGGCGAGCGTTGCGATTGATGCGTTGCCGGGCGTAGAGAGTTCGGTTGCGATTTCAAAAAGTTATAAACTTGCGAGCCGCGAGTTTCATCCGCAGTCAAGTATTATCGACGTTAGCGGCGTTAAAATCGGCGGGGCGGAGCCTGTCGTAATGGCGGGACCTTGCGCAGTCGAGAGCAGAGAACAACTTCTTAAAGCCGCGCAGATTGTTAAGGACGGCGGAGCGCAATTTTTACGTGGCGGCGCGTACAAGCCGAGAACTTCGCCGTATTCATTTCAAGGTTTGGAAATTGAGGGCTTAAAATATTTAGCTGAGGCGCGCGAAGTCACTGGCTTAAAAATCGTCACGGAAGTCACGACGGTTGAAGGTATCGCGCCCGTCGCGGAGTATGCTGACATGTTGCAAATCGGCGCGAGGAATATGCAGAACTTCGGCTTGCTTAAAGAGGTCGGCAAATGCAAACGTCCTGTGCTGTTGAAACGTGGTTTGGCGGCGACGATTGACGAATGGCTGAACGCGGCAGAATATATCATGAACGCGGGCAATCCCGATGTTGTTTTATGCGAGCGCGGAATCAGAACTTACGAAACTTACACGCGCAACACGTTAGATTTGTCGGCGGTGGCGGCAGTCAAACACCTTTCGCACTTGCCGATAATCGTTGATCCGTCGCACGGCACCGGTAAATGGCGCATGGTAAAGCCTATGGCATTGGCGGCACTGGCGGCGGGAGCTGACGGCTTAATGATGGAAATGCACCCGAATCCTGCGCGGGCACTTTCAGACGGTTCGCAATCTTTGACGCCGGAACATTATCGCAACGTAATGGTCGGGATAAAAAAATTGGCGGCGTTTTTACACGCGGAGAATTTAATCGGGCTTGAGGAGGAATAATTTTGCGGCTGAGGAAAAAACCTCACACGGACGAGAAACTTCAAAACTTTACGGACTTCGTGACACGCGGCGACGTTCAACCGATAAAAAAAGATTCGACAAAAGAGCTGTACGTTGAGTTGGGCACGGGCAAGGGCGACTTCATAACGCAGATAGCCGAACGCAACCCGCAAATAAATTTTATCGGCTTGGAAGTGGAGGCGACTTGTGTATTGGCGGCGGCGCGTAAAGTTCGCGAGAAAAATCTTAGCAACGTCCGCTTGATAATCTTCGACGTGAGCAATATCGCCGAAATTTTTTCTGAGCACGAAGTCGACAGGCTTTACATAAATTTTTGCGACCCTTGGGGTAAGAAACGTCACGCCAAACGCCGCTTAACCAACATAAAATTTTTGGAGCTATATAAAAAAGTTCTTAAGAGCGGCGGGGAAATTTATTTCAAGACGGACAATCGCGAGCTGTTCGATTATTCATTGGAACGATTTGCGGAGGCTGGGCTTGAAGTTCGCGACGTGACGAATGATTTGCACGCCGACGAGCCGCCCGATAACATTCGCACCGAATACGAGAATAAATTTAGCGCGGCGGGTGTTCCGATTAATTTTTGTATCGCGAGGGTTGCCAATGGATAAAATTTTAACGTTGGGAATAGAAACGAGTTGCGACGAGACGGCGGCGGCAGTACTGCGCGGCGGGCGTGAAATTTTATCGAACGTCATATCAACGCAAATCCCGTTGCATCAAAAATTCGGCGGCGTGGTACCTGAAATTGCGTCGCGAAAACACATTGTCAACATCATGCCGGTAATCGACGAGGCAATAAGTAGGGCAGGTGTCGACCTGCGCGATATAAATCAAATCGCCGTGACGTTCGGACCGGGCTTGGCGGGCGCGTTATTGGTAGGATTGAGCGCGGCGAAAAGTTTAGCCTTCGCATTAAAAATCCCGTTGATAGCGGTAAACCATTTGGAAGGGCATATCTTCGCGAATTTTTTAAGCGCGCCGGAATTGGAACCGCCGTTTTTATCGTTGGTGGTATCGGGCGGACATACTGCGCTGATAAGAATGACGGATTATAATTCCTTTGAACTGCTTGGACAATCGCGGGACGACGCGGCAGGCGAGGCGTTCGATAAAATAGCGCGAGTAATGGGCTTGCCGTACCCGGGCGGTCCGGAGATTGATAAGCTTGCAAAACTCGGCGACGCTAACGCGATAAATTTTCCGCACCCGAAAGTTGACGGCTACGATTTCAGTTTCAGCGGATTAAAATCTGCCGTCCTGAACTTTTTGAACACCGCGCAGATGAAAAGTGAGGCGATTAATTTAGCTGATGTTGCGGCGAGTTTTCAAAAGACGGTTGTTGACACGTTGGCGGAGAAAACTTTGGCGGCGGCTGAGGAGTTTAAGCTCAATAAAATTGTCTTGGCGGGCGGCGTTGCGGCTAATTCGTCGTTGGAGAAAACATTACGTGCGGCTTGCAATCTGCGCGGCTTGGAATTTTATTACCCGACGAAGATTCTCTGTACCGATAACGCGGCGATGATAGCTTGTCGCGGCTACTACCAGAAAACTTTTGCCGATTCGACGTTGAACGCGGTGCCGAATCTCGGACTTTAAGGAGTGCTTGTCATGAAAAAATTTTTGTCGCTGTTGATATTAGTTGTCGTCACGGTGACATTTATATCCGCCGCGCACGCAATGGATTATCAGCTGGAACAAGTCGTAGTAGTCAGCCGTCACAACCTGCGCTATTCGCTCAAGGCGGGAGAGGACAGAGGGCTTTTGACACTGCGCGGAGGCGAAATGGAAACTTTAATGGGGCAATATTTCGAGGCGCGGCTGAGGGCGCAAGGGCTCTTCCCGAAAAACGCGCAACCTTCCGTCGACGAAGTCCGTTTCTACGCCAATTCTTATCAGCGGACAATCGCCACCGCAAAATATTTTTCTGCTGGCGCATTCCCGATAGCGAACATCCCGATTGAATATCATCGCGCGTTGGGGCAAAAGGACAGGGTCTTTCTTCCGCCGACCGATCCCGCTCTTACCAAGAAACTCCACGCCGAAACTAATTGGAAAAAATTATTCGACGGCATGAGTAAAGAAATTGCGACCGTCGAACGTCTCAGCGGCGAAAAGTTCAATCCTGCCGATTACTCGGTGAAAATCCGCGACGAGGTTGTCGAATGGGGACTTCAAGGCTCCGCCAAGCAGATTAACCTTGCCGCCGACGGTTTGCTTATGGATTATTATGACGGGAAAGTTTCTTACAGCGATGCCGAAATGCGCGACGTGGCGAAAGTTTCTTCCTGCCTGATTAACAGCAACTTTGATCGTCCGCTCGGTGCGAAAGCCTTTGCAAGTCCGATGCTCGCCGTAATTGCTGACGAACTCAATACGCCCGGTCGCAAATTCAGTTTTATTTGCGGGCACGATTCCAATCTTTCCAACGTGTTGGCGGCTATTGGAGTTGACGATTATACTTTGCCCGGCACTTTTGAATGGCGCGTTCCGATTGCTTCAAAGATTGTTATCAAAAAATTTCGCGGTTCCGACGGCAACGAGTACGCCCGCTTGAGTCTTGTTTATCCTTCTGCCGCGCAGATTGTCAATCGTGAAATGCTTACGCTCGATAATCCGCCTATGAAGGTTCCGCTGACATTGCACGGGCTTCAGACGGTTGACGCGGACGCTATTTATAAACTCTCGGACGTTTTGCAGAGACTTTCTGACGCGCAGATTGTTGACGGCAGACGCGCCGCTTAAAGAGGAGATTTTATGGAACTTAAAAGTCTTGGGAAAATTACCGCTTACAAATACGAATACGCGCCTGAATTTTTGGAGGCGATTGAAAATAAAAATGCCGACCGGAATTATTTTGTGACGTTGACGAGCGACGAATTTACTTGCCTATGCCCGATAACTCACCAGCCCGACTACGCCACGATTAAAATTAAGTACATTCCCGATAAAAAACTTGTCGAGAGCAAGAGTTTGAAACTTTACTTAACGAGCTTCCGTGCTTGGGGTACCTTTCACGAGGATGTTGTCAATACGATAGCCGACGATTTGATTAAGTTATTGGAGCCGCGTTATTTGGAAGTCGAGGGATTATTCAATGCACGCGGCGGCATTTCAATCGTGCCGTTCGTGAACTATGGTCGCGGGGAGTTTGAAGAATTTGCTAAAAAGATTTTGGTAGAGAGACGATGATTAGACAGAAAAAAATTGCGCTGATAAATGACGTGACGGGCTTCGGACGTTGCTCGGTGACGGTGGAATTGCCGATAATCTCCGCGTTGAAAATTCAAGTTTGTCCGTTGCCGACGGCTTTGTTAAGCGTTCACACGGGCTTTAAAAATTATTTTATGGACGATTTCACCGACCGCATGGGAGATTACATTGACAGTTGGCAGAAAAATAATCTGACGTTTGACGCGATAGCGACGGGATTTTTAGGTTCCGCCGCGCAGATTGAGATTGTTCGTCGATTCATAAAAAATTTCCCCGCCGTCGTGATTATCGACCCTGTCATGGGAGATCACGGGAAGATTTACGCGTCGTATACAAAAGAAATGTGCCGTCGAATGCGCGAGCTGTTGGAATTTGCAGATTTAGTGACGCCGAATTTAACGGAGGCTTGCGAACTTTTAGGCGTGGCATATCCAACGGGCGGCGTCGTTAGTGATTCGGAATTGGCTACGATGGCGGCGAATATTGCGGCGAAAACTCGTGGCGGGCGCGTGATTATAACGGGCGTGACTCTTGACATTGACGACGGCTCCAACATCTCCAATTTTATTTTCGACAAGGGGCAGATTAACATTGTGCCTTCGCGCAGATTGGGCGGCGACAGGTCTGGTACGGGCGACGCGTTTTTTGCGGTAGTGGCGGCGTCTTGGCTCAATGGCGAAAGTTTAATCGACGCGACAGGCAAGGCGGCTGAATTCGTAACCAAATGCATTGCTCACGCCGATAAATTGAATCTGGCTTGGAATTGGGGATTGCCGTTTGAAGAATTTTTAACGGAATTACATTGAGGAGGAACTATGATAAGATTTTTTATGCCGCTGATGATATTGGCGGTAATTTTTTTGGCGGGTTGCGGACAAGAAGATACTCCTGAAGCCGCGCTCAACGAGATTAAAATTGCGCTTGCCGAGAGGGATTCTATAAAGCTTGCCGCCCGCGCAGATTTGGACGAATTTTTTTCTGCGACTTATGACGCGACGACGATTGAACTCGCCAAACGTTACGACGATTATAAAGCCAAGTATCCCGACGACCCGTACTTTCAGCACAGCGCGGAGTTTTTAACGGCTTACAACGCGGAGCATAAGGATTTGCATTTGAACTTTCTGCGCGGCGTGAGTGATTCATTTTTCGCCAAAATGCCCGCGCCCGACGTTCCCGAAGATAATCCGACGGCTTACGTTGCCAATGAATTTGAAAAGATTCGCGCCGCGACCAACGCCACGATTAAAGAAGTCGTCGTAAACGAAAATTCTGCGACGATATTTTTAGAACTGGCGGGCGATAATTCTCTGCGCGGGAAATTTATCGGGCATTTGACATTTGAATTGGGTTTCAGTCGCGACGATAAAAATCAATGGCACTTCGACGAAATAAAAAATCTCGACGAATTGACGCCCGCATTAGTCGACAAGGCGGAATTGGTTTGGATAAATTTATAAAAAATCTTGCGTTGAAGTCGGCTCGACGTGCTATAATCGTAAAAAATTTTAGGAGAGTGGTTTGAATGGCGTTTACATGGCATATCCCGACGAAGATTTTATTTGGCGCGGGCAAGCTCGGCGAACTTCACAAGGAGGCTCCGCTCGGCAAGAAGGCTTTGATTGTCATCTCGAACGGGCGTTCCACCAAGACGAACGGCAGCTTGGATAAATTGCAGGAAGAACTGACGGCTTGGGGCGCGGAGTTTGTCGTCTTCAATAAAATTGGCGCGAATCCGACGGAGCCTGTCGTTCAAGAGGGCGTGGACTTTGGGCGCGAAAATAATTGCGATTTCGTTGTAGGCTTAGGCGGCGGTTCGGTTTTGGACGCGGCTAAGGCTATTGCTTCGGTTATTCCGCAAAAGGACGGCGGGCGCGTTTGGGATTATATTTTGTTCGGCACGGGCGGCAAGAAACCGTTGGCGGAGAAAGCGTTGCCTTACATTGCGATAACCACCAGCGCGGGTACGGGTTCAGAAGTCGATGCGGGCGCAGTCATAACCAATCCCGCAACTAACGAGAAAACTGCATTTTTCGGGAGCTTCCCTGTTTTGGCGATTGTCGACCCGCTTTATATGCTGACGGTTCCGAAACATTTTACGGCGTATCAAGGCTTCGACGCTTTCTTCCACAACGCAGAGGGATATATTTCCAACGCGTGCAACGAGGCTTCGGCGATGATTGAACTGACGGCGATTGAAAAACTTGCGAAGTACTTGCCCGTTGCCGTTAATGACGGAAAGAATCTTGAGGCGCGTACGCAAGTTGCTTTTGCCAATACGCTCGGCGGTTTCTCAATGGATGTTTGCGTTTGCACGGCGGAACATTCCCTTGAACACGCGTTGAGTGCTTATCATCCCGAATTGCCGCACGGCGCAGGTTTGATTATGATTTCCGTTGCGTACTTCTCGCACTTCGTAGAGAAACACGCTTGCGACGAACGTTTTATCAACATGGCGCGTGCGATGGGCAAAGTCAATGCGGATAAGCCCGAAGATTTTATCGACGCATTGAAGGAAATGCAGGCGGCTTGCGGTGTCGACAATCTTAAGATGAGCGATTACGGCATCAGCCCCGACGAATTCCCGAAGATGGTTCAGAATACTCGCGACGCTATGGGATTCCTCCTGCAATTCGACCCCGTTGCCTTAAGCGATGAGGACATGCTGAATATTTACAAAAAATCTTATCGTTAAGGCTTGTCAAGACTTGTAAGAAAAAAATTTTCGTGGTATTATTCGCGGCGAAGGAGGATAAATCTGGAGTGTTCGAGGAATCAATTAATGTCTAACCTACATAAATTTTAGGGAACCTGAATTGAATTCGGAAGATGGAGAATTGTCGCACTGATAAGTAACAGAGACCGAGCTTAGGGAACCCACCTGCGAGTAAGCAGGTTTAGACATTCGGAGGAGCCGGCATTTTGGAACCCTTTTTCAGGAGAGATTGCTGATTAATAATCGGCAGTCTCTTCTTGCGTTTAGGAAAAAAATTGTATAAACTAAGCCGCGAGGTGAAAACATATGGCAGTAAAAATAAACAGTTCCCCGATGCCTTCGTCGCCATTTGAACTTTTGCGCACGACGAGCGAGCATCCGCACGATAAGGAATTATCATTTGAAACGGAGCTTATGGAGCAACAATCGGAAGGCGTCTCTCACGAAGAGATGGAGGCGATGCTCAAAAAGATAGACGAGCAGGCGGCGCGATTAAGTAAGACGCCCACCTACGAGGAACTTAAGGAGTATCGCACGCTGATAAAAAATTTCGTAGGCGCGGCAGTCAGCAATATGTATGAAGTGCACACGTCGGCGGGCTGGGATAGAATGGGGCGGCAACGCGTGTACACGACTGTTCGAAAGATTGACCGGAAGCTTGAGGATATGGCGGAACGGATTCGGTTAGGGCAATCGGAGCAACTCGACGTTATTGCGGCGCACGATGCGATTCGCGGAATGTTGGTTGATTTGTACATGTAATGAACTGGAACGATTTAATCGGGCACGCGACGACGATTAGCTACATAAAAAAAACTATCGCTGAGGAGAAATTTCCGCACGCTGTGATATTTTCCGGTGTAGAAGGTATCGGCAAACGTTTAGCGGCTGAAATCTGCGCGGCGGCTTTGCTTTGTGAAAATCCTAATGATGGCTCTCCTTGCGGCGAATGTGGAAGTTGTCACTTAGTGGCGGCGCGAAGTCATCCAGATTTTTATATTGTCGAGGCTGAGGCGACTAAGACGACTCGGAATATTAAAATCGGGCAGATACGCGATATGCAAACTGAAGCGGCATTGAAACCGATAAATTCAGCGCGGCGGGTAGTGCTAATCGACGGGGCGGAACTTATGAACAGAGCGGCGGCGAATTGTTTGCTTAAGACGATTGAAGAGCCGCCGAGCCAAACGATTTTTATATTGCTAACGGCGAATCGTTCAAGTCTGCTGATGACAATTCGGTCGCGGTGTAGGACTGTGCATTTTGATAAACTTTCGCCCGCGCAGATTGAGAATGAGCTGATTAATCGCGGCGTAGAGACAATGGAAGCGGCGCGATTATCGGTAATAGCTGACGGCAGTTTTGGACGGGCTTTGGAGCTTAAAGAATCGGGCGGCGCGGAGTTGCGTGAGGCGGCATTGGATACGGTAGAAAAAATTTTCCGCGCAGAACTTTCTAACGAAGACATTTTCAAAATGGGAGCGGACGTTGCTGAATGGTCGCGGGAACGATTTGCGGATTTCGTCGTGCACGTACAGAAAATTTTGCGAGACATTTGTTTTGTTGAAGTGTTGGAGCCGTATAATCCCGACCTTGCGGCGCGATTGAGCGGAATAAAAATTCCCGAACGAAAAATTTTATCGATGATAGAAACGGGCGCGGAGTTTCATCGACAACTAAAATCGAATGCGAACTTGCGTTTGCTGGTTGAAATGTACCTTTTGAGCTTAAGGCGAATACATTAATAAAAAAAGAAGCCCCGACTTTTACGTCGAGGCTTTTAACTTCGTGTAGGTTTTTATATCACAACAAGACTCGCGGGTTCGGATCGAATCCTGTTATACCGTGTCGCAGAACGAGAACGACTCCAAAATCTGGGGAAGAATTTCGAGCAAGACTCTCGCCCTGAAGAGTTACGATTTGCTTTTACAGTAAAAACAATCTCTGCGGCTGGGATAACGAACACTTCAACTTCTGCCAGTGCTCGAAAAACATTGTCCCCAGCCTCCTTTCGGGAAGGAATTATATAATTGGTAGCGGTAAAAGTCAAGAGGGAAGATTAAAAGAGGTTAGGGAGTAGGGTTGTTATGGAATTTATCTTCTAAGCGTTCGATCCGTCGTTCCAATTTATCAATGGAATCAGCCATACGTTCGAGTTGCTTAGAAATTCTTAACAAGAAATAAAAAGCGACGCCGGTGGGGAATGCGGCGTCGGTGAATACTTTCAACATGAATTCTTCTGACATGATAATCACCTCGATAAGTGTAGAGTTTGATTATTAAAATGAACAGCGATATTAGAGGCGCGTGAGTGGTTAGGTGGAACGAGTTGATTGAACCAGTCGATAAAATTATAACGGAAGACGGCAGCCGGAGTAGCGGGAGCGTCGTAGAAAGGGATATGAATCACAGAACCAAGAAAACGGATAGCGAGGAAGATAGGGGCGGCGGTAGTAATGAAGGCGTCCATCGCGAACTTCAAATTAACGGGCGGTGCGGTGGTGATATAACTTTCAGGATTGAATTTTAATTCGACGGGCGGGGCGGTGGTGATATAACTTTCAGGATTGAATTTAATTTCAATGGGTGGTGCGGTGGTGATATAACTCTCAGGATTGAATTTAATTTCAATGGGCGGTGCGGTGGTGATATAACTTTCAGGATTGAATTTTAATTCGACGGGCGGTGCGGTGGTTATGTAACTTTCAGGGATAAATTTAATTTCAATGGGCGGCGCGGTGGTGATATAACTTTCAGGATTGAATTTAATTTCAATGGGTGGTGCGGTGGTTATGTAACTTTCAGGGATAAATTTAATTTCAATGGGCGGCGCGGTGGTGATATAAGCGGTAGGGTTGACGGCGATTGTATTAGGAAGCCCGACGCTTATGAAGGCTTGGGGTTTAAATTTAGTACTCATGACGCGGTAAAGATGAAGCTGGTATTAGCAAAGGTACTATTATCGTTTAGGTCGAAGAAAACAGTATTGGATAAAGCTTTAGTGAAAGTACAAACGCTGTCCTGATTAGTTTGGAGCGTAGCGGTGCCCATCGCGGTGGTAACGGCACTGGTACCGAAACCGACTTTATGGCTGGCGGTTAATTGGGTTAAGGTATCGCCGACGCGGTAGGCTGGGTTACCGACAAGCATAACATTAGTGACGCGTACTTTATCGCCGCCGACTTTATCCCTAAGCGTAGGTGAATAATTCACGCCCATTTGTAAGGAATCGTTAGCGTTTGAAGCAATGTGGAAGCCGTCCTCTTCAGTCATATTGCCGGTGAGCTTATAAAGCGGAACGCTGAAGACTTTTTCAGTGGAATAAATTACCCTGTTATCGGTCATGATATTAGAGACGTAAACAGAGCCGCTCGCGGGGAAGGTGGCAACGCCAGCGGCGTAGGGGCCGTCAAAAAGATATTGGAAGGGTATAATTTTAGCGACAGAGACGTTATCAATATCGAAGATAAAAGCGACGGTAGAGGTGGAAGCTGAATTACTGAATTGAGTGAAATAAGCAGAAAGTGCGCAGTCGTGGAAGCCGTTGGATACATTTTCAGCGACAAGAATAGTTTTATCGGCGTCTAAGTAAATGTTACCATTAGAGAAATGAAATCCATAGTAATTGTGAGTCATATTAGTGCCTGAGCCGAGCCGGTCATCTTTGCCGATAAAAAAGGTATCGACGGTGCTCCAATTAGCGCAGTAGACGGAGAATCTGAGGCTGGCTGTATATACTTTCCAGCCGGAGCTAACTTGAATTCTCATTGGCATAAATGGAACGCCGACGGTGCAATTGGTGCCGGTGAAGGCGTAATCGGAATAAGGATTGAAGGTAGAATTTTTAACGGTAGTCAAGCCGGTGTGATCTGATAATAATTCGGCAATGCCGGGGTTTATGGTCATGAGAATCCCTCCTTAGGGTACAATCCACATTGCGCCTTCTTCGGCGGAGGGCACTGTGGTTAATAAAAATTTATGGGCGGTCTCCAAATGTTTCTTAATCTCATTCATATCGTCGGCAGTAACGACGGTGCCGACTGCTTTATAATCGACGCTGACAGTGCGCCCGTTATTGGCCGTGTTAAAAAGGACAAGGCAGTTAGCGTCGCGGTAAAAAGTATCCTCTGAGTAGTAGCAGAAGAATTTATCGGCGGGGATGTTAATGAATGAGTTGATTTGCGCGAAGCCGGCGATTTTAATTGAATCGACGAGCGGGATATGGTCTAGGATGATTCTGCCGTTATCAATTTCGTGGACTTCGCCGGTTATATCAACGGGGGCTGATATTTTGTAGGGATAATAATTTTTCATTGCGCGACTCCATATTCTCAATCTTATTCAGCAGATAAATGAATAAATCGCTCGCGGCTTGATTAATTTCTTCCTGCGCGGGCGATTTTCTTTTTTCAAGTTCATCAATCTGCGCGGCGGTTATTTTTTTCTTGATAATCATCATAACACACTCCATCCTGCGGCGTAACCGTAAATAGAAATGGGCTCGCCGAGCCAGCTATACTTACAACTAAGCGCGGTGCCCTTTTTCGCGGTAACGACCAAAATATTACTCTCGTCGTCGTAAGAAAAATCGACGGGGTTAGTAGCGTTGGGGAATTTAATTGTCGAGGGTTTCGGCATATGTTTAAGCGTGAAAAGTTGTTTCTTACCGGTGGCAGTACCGAGACTTTCAGCCGAGACGGAGCCGGTTTTTCTTTTTAATGAAATGCGAACGTTGGCGACCTTTTTGCCGGCGTCATCGGTACGGAAAATAAAACGTGTCATGTAAGAATTTAAATCGTCGTTGTAAGGCTGTGTGTATTGCGCGGTCATCTTCTTCCAAACTTCCATGTCGTGATTATATTCGTAGCTGGCATAAATCGGCGTGTTCTTTTTAACGTTAATCGTAACCGTAGATATTTCGGTGTTAAATCCTATGTAATCAGTAAGAGGGGCGTCGCCGGCGAAAAGTTCTAAGGTCGCAGGGTCAATGCCCGTATCCTTCACGCCGTCCACACCTAAAATTAAATCTTGCCGCGCGCCCGTTGCATTCCCTAAGAATATTAAATCTCTCCGCGCAGGTTCATTCATAAAATTGCAGTAAGCGGTAATGGTTGAATCGAAAAGTTCAGAGTGCCTCACAATCACATAACAGGTTTGCAAATCATTCTCGTAGTTCTGGACGACGGAGAAAATTTCAGCGGTATTACTTGCGACGAACGTTTTGCCGCTGGTATGGTTAACGACGATTTGAGTGACTTGCGCGGCGTCGGAGCCGTCAGTCTTAGTAACTTTGTAAGTGATTTTGAATTGGACGGCGACGGCAGATTTATTAGCGGCGGCAGTCAAACTCATATAATCAGACCAAGATTCATCATCAGCCTGCAGGCGCACTTTAATCGTAACGGAGGCGTCGCCCTGAATTTCTGATTCGTAAGTAATGGATTCGATTTTAGGGACGTTATCCTCAGATAAAATATAAATGGGGCTCTCGACGGTATCAGTCAACGTTTCGGCTTCGGCTTGGGTTTTTAATTGGAATTTTAAAGTGGGGAAGTCATCGGCGTCTGAAGGGGCTTGCAATGCGATGACGGGGAAGATTTTTTTCCCGACGAAACTGCGGACGACTGAATAGCCGTTGAGAGTGGTGGGTTTATTGCCGTATTTCAAAACATTATCGGCGGTGACGTCGTAAGGGAATTCGGTAAGGGCGTTGTTTTTGAAGTAATAAAAGGCGTCATCAATCTTAAAGACGAGGCGGCGTTTAGAGCCGGTAGGAGCGTCGCCAGTAATTTGGAATTGGACGGTTGATTTATTAGAACAGTCGAGGGCTTTTTTACTAATGAGGAGAGCGGTTTTAATAAAAGGCGCGACGACGGGTTCATCCTCGACGGGGTTAGTATTAGTGCCGTCGTCGTCGTAAACGGGAATTGTCGTATCGAAAGCGTTGCCGAAAGTATCGGACGCATAGCGGATTGTATTCATGATTAATCCTTTCTAAGTCAAAAGATAGAGAGCCGGGCAAGTATAAAGTAATCAGGTACCTAAATCAAAATAAGTAGTGGTAGCGTGGACGACCTTAGCGGAGCTGATTTTAGAGAAAGCCGCGCCCGCCTTATCGCCGAGGACGACGCTATTATTCTTAATGTAATTGCCGAAGGACTTAACCTGCGCGCCGGTAATCGTCGCCTTAGGGTTATCGACTGTGAGCGTGCGGTTATCGCCGTCGACGAAGTCCATTACGAAATTCAACGTGTCCTTATTCTTAACAATATCTGACATTCTTCACACCTCCTTAAGCCGTAAGCGTGAAAGTAACTTCGACGGGTTTATAATTAGCAGTACCGGTGGCGATAACTTTAACGGTCCCCGTGCCCCCGACGCTTGCGCCTACTAAGGTGCGATTGGAGGAACCGCCGATAATGCAGACGGGAATGTATTCGGAAAAGTTGCCGTAGCCGTCGGTGTAAGCGCGAAGGTCGCCGTCGCCGTCGTAAGTAATGCGAATGCCGGTTTCCAAAACGCTTTTATTACCTGAAGAGCTTGCTAAAGTCAAAGTAGGTGTGGGGCGGTTGTCGGGCGTGGAACCGGTTGCTTCGGTATCGACGTTCGCCTTATCGACGCGGTTAGTTGAGACGTAAGTATTGGTGGTGAAGCCGTTAAGCATTTGCGCGAAGGTCTTAGCAGTATCGGAATTGACGTCGGGATTGAGGTTGGTAATGGTTTTGGCGATTGATTTGCCGAAAGAATCCGTCGCGTTGAGGATTAAATTACTGGTAGCCATTTTACTCCGCCTCCTCAATGTCAATGTATTCAACTTCGGTTACTTCGCGTTGGGCGGCGGTAATTCCGGTGAAGTAGCCGACGCCGTTAGTAGGATCAAAATCATCGGCGACGAAGAAGGCACTAAGTCCGCCAGCGGTGCCGCCCGTTAAGGAAGAATTCAAGCCGAGAATGGCGTTTTTGATATTAGCGGAAGTGATAGAATCGTCGACGGACAATTTATAATCGCGAGTGAAGTCGGTATTGGAATAGCCGAAGGTTAATTTGACGGCGTTAGACATTATCAACCACCTCCTGGACTTGAGTACGAATCATATTGGTATCGGCGGAGATAGTTTTGCCGATGATAGCGAGGACTTTATTAATCTGAGTAGCGGCGTCTGTAGGCGTGAGTGTGTTATCAGCGGTGCAGCCCGCGAACGCTACATTTTCAGTTGTGCCCGTGACGCGTGCTTTTATCGTCGTAATGGGCTTGTTATTGAAAGCGAGTGCCATAATTATTCTCCTTTCAGCCCGACTCCCTATCTTTTGACTTAGGAAAGGTTGATATAGTAAACGAAAGCGAAGCCGGAAGAGCCGCCGCCGCCTCCGTAATAATTAGAATTAGAAGGACTTTGGACGCCTGCGCCGCCCTGCTGGACGCCGCCTAAGCCCGCCGTCAATCCGGAGTTTTTAAAATTGCCGCCCGCGCCGCCGTAACCGCAACCGCCATTCTTCCCGTTATAAGCCGCAGTGAGACCTTTACCGCCCGCGCCGCCGGTCGATAACGCTTTATAATTCAAGCCGGTAATTTCTCCCGCGACGATAAAAATATGCGCGCCTTGCGAACCGCCGCGAACATCATCCTGCCCGTTTGAACCGTTGCCGCCAGCAATATCGCCTTCGCCCGCCGTATAACCTGCGCGGGAATTATTTTCGTTACTGCCGGAATACGTCGCGCCGATTCTGGTTGATTCGTTCATTAAAAGTTTCTTAGCGAGGATAAAAACTGAGCCGTGCCCCGCGCCGATAGGCAATTTGATTTTAAGGTTCGCGTTGTCGACGTACTTAAGCCCGGTCTCGCCGTAAGACTTACCGCCGCCCTTGCCCTCAACGTTAATCTTACCGCCGCGCAGATCGCACGCCCCATTAACAGCCACAGCAAAAAGCCCGCCGCAACCATTGTCGTATTTCGGGGTCGCCTTATTTTCGGATGTTAATTTGAAACTCTCGAATTGCGGAATGGTAATGAGTTGCTTAGAGTAGCCGGATTTTGTATGAATGGAAGGAGGCGCGTCGGCTAGTGTGACGATATTGGATTGGACGCTAACGATAGTAGAAATAAAAAAACGCCCGCCGTAGGACGTGTTCGAATCGTTTTTCATATGCAGCATAACCATTGTGCCCTTTTCGAACTTCGCCTTGCCGGTATTATTGAGAGCCGCGCAGGTTACGCGCTTGCCGGAAATGGTATTGACTTTAGCATAGGAATTTAGTTGCGTGGTAATGTTAGTGGCCGCGCCGGCCGAAGAGTCGCCGTAACTTTTAATGTTGGTGTAAGATTGGAGACGTTCGGGCGTGCTGATGACGTCGTGGGCGTAGAGTCCTTCGTCGCACGGGATGACGGTATTAGTAGCGATATAACAAGCGGCTTGCGAACCGATTCTGGGGCTGGCGGAGCTATCAATTTGGGTTGAGCAATATTTAGCGAAGCATTTAACGTTGAAGTTATCGATAGATTCAGCGGCGAGGAGGATAGAGGAGCCGCCGCGATTATAGACGCCGGAAGGTTTGTTAGGTGAATTAAAATCGCCCCTACACTTCGCGATACCTTGCGTTGACGGATTGCCGATGCGTGCCGAATCATTCATGGTAAAAGTTTTAGTGATAATAAAAGCGGAGCCGTCTTTTTCGTTAATGGTTAATTTATCTGCGAGTGCGGAATTTTCAGAGCCGGCGTCTAAGTTTTTATCGCCCTGAGAATAAGCAAGTTCGGCGGAGGAAAGAGAACGATTAGGGTTGCCGGCGTTGCGAAGGTCGATTTTGCCGCCGCTTAGGGTTAATTTATTGGAACATTTAATAGCGATGATCCCGCCGTACTTTTTATCCTCATCCCAAGCGAGTGGCGCGATAGTATTTGAGACGGTTAGGTTTTTGAATTGTGCAATGGTAATGAGTTGGCAATTGTAATTGGACAAGGAATTGGCGGGGATTATCGAAGTTAAATCCTTATCGACGGTCAGCACATTCAGAGAAACTTTTTTTATTCTGGCGGTGGCGAATCTAAAGAGATATTCAGAATCAGCATTAGAAGAATTAGAGACATGGATCATCACTTCGTTATTAACTCCAAACGTTTCGAAGCCGCCTAAACTTGCGTTTTGAATGTCGACGGTCACGGTGGTAGAAGTGATAGCGGTGACGCGTGCATAAGAATTAATCTGCGCGGAAGGGTCGGTGATATTGCCTAAAGACCCCGCGCCATAGAATCCATAAAGATTAATAGGAAACATGATGCCCCTCCTAAGCTAAAGTAAAGAAGCCGTCGGACGTGAACGAATAATCGCCGTCGAGTTCGAAATTTTTCTTGGTAGAGTTTTTGGTTGTTAAGGTAAGGATTTTTTCGGTCGCAGTAGATTCGCCTTGCCAAACGTCATCGAAGGTAAAAACTTTTTCAAGAATATCATCGTCGGCTCCTAATTGTCCGCTTAAAATATTGCCGGTGCTACGGAAAATTTTAGTACTGCTAAGGTCAAAGTTCTTAGTGAAATTATCAGTGAAGATAACTTCGACCAAATCATCATTTTTGGCGATTGATTTGCATTGGACGAATTCGGAACGCACGCCGTCGCTGATTGTATAAAAATGCCCGACTAAAATGCCATTCCAATCATCTAAGCAAACGGAATTGATACCGCCGACTTCATGATTGACGTCGCGCATCAGAATATCAGTACAATCAGATTCGCCGATAAAATCCTCCGCGATTAAAAGGTTAGCGTCGAGCCCGAATTCTTTTTCACTGTTGAGTTGCATGAAAAGGTTGGCGATATTAATTTCTGTTTGGTCGAGGCGGTTAGAAAGTCTGCCGATAGTGCCGGCGTCGTCGCCTAAGATTAATCGGCTGATATTGTTAATGGTAATGGGGCGCAGGTTGTTATCGTTACCGCAAGCCCAAATTTCATTAGTGGAAGTGATAGCGTCCTCGAGCTTAGGAACGTTAGGATGGGGTTGCGTGGAATAAATATGTTCGTCCAATTCTTCATGCGTGACGAAAAAATTATCCGCGCCGATGACCGCGTCTATGTTTGTAGCTTGGCTGATGACGGTTGAGATATTGAGTGAGACGTTCCAAAGTTCAGAGGTAGACGCGGGAATAAATTTTGGATAATCGCCTAAGTTTCTGTAGCTGTACAATTTCTCCGCGCCGCCTTCAATCTTGGCGAACAAGCCTATTTCGCGAATAAAAAAACCGTCGGTGAGCGTCTGATTATTAATCGCGCACTTCACTACGGCTGTCCCTTTGCCGTCTGCTTTGACGTTGACGATTGGTAAAGTCATTTTCGGGCTGATTAAATCGTTCAATTTCAAGGCGGCGGCTTCTGTTGGCTCGAACGGCTGATTATTTTTAATCGAATCGCCGAGAGCTGCGCGGGTAAAGATTAATTTTTCGCCTGCAATGGCGCGGCTTAAAAGGTCGAAGCCGTTATTCGTGATTAAAGTTTGGAGCATAAATAACCTCCTAAATCATCTGGATAGTACGTGTCGAATGGGTTTTAATGGCGTATTTGCTAATGCCGGTGCTAAATTCGCCTAATTCATTTCTGATAATTTTATTCTGCGCGACATAATCGCTGAAGGCGCGAACTTCTTCGGCAGTAACATCTTGACGGGGATTTTTAAGGGAAATGGCGCGTTGATTCTGGTGGCGGCTGATAGCGAAGTCGAAATAAAGTTTGAGCGTATCGAAGTCTAAAGTCTCCCAAAAGTAAGGGTTGCCGCCTCTTGCAATCATGACGTTAGCGAACCCCAAATCAGCTACGGGCGTCTCTATGATAAATTTTGGTATCTCTAATTCGCAAGCCAGATTAATTTCTCCCGTAAAATAAATATACGACGCGGCATAAATATTAATTTCTTCATCGGGAATAGTATCATCAAAGGTTAAATCGATATTGCCCGTGATAATTTCGACGTTCCCCACGTACAGATTGATATTTTCGTCGTCTAATTTATCGAAGTTCAAATGTAAAACGCCAGTAATAATTTCAGTCGTGCCCGCGTATAGGTTAATCTTCGGCTCTTCTATTTTTAATTCAATATAATCAAGCCAACTTCTAACGTTTTTAGCGTCATAAAGCCGGAGCATGTGGTTTCTGAAGGAATTAAGCTCGCCGATATAATTAGTACACGTCAAAGCGAAGCGGAAATTCCCTAACTCGACGACCTCAGCATTCTCTAAAAATTCCTGCGCGGTCTTC
The DNA here is from genome assembly GCA_905234235.1 of uncultured Selenomonadaceae bacterium. Lineage (GTDB taxonomy): Bacteria > Bacillota > Negativicutes > Selenomonadales > Selenomonadaceae > Quinella. The sequence goes on from CAJOHN010000004.1 coordinate 26,558, forward strand.
TCGGTAGCGTAAATCGTCCCCTTCAAACGGTGCACTTCGACCGATTTTTTAATGGCGGCGCGTTTCTCCGTTAAAGAAAAGTTTATCGCGTCATACCAGTCGCAATGAAGTTGATAAGCCAAAATGTCAAGGAGGGCATGATTAAGCTCGTCAATTCGGCTATATAACAAGATAAGCCGCGTCTCGTCGGAAATGGTTTTTAAAATGTTGTCGAGACTTTTAGCGACGGCGTTTAGTTGCGCGTCGTCGGTTAAACTGCGCGGCAGAATCTCGCTGAAATTAATTTGGCGTATGGTTTTCATTTTAATCAGGCTCTAAACCGATAAAGCGCGGTTCATAGTTAGGATTTGCGCAGACGGCGTGTTCGGTGGCGGTTAAGGTTGTGAAGACGGGCGAAATTACTTCAACGCGTTTCGCGCCAGCCCCCATTATTTTTTCTATCAACTTCGACGGATTTAAATCTTTGCCGAGTTCAGAGCCTTGCCACTGGATATATTCCGCGCAGGCAGTCTTAACGTCGTTGACAATCTGCGCGGCTTTAGAGCTATCCTCGTCGCGAATCCAATAATTAACATTCAAAGAATAGGAAATTTTATCGGGCGTCTTGACGGTTACGGTGTCAGTCAACGGGCGCACGACTTTTGCGTTCAATTTATTATCGACGGCGGTTAGGACTTCGGTTGGGGTTTCGTCGTAGCCATTACATAGGACATAAATATCAACGAAACCAGGCACGGGCGAAGTAACTTGAATATCGGTGATTAATGCGCTAGCACTTTTGGCGTGATATTTGTATGCGCCTTCCGAACCGGCGCAGCTGAAACTTTCGACGCACAATCTAATCCTCTCGCGGTAAGAATCATCGTCCTCCTCATCGGCTCCTAACGCTGTGGTGGTTGTGTTTATAATGCTCTCGACGAATGCCAGCGGCTCCACCATTTTATCCAGTTCGCCCGCCTTGTAATTGTTCCCGACTTCGCCGATACTCTGACACGTCGCCCGCGCAGATTTAGTAATTTCGCCCGCGCCTAGGATAACGTCCTCATCGAGCGCGAAGAAAATATTATCGCCCGCCGTGATACGCGTGCCCTTCGGGATGATAGTACTTTGTTCGCGTTCGTCGGTTAATGTCACTTCGACACTACACACCGCATAACTCGCCGCTAACCGTTCGCAACCAACCAATTCTCCTAAGGCGTCTAAATATTCTCCCTTAGAAAAGGATAGTAAGTTCATATTGCCGCAAAAGTTTATAAGGGCGCGCTGTTGAATGATGATTGCCTCTAAACCTTTCAAAAAAACATACAGCGGATCCGCGGGATAAAGTTTCCTATCCAATAAATTTTCTACCGTCGAGACGATTTCTAAATCAATATCATCAACGTTGGTGCTAACGAATTTAATCATGCCTCTACCTCGATTATCACTAAGGGATTAAGTTCGCCATTCTCGCTTTGCGATTCTTCCCATAAAATACTTCTGAGCTTGGCGCGCGGTTCGAACATTTGAATTGCTTCCGCTACTGCCGCTACGATTAAGGCCTGCGCGGCGTTTACCGGCTTATCAATCATATTAACATCCAGCCCGAATTGCCGATACATGGGGCAAGTCCCTTTCATCGTTTTTAATAGGAAGCGCACGTTCTGAATCACTTCCTCAACCCCAGATGATGGTTGAATCGCGATTGGATCGTTCAACCGCATTGTCGTTATCATCAATCACATACTCCATAAAAGTTATTTCTAACGTCGAAACTTGAATCTGCGCGGCGTTATCCCAGAATTGAACGCGTTCCTGCACGTCGGTTATCACCCACTGATTATCGCCGATAACCTCATTCCCGATAACCAGATAATTATGTTCGGCAGTCGTCATCATCTTGCGAATGTCATTAGCCACCGCCTTAGGATTGACACTCCCCAGCCCTAAGAATTCCGACGCCAATGAGTTCAATATCTTTGCTCCCGTCGACTTGCCCGAAAATAATTTGGTCGTCACGCACGTATTCAAATTTATTTCCAGCGATATTTTCTCCGCCTCTAAGCCCGTAAATTCTAGTTCTTCGGTTTTGTTTATTAATGAATGCTTGGCATATTTAGCCCTTGAACTGCGCCGGTACTTGTCGAAGGTTAAAACTTTGAAGCTTGAAGCCTCAAAGACTAAGCCGCCGAATGCGCCGATTTTAGGCCTGAGGAATTTCCCGACCAAGCCGTTTATTAATGTCCCTAAACCCATGTCAGCCCTCCTTGATATCAATCGTCGGTGCGCGCACTTTGAACTTTTCGCCGCACGTGATATTAATCTCGTCCACGCCGCTTATCGTCAACTTCCCGCTCGCGTATCTTATCTCCGCGCCGTCCTCGAACTTTATCACGACGCTTTTTTTGTTGGTCGAGGGCGGACGATTTTTATCATTATAAAAAGAACCCAGCACAAAACCGGTGCCGTCGTCGCAATTATGTTCGAAGACGCAAACGACATTATCGCCCACTTTCGGCAGGGAGAAAAATTTATTGCCCGCGCAGGCAGGTTGAAGTACCGGCAACCACGCGCTTACTAAATTATCTCTATCAGAAAAATTCACACGAACTGAACAAAACTTCGCTTGTACCGAGCTTACCACGCCATGTTTAATCATAATTCCCCTCCAAAGTCTTGCGCAATTCTAATCGGCATTCGTAGCCGCGCCTTACCTCATGCTTCGCCTTTTCTATCAAATACTTCCCGTCAAATACGCCGAAATTCACTAGCTGAATCGTCATCCCCGCCGAATAAATAAAATCGCCGCGCACTTCCACATCAACTTTTAACTCGTCTTTATTCTTCTGCTTAAGTTCGTTCTTGGCTAACCTTTCAGCCTCCGCCACGCTCTCTACTTTTTTATTTATCTTCAATACCTTGCCCGCCGTCTTACTTTTATCCTGCGCGGTCGCCGTGAAGTTTTCGGATTTTTTACCGTGCCGATAACTCACTTCGCAACTTTTATAAATCTCGCTTAAGGTCGAACGGGCGTTGAAGTGAGTAACATTTTCCGGCGTCAACGTCGCGACGGTTTCGGCCTTCTCTAAAGTTTCAGTCTCGAAAATAACCAGCTGATTATCCGTGAACTTCAAACTTAAAAAGTATTTGGCGCATAATTTTTCTAAGAAATTCATAGCGGATTGAGAACCCTGTTCGGCGCGGGAAATTTTAGGGTCGTACTCGGTTTGGTAAATTAATTGAGCGTCGGCATCGGCGGCAATGTCCTTAGCGATTTGCGAGAGTAAACAATTCTCCCACGCCCGCGACTGATTCACTTGCCTAAGCGCGCTTTTCTGCGGGCAACTGTTCGCTTTGATTTTTATCGTCGACGGCGGCATTGCATAACTTATCTCATCCAGTTCAAAATCGCCCAAAAAAATCTGTTCTTTTTCTTTTATTAACGTCACAGAAATTGTTGCGGCTAACGGCGGGAACCAATCCGATAAAAATAAATGCGCCCTGTCCGCCAGTTCAATATCGATTGAATCAGTCTCGCCCGAGAGGACGTCCTCATAAGAAAAAGATTTTAAGTACGGTTCAATATCTCTGGTAATATCCGTGCCGTTCAATGTAATTTTTATTTTCAATGTTAATCCTCGTGAAGAATGCGCCACGCGGGCAGTTTTTTAGGCATTGGTTTTATTTCTTCAATCGTCGGCAACGTCAACTCTACATTATCATCAAAAATAAAAACGTCGACGAAGTCATAATTAGATTCGATAAGGTGCGCGACGTAGCGGCAAGAACCCAGCTGATTATAAGCAATTTCATCGAACATTTCTCCATATGAAGTTTTATACATAAGCGCGCCGCCGCCTTTCATGCGTATAATCGCTTAACATTCGTTCAATCGAAGGGAGAGCCTCATAAACGCCGTCCCTAATATCGTCGCGATCCGCGTTGCCGGCAATGTTTATCGTCATGTTGAGGGAAATATTATCGCCGCCGCCAACCCCTAACATTCTGCCGGTCTCCTGCCATAACGAAAGACTCCGCGCAGAATTATCGATAGGGATAGCGGCTTCAGGGGAATTTTCGGCGAAGGTGGTTAGGAATTCTCCGCGCGGATAAATGCCGCCCGTTGCATTATGACGAGGAGCCGCCGCCGCTACGATAGCCGCACCAATCGCGCCGTGAATCGCACCAGCCGCACTCGCGCCCGCTGATAATAATGCGCCGATAGCCGATTGAGCCGCGCCGCCTAAACCGCTGATTGAACCCGCCGCAGAAGCCGCACTCGAGGCCATAGAAGAAATGTTGCCCGTAGAGGCCGCCGCGCTCGCTGACATTGAATTAATATTTCCCGTCGAACCGATTGCGGACGCTGATAAAGCGTCGGTCGAAGTCGCCGCGCCCGTCGAACTGGCACTTAGCATATCAGTTGAGGACGCCGCATTAGTCGCCGAATCAGCTAAGGCTTGCGTTGCGGGCGAAGTCATCATTAACGAATTCGATAATTCATAAGCGGGGTTTTGAATGGATTCCATCGCCAACGTGACATTATCGACGGAACTTTGAAGGGCTGAAGCGTCAAGTTCCTGTTCGTTCCGCCTATATTCGCCCCAGCTTGAAGGCGTCGGGATTGTGGCGTTTGTGTAGGCGGTTTTGAATGAATCAATCGCGCCGGAAAAATCGCCCGCCTGCCATTTAGGAATAAATTCATTCACGCCCGCCATGAACCCACTAAATTTATCTTTAATGCCGCTTAGCGCGTTTAGGACTTTTTCAATCGCGCCGGATACTTTTTCCCAGTTCTCGTAAATTAGTAAGCCCGCCGCCGCCAACGCCGTAATGCCGGGGTGTTTGACGGGGAACGCCATAATTAATCTGAGGACGGCGCCGATTTTACCGCCTAAGCCGCCGAATAATAAGCCCGCCGTCTCTAAACCGGATATAAAAAATCTAAAGCCCGCCATAACGAGGCTGAACCCTGCCGCCGCCACGATTATTGTTGAAATAGCCGCCGCGATACCTGCGCACGCTTGAATCATTGCGGGATGTTGCGCGACGAAGTCAGCGACCGATTGAACTAAAGGTGTAAGAGCTTCAGCCGCCGCACGGATTGTTGGTGCTAATGATTCGCCGGTATTTAATTGCAACGCGTCGAGGGCCGATTGTAAATATTTTATCTGCGTGTCGGTGGTATCGCGCATGACTTCCGCCGTGTCTTTCGTGTATCCTTCAATCTCGCCGCTGTCAATTTTCCGCGCGATTTCCAATGCCTGTTCGAGCTTATCGCTGTCTAATAATTCAGCCCAGCCTTTGAAGGCATCCTTACCAACGAGCGCGTTTAACATTGCCGCATTCGCCGACTCCTCCCCCGCCAATTTATTCTCGTCCCAGGCCCGCTTCATCACTAAGATTTTATCGGTTACTGACGCATCCATCGTCAAGCCCATCGCCGCCATCGTTTCCTGCGTCAGCGCCATTTCCTTTTCCGCTTCCGACGCCGTAAATCCTAATTCTTCCAGCGCCTTCGCGCCCTTCTTAGCAGGAGCCATTAACCGAATCACGCCGGTATTGAGAGCCGTGCCCGCTTTGGAACCTTTTATGCCCGCGTTGGCAAGAATCATATTGAAACCGAAAATGTCGCCTGAGGATAAGCCCGCCAGCCGCAAGCCGCCCGCGTTGTAAGTCAGCGCAGTATGCAACGCCTCCGCGTCTAGGTTCGCATTCGTTACCGCATACGTCCACGCGTCGGCTGTATGTTCGACCGCGTCCACTATTCGCCCGTTATCGAGCTTCATTTTCTCGCCTGCGCGGATCCCCAAAATCGTTAAATCATCTGAGAACATATCAGCTAACCGCGCCAGCGGCACTTTAGTAACCGTCGCCATATCGACCGTTGAGGGCATGACCGATAAAATCTGCTGCGTGTCCCAGCCCGCGTAACCGTAATAACTCATCGCTTCGGCTATATCCGTCGAAAAATATTCCGTCGTCGCGCCTAATTCCTTTGCTTGGGCGCTTAACATCTTCATATTTTTGCGGACGGTCGCCAAGTCGCCTTTGCGGTGAAAAGGCATTTGCGTTAAGCCTTCAACCTTTTTCATTGCCGCTTCAAACGTTATGGCATTATCCGCCGCGTCCTTGAACGGATTCATTATCGTCTGCGCGGTGTCCATTGCGTTTTGGAAATTGGAATAGGCGTTGGCGAGGTCTTGTTGACGTTGTGAGAAGTTGGCTTGAATTTGATTGCGACGTTCAAGGGCGTTAATTTCGGCGTTGAGAGCGTTAGTAGTGGCTTGAATCTGCGCACGTAATGCGGCTTCCTGCCCCGCCAATGTCCCCGGCGGCAACGTTAATCGGGCTTGTGTTAATTGGGCTTGCTGAGTTGCTATTTGCGAACGTAATTGATTCGCCCGCGCTGAGGACGTGTCGTAACTTTTATCTATCCCGCGTATTAATTTCTGCTGCGCTTGAATCTCTGCCCGCGCGCCTTTTAATTGCTCTTTGAAAACCTGCGCGGCTTCGGTGCCTAAGTTTTTCTTGTTGGCTTTGTAATAATCATTGAGACCGGCATAAGTCTTCTTCATGTCAGAGAGCTGTTGAGTGGCTTGCTTACGTTGCGCCATCAGCCGCGACTGCGATAACATTTCATCGGCACGGGCATTCTGCGCCGCTCTGATACTTTGCTGTAACTTTCGATACGCGCCAATCTGATTCAACAGCGCACGATTATTATCAAGGCTTTTCATCGCCGCGATTGATTTTGACGACAAACCTTTTAACGCGTTTTGCGCTGATTTTATTGCCGCTGATAAATTCTCATTGCCCGTTATCGAGAACGTGATTGTATGTGACTTTGCCATTTTTTTACTTTCTCATTTACGATTGATATCCATGACGGCAGATTTATTATCGGTAAACTCATCCAGAAATTAATATCGCCGAATTCTGCGCGGCTTAATTCTAAAATTAATCCTCTGATATTTCTAATTGGGTCGTTTCCGTAGCGAATAAAAAATTAAAAACCGCCGTCGTTACCTTTAAATATTCTTTCAGCGGTAAATTTTTTAGGTCGTGATAATTAATTCCTAGAGCCTGCGCGGCTAAGCGGGCTTGAAATGATTTACTGAAAGCGATATTCGGGCTGATATAATCTGCCTTCGCGGCGCGTTCCGCACGTTCCGCCTCCTCAAAATCCAGCCCGCGCAGTTTGGTTAATCCCTCTTGTAATTTCTCATAATCAATCATAATCCGAGCGCCCCCAAGATGTCAGCCATATAATCATTGCCGCCGACTTTGTACACGTAGTTAAATAAATCAAACTCAAGCTGTTCATCGCCGTTGACTCTTACCTTCACATAATCACAAACCAAAGTCGTTTCGACATCGCCCGTCGCGGAAGGCTCGAACTTCCCTAAGTTATTGCTCTTAATGTGCCCGCGTATATCTACTCTTACCGGTAAGACTTTCAGCTCGCCCGTCCCTGAATCGTATTGCTGATTCGCTCCGCGCAGGCTTAACATCTTCGCATCCTGCCGCATTATCTCTACCGGTTGCACGAATAAAGTGCGCCAATGCAACGTCACTTCAGGAGCCGTGAATTGCGATTTCGTCGGCATATCGATACTGCCCGCGATGCCCGCGCCTGCTATTTCTGCCGTCTTCGCCTCTAACGTCCCGATATCTACCGACGCTAAACCCAAAAGCCGCGTCCCGCTATCGAACACTTCAAAATTTATTACTTGTTGCGGTACCATTTATATCACCTCAGCTGAACAAAGTTTCAAAATATGAAGTATCGTATTGAAGTTCGAAGGTAATTGATTCAGCCGGTACCGCCAAGCCTAAGTAAACATGGAAAAGCAACTTGCCGTCGAGGAGACTGGTATAAGGATTATCCTCCGCGAAGAAAGAAACTCTCCCGCCCAAAATCACGCCGCGCGCCGCCAAGCCATTCAGCCAGATATTACAACTGTCCACGATACTTTCTATCAATCGCTTGTTCATCGGATTATCAATGCGGCTGAAGAAATTGACCGTCAAAGTATTGCCGACCCATACCATCATTCTTTTTATCGGTATGAATACGTCCTTTACATCGCTGAGCGCGGGAAAACCTCCCGTCCTATTGCCCCATAAACGCCAGCCGTTAAATCTTACCGCCGTAACAATTCCTTGCGCGTTTAACTCGTTCGCCGTCTCTAACGTCAAGTCAACCGCCGTATCATCTGCCAGCCTCAACGAACTTATCGATAAAATTTTATTCGACGCAGATTCATAAGGAATATCATCGTTGCCCGCGTCAACCCGATTCGCTAACGCCGCGTAGTGCACCGATAAATAACTTAAACTTTCGTCGCCGCTCTTTGCCAGCGGCCAGCATACCGCTAAATATTCACTATCCCTGCCGCCTTGCAATTTACCTTCGACCGCCTGCGCATAAGTTTTATATTGCGAAGTGTCTAAATCAACTGCCGCCGTCGTCCTAAATACTCCGCTGATTTTCGCGCACTTCGCCGCCATTATCTGCGCTACACTCACATTGGTTGAATATTTCGGCGCGATTATTATTCCAGGTATCACGCCTAAGCGCGGATAAATCGAATCAATCAAATTCAAACCCGCCTCAATATCCGCCGCAGTCACTTTCGTAACGTCTGGACTTGAACCGGTCTTGTGCGTCGTAGGGTTGAACACATTTATGCAGATAACCGGCGCGACATTATAAAATTCAAAAAAAATACGCGCCGCCGCGCACAATGTCCACTTACTATCAGAATCATAACCGAAGTATTGCTGTAGTTCATCCATGTTATGAATGAGAATTGGATTATTTACCAATTCTGAGACGCGAACGGTAATATCATCGCCGCCGCCCGCCGCATCACCATCAGCCGCCGAAGCGTCCGCTATTGCTATCGTCGACGTATGCACCGGCGCAACACCTATTATCACCGTCGGCGTCGCTACGTTTATCATCGCTTGAATCGGCGTCGCCGCCTCTTGTATGTAAATGCCGTGCTTGAATGCCACTTTATCACTTCCTAACTAAAGAAAATTTTTCTGTCGAGTTCGTGAATATGCGGGATAAAATACGTCGCTTGCATTGAACCCACTAAGAACGGCACCGGCTGAACGTCAGGCAATTCAAATTCCAAGCCGCCCGTCAACCTAAAATAATCGCCGATAAATCGTTTCTCCAATAGCCGCCGCCGTATCACGTCCATTAAATAAAATAAATCTAACCAGCCGTCCGCTTCTTTTGCGAACACGCCAAAACTTATTCCGACTTCCGCGCGACTTTCACGCTCTGCGTTGTCTTTTAATGTCATTAACTCCACACTCACGAACGGATAATAATCTTCGCTCTCGAATAAATCTGCCGGGAACATTTGTTCGTAAACGTTTACCTTGACATAATCCCCCGCAGATACTTCCTTCTGATATTCCTCTGGGAATTTTAAATTGGCTGTGGCGTCTTTTAATTCCGCCGCTAAATCCTTTATCAACCGTGCGGGCGTCATAAGCTGAATGCCTCCTCGATTCTGCGTTCCAGACGTTGTGACATTTTTTCTTCAACCTTTTCCCCGACCGCCTTGAACATACCGGCTAGGCTTATCGTCGAAAGGTGTTCCAATTTCCTGCCGCCGACATTTTTAAACACGACCCCTGCCCTATTCACGAAAGCGTGAAGTAAGTTGCCGCCGGAGCCGCGCACAATGTGGACGTGCAAACCGCCGGGCGGTCTATGTGGTGGACGCGTCGAGGGCGTCAAGTAAAATCTTTTTATCAAGTTACGACGCCCGCTAACTTTCATCGTACCATTCAAGCCCGCTGATCGCACTGATATTTTTCCTAACGACAGTGGCGATTTCGCCGTGTACCGTCGCTTTACTAATTGCGAGCCGTCTTGTTTTGCGTCTTTTAATGTTGAACGAATGGCGCCAGTTAAACGTTGCCGAAACTGCGCGGGGTCTAAACGTCGCAATGCCGCCGCCGCCTGCGCCTTATCAATCCTAACATAAATCATCTGCGGTTCACTCCTTGCCGATAAGCACTAAGCGTTATGTGAGTTATCCCCAGTTCATTCTCCACATACACCACATCATACCGCCGCCCGTTGACCCATAACCAATCGCCTTGCTTCGGCACTTTCTTTTTCTTTTTTACGTAAGGCCCGGTTATGAAATACAGTTCAGAAAAGTCGCCGTGCAACTTGTCGAAAGTCTCCGTAAGCCGCGCAGATTTTTGCGCGGTGTGACTCATTAATTGCGCCTTACAGATGACGCCGTTTATATCTATCAGCTCGCCGAATTCCGTTACGTCCACAAAAATATCTAGGTCGGTTTTTATATCGTCTTTGAACATCATGCCGCGTTGATTGTTATAAAATCAGTAACGACTGCGGGAGCGAGTAAGCAACGACTGTAGACCGTCAAGGCGGATTGTTGCGTATCCTCGTTCGCGAAGTAATACGGGACATATTCCGCGCTGAAACTCTGCCACGCGTTTTCACTTAACAAACTCACCAGCCCATAGACCTGTTGCCCGCGCCCGCTGACCCCTAACACTGCTTTATCGTCGCCGATGAATGGAACCGTATTGCCCGAATCGTCCACATACGTTTGATTATAACTGTACACTTCCAGCCCTAACGCCGATAAATATCCGATAAACCGCACGCCGGGATATAAATATTTTGGCTCGAAACTCATCATCGCTAAATTCTGCCGCGACGGCACCATTAGCCATTCCTTCATTTCTTTGTTGTTTATTAAGTAACCCTCAACATTCTTCCCTAATACTAGCATATTGGGCAACGCGCCGCCCGCCTCCGCAATATCATCGCATAAGCCGCGCAGGTCTCCAAATATTTTCGCGCTAGCATTATCCCACGTCGTAGTTGGCGTGAAGGTCGGATTAGTGTTGTTGAAGGTAATGGTTTCAGCCGTCCCCGCGACCCCGCTATCATCGTAAGCCGTGATTGTTATCGCGCCCGTCTGTAATAATTCAGACGCTTGCGCTTCCTTACGCCGATTCACCATGCCGATTAAATCGTTCAAGTCGCGGCTCTGCATTTCTATCGCGCGTTCCTCCGGCGTCTTACTACTGATCACCGGCGTCTCCCCGAATATCCTGCCGTTAATGTCGTTTATGGTTATCAAGCGTCGCGCGGCTATCAACGGCGGTTTGAATAGCATTTGCGTTGAAGCGTTACGCGTCGCCGATACCGGTTTGAACCCGCTTATGTATGCCGCCAGTTTCTTCCCCTCTTTTAAAAGTTCAAGAGCCGCCACGTCAGAGTTTATAAATGTTTTTTCGGGGAAGAATGCCTCCGTTAGAAAATCAGCTTTAGGTTGAAGCAGTTCTATCGCGCGGATCAGCTCGTAGGTGTCCGTGATTTGAAAAACGTTGTATGGCGCAGGCATTTATATCACTTCCTCCACGCTGATTATCTCGTGCTTGCCGTTCAATGAATTAATCACCAGCTTCACGATTCTCCTTATCGGCGGGTTCGTTACTAGCGTTTGCTCCGCGATGAAGTAGTAATTCTTCCCGTTGACGACCTGCCGACCTAAGCAAAGCAAAGGCTTATAATCCGCCCCGACAACTTTTTCCGTCGCCCCCATGAATGCCGACGCATACTCTTGCGGCAGTTTAGTGAGACCTTCAAACTCTTCCAATAAAATTTTACCGAACATTATAATTCCTCCTTAGAAAATCGGCTAACATTTGAACCTTTTGATTTTTATCCTTGATATGAATCGCGCCTTGAACCTTGCCCGCGCCCGAATTAATATTATCTAAAATCGTCTTGTCTATTTTATTCGTGACCTGCGCGGCGAACTTTTTAACCTTGCCGCCCGTCAAAATCATCTGCATTTGCGGCGAAGTTTGTATTACCTCATCGACGAAACCTAAATCCTTCGCCTCCGCCGCCGATAACCATTGCTCCTTATCGGGCATTTCGTAACCTGGCACACGCTTCTGATATATCGCCACGATTGACGCCACTACTTTATCTAACGTCGTTTTTAACGTCTCTAAATCTTTGGCGTCGTAACGGTCGAACAGCATCACTTGCGGCGAGTGTATCATCATCAACGCCGAAGGATGCATGATTATTCGCGCGCCCGCCATTGCTACTATCGTTGCCGCCGACGCGCAGATCCCATCTATTACTACCTCAACTTTTTTCCCCGCCAGATAATTATATACGGCCAGAGCCTCGAAGACGTCCCCGCCGCTGCTGTTTATCCTTATCGTCACGTCGTCGGCTGTCTTTAATTCGTCTATCAACGCCGCCGCCGTCCCTTGTACTATCTCATCATACAATAATATCTCCATCATAACCGCAACCTTTCTTCCGCTAACGAAGTCAATCCTATTTCCATTCTAACTTTCGCCGCGTTCGCACTCTTTAATTCGTCTATGCCTCCTAATTTATCCCCTATCCATTCAGCTGATAAATATTCTAATCGACGTTCCTCATAATCAGGAAGATTCAACCGCCCTAGCGCCACCGCCTCATCTATAAACATTTCGTAAATCGGGCGTAAGAAGTCATTTACGAAACCGCACCGCCGTATCTTAAAAACTTTTTCGGCTTCAAGTAATGCCGCGCGACTTGCTGAGTATGACGATTGGAAATGGTGTAACAATACTTCAAACGGTAAGCCGACCGCCGCCGATATTTGTTTAATGAACGCCGAGAAAAATGAATCAAATGCGCTGGTCACGTTGGCATTGTTTATCGCTTGTACTTCAACGCCGCGCGGTAATGCCGTAACGCTTGGCTCGCTTAACGTAAAATCATTTATGTCAAGGTCTTCGCCGACAATCTGATTTAGATCGTAGTTGCTTATCGGCTGTTTGAAAAATAGGCTGAAGAATGAACGGATTATTGCCGCTGATAATTCGGCGTCGGAGTAGCGCGCCATTTGTTTTAGACTTTCAATCACCGGCGCGAGTAACGGCACTCCACGCGACTGATCCGCGCGCGTGTCGTAACATATCTGCAACACATTCCGACTATCACTTTCCTCCCCAAACCATTTAACGCGTTCCCATTCTAACCCTTCGCCCAAATATTCCGGTTCATTCCATACGCGATTGCTAATCCATACCGCCGTCTGCACTCCGTCACAATCAAATTCGATACCATTCACGATTCGGTTATTTTTATATTTCATTTCGACGGTGCTTAGTAACGCGCCCTCCGTCAGCGGGTTTGAAATACGTAAACCTTCCACGCATTGCAACTTCAAACTGTAAGGATTCCGCGCTGAAGGCATTCGTCTTTTTATTAAACAAAAACTGTCCCCGTCAACTAGGCTCGTCTCGTAAGCGATTCGTTGCAGTTCATAAAAATTACTGCGTCGAAGATAATCACATTCGCCCGCCCATAATTCAAACTCGCGCCGGATTTTTTTACTCAAATCCTCTTCGACCTTAGGATAAACTTTCAACCCAGAGCCGATAACCCCTGTCGTCATGGTAGAAATAATCGCCGAACCTAACGCTGAATTATAAGCCAAATCGGCGGCGCGATTACGTAGCGTCTGATGATTCTTTTCTATATCGGACTTCGCTGAAAGGTGTACCGGGCGCCATGTCTTTAAACTTTTCTTGCTTATCGACGCCCCACCTTCTGAGTAGCCGCTCAAAATGTCACCGCCTTTATTCGCCCGCTTTTCAATTCCAGTAAATCTATCTCCGCGTATAACTTATCTACCATCGCCATTACTTCTGCTAAATCTGCGCGGACTAATTCCCTACTCCCGATTTTATAACTCTGTCCCCTGAGAATTGCACTTTCCGCGTCAAGGTACAGTTGAAGGCGTTGCTTTAGTAAATCAATCCTATCCATATTGATTCAAACTCCTTTGGATGATTCGCGCCGGTGGTTTTTTTATTTCTAATTGCCGAGCCCAAAACGTTTCAGCGTCGACGTTCACTAAAAAACTTTTCATAGCCGCATACGCATAACACATAACGTCTAGCATTTCATTGCGCGCATTCTTACTTACCTTCTCGTAAGTATGGTACGACATGCCGCCCGCTTGACGTAGTACTCTATGCTCACTTGCTAATTGCTTGAAAAATATTTCGTCGAAACCACGCCATTGCTCCGCGCCGAAGTGCACATTGTCCATTGCCTCCAATCGCTGATATATTTCATCCTTCGCCGCTATGACGTTCAACGTTACTAATAAAATCCCGCTCGACTTCGGGCTCGTCATATTCTGAATCAACGGCGCTCCATACGCCGCCTTGCCTTTTATCGCGTACACGTCCCGCCGCCCTCTCACATAATCATAAACCATCGTCGTCGAGTAGCCGCTATCTATAAATGTCCGCGCTATTTTTAACTTCCCGTATTGCTTACTTAATACATTATCCAAACCCCGCCACGTCTCTATATTATTCGGCGCGCCCAATATTATACCGTGACAAATGCCCCAGCATTCCGTTGCATTCCATCCGTATATCCCATACTCCAAACGATTTTTTTGCACGTCTACGCCCGCCGTTAATAATAACACTTCGCTAGGCACTTCCCCATCATAATCCTCTACACGCGCAGTTAAATCTTCCTCCTCGACCGTTGATTTTAATTCGTATGAAATGCCAAAGCGCGTGTTCATGACGACCGCCTCACGCGTCGGATCCCCTCGCGATTCTAACCACTCTCGCATTATCTCCCGCCACTTCAACCACGGCGAGCAAAAACCATTAACAAAAAACGAACGCACGCCATTAGCCAGCGCGTCCGGATTTTTTATTATATACGCCTGCGCGGCACGCCGCATTTCTAGTTCGCTGAATTCATAGCCGCAATCAGGGCAACGCCATTTTACTTTCCTAACCACCACTGATTTATTGCCGGTTTCGTTCCTGTTTACTGTCGAATCACAAACCATATCGCGATAATCCAGGCAATGAAACTCTCCGCAATTCGGACACTTGTGGCACCAAACTTCCTGCGTCCCTAACTCATATTCTATATCAATCCGACTTGCCCCCTTGACCGTCGGCGTAGAGCAGATAAAAATTTTACTGTCAAAAAAATTGCTCGTGCGTTTTGCGGCAAGGTCTATCGCGTCGCCTTCTTTCGTCGGAACGTATCTATCAACCTCGTCGCATAAAAGAATTTTAATCGGGCGTGACGCTAAGCCCGCCGTTGAATTGGAGCCGATTAATACGATTCTGCCGCCCTTGTAGAATTTCGAGAGAATAGTTTGATTCGGGTTACGCGTCTTCTCCAGTTCGTAAAATAAACCCGTCAAAACTTTGGTATCATGAATCATCTTACTTAGGCGGCTCTTCGAAAATCTTCAGCTAACTCCAGTGTCGGTTGAATTATCATTATCGGGCACGGGTCTAAGTGACAATAGCGCCCCACAATGTTCAGCAGGCATTCCGTCTTACTTATCTGCGCGGAACTTTTTACTACTATCCTTTTGACTTGCGGCTGTGTGAACGCGTCCATCACGGAACGCATATACGGCACGCGTTCAGTGCGCCACTTACCGGGTTCAGGCGAATCATTCGGCAACACTCGATAAGTATCCGCCCAAGCCGATACGCTAAGATTCGGCGGCGGCAAAAAATTCTTAGCGATTATTTTTTCCAGCCCTTTTATGTCTTTCATTTAAATCTTCCTTTAGTCTTCATCGGCGTCTTCGTCCTGTAATTCGTTTATATCATACTCCGCCATTTCAGCTAAGCAACTTTCCACCTCGTCCGTCAACGCCGCGTATATCTCATCGGCATTTAGCCCCACCAACGTCCGCGCTAACTTGCTCGGTAGCACCGTCAGCTTTTGCCTAACTAACGTCGTCAACCGAAGGAAGGCGTCTTCGACCACTGCCGATTCATATAACTGCCCTTGCGTCTTGTTCAATTTTAATTCCGCTAGTTGCCGCTTCGCCTTCATCCATAACGCTCGTTCCCGCGCATAGTTGACGTCCTTATCCTCGCCGCATTCGCAATAGTAGCGTCGCATACTTTCGGCGAACCGAAGCCCGCCACGCGCTAATGACGTGTCCTTTACCAAGATCCCGTCGGCTACCAATTTATTTATCCGCGTTAGCGAAACCCCTAACACTTGCGCCATCTGCTTCTGCGTCACGGTAACCAAACGCGCGTCCCCTACTATCTTATATGCACAATTCTTGCTCTCCGCCATATATTACTTTTTTCACCGCTAAAAAAATTTCATACCTAGCCCTTTTCGGCGCCCTCTTCGCGGCTGCTAAACCGGTAGGCCTCAGGAAGTACCTTGATAAACAAGAAAGCCGCTCAGCTCCGGCTGAACGACTTCGCCTTGTGTCCTATGTATCTTTAGGAGGTTAGTGAGGTTCTTTATGGCCTCAACACTTATGGAATGCTATCCGCAACGCAGATACGCAGATAAGAGATTGTTACTACACAACCAAATTCAGAAAGGAGATTGGTTAAGTCCGTTAAGTAAAAACCCTACTGCTGTTTAAAGCGAGTGGTTTAATGATTTGATAATTTATTACATAACTTTAGTGCGTGCTAATTATAATATAGAAACTGCGCGGCGTCAAGGAATTCCACAACATTTTTTGAAGATTTTTTCCAGCTCGGCTTCCGTAGTGCAAATTTCTAACGTCACGGATTCCACCAGCGATTCATTCCGCTTCCGGTCTATCTTTAAGTGGCGCGGCATCGCCGTCGAGGATACTGCTATTGCCCACAGATTCTCAAGCCTGTCCAGCAGTTTCCTCATTTTCGTTAAGTCTTTCGGCGTAATAGTCAACATCTGTCCTCCCAGTTAGCCAGTCCATCCCGCAACCTAGCGCATCCGCCAGCTTTATAATCGTTTTTATTGTTATGTTCGATAAGTTATCCAATTCTATCCGCGAGACCGTCGACGTACTCATCTGCGCACGGATCCCCAAATCCGTCTGGCTCAGCCCCAGCTCCAACCGCTTCTCCCTTATTCGACTCCCAGCCGCCATATATTTCTTCCTCCTTTACCTCCTTGCCCGTTATCGCGTAAATGTCCTGCACCGTCGTATTCGGATGCTCTTTCCGGTAAAGCCGATTCCACTTGCACAGTAAATCCTGCCACTCTTTTTCCGTGTAGATTATTTCCATGCCGTCGCGCTCCGCCCATTTCCTGAAAAACGCTACCGCTTGCGAACGCGATTTAAAACTCCCCTTCTCGACGAAGACCCCTTTTTTCGCGTCCCATATTTCCGCGATTGAGTAATACCGCCAACCACCATATATCTTGCCGGGCTTCTCGTTAGGACAGAACTTTTCCGCGATCAGAAACAAGCCCCACACGTCTATTGTCTCCGCAGCGTCCGCCGCTAAAAAATTGTTCAGCGATCGTTTATCTACCGCCATCGCCAACGCCGGCGTCGACCTTTCTCCATACGCGAAGGCCCCACTCAAGTTCGCCCAAATGTTCGCAAATGTCATTTCAATGACCCCCCAAGTCTCCAATCCTGTTTCCCTAAGTTCGCGCAGATTGCCATTTCACTTAACCGGCTAATTATCCGCTGCCCTGACCATTCGTCTTCTTTCGTTAATATCCGACCAAGTTCGTCGAGCGTGAAGTTAGACGTAAGCACCATCGGCTTGCCCGAGTTGTAACGGCTGTTCACTATCTCATACAGTATCCCTACTGCCCAATCCGTCATACGGCTCGCCCCCACGTCGTCCAATATCAGGTATTCCGCACGCTTTAGCCGGGACAGTGCCGGCTTGTATCCGCCGGAGTAGCTCGCGCGTACGTCGCTCAACACTGTCGGCATATTCGCGAAATACACCTTCCTTGCCATTTCCAGCATTGAAAGCCCGATTAGACTTGCTAGAAAAGTTTTGCCACTTCCCGTCGTGCCCGACAGGTATAGACTTTCCGTGAAGGTTTGCTCCACATACGCCCTTGCCAGTTGTACTGCCAGTTCGTTCTGCGCGGTTACTCGATACTGCTCCCACTGCGCTTGCCGGTACTTGAGTGGGATATTGCTTTCTTGAAACCATGCTAGCCGCCGCAGTTCCTGCCCCACTTTGCACGGGATATATTCCGGAATAAAACTTGTCTGCGTCGTTACTGGGATTTGGTACCGGTGATGCGGCTTCCAACAATTCACGCCGCTGCACCTGCGACATTGGTCGGTTTCCTTCTTTACGAGCAACATCAATTCCAATTCGTGTGTATCCGCTTTCGAGTTTAAGCCCTGTTCCTGCGCTAGTTCCGCCAGTTCCTTCTCGTGCTGTGCGCGCCGCTTCTTCAGGAATTCCTCCAATTTCTCTTTCTCCATAAGCCTTCCCCTCCAAACAACTTTCCATGTAACTGAATTTGCTTACAAGGTATGGACTTAATGCCTTCGCCGACTTTTCCATCGCCGTTAAAATCTGCGCGGAATCGTATTGCCCGACGAGGATAGTTAATTTTCCCTTGCAAGCCGAATCCAGAGGCAATGACGGATGAATTTCTTCCCAAGCAAAAGTCAAATCGTCAACAGTATTTTTTTTCTCTCTCTCTTTGGGTAATAGGGTATGCGCGCGCGCGTTAATAGTATTTTTTTCACAGGTGACTACTTGAGTGACTACTTTTTGACTCTCAGCGGTCTGTTTATGGTAAGAAAAATCAGCAGTGGTGCCGCTTAGTCCGCTCCGCGCAGTGACTACTTCTTGACTATCCGAGTGATTCAATCTGTATTGAGTGGGCTTGCCGCGCTTAGTGACATAGAAGCAATAGCCCCCCGCTTGCAATTTAGCCCGCGCCGTCTGTATCGTCCGTAGGCTCTTCTGCCCCGTCAACGTCAGCAACTCCCGGTCGCTTATCTCTACGACTTCAGGATAGCGTTCCTCATCAAACTTTATCAGCAGTTGTAACCCTACCATCTGCTCCACTCCACTCAGTCTCTTCAACTTCTGCCAGTGCTCGAAAAACATTGTCCCCAGCCTCCTTTCGGGCGCGATTTCCGCTTAATTTTCTTGAGGTTGAAGTCTGGCAATCGCGGTTCAGCTTGTGAAGGATCAATGCGTACTCAAAGTCGAAAATTTCTGCAATGAGGAAGCTATTTTCGACAAAAAAAATTACCCGCAAGCTTAAAACGAAGGTCACGGGCTTGGTATGGGAACTCAAGCTTATAAAGTCACAATCAACGGCACGGTTGATTACAAACTCGTCGAGAATATCAGCAAACTTACAGTCACGGGCATGATTAACACGTCCGAGAAAAATGCGAGAAAAATGCTACGGTTTTCATCAGGAACAAAATAGCTCCATATACGTAGCGTTAATTTGAGAAAATCTAAACTGCCTCGTCGGCGCAAAAGTATTAAATTTGCTCAAGTCGCCAGTAAGTACAAAGGATGCAATGCTAAAAAATATCCAAAGGATTTCAGTTTTTACAAATAAGGTTATTACGAGGCACAGCATGAAACTATTCATAGCAAGAAAACTCCCTGCTCAAAGAAGATCAAGCGGGGATTTTTGGCTTTTACTTTCAAGAATGTTTGTTATATTTATAAAATTATTATTCTACGACACTTTCGACTTTTACAGCCTTAACAAAATTAAAATTGGTACTCTAGAGCCTGCTTTGAATCCCAAAATTACGGATCTCCGCGAACGATGACATTTAAAAATCTGTGTAATGCGAGTTTTGCCTGTTCAGCCTCTTCCCCGCCGAGAGCTCCACCGTCTTTTAATTTAAACGTGCGACGATATTTTTGGCGTATTCATAAATCATCAGTTTGTCAAAATGTTCATTAAGTTTGGTTAACCCAATTTTTCTTGAAGCTCACCCGAAGAAATGTCCACGTCAATCCCATTCAGATGTACAAAGCAGTATCAGATTTCGGCAACTGTTGGATAGAAGTCCGAAGTTCTTGATTCTCTTGTGAAAGGTTCTCACAGTTTTTGCGTAGAGCGGCTTGTTCCTCTACTATCGCTTCGACAAGTCGTTTTAGGGAAGTCTGCGCGGTGCCTTTGGAGATATTTTCGGCTCGAACAGCTTCCAATAAACCGCTGACCGACTCGTCCATCAGAAAAGCCCCTTTGCGTTCTTAATGAACTCTTTCAGCTCGACGATAAAGACCGGCGATATGCCTGTGCAACTTGGCAAACTTGTTAAATGCACGAATAAACTTCTTGAACTCGTCGAGCGTGTCGTCTATCTTTATACCCTGCTGAATGTCCGTTTCGTTCAGAAAATCCTCTGCCGTATGCGCGAAATCGTCGGAGAATTTTGCTCCTACAATCACGGCGTTTTGAGTGTGGCTGTCCCCGAATTGGTCAGAAAAATCTTCAATAATTTTGTCCTGAGCGTAGAAACCCATAGTCGGCGAAGAAACAACATAGCACTTGTATAGAAGTGAGCGTCATTGCGCTGTTGTGAACCGCCTATGCTGAAGTCAGAACTAACTACGGCGTTGTCGCCCAAAAAATAAATCTCGTCAAAGTCTTTGTCGCCTTGAGAATAATATTTGAGAGCCGCTTTTACACCTGTCAAAAAGTTTTCTGATTTGGCGAAGAGCCCTTTGTTGTTGTCGGCAATAAACATGAAGTAAGGCAACATAAACACGCCGCCGATTGAAATTCCTACGCCGAACTTATTTTCAAGTAGCCGCGCTATCGTCGGATAGAGTTGTCCGAGCGGTTTGTGGGCGATAATCGGAGCGTCCAAATCGTTAATTTATTTTTGAGTAATGCATTTCCAGCTTCCGATTTCAACGTCTTGAAATTTTTCGATCTGCTCCAACGTGGATTTTGTTCGCGCCAAGTTCCCGTTGCCGTTGCCGGTGTCGGGATCCAGATAGAGCGACAAGCCTTAACTTCGACTTTTTGCAAAAATATTGCAGTGAAATGTACGCTTTCCAATGCTCGAAAAACATTGACGCCTACGCTCCTTTACTTTAAAATCCTCTCCGGAGGTGTTTATCATGTTCCTTGAAGAACGTCATAACCAAATTCTTAGTATCTTAGAGAAAGACGGCAAAGTCCTCGTTAAAGACCTAGCCGCCCTTTTCCACGTCACTGATGATTCTATCCGTAAAGATCTTTCCGCCCTCGAACTCGACGGTAAATTGAAACGTACTTACGGCGGGGCTGTCTCCATTCAAGAAAAATTACAGATGACTGAAGCTAACCAACGCCGTATCTCCCACGTTCTCGCTAAACGTAAAATCGCCGAAGTCGCCGTCAAACTCATGCAGTCTAATCAGCTCATCTTCCTAGATATTTCCACCATCTCTATTGCCGTCGCCCAGCTATTGGAAAAATCTGAATCAGCTTTTACTGTCCTTACCAATATGGTCGACGTGCTTGTTATGCTCGCTCGCAATCCTAAGATAAACCTCCTCTTCGCGGGCGGACAAATTAATCAAAGCCGCGACGGCTTCTCCGACGCGCTCAATCTCGAATTTATTTCTAACTTCCGTCCCGATGTTGCTTTCATTGGCGCGTTCGGCGTAGACATAAAAAAAAATTCGCTGACTTCCAGAGACACCAACGGTGGTGTTCTAAAGTCGCGAATCATTGAACTCAGTAAAACTTCTTACGTTATGGCGGAGTCCCGGAAAATCGGTTACGAAGGAAATTATCGCTTCGCTACCGTCGATAAAGTCTCCGGCATTATCACCGAATCAAAACTCTCCGATGAACTCGTAACTGCTGCCGATAAGTTGGGCGTAAACATTATCACGGCAGATTAAATTTCGGCTGTCAACATGCTGAGTAAATAACTTGCGGGCACGCCGATAATCGGTTTCTGCGGCGCGAATGGATCCGTTAAACCTTCCTTAGCTTTCTGAATCGCTTCAACCTGCGCGGACTCGTCACTAACTTTCTGCAAAGCCTGTTCATGCTCGAAAAGTTCCTGTTCAGCTTTAAGACGCGCTTTCAATCGTTTAAGCCGCAACTCCCAATAAGTTTCCTCCTCAACGTGGCGCGAATCGTTCTTGTGAATAGCCGACATATGCCCGCGATAATTTTCCTTAGTCGCGCCGAACTGCATAACGTCATAACGCCCGTAAGTACCGGGATAGCCGCAAAGATAATCGGGAAAACTAAGCTCCTCGCGCACGCTGTCTAAAACCCAAGCCTCGTATTCGGGATCGTTCTGCATAGCTTCAAGCGCGGCGTCTGAAAGACAGACAGTAACCTCGTCGCGGTGCCGAGTAATGTTGCGCGGAATGTTTTGGAGCTGGGCTTCAATGTACTCCTTGTACTCGTCAGGCGTCATTTCCTGCGGAGAAATTTTTTTGAGACCTTCACGCGCCTCAGCAAGAATTTCGTCGTAGGATTTTTGATTGTGCCAATTTTCGACGCGCCGTTCCAAATCCTCCATAACCGTAACAGCGTCACCGATATAAACATTATCCAGATGAATCTCCATAACAAAACCCTCCTTTAAAACGTTATCGGCAAAAGGAGGGGCAAAGTTTATTAAGCGGGCAGATGTTACACTTGGGTTTGCGAGCGGTACAGATATTTCTGCCGTGATAAATGAGCCAGTGATGAGCGGCAGACCATTTCTCGCGCGGGATAATTTTTTGTAAGCCCAATTCAACTTCTAAAGGCGTTTTACCTTCGGCGAGTTTCAACCTGTTGGCGACGCGGAAAACGTGAGTATCGACGGCGAGGGCAGGAGTATCGAAGGCGACGCTTAGGACGACGTTAGCGGTTTTACGACCGACGCCGGGCAAGGTAATGAGTTCGTCGAAAGTACTAGGGACGTTGCCGCCGTATTTGTCGATAATAATCTGCGCGGCTTGGAGGATATGTTCAGCCTTAGAGCGGAAGAAGCCGCAAGGGTGGATAATTTCTTCCAAACGAGCTTGCCCGAGCCGGATAATATTTTCTGGAGTAATGGGGAATAAATTTTTAGTGACTTGGTTGACGCGTTTATCGGTACACTGCGCGGACAGGATGACGGCTACCAACAATTCAAAGGGCGAATCGAAATGTAACTCTGGGACTGCGCCGCGATAAGTATCCTCTAAAATTTCTAAAATTCTGTTCATGTTAATTGGTAAGGCTACGGACGGGCGCGGGGATTCTGCCGCCACGAGCGATAAAGGCTTCGGAGCTGAAGTGGTTGACAGGGACGACGGGGCAATAGCCGAGTAAGCCGCCGAATTCGACGACGTCGCCGACTTTAGCATTAGGGACGGGGATAAGTCGGACGGCGGTAGTTTTATTATTGACGACACCGATAGCCGCCTCGTCCGCGATAATGCCGCTGATAGTAGACGCGCTGACATCGCCCGCGACGGCAATCATATCGAGCCCGACGCTACAGACGCACGTCATCGCCTCCAACTTTTCAATGGTAAGGGAGCCCGCCTTAACAGCCGCAATCATACCTTCATCCTCGCTGACGGGGATAAATGCGCCGCTTAAGCCTCCGACGTGTGAACTAGCCATGAGCCCGCCCTTTTTAACTGCGTCGTTTAACAGTGCTAAGGCGGCAGTGGTACCGTGAGCCCCGCAACTTTCAAGCCCCATCTCCTCCAGAATCCGAGCGATTGAATCGCCGACGGCTGGGGTTGGTGCCAATGACAAGTCGACTATTCCGAACGGCACGCCCAACCTACGCGACGCTTCCTGCGCGACTAACTGCCCCACTCTGGTTATTTTGAACGCTGTCTTTTTTATTGTTTCTGCTAATGTTGTGAAGTCCGCGCCTTTTAAATCTTCCAACGCGTGTTTAACGACGCCAGGACCGCTTACTCCGACGTTGATAACTTTATCGGGCTCGCTGACGCCGTGAAACGCCCCCGCCATAAACGGATTATCCTGCGGAGCATTAGCAAAAATAACCAACTTAGCGCAACCAATCGCCTGTCTATCGCGCGTCAATTCGGCGGTACGCTTAAGGACTTCGCCCATTTCGCGGACGCAATCCATATTAATTCCCGCCTTAGTCGACGCCAGATTAACGGATGAGCAAACCAAATCGGTATTCGCGAGGGCTTGCGGGATTGATTCGATAAGAATTCTATCGCCGTTGGTGTAGCCCTTTTCGACGAGCGCGCTGAATCCGCCAATAAAATTAACGCCGACCTGTTTAGCGGCTTTATCGAGAGCCTCAGCGATTGGCACGTAACTATCCGCCTTACAACTCTCCGCGACAATAGCTATCGGCGTAACTGAAATTCTTTTGTTGATAATCGGCACGCCGTATTCCGATTCAATTTCCTCGCCCGTTTTTACTAAGAACTCAGCCGAACGAGTGATTTTATCGTAAATATTACGGCAAAAGTCGCGCATATTCGGATGAGCGCAATCGCGTAGGGAAATCCCCATTGTTATTGTGCGCACGTCTAATTTATTAACGGTTATCATCCGATTCGTTTCGAGTATATCCTCTATCGTTATCAAATGTCATCTCTCCGAAAAAAAAAATTGAAACTGTTTCGACGCAGGCAAGGCTATCAACTTTTCCCTTGACGCCCCGCCCGCGATACGTTATATTATCGCCATAAAACCATCAAACACTGACGCAGGGCGCGTCCAGCAATTTCATTATCATTATAACCGCCCGCGCCGCCGCTGTCAACCCTGTTCATTTTTAGGAGGAATTACAAATGAAAAACCTTATCCCCGTCGATTATGCTAATCAGCGTGTGCTCACCTACAACCAAGTTGCCAAAGGACTTAACTGCTCTATCGACCAACTGCGCTCCATTTACCACAATCACAAAGAAGAGTTCACAGAGGGCGTGCACTTTTTCAACGTCACAGGTGAACCGCTCCGCGCTCTTAAAAAAGACATTACAAATCGACATGTCAATCTACATGCCAATTCACATGCCGATGATTCTTACTTCACTTTTAAGTTCGTCAAGGGCGCAAAGTGCATTAAGTTATGGTCATGTCAAGGGGTTGCGCGGCTAAGTAAACTCATCGACACGCCCGAAGCTTGGGAGCTTTTCACTAAGCTGGAGAAAAATTACTTTGAACGCCAAGCTGAACCTGCCGCGCCCGTAGCTGAATCCGCGCCCACTGAGCCGGTGTTATCTCCGCTTGAATTATTCCATGAACTTATTGCCATTGCCGATAAAATAGAAGACGACCCCGCCGTTAAGAATAAAATCCTCTGCGAAGCCGTCACCATTTTAATTGGTAAAAAAATTTTCTAAGGGCTTAGCCTCCCTTAGGTTTTGCGCAAGTCTGGGGGATAGCCAATCCTCTAGACTTTATGCATTGCATCGAAAATATCTTGGTGCTGAGTTTTTATTTCAACTCCGATAGCCTCACCTTGCTCTCGGAGTTTTTTTTGTAAGTCAACGAGTTTGATAGAATTTTCGCTAGCTTCAGCGAAGAGAATCATATTAAAGAATCCGTTTAGGATATTCTGATTAATGCTTAGGATATTTACGTTATTATCGGCGAGGATTTTGGTAACGCTGGCGATGATGCCGATACGGTCTCTGCCGACGACGGTTACGATTAATTTCATAATATCACCTTAAGGACGCGTGGATTTGATATTTCTATCGAGAGTAGACAGTCCGCGATAAACGGTGCTGATGTCGATAGATTCGCCGCGAGAAGCTACGTAGCGTTCCAATTTACGTTTGACGCGTTGGAGGGCGTTATCGATAGATTTAACGTGGCGATTAAGGCTTGCCGCGATTTCTTGGTAAGATTTACCGTCGAGGTAAGCCATAAGGACTTGCCACTCCAACTCGGAAAGGATTTCGGACATTTTCTTTTCGATGGCTAAAAATTCTTCGCGGCTGATTATTAATTCCTCTGGGTCAGCGACTTTGACGCCGCTAATCACGTCAAGGAGGGTACGGTCTGAATCTTCGTCGTAAATAGGTTTATTGAGCGAGATATAAGAATTGAGGGGGATATGTTTTTGACGGGTTGCGGTTTTGATAGCGGTGATGATTTGTCTGGTGACGCACAACTCGGCGAAGGCGTGGAAGCTGGAGAGTTTATCGGCTTTGAAGTCGCGAACAGCCTTATAAAATCCAATCATGCCTTCTTGGATAATATCTTCTCTATCCGCGCCGATTAAAAAATAGGAACGAGCCTTAGCGCGGACGAAACTGCGGTAGCGATGAATGAGATAATCCATAGCGGCAGTATTGTTATTATCTTTTATTTGAGCGATGAGTTCTTCGTCGGTGAGGGATTCGTATTTAGCGTACTCATCGGCGATTTCACTCTCGAAGGAATTTTCAAGGTTTGATTTCATATCACGTCCTCCATTTGGGCAGATTATATCGCGCCGACAAATTTTAGTCAAATTTTTTTATTGACAAGTAGGGAATAATGATAAGCGGGTAGAATAAAAATTTTTTACATTAAAACGGGCGGTGTTAGAATGAAATTGATAACGGGCGGGGCACGGAGCGGCAAAAGTCTTTACGCGGAAAAGTTGGCAATAAAAATCGGCAACGGTCGGGCGGCGTACATAGCGACGGCTCAGGCATTAGATGATGAAATGTCCAAACGGATTGAAACGCATAAGATACGGCGCGGGGCGAATTGGCAAACATTTGAGGCTCCGTTCAATGCTGATGAAAAAATTTTATTGGCGGGCGAGCAATTTAGCGCGATATTATTTGACTGCGTGACGATGTACATAAGCAATTTAATCTGCGCGGACAAAAGCGAGGAAGAAATATTAACGGCGATAGAAAAATTAATCAGCGCGGCGTCAAAAATAACGGCGGTAACGATATTTGTAACGAACGAAGTTGGGGGCGGGCTAGTGCCGGAGAATGAATTGGGGCGACGATTCAGAGACATAGCGGGCACGGCGAATCAGCGACTGGCGGCGGCGTCTGACGAAGTAATTTTAATGGTATCGGGAATACCGCTGGTAATAAAAAAATGACGATAGAACTTATCCCTGCGCGGGACGTTGAAAAATTCATAACGGACTTGCAAGCGGCATTTCGGCGCGAGGACGGCAGTAATAAATTTCGCAGTAAGGATTTGCCAAAATTCTTTGAACGGTCGGGCGCGACGCTCCTAAACATTTTCGCTGACAAGGAATTAATCGGCGGGGCGGTGTTGATGATAAACTCCGAGACGAATCACAATAAGCTGTCGTTGTTTTTTATAAACGAGCCGAGACGCGGGCAAGGATTGGGGTATTTATCGTGGCGAGCGATTGAAAAATTTTATCCCGATACAAAAGTTTGGTACGCGCAGACGGCGTGGCTGGATAAGCGGAATTTGCATTTTTACTTGAATAAATGTGGGTTCGTAGCGTTTTCGATATATGACAAGGGCGAGAGTTATTTAGCGATGGAAAAGGTGATGAAATGACGCGATATTTGATGATACAGGGGACGGCCTCGCACGTGGGCAAGAGCATATTGACGGCGGGCTTATGCAGAATATTTTTCCGCGCAGGTTGTAAGGTCGCTCCGTTCAAAGCGCAAAATATGGCGTTAAATTCTTACGTGACGGCGGATGGTTTAGAAATGGGACGTGCACAAGTGGCGCAAGCAGAGGCGGCAGGGATTTTACCGCGCGTAGAAATGAATCCGGTATTATTAAAGCCGACGGGCAACGCAAGTTCGCAAGTAATAATCAACGGGCGGGCAATCGGCGTGATGAGTGCGGCAGAATATCATAACGGCTATTCGCTGAAGGCGTTCGACGCGGTTAAGGCGGCACTTCAAAAATTATCAGCGGAATTTGACACGATAATAATTGAGGGGGCGGGCTCGCCTGCGGAAGTGAATTTGAAAGCCAATGACATTGTGAATATGCGCGTGGCGAAATATTTAAATGCGCCGGTGCTGTTGGTCGCGGACATAGACAGGGGCGGGGCTTTAGCGTCAATCGTCGGGACGTTGGAATTGCTGGACGACGACGAACGGGCTTTAGTCAAGGGCTTAGTCATCAACAAATTTCGCGGCGACGTGAGATTATTTTTATCGGCGGTAGAATTTTTGGAGCATAAAACTAAAAAGCCTGTACTGGGGATATTGCCGCACATAGAAAAGTTAGGCGTCGATGATGAGGATTCGGTTTCATTGGACGACAAAACCTGCGCGGCGTCGGGCGAGATAAATATAGCGGTAGTGAGGCTGGGCAAGCTGTCGAACTTCACAGACTTTGACGCATTGGCGGGCGAGGCTGGCGTGAATTTATTTTACGCGACGGAGCCGAACGAATTGGATAAAGCGGACGTGATAATTTTGCCGGGCAGTAAGAATACGTCGGAGGATTTAATTAATCTGCGCGGGAACGGGTTGGCGGAAAAAATTTTAGAAAAATCATCAGCGGGCGCGGCGATAATCGGAATATGCGGCGGCTTACAAATGCTCGGCGAAAAAATTTACGACCCATTAAAAACAGAATCGGAGCGCACGGAATTAGACGGGCTGGGATTATTGCCGATAGTCACGACGTTTCAAACGGAAAAATTTACGCGCCAAGTTACATTACCGGAGATTGACATAGAATTTTTGGGCGCGAGAATTACCGGTAAGAATCTGACGGGCTACGAAATTCACAGCGGAGTTTCAAGTGGTCAGAGATTAGGGATCAGGGTTCGGGGAAATGTTTTCGGGACGTATGTACACGGGATATTTGACAACGACGAATTTCGGCGGGATATATTGAACGCGGTGCGCAGACAAAAAAAATTACCGCCGCTTGAGGCTACGCGCAACGTACACGCGGAAAAGCAACGGAGTTATGACAGATTGGCAAATATTATTCGGGAAAATTTGGATGTGGAATTATTGGAACGGATAATGTCTGGAGATGATGATAACGGCGCGGCAAGAATCGTTAAGCGCGGGGCTGACAGCTATTTTAGATAAAAATTGGGCGTCGGGCTGTAGCTGGTTTTTAATAAAGTTGAGAGCGGCTTCAGTGCGCAAAAGGGTTGAACGGCTATCCAATCTGACGAAAACTTTCTGCGCGGCTTTAATATCGTCTTCATTGATTGTCGGGGATTGGGCGGCGTTTCTAACTGCTTCGAGCGGATTAGAGCCCTCAGCGAAACCGATAGCGGCGTCACCGAATTTCAAATCCAAATCGATAGACAGCAGAATTTTAATGGCGTTGGCGAAGAAATCATTGGCGGCGTCGAAAAGTTCATGGATAGAGACTTGGGGCTGATTAATACGGAAGGCGAAAAATTTTTCAGCCGGGACGACGAACAGGTTATCGACAATCCCGCGCAGGTTTTTGAGAGTGTATTGGGCGTTCAATTTACGGGCGTGATTTTCGAGGATAAAAGGTTGGCACATGAGTGCGCTGATTTGGGCGTTTTTAGCGCAGGACGTAACGATAGGGGCGGCAATCCTCGCAGCATTGGACGCCAAACCGCCGGTCATAAAAATCGAATCTGAGCCCTGCAAAGCGTCGGCGAAATTTTTATATATAGAAGTTATATCACGATTAAGGAAGATATTTTTTTTAGCCAAACTGGTGAGCAAAATATTTTCGTCTTTGCCGATAGCGATACAATCTGCGGCATTGACGCCTGCCTGAATTAGTCTGGTGATGGTACGTGCGCCGCCTTCGCCGAGCCCGATAATTTTTGTGTTCATAACAATCCCCTAATCACTCTGCCAAATTTTATCGCTGAGAATGTCAATGCAAGAAATTTTCCCCTTAGCCATAAACGAACCCGTATCCATAAGCGTAATTTTATTCGGCAAACGAATGGGATAATACCAATCGCGCTTAACAAAGGGCGTCGGAGTATGTCCGCAAATAACGTGCGCCGCCCCGCGATAGTTGTTATAAAATTCCTCGCGAATCCAGAGCAATGATTCTTCATCCTGTTCCTCAAGCGGCTTATTGGGCTTAAGCCCCGCGTGCACGAAAATATATTCTTCGCCATTGAGATTTATTTTATGGTAAAAGGGACGGTCGTTAATAAATTCCAAAGCCCGATGAAATGCCGTCGGGTCTTTTTTACGCCATTCGTCGAATTCGGCTTTAGTCTTATTGCCGCCGTTCGGGAGCCAGATATAACCTTCGGTGCCGCCCAGCGCGTAATAATAAAGCATCATCTGTTCGTGATTGCCGCGCAGTGCCACGACGTTAGGTTTTTCGGACATCTCCATAGCCCAGCGGAAGCAACGCATATTATCTTCGCCCCTGTCGATGTAGTCGCCCAGCAATATCAGATAATCTTGCCGCTCGTCGAATTCGATTTTATGAATCAGCGACAGTAGCTTAGAAAATTTGCCGTGAATGTCGCCGATAGCCAAAATCCGCCGGTAAGTCATCGCCTCGCCCCCTTGAAATCTTTTCGGGTTAATTTCTGTTTAGCCGCTAATTTTCCTGCCCTTTGAATTTGCATTTTGGATAAAAAAGATATAGAATTCGCGGGCAAATGATAAGGAGGCAGTAATGATGATAATAATCACAGGAATTTTAGGGCAGTTAGGTTACGACGTAGCGAAGGAATTAACGAAACGCGGCGTGGAATATGTAGCCCCCTCGCTTGAGGAATTGGAATTGACGACGGAGGCGGGCGCGAAGGATTTCATACTCGCCAAGAAACCGGAAATGGTGATACACTGCGCGGCGTACACGGCGGTTGATAAGGCGGAGAGCGAACAGGAATTGGCATTGACGGTAAACGGATTAGGTACGCGTTGGGTAGCGGAGGCATGTCGGGACGTTGGCGCGAAGATGATTTACATAAGCACCGATTACGTCTTCGGCGGCGACGGGCACACTCCTTACGAAGTCAACGACGAGAAAAAGCCTGTTAATGTCTACGGGCGCAGTAAGCTACTCGGCGAGGACGCAGTCCGAATGATTTTGGAGAAATATTTTATCGTGCGGACGAGTTGGGTTTTCGGATTTAACGGACACAATTTCATCAAGACAATGCTAAAGCTTGCCAAGACGAAAGATAAATTAAACGTCGTCAACGACCAAATCGGCTCCCCAACGTACACGGTAGATTTAGCGCGGTTGCTGGCTGACATGGCGGCGACGGACAAATACGGCGTTTATCACGCGAGCAATGAGGGCTATTGTTCATGGGCGGAATTTGCGCGAGAAATTTTTAAGCAAGCCGGCGTTGAGATAGAAGTTGACGGCATTCCTACCCTTGAATATCCGACACCTGCGCGGAGACCGTTTAATTCGCGGCTGAGCAAAAAGAGTTTAGACGCGGCGGGCTTTGAACGTTTACCAACTTGGCAAGACGCTTTATCACGCTATCTGATTGAGCTTAGAAAATAAGTGCTTGACATTTTGTCTAATTAGTGATAAGGTTTGCGCCGAAAAGAGAGGTGAGCGACTTGGCAGAAGAAAAAAAGCTGGTCGTCAATAACGAGGACGGCGACAGCGCGGAAATAAATTTAGGAACAAAAGAAGAGCCGGAAGTAGAAATTGATACGACGGCGGCGGAGCTTGAAGATTTAAAAGCTCAGTTAGCGGCGAAGGATGACAGGCTAATCCGTTTGCAAGCAGACTTCGATAACTTCCGCAAACGAACGGCGCGCGAGAAATCGGAATTGGCGGCGGTGATTGAACAAGCATTCTTAAAAGATTTACTGCCGCTACTCGATAACTTAAGTCGCGCAACACAAGCCGCACATAATGCTGATAACAACGACGTAGAAACCCTGCGTAAGGGAATCGAGATGATAAGGCAGGAAACGGCGGCGGTAATGGGCAAGCACGGTTTGGAACCTATCGAGACGCTGGGCAAACCTTTCGACCCGAATTATCATCAAGCGGTAGGCGCGGTTAAGTCTGAAAATCAAGCGGACGGCACGATATTTGCGGAATTGCAACGGGGTTACATCGCACGCGGCAGAGTGATTCGTCCGAGCATGGTTCAAGTTGTTAATAACAACTAGGGAGGAATTTGTATGAGTAAAGTCATTGGCATAGATTTAGGTACAACTAACAGCGTAGTAAGCGTCGTGGAAGGCGGCGAGCCCACAGTCATAACCAACCCCGAAGGCAGCAGAATTACTCCGTCGGTTGTCGGTTTTACTAAGGACGGTCAACGTTTGGTCGGGCAATTGGCGAAGCGTCAAGCAGTCAGCAACCCCGACAGGACAATCTCCTCGATTAAACGTCACATGGGCGAAAGTTACAAAGTCAATATCGACGGCAAAGATTATACGCCGCCCGAAATATCGGCAATGGTTTTGCAGAAGCTCAAAGCGGACGCGGAGGCTTATTTGGGCGAGGCGGTTACGCAAGCGGTTATCACGGTTCCTGCTTACTTCAACGACAGCCAACGTCAAGCAACTAAGGACGCGGGCACAATCGCCGGCTTGGAAGTTTTAAGAATCATCAACGAACCGACGGCGGCGGCATTGGCTTACGGTTTGGACAAGGACAACGACGAAACCATTTTGGTATTTGACTTAGGCGGCGGCACGTTCGACGTCAGCATTTTGGAACTGGACGAACACACCTTTGAAGTCAAGGCGACCAGCGGCGACACGCATTTAGGCGGCGACGATTTTGACAAAAAGGTAATGGACTGGATGGTAGCCGAGTTCAAAAAGAGCAACGGTATAGACCTTTCGGTTGATAAGATGAGCGCGCAACGTCTGATTGAAGCGGCGGAGAAGGCTAAGATTGAATTGAGCTCGATGACTTCGACGAATATTAATCTGCCGTTCATTACAGCCGACGCAACCGGACCGAAGCATTTAGATTTAACGTTGACGAGAGCAAAGTTTGATGATTTGACGCGTGATTTAGTGGAACGCACGATGACCCCGACGCGCAACGCTATGAAAGACGCGGGCTTGACGGGCAAGGACATTGACAAGATTATTTTGGTTGGCGGCTCAAGCAGAATCCCTGCGGTACAAAATGCGATTCGTGAAATTCTCGGCAAAGAACCTTCCAAAGGTATCAATCCCGATGAATGCGTCTCGATTGGCGCGGCGATTCAAGGCGGCGTTTTAAGCGGCGAGTTCGGCAAGGGCAATGAAATTCTCCTGCTTGACGTGACTCCGTTATCATTGGGAATTGAGACGCTCGGCGGTGTGTGCACGAAGATTATCGAACGCAACACCACAATTCCGACGCAAAAATCTCAAGTCTTCTCGACGGCGGCGGACGGGCAAACCAGCGTAGAAATTCATGTATTGCAGGGCGAACGCGAAATGGCGGCAGGTAACAAGACGCTCGGACGCTTTGTACTGGATGATATACCGCCTGCGCCGCGTGGAGTTCCGCAGATTGAAGTTACTTTCGACATCGACCGCAACGGCATTGTCAACGTCAGTGCTAAAGATAAAAGCACCGGCAAGGAACAGAAAATTACAATCCAATCGTCGAGCGGCATGAGTAAAGATGATATTGACCGCATGGTTAAAGAGGCTCAGGCGCACGAGGCGGAAGATAAAAAGCAACGCGAGGCGGCAGACGCCAAGAACGACGCGGAGCACACGGTTTATCAAGCAGAAAAAACTTGCAAGGATTTCGAGGGCAAAGTTGACGGCGATTTGATAAAGAATGTTCGTGACGCCGCGCAGATTCTCAAAGACAAGTTAGGCAGTGCCGATACCGAGACGCTGAAGAAATTAACGGAAGACGTTCGCCAAGCTCTGTACAAGCTCAGTGAGGCGGCGTACAAAGCGGGCGCGAATCCGAATCAAGGCGGCGAGCAAGCTGATTTCACAAAGCAACAGGGCTCCGATAAAAAGGACGACGACGGCACGATAGACGCTGAATGGACAGACGCTAAGAAATAAATTTTAGTCGACAGCTAAGGGGAGGGAGGCGAAACTCTCTCCCCGTTGTTTGTTTAGGGGGAAATGTTATGGCGGGGAAAAAAGATTATTACGAGATACTGGGCGTGAATAAAAATTCTACGGACGACGAGATTAAAAAGGCGTACCGGAAATTGGCGCGGCAATATCATCCGGATTTAAATCGCGACGACCCGAAAGCTGCTGAGGCTAAGATGAAAGAAATCAACGAAGCCTACGACGTATTAAAAGACAAGGAGAAACGCGCGCAGTATGACCAATTCGGGCACGCGGCGTTTAGTGGCGGTGGCGGTTACGGGCATGGCGGCGGGACTTATACCAACGTCAACATGGAAGATATTTTCAATAACATGGGCGATATGGGCGGCTTTGGTTTCGGCGATATATTTGACCAATTTTTTGGTGGCGGCGGCGCAACTCGTTCCCGTCGTAAGTCTGAACCTCAACGGGGCGCGGATTTACGCTACGATTTAGCGATAACGTTTGAAGAAGCGGCGTTCGGCAAGAAGATGACGATAAAAGTACCGCGAATGGAAACTTGCGAGGAATGCGGCGGGACGGGAGCTAAGAAAGGTACCAAACCCGATGAATGCCCTGATTGTCACGGGACGGGAATGCGACAGACTACGACGCGCACACCGTTTGGAGTTATTGCCAATTCGCGACCTTGCGAGCGTTGTCACGGGACGGGGCAGATTATTAAAAATCCTTGCGAACATTGTCACGGCGAGGGCAAAATTAAAAAGCTCCGCGACATAGAAGTTAATATCCCGAAGGGCGTCGACGAGGGGCAACGGCTTAGGATACAGAATGGCGGGCAGGCAGGCGAACGCGGCGGAGCTCCCGGCGATTTGTTCATTTACATCAGGATTAAGCCGCATAGGATATTTACTCGGCAGGATACGAATGTTTACTGTGAAATCCCGATAAGTTTTGTACAGGCGGCGTTGGGCGCGAAGGTAGACGCTCCGACGATTGACGGCAAGATTGAATTGACGATACCGGAGGGCACGCAATCCGGAACGGTGTTAAAAATTACGGGGAAGGGCATACCATATCTGCGCGGCGAGGGTCGTGGCGATGAATTTGTTCGGATAAAGGTATTGACGCCGCAGAATTTATCAAGCCGACAAAAGAAACTCCTGCGCGAATTTGAGGACGGCGGTTCCGACAGCAAGAACAATCCGGAGAAGAAATCTTTTTTTGACAAGCTAAAGGACTTATTTGAATGAGCGCACTTGATGGCAAGGGTTTACTACAGAAAAATTTTTGATATAATCAGCGTGTATACAAAAAACTTTTGGAGGCGTTATCAATGACGAATGAAAATCACGCTGAACCATTTCACACGCCGAAAGTATTTCCGATGACAGAAGCCGCCCTGCGCGGAGAGATAAAAAAATTTCCGACGCCGTTCCACATTTACGACGAGCGGACGATACGGGAGAATTTTAGAAAATTACGAGAGGCGTTTAGTTGGGCACCGAGTTTTTGCGAACATTTTGCGATAAAGGCGACGCCCAATCCATACATAACGGAGATAATGGCGCGTGACGGCGCGGGAACGGATTGCAGTTCGTTAGCGGAACTTTATATCAGCGAGGCGGCTGGCGTCACCGGCGAGAAAATAATTTTGACATCGAACGACACGCCCGCTGAAGAATTTCGTAAGGCATTGGACTTGGGCGCGATAATTAATCTTGACGACATCACGCACATAGAATATCTGGAGAAAACTGCGCGGCTCCCCGAAATAATTTCGTTCCGCTACAATCCCGCTGACATTATGAACGACGGCAACGACATAATCGGACGTCCCGCTGAGGCTAAATACGGCTTAACACGCAAGCAGATTTTTGAGGCGTACAAGATTTGTTTGGATAAGGGGATAACTCGTTTCGGCTTACACACAATGATAGCGTCCAATGAGCGGAAGGCGTCGACATTTATTTACACGGCGCGGATAATGTTTGAACTGGCGGCGAAGATAAAGAATCAGCTGGGGATAACGTTTGAATTTGTGAATTTAGGCGGCGGCTTAGGGATACCGTATCGCCCAGATGATTTGCCCGTCGATTTAAGAATGATAGGCGCCGGGATAAAGGAATTATTTTACGAGATAATGGTACCGAACGGGCTTGGCAATGTGCGTTTGGCAATGGAAAGCGGGCGTGCGATGACAGGTTCGGCGGGTTGGCTAGTGTCGACAGTCCTTCATAAGAAAAACACTTACAAAAATTATGTCGGCTTGGATGCGTGCATGTCAGATTTAATGCGCCCCGCGTTGTACAATGCCTATCATCACATAACGGTTTTGGGCAAGGAGGATGAGCCTTGCGAGGCGATTTACGACGTGACGGGCTCGCTTTGTGAAAACAATGATAAGTTTGCAGTCGACCGCCGCTTACCGCCGATAGAAATTGGCGACGTACTGATAATTCACGACACGGGAGCGCACGGGCACGCAATGGGTTTCAATTACAATGGCAAGTTGCGTAGTGCGGAGCTTTTGATTCGGGACAGTGGCGAAGTCGAAATGATACGCCGCGCAGAGACTTTGGACGATTATTTTGCGACGCTGAACTTTCCTAAGGCTCGTCTCTCTTTAATTCCCGATAAAATTTAATTGGGAGGGGAAAATATACGATACACTTTCCGAGAGAGGTGGTCGAAAAATGGCAAACAATGCAAACATAATGATGATAGCTCCGAATCAGCAAGCAGGTACGCCGCGAACACAACCGGCAACGTCGGCACGAATAACCTCGCGGAACACTCAACCGAGATATAGAACGGCGGCGCGTGCAGGTAAAAAAAATTTCGGCGCGACGCTCGATAAGTTAAATGCAAAACTCGACGAGGTTAAGCAAGGCGTTCAAGATTTAAAGGGTAGCGAGACCGCGCAGGTTGAATCGGACGTAAAAGAAATTGACACGGCGGCAAAGGAACCGGCTCAAGGAAAGAGCACAACTCCGCAGGATGCGCCTCAGCAGGACGAAAAAATTTTATCGGCGGACGAAAAAACTTCCCCAAAAGATAAGCCAAAGATAAAACCTTCGCCCGATAAAGAGGAGTCGCCTGCGGATATTTCATTTGATGAGGATTCTGAAGTCGCCGACAGTCAGCCGACAAAATTATTTGCGGCGAATAGTATGGCTTATTTTATCGGCATGAATTCTGAAACGCTCCTCGTTACCAAATCCGTCGTGACAATCGACGTGCCGAAAATTGAAGGCGTGCAGGCAGTCCCCAGCGAACAAAATTTAATGACGCTCATGCCGCAGACAAACAATAACAACGCGCAATCCATGCTTAACATGCTCGGCGGCTCGTGGCGTCAGATTAACATTCAACCAACTGTCCAAGCGCAACCACAGCCGATAAACAATCAGCCCGTTATCCAAGCGATGACGCAACCGCTGAATAATCAGCCTGTCATTCAAACGACGGAGCAACCGATTAATAATCAGCCCATTATTCAAGCACAACCACAGCCGATAAACAATCAGCCCGTCATTCAAACGACGACGCAACCGGTTAATAACCATCTCGTGATTCAAGCGACGACGCAACCGGTTAATAATCAACTCGTGATTCAAGCGGCAGAGCAACCGATAAGCAATCAGCCCGTTGTTCAAGCGCAGGCACCGACTGTTGATAATCAGCCCGTTGTCCAAGCACAACCTCAACCGATTGATAATCAGCCTGTTGTTCAAGCACAACCTCAACCGATAAACAATCAGCCGATGATTCAAGGGCAGACACAACCAATTAACAATCAGCCTGTTGTTCAAGCACAACCTCAACCGATTGATAATCAGCCCGTTGTTCAAGGGCATACACAACCAATTGATAATCAGCCCGTTGTTCAAGGGCATACACAACCAATTGATAATCAGCCCGTTGTTCAAGGGCAGACACAACCAATTGATAATCAGCCCGTTGTTCAAGGGCAGACACAACCAATTGATAATCAGCCCGTTGTTCAAGCACAACCTCAACCGATAAGCAATCAGCCCGTCATTCAAACGACGACACAACCGATAAATAATCAGCCGACAGTTCAAGCACAACCGCAATCGATAAATAATCAGCCGACAGTTCAAGCACAACCGCAATCGATAAATAATCAGCCGACAGTTCAAGCACAACCGCAATCGATAAATAATCAGCCTGTTGTTCAAGCGCAACCTCAGCCGATAAACAATCAGCCGACAGTTCAAATGCAACCTCAGCCAATTAATAATCAGCCGACTATTCAAGCGCAACTTCAACCGATAAATAATCAGCCCGTCATTCAAACGACGACACAACCGATAGATAATCAGCCCGTCATTCAAGCGATGCCGCAATCGATAAATAATCAGCCGACAGTTCAAGCACAACCGCAATCGATAAATAATCAGCCGACAGTTCAAGCACAACCGCAATCGATAAGCAATCAGCCCGTTGTTCAGGCACAGGCACAGACGGTTAATAATCAGCCCGTTGTTCAAGCGCAACCGCAACCGATAAATACTCAGCCCGTCATTCAAGCGCAACCGCAACCGATAAATACTCAGCCCGTTGTTCAAGCGCAACCGCAACCGATAAATAATCAGCCGACTATTCAAGCGCAACTTCAACCGATTGATAATCAGCCCGTCATTCAAGCGCAACTTCAACCGATTGATAATCAGCCCGTTGTCCAAGCGGCAGGGCAACAGATTAATAATCAGCCCGTCATTCAAGCTCAACCTCAGCCGATAAATAATCAACCCGTCATTCAAGCGCAACTTCAACCGATTGATAATCAGCCGACAGTTCAAGCGACGACACAACCGATAAATAATCAACCCGTCATTCAAACGACGACACAA
This sequence comes from uncultured Selenomonadaceae bacterium, assembly GCA_905234235.1. Classification (GTDB taxonomy): domain Bacteria; phylum Bacillota; class Negativicutes; order Selenomonadales; family Selenomonadaceae; genus Quinella. The sequence goes on from CAJOHN010000004.1 coordinate 65,083, forward strand.
CCGATAAATAATCAACCCGTCATTCAAGCGCAACCCCAGCCGATAGAATATCAGCCAGTGATTCAAGCGCAACCCCAACCGATAGAATATCAGCCAGTGATTCAAGCGCAACCCCAGCCGATAGAATATCAGCCAGTGATTCAAGCGCAACCCCAGCCGATAGAATATCAGCCAGTGATTCAAGCGCAGCCTCAACTGATAAACAATCAGCCCGTTGTTCAAGAGACGCCTCAGCCGATTAACAATCAGCCGACTGTTCAGACGCAACCGCAACAGATTGAATATCAGCCAATCGTCCAGTCGCAAGCGCAATCAATAATCATGCCGCAGAGAATTGACGAACGCCCCGCGCCGCAAAACTTTTCTGAAGTGGCTTTGAATGTTCAAGTTGACGACGCGCCGACAGCTACACCCGTGACGCCGCCGCAATCGACTCAGCAACAATTCGAGCAAGATTCTCAGCAACGTGATTCGCAACATTTCCAATTTCAACAACCGGTAACGGTCGACGCCCCGCAAACGCAATCAGCTTCAACGGGCGATGAAGTTTTCACAGTTCCTTTGACGACGACAACCGACACTCCGCAAGCCGCACCGACTCAAACCGTCGACGCACCACCGCCTCCGCCGCAAGATAATTTCGACGTGCCCGCGCAGATTATCCGTCAAGCAAGATTGATTCGCACTAATGAAAATACGCAGATGGTTATCAAGCTCAATCCCGAACATCTCGGCGAGTTGACGCTCAGAGTTTCAGTCAGTCAAAGCGGCGCGGTTACTGCCAGCTTCCACAGCGATAACGCCCAAGTCCGCACGATTATTGAAAATTCGCTCGTGCAACTCCGTCAAGAGCTTAACAACGCGGGGCTTAAAGTCGAGAACGTTCAAGTTTATGCGGGCTTGAGTGACGGCGGCTTAACGAACGGGCAAGGCGGACAAGCTTGGCAACAAAATCGTCAGCAACGGCAAGGCAATCGCCGAATCAATTTCAACACCCTTGACCGCGACACCGACGCTACTCAACCTGTTAATGAAAATATCGCCACGGACGGCGTCGATTATTCCGTTTAAAAATTTGGAGGAGATAATATGGCAAATTCATTCAACACAATCACCGTCGACGGCGTAACTTACGATGCCGCCGCATACGCCGCCTCGCAACCTAAAGAGACTAAGAGAAATGACGAACTTGGCAAAGAGGCATTTCTTCAACTGCTCGTCACTCAGCTCCAGAATCAAGACCCGCTCAACCCGCAGGATAACAGCAGTTACATCGCCGAACTCGCGCAATTCAGCTCGCTTGAACAAATGACTAACGTCGTAAATAGCCTCGAAGATCTCGGCAAAGTCGTCAACAACATCGACACTTCCGTTTTGGTCGGGCAACTTTCAAGCATGATTGGCAAGGGCATTGATTGGGTTAATACTGTCAACGAAGCCGACGCGGAGGGCAATCCCATAAGCCACCCCGAATCAATGAGCGGCGTTGTTACCGGCGTCACGATTGTTGAAGGCGTGCCGAGCATTCTTGTCGAGAAGGACGGCGAAAAATACATGGTTGACATTTCCAATATCGGGCACGTTTACGATTTGACGCCCGAAGAAACTTCCGCCGATGCCGATACAACTCCTGCAGTCGCGGAAGATGTTGTCGAATAAAATTCTGTTAGCATAAAAAAAGACCGCTCCATAATCCGGAACGGTTTTTTTGTTGTTAAAATTTTTAAGCGTTCAAGTCCTCGCGCCTCATAAGCAGAAAACAATAATCCGACAATCTGTTGAGGAAAATTTTATCTGACTCGTGAACTTGCTCGGCTTTACTCAATTCGCAAGCTAATCTCTCTGCGCGGCGCGTGATTGTCCTCGCTAAGTCTAAGAAGGCTCCGCCCTTTGAATTGCCGGGTATGATAAATTCTCTGAGCGGCGGCAACGAATTTTCTAACGAATCCATTTCCGCCTCTAAATTTTTTATGTCGTCGAAAGTTATCAGCGGCTCCCGATTTAAACTCGCGAAGTCCGCCATTAATCGCGGCAAAAGTTTCTGCGCGGCTAAAATTTTTTCTCTGACACTTTCAACCTCAGCAAAAGCTCGCGCAATTCCCAATGCAGAATCAGCCTCATCAATCGCGCCGTAAGTCTGAACTCGTAAGCAATTTTTATCGACGCGTTCGCCCGTGTATAAGCTCGTCAAACCTTTGTCGCCGGTCTTGGTGTAAATCATCCGACTATCGCCTGCCCAAAGTAGACGACTGCGCCCATAAACAGCACGAACGGAATATAAATCTTGACGGCAAACGCCAACAGTTGAGCGTCCGCGCCCTTGACGCCGATAGCCGCCGAGCCGATAGCGATTGATAACGGAGAAATCATTTTGCCCGCGCAGGCACCGGTTGCATTAGCCGCCGCCACCCAAGCTTGAACAGTTTCATTCGCGCCGATAGCTTGGCTCGCCATAACTTGCAACTTTCCGAACAAAACACAGCTTGAAGTCGCCGAACCGGTTATGTAAGTTCCGACGGAGCCTAAGAACGCCGCAATGCAAGGATAAGCCGTGCCCGTCGCCGCAACCGCCGTATCAGCAATCTGATTCGTCATGCCGCTGTAGCCCATAACTTTTGCCGTCGCGATAACCGCAATAATCGTTACCATCGTAAATTTCAAACCGTTAATCGTCTTTTTGAGGACGCCGAACATTTCTCCGAAACTCGCGCCCTGTTTAGAACCCGCAATAAACGACGCCAACAATATCAAAACGCCGGGCGTATTAATCCAAACAAAAGTGTAAGGAGTGCCGCCTTCGCCGTTGTAGATTGGAACTGCCGATTTGAATTGCATAAGGAATTGGTTAATCGGCGGGACGAGTTTACTTGTGAACAGCAGGAAGATAAAAATTAGGATAAACGGTAGGCAAGCATTAATCGCCTTCGCAGTGGAAATTTTAGTCTGAGCTTGGTCGGGCATTGCAAATTCCGAGTCGTTGACGGGGAATTTTTTAGCAATGAAAACAATCGTGCCCATAGTACAAATCGCGCCCGCGACAACTGCCAGCTCCGGTCCTACAAACATTGACAAAGCCAACTCAGGCAGGAAGAACGCAAGTCCCGCGCCTAAACAAAACATCGTCATACCGCGCAGACCTTTCATCCCGCCGCCCGTCACAATTACCATAAGCCAAGGACATAATAACGTTAAAACGCCCAGTTGCAATGAGGTAAACGTCGCGAGTTGAACAGGGTCAAATGCCGTGACGTTCGCCAAAGTAACCAGCGGAATACCGATTGAGCCGTAAGCCGTCGGCACAGAGTTAGCGATAAGACAGACAGAAACGGACAGAATCGGATTGATACCGATACCGGCAAGCATACCGGCAGGAACGGCAATCGCGGTACCGAAGCCCGCCATGCCTTCCAAGAAGCCGCCGAAGCCCCAGCCGATTAGCAGAATCAAAACGCGCTTATCGTGGCTGACACTCGTCAACATGTCCTTAATCGTATCCATCGCTTTGGTATGCAATGTCAAGTTGTAAGTGAAAATAGCCGCGACGATAACCAATAAGATTGGCCAACACGCCAGCGCGACGCCTTCAAGCACCGATTCAATCGCTCGCACGCTCTCCATTTCCCAGACGCCCATGCCCGCCGCTAACGAAATTATCAGCGCGATTAGGCACGCCTTCCACGGAGCCATTTTGATAACGCTCAGCGCGAGCACCAACCATAAAATCGGCGACAGCGCAAGTAAAAACATCAATTCCCCCGACCTCCTTACTAAACTTAAAGAAAATAATTCCGTGCCGCATTTTTTCTATGACGGGCTAAAAATTTCCTGCCTTATTGAAAATTTTCTGTCAAATTATTTTGCTGCCGATATTCCTGCCGCATTCCCCATAGCCCACGCCGCTTGCAAATTGAATCCGCCCGTGAATCCGTCAACGTCGGCAACTTCCCCCGCGATAAATAATCCTTTAATAATTTTGGACTCCATCGTTCGCGGATTTATTTCTTTAATCGATACGCCGCCCGCCGTCACGATTGCCTCTTCAAGCGATCTTGTTTTGGTTATTATCAAAGGAAGTCCGCGCAGATTTTCTACCAATCGCCGTCGTTCAGCCGCAGTTATTTCGTCGACGCGTTTATCTTCGGGCAGATACGACAAATCTAAAATTATCGGGATTAATTTCGCGGGCAACAGTTCAACGAGCGCATTCTTTATGATTTTCCCTTTGAACTTGTCGAAGTCTCTTAAAATTCTTGCGTCTAATTGTTCGGGCTTGAGCGCGGGCTTCAAATTTATTTCCAGCTCGACGAATTTTTTTTCTGCCAACAGCTGTGCCGCTTGCCGACTCAACGTTAAAATTATCGGACCGCTAACTCCAAAGTGCGTGAACAACATTTCTCCGAACTGCTCCGCGATTTTTTTACCGTCCGCCAAAAGTTTTACGCGAACATTTTTTAACGAAAGCCCTTGCAAATCTTTGACGAACTCTTCTTCCGTTTCGAGCGGTACCAATGCCGGTAAAATTTCTGTGACGGTGTGTCCCAAATTTTCAGCAAAGCGGAAGCCGTCACCCGTCGAACCTGTTTTTGGATAACTCGCGCCGCCCGTCGCCAAAATACCCGCATCGCATTCAAAAATTTTCCCGCCGACTTTAACGCCGACGATTTTTTTTTGCCTACAAATAATTTCTGTGACGGGCGAATTAGTTCTAACTTCGACGCCCAAAATTTTCAAACGTTTCAACAGCGCGTCGATAACTTCTTTGGCGTCGTCGCTGACGGGGAAAATTCTGCCGCCGCGTTCGATTTTAGTTTTAACGCCTAAGCTCTCGAAAAAGTTCACGGTGTCGGCAGTCGAAAAATTTTTCAGCGCACTGTAAAGAAATTTGCCATTGCCGGGCAAGTTTTTAACGACTTCCTCAACGTCGGCGGTGTTGGTGAGGTTGCAACGCCCTTTGCCGGTTATGCCGAGTTTGCGCCCGACGCGTGGCATTTTTTCAAACAACGTAACCTGCGCGGAATTTTCAGCCGCACGAATCGCCGCCATCATCCCCGCACAACCGCCGCCCACTACGATAATTTTTTTCAAGCCAACTCTCCTTTAAGCCGCGTAATTTCTTCTTTTGTTAAGGCTCTGAACTTGCCGACTCTTAAGCCGTCAAGCGTCAAGCCCGCAAATTTTATGCGCCGAAGTCTTTTAACGTCGCAACCGATAGCCGCGAACATCCGCCGCACTTGCCGATTACGCCCCTCGTGAATTGTAATTTCAACCAGATTATCGCCGAGCAAATAAACTTCAGCGGGCGCGGTTAAGCCGTCGTCGAGTTCGATACCTGCGCGGAGTTTATCGAGTTTTTCTTCAGTCACGTCGCCGGAAATTGTAGCGCGATAAGTCTTTTTAATTTCAAAGCGCGGATGAATCAAGGCATTAGTCAAGTCGCCGTCGTTAGTCAGAATCAACAGCCCTTCCGAGTTCAAATCCAATCGTCCGACGGGATAAACGCGTTCAGAAAAATTTTCGCCGAGTAAATCTAAAACAGTTTTACGCCCGCGTTCGTCGTGAGCAGTCGAGACGTAACCACGCGGCTTATTCAGCACAAGATAAATTTTTTCCGCGCAGATTTTAATCGGCTTGCCGTCGACGCAGATTTTTTGGTTAATATCAGCCCTCGCGCCCAGCTCCGTGATAATTTTGCCGTCAACCGTCACACGCCCCGCCGTAATAATTTTCTCCGCCTCACGTCTCGAACAAATGCCTGCGCGGGCTATCAATTTTTGTAGTCGTTCCAAGTTAAGTCCTCCTCAACGTGAAGTAAGCAATTTCTGGTGGGCAACCGAATCTGAACGGAAACCAACTGCCATTGCCGACATGAACATAGCCGAGACTGTCGCCGATTTTAACCAAGCCGCGTGTGTACTTAAAGACTGGGAAGAGCGGCATTCCGAAAATCCCGAATTGCGAGCCGTGCGTGTGTCCCGTCAACGTCAAAGCAAAATTCCGTTCGGCACCGTCGTCGATAAATTCGGGGTGATGCGCCAGTAAAATTTTAACGGCGTCGTCGGGAATATTTTTAGCGGCTCTGTGAACAAAATCGCGGCGCGTCTCGCGGAAATCGTTATCGCGTGCCTTATCTTCGCCGGCAGTAGTTATCGGGGCGCGCGAGGGATAATCGACGCCTAAAATATAAAGTTTCGACGTGACAAGCTCCGAACGATTAATCAGACAATGAATTTTGGTCTTCGCGAGTTCGCTTTCAATCGCCCGAATCCCGCGAAAATGTTCATGGTTGCCGTGACAATAGTAAATGCCGAACTTAAATTTATTGGTGAAGGCGTCGACAATCTTAATCGCGGCGGGGTTCATTGCCTTATCGTCGAAAATATCACCGGTAATGGCGAGGAGGTCGGGCTTAGAATCGGCGACGCGTTGCAAAAGATTTTCGAGACGTTCAAGAGAATAGTACGCGCCGAGATGAATGTCGCTAATCTGCGCGAGCTTAAAGCCTTCCAAATCGGGCGGCAGATTTTTAATGGGTACGTCGTAAAAATTTTCTACGTCGCGATTCTTTTCGATTCGGTTGCCGTAAAGAGAAATTGCCATCGACGCCAGAGGATAAATCATTCCGTGAACTAGAGCTTTCCGCCGCGCAGGTTCAAATTTCGTCGGCTTATTGAACTTCCGATAAAAAAATCTCACGACAACCGCGCAGATAACCAACACGCCGCAAATTAACTGCGCCATTAGAAAAACCGTCGCGACGTTGCCGAAGACAGATATAAACCAATCGGGCACGAGCGAACGCATTAACCAGCCGCCGAGTATCACGACGATAACCGTTAAATCGGCGAGCGCGAACAGTTTATAAAATTTTCTGGCGAGGTGTTCGCTGAACAGGAAACTTATCGAGACAAGCGCGATTGTCATGACCGCGCCGAGAACAACCGCTGTTATGAGCAGGAACATTTTTATTCACCGAGTTGAAGCCGCGCCGCTTTGACGACATTTTTCATAAGCATGGCGACGGTTAAAAGTCCAACGCCGCCGGGTACCGGAGTTATCGCGCCTGCAATTTCAACAGCCGCATCGAAATCGACATCGCCGACTAATTTTTTTGGTGCAATGCGATTAATGCCAACGTCGATAACGGTTGCGCCGGGACGAATCATATCCGCCGTAACGAGTTTAGGCTTGCCCGACGCCGCGATTAAAATTTCACCTTCGCGAGCGACTTCCGCTAAATTTTTCGTGTGAGTATGACAAACTGTAACCGTCGCGTGACGCGCCATAAGCAAATGCAGAAGCGGCTTGCCGACAATATTACTGCGCCCGATAATCACAGCGCGTTTGCCGTCAATCTCAATTCCCGCGAGGTCGAGCATTTCGATACAACCGGCGGGCGTGCACGGGACAAGTTGCGGCGTGCCGATAACAAGTTTGCCAACGTTGACGGGGTGAAAGCCGTCGACATCTTTAAGCGGGTCGATTCGATTCAGAATTTCTTCCGACGAATTTTTAATGGCGGCGGGTAACGGCAACTGAACTAAAATCCCGTGAACGTTTTTATCGGCGTTGAGTTCGTCAATCTTGGCGAGGAGCGCGTCCTTAGTTGTATCTTCGGGCATCGCGACGACTTCCGAGATAATCCCAAGTTCCTCGCAAGTTTTGTGCTTATTGCGGACGTAGACTTGCGACGCGGGATTTTCTCCGACGATTATCACTGAAAGACCCGGCGTCACACCAAAATTTTTCTTAAGCTCTTCGACGCCCAGCCGCGCAGATTCTTTTATCTTCGCCGCGAATTCTTTTCCGTATAAAATTCTTGCCGACATATTTTCAACCTCCGGTTTTAGGGATTAGGTTTTAGGGATTAGGGTTCAGGGTTTTGCTGACCCCTGCCCCCTATTCCCTGTACCCTAATTCGCAGTCTACAACAGAAAAATTTTTTTAGCAAGCGCGGTTGCAATTACTTTAGTTGAAATTTATAATGTGAAAAATCTTCAGGAGGAAAATTTTATGGCTACCAGAGAAAATTACGCGTCCGACACGCTCATAACCGGTACGAGTAAAAACGACTCGATAACCAACGGCGGCGACAACGTCACAATCGCGGGCGGCACGGGTAATGATTATGTCAACGCTTGGGGTACCGCAAAAACTTACGTCTACATCGGCGGCAATGATACACTAACCAACTTCGACGCCGCGCTTGATACGATTGTACTCGGCTCCGTTAAAATAAATTCTTCCGTGCGTAGCGATTATTCAACCGTCACACTCAACCTTAGCAATAGAAAAACTTTGACGCTGACCAATTACTGGGACGATGTAGTTAATACCGCCAAATCTCTAAGCAACGTTAAGAAATGGAACATCATTTATAACTACGAAAGCTCCAAAACCGTTAAGGGCACGTCGAAAGCCGATTACATTGCCAACTACGCCAACAACGTCACAATCAGCGCGGGAGCTCAAGACGATTTCATTAACACAAGAAATAATTCCAACATTTCGGTAAACGCGGGCGCGGGTAACGATTCACTTTGGGGCGGCGACGGCGCGGATACTTTTGTTTACAACGCGGGCAAGGACGTTATCTTTGGCTTTGAAAATGATGATACGCTGACGCTTGACGGACTCGACTTCACGCCTTCGTACAAAAATAAAGCCGTCACGTTGAAATTCGATAACGCTAACTCAATTACGCTAAAAGATTTCACAGCGACGACTTTCCACATTGACAACGACACTTACCAAATCAGCGGTAGCAAGTTCGTTAAGAAATAATCTGCGCGGATAAAAAAAATCCCTTCCGACATTGGAAGGAAATTTTTTTTTGTTGAACTGCGTGCGATTAGTGCTATAATGAACGCCGATTTTATTTGTGAAGGAGATTGAAATGGAAAACAAACAACAAGGTTCACTGGCGGGCTTTTTAGTGCCGTCAATCATCGGGATAATTTTATTTATGATTCCCGTGCAATACGATGGGAGTTGGACGATCGTCGTAAAAATTATCGCGGACATGATAAGCGACGCGATAGGCGAAATGTTACCGGCGTTATGCGTGGGGATTGTGACGATCTCGGCGATACTCGGCGTGATATTTTTAAGCAAGCCGAATTTTATCGCGACGTACCCGATTGTTGCCAATACCTTTTCGACGACGGCGATTTGGGTTGCGATTAGGATACTCGGCGCGATTTTTATTTGGCTGACGTATCTTGGCGTTGACGCGGATAATCCCGACAGCACAATCGGCTTGATAACTTCGGGCGATAACGGCGGCTTTGTACTCAACGATTTACTCAGCGTGCTCGTGGTAATTTTCTTACTGGCGGGGTTGTTACTGCCGTTGCTGTTGGATTTCGGACTGCTTGAATTTATCGGGGCGATGCTTACAAAAGTTATGCGCCCGCTGTTCACGATACCGGGACGCGCTGCCGTCGACTGTATCACGAGTTGGATTGGCGACGGAACTTTAGGCGTTATGTTGACTGCTAACCAATACGAAGGCGGCTACTATTCCAAGCGCGAGGCGGCGATTATCTCGACGACATTTTCTGCGGTTTCGATAACGTTTTCAATCGTGGTTTTGGCGCAAGTTGATTTAATGGAGTATTTCGGGCTGTACTATCTTTTAATCTGCGCGATTGGAGTTGTCTGCGCGTTAATCTTGCCGAGAATCCCACCGCTTAGCTTGAAGAAAGACGAGTATTTAGTTGAAGGCAAGGCTATGGGCGAGACTTTGCCCGAAGGTTACACGACATCTTTTCAATATGGGTTAGCGTTGGCTCGTGAACGTGTCGGCGAACATCGCGGCTTTGAACAATTTATGGAAGGCGCGTTCAAGAATGCGGCGGGCATGTGGTTTGGAGTATTGCCGGTTGTCATGTGCATAGGAACTTTGGCATTGGTCTTGGCGAATCACACGACGATTTTTGACACGTTAGGATTGCCGTTCCTGCCGCTGTTGCAAATGCTCGACGTGCCGCAAGCGGAGGCAGTCTCAAAGACGATGATAGTTGGCTTTACGGATATGTTTACGCCGTCGGTTTTGGCGGCGGGCACAATCACCAGTCCTATGGCAAAATTTATCGTGGCGGTTATTTCGGTTACACAGCTGATTTATTTATCGGAAGTCGGCGGCTTGATTCTCGGCTCTAAAATCCCCGTCAACTTGCCCGAACTTTTTATCCTCTTCCTTGAACGTACAATCATCAGCTTATTAATCGCGGCACCGGTTGCGCACATGTTTTTTGTAAGTTAAAGTTATATCAAAGTTGACAAAAAAATTACAGCACAATAAAATGACCGTATCGAAGAAAGTTAAACCTTCAAAGATACGAAAGGTAGTGAGACGATGGCTTACAAGACGATTTATCCCTACACCGACGAAGTTTTGAAAGAGTATGCGAATCACACGGAAGCCGATTTGGAAGACGCGCTGGCGAAGGGGCACGCACTCTACAAGAAATGGCGCGCTGAAGATTGTTTGGAAGAGCGCAAGGCTCAACTGCATAAGGTTGCCGAGTTGTTGCGTCGCGACTGTGAAAAGTACGCCGCGAAAATGACTTACGACATGGGCAAGCTCCTTGAAGAAGCAAAGTTTGAAGTTATGCTCTGCGCGGACATTGCCGATTATTACGCGGATAAAGTTGACGAGTTCCTCAAGCCCGAACCGTTCCCGACAGCGGCGGGCGAGGCGTACTGCGTCAGGCAAGCGACGGGAATTATTTTTGCGGTCGAACCTTGGAATTTCCCGTTCTATCAAGTCATGCGGGTATTCGCGCCGAATTTTATCGTTGGCAACCCGATAATCTTAAAGCACGCCTCGAATTGCCCCGGCTCTGCGGAAGCGTTTGAAAATCTTTGCAAGGAAGCCGGTTGCGAGGAAGGCGCGTTCAAAAATTTATTCCTGTCGTATGGTTTGGTTTCAAAAGCAATAGCGGATCCTCGCGTTGCCGGAGCATGTCTTACAGGTTCGGAAAGAGGCGGCTCTTCCATTGCTGAGACTGCCGGTAAAAATCTCAAAAAGTCTTCGCTGGAATTGGGCGGCAACGACGCGTTTATAGTTCTCGACGATGCCGATATGGACGAAGTTAAATCGCTGTTGTTCTCTGCGCGGCTGTACAATGCGGGGCAAGTTTGTGTTTCGTCGAAACGTTTCATAGTCACAGAAAAAAATTACGACAGATTTATCGCCGACTTAAAAGAAGAGTTCGCGAAAGCAAAATGGGGCGACCCGATGGATCCGTCAACGACATTGGCTCCGTTATCTTCCGCCGTTGCCAAAAAAGATGTATTGCAGGCGATTCAAGAGGCAATCGACGACGGCGCGGAATGCATTTACGGCAATGAGCCTATCGATTTGCCCGGCTACTTTGTCATGCCGACGATTCTGGTAAATATCACTAAGGAAAATTCGCTTTACAACAAAGAGATTTTCGGTCCGGTCGGCGAAGTTTACAAAGTCAAAGACGAGGCGGAAGCGATAGCGTTGGCGAACGATTCAAGTTACGGGCTCGGTAATACGATTTTTTCCTCGAACCTTGAACACGCTCGCGAAGTCGGAGAGAAAATTGAAACCGGCATGTCTTGCATAAATGCAGGCTTTACGACTCTTCCCGAACTTCCATTCGGCGGCGTAAAAAATTCCGGTTACGGTCGTGAACTTTCGCGGCTTGGTTTTAATGCCTTCGTCAATGAGCATTTAATTTTCACGCCCAAAGAAACGATTGCTCGCCACAAATAAAGTTGGTACCTTTAGCAAATAAAAAATCCCGTCGGATAATCGGCGGGTAATTTTTTTTATTCAACGTCGGCAAATTCCAATGCGGGTTCCTTATCAATCAATTTCAACGCGGCGGCTTTCCGATAATAACGTTTCAACGCGTCGAGGGCTTCAGCCGTTAAGTTCCATTTAATCGCGCCGCCCAAATATTTATCGAGTTCGTCGAAAGTAAAAGGTTTCGTCGACAGCACAGAGTTAATCGCGTCGGCTTTATGTTCAATGCCGTATTCAAAGGCGCGGAGAATTTTTTCATACGTCGTTTGTAAGAGCGCGGGCTTTTCGGCGGCGTATTTTTTTCTGACAGTCCACAACGCGTAAACCATCTGCTTGCCCGTGAGCTTATGCCATTCCCTGCCCAAATCGTACACGTAAAAATTTTGCGGCTTATGAAGATAAACAAACAGCGCGTCGTCACCAATCAGCAAAGCGGCAGTAGCGTCGTCGTCAACGGGCTTATCAACTTCAACGGAACGCGTTTGATAATCGGGGGCGGCGTCGTAACTTTCGTGGAGGATAATTTTCAGTAAGCACTGCGCGGTTGCGGATTTGGACGTTAGGATAATTTTATCGTCGCGAATTTTATCAATGGGCTTGCGCGAAACTAAGATGATACTGGTAACGTCGCAATCTGCGCGGACGCAAAGCTTAGGCAAAATCAAAAGCTCGTCGCTGTGGCGGGCGTATTCAATCGAAGAAACGTTGCTTAAATCGATACGCCCCGCTTGGAGTTCGCCGTTAAGAAAAGTCGGCACGCCGTAAACAATATCCAAATCAGCCGCGCAGGTTTGATAGCCGTAATTGAGCGGCAGAACGTTCAAGAAATTAATATGACCGATTCGCATTCAAACGTCTCCTCACTCAAATTCAATCGTGGCGGGCGGCTTACTCGTGCAATCGTAGAGGACGCGGTTGACGCCTTTAACCTCGTTGACGATACGATTTGCAACCGTGCTCAAAACTTCCCAAGAAATTTGCGCCGCCTCCGCCGTCATGAAATCACTTGTCAAAACTGCGCGGAGGGCAATGGCGCAGTCGTAAGTTCTGCCGTCGCCCATGACACCCACCGAACGCATATTGGTTAGCGCGGCGAAGTATTGCGATAAATTTTTTATGCCCGCCTTAGAAATTTCCTCGCGATAAATAGCGTCAGCGTCCTGAACGATTTTAATTTTCTCCGCCGTAACTTCACCGATAATCCGAATGCCTAAGCCCGGACCCGGAAACGGTTGGCGACTTACAATATTTTCCGGCAATCCGAGTTCGCGCCCCGCTTGACGAACTTCATCTTTAAACAAAAGTCTCAACGGCTCAACAATTTCTTTGAAGTCAACGAAATCCGGCAAGCCGCCAACGTTATGATGAGATTTAATCACAGCCGATTTGCCTAAGCCGCTCTCGATAACGTCGGGATAAATCGTGCCTTGAACAAGATAATCAACCGCGCCGATTTTTTTACTGACTTCCTCGAACACGCGGATAAATTCTTCGCCGATAATTTTGCGTTTACGTTCGGGCTCAGTGACGCCGCGCAGTTTATTTAGGAATCTCTCGCTTGCGTCGACTTTGATAAAATTCAAATCGAACTTGCTGAAGACTTCCGTAACTTCCGCCGCCTCGTTCTTACGCAAAAGCCCGTGATCCACGAATACGCACGTTAAATTTTTCCCGACAGCTTTACTCAGCAGGACAGCCGCAACGCTCGAATCGACGCCGCCACTCAACGCGCACAAAACTTTACCGTCGCCGATTTTATTTTTAAGTTTGGCAATGGTATCGACGACGAACGAACTCATAATCCAATCGCGTTTACAACCGCAGATGTCCACGAAGTTTGAAAAAATTTTTTTGCCCTCGACCGTGTGCACAACTTCGGGGTGGAATTGAACGGCATAAAGTTTCCGCGCAGAATTTTCCATCGCGGCAATCGGGCAATTTTCAGTCGCGGCAGTCACAGTAAAATTATCGGGCGCGATAAAAATTCTATCGGTATGGCTCATCCACGCGACAGATTTTTTCTCGACGCTCTTAAAAAGTTCGGACGTGTTCAAAATTTCAACGTCCGTCTTGCCGTATTCACTGACCCGCGCAGATTTAACTTCCCCGCCCAAAACTTTTGCCATCGCCTGCGCGCCGTAACAAATGCCGAGCACCGGAATATTCATATCGAAAATTTCAATCGGCGGCAGTAACGAATCTTTATCGTAAACACTTTGAGGTCCGCCCGTCAAAATAATTCCTTCAGGCTTGAGCTCGCGGATTTTTTCAATACCAAGAGCCGTATGAACTTCGCAATAAACATTATTCTCGCGCACGCGCCGCGCTATCAGCTGATTATATTGTCCGCCGAAATCCAGTACCAATATCATTAAAATTCCTCCCGAAAATTTTTCCTCCATTATAGCCAAAAAAAAGAGCCTGTGCAAAATTTCTTGCACAAGCTCCGCAGTTAATCTGCCGATTTATTTTTGTAAGCCGAACTTATTTTTTATATCTGTCGAAGTAGCTGGCAGTCTTGGGAGAGGTGTAAACGCCCTTCCTGTCGCCGAACGTAACCGCTTCCGACATCGTGGTGCTCCAGTTTGCGTATTCGAGGTCGAGGACTGCGTAGTCGCCGCTCTTCATTATCGACTTGAGAGCCGCTTTAGTAGTCGAATCCTTAGCGGTAACCCATTCGCTGGTGCCGTCGCCGTCCGCGTCGTCGAACCAATACAGTTTGTTATCGGACTTAATGAAGACTTTATCCGAGAAGCCGTCGATTTTAACTTTGCCGCCGTCCGTCATGTTGAATTCGAGACCGCCGCGAATCGTGCTGACGCTTTCGAGACTCCGCTTTGTCTTGAGTTGGAGCGTGTCTTCGCCGGAAGTGAAGTCAACGATAACGTCGTTGCCGTCGCCTGCTTCGTAGACAAAAGTATCTTTAATGCCTTCGACGCCCTTAAGCGAATCGTTACCCTTACCGCCTTGCAAAGTCGTTGAACCTTTTTCGCCGCCGCCGCTGAGGATTGTATCCGCGCCGTCCGTACCGATAAGTTTCAACGTACTGCCCTTACTCTCAACGTGTGAGGCATTAATCGCGACGCTCGTCGTATCGGCAAATTTAGTGGTTGCGTCGAACTTGTTATTGAACGCCGACATAAGCGTAACCGAATCGGCGGAATAAATTGCGTCGTTGCCGAAGGTAATTTCATTTGTCTGACCGCTGAAGACAACATTGACAGCCGCTTGTTTAGTCGGGGAATTTTCACTGCTGAATTGCGTGCTGTTTATGCGCATAACGGAGCCGTCCGCCAATTCGACAGTAAGCGTGCCGTCGATAAGCCCTTGACTGAGTTTGGTATTGGCAACGGTGGACGCGATATTTCTCTTGGAAGCGATAGCAGAAATGGAAACTCTGTCACCGTCCGCGAGATTGTAATCCTTAATTTCAGTGACGTTGTTATTGCCGCCGTTGTGAATGAACGTATCCGCGCCTGCACCGCCCTTGAGCGTGTTGGTATTGCCGGATTTGCCGTCGAGCGTGGAGCCGCCGTCGCTACCGATAATAACGTTGTTCCGTTTGTTACCGGTAATTTCAATCGTCCTGCTGCTTGCGCTTGCGTCGATAGTCTCAATAGCGGAGCCGAGTGGGTCGGTTGTGGCGTTGTAACTGCCGGAAGACGAGGTGAGCGTTACAGCCGTCGGATTCTTAGTATCGTTGTAAATTCTGCCGCTGACCGAGAAGAGCGCATCTTTATTGTTGAGTTTAATGTTCTTATCCTTCGCGCCCGCGAGTTCAATCGTGCCTTCTTCTTCGCCGTTGGAGACTGTCAGCGTAACGTTGCTGGAACTGACGTTGACATCTCTGAGAATGGTATATTCGCCGGTGTTGATAGCCTCATCAGCCTCGAAGTTATTAATAACAACTTTGCCGCCGTTGTAAATGAACGTGTCCTTACCACTGCCGCCCGTGAGCGTGCCGCCGGAAGTTCCTGCCTCCAACGTAACTCTCTTGGTTGCCGCCGAAGCGTCGATAACTTTAATGGTGTCGTCGCCCGTGTAAGTGCCGCTTGCCGTCGAGAACAGCGAGTATTTACCTTGACTGCTTATGACGCCGGAACTTGTCATCGCGCCGCCTTCCTCGAAGGAAACCTTAGCGTCCTTAGCAAGAGTATCAATCTGGACAGTAGTCGAGCCGACCGTGAACGTTGTCGCTGCAGCTCTATATTTAGCCTCTGTGATCTTGCTTGCCGAGAATTTACCGAGCGAGAGTTTATCATTATCCGCGTCGAAGTTACGAATAACATCGCCGCCTTCGCTGATGACGATTGTATCGGAGCCCGCACCCGCGATAACTGTATCTTTACCCTTGCCGCCGTCGACTTTGCCGCCTTCCGCGCCGAGCGTGATTGCGTTATCGTTGGCGTTGCCGGTGATTTCGATAGCTTGCGCCGCCGAGCCGTCAATCGAAACGATATTATCAGCCGCTTTATAACTTGCCGCACCCGCGTAGAGTGTAACGCTTGCGTCGTTATCGGTGACGTATTCTTTGGAGTAAGTATGAGTTTGATTGCCGGTCTTGATGTCAAAAGTTTCGCCGCCCGTGAGCGTGCTGATAGTTAAGGTGTTATCGTCGTCGAACGTGAGAGTATAGCCGTCGTCTACCGTGAGTTCCTTAGCGACCGTGAAGCCCGACGTATTCTCAATCAAATCTTCTGCGACGTTGAAGTTGTCGATAGTATCTTTGCCGCCGCTGTAAACAAACGTGTCGCTACCTTCGCCGCCGTTGAGTAAATCGTCACCTTCGCCGCCGTTGAGGGTATCATTACCTGCGTTGCCGACTAGCGTATCATTACCCGCGTTGCCGGTCAGTAAGTTGTCGCCCGCGCCGCCGATAAGCGAGTTATCTTCCTCGTCGCCGATAAGACTGATGTTAGTCGTGGTTGTCGCAGCGTTAGCATTCTTAACGTCGTTCTCGCTGACATCGTAGCTGTCTTTGTCGTAAGTTTCGGGGAGAATTGCGGTATCGCCGTTGACAACAGGATCGTTCTTGAAGATTTGAGACGTGCCGTCCGCGAAGTAAATCTTCTTGCCCTTAGCGTCTTTGATTGTGAGCGAGCCCGCGTCGAAGCTGAGGATAACATCATCATTATCAAACGTGAAGCCGGTATATGCACTGTCGAGGCTGATTTTATCTTTGCCCGCCGTGTAGTCGGTAATGGTGTCATTGCCCGCACTGTAAACAAAGAGGTCGTTACCCTTGCCGCCAGTGAGAATGTCATCGCCTTTACCGCCGTCGAGAGTATCAGCACCCTTGCCGCCTTTAAGCGAATCGTTACCATTGCCGCCGCTGAGAGTATCAGCACCTTTGCCGCCCGTGAGAGTATCGGCACCCTTACCGCCGGAGATCTCAACTCCGGAAGTCTTCGAGCCGTCAATCGTGAGAGCGTCTTTAACTTTAGAAGTTGCGCTGATTGTCTTAATGTTCTTAGACGCCTTAAATTCTTCGCTTGCGTCGTAAGCAGAAGTTATCGTGACGGCTTTATCTTGGGTATTGGTGAGGACGCCCGCCGACGCCGTATAATCAACGCCGTTTGCCGTGACATCAACAGTATCATTAGCCGCGCCCGCAACTGTAAGTTTTTGCTTACCCGCCGCGATAACGAGGTCGTCGCCGCTAATTGAGGCGTTTGTAAGAGCCGCATTGGTAGTAAGTTTATCGGTGTAGTAATTGCCGTTAGCCTTATCAGTGACGTTGAAGTAATCTTCGGGGGCTTCGGTTACGTAAGAGGTAGCGTCGCCTTCGATAACTTTAATGTTAATGCCGTATTCCGCATAAGCCTTTGCGAACTTGGCATCACTTTCAACGAAGTAAGACTTGCCGTCGGAGCCGGTAGTTGCAACGTAACCTTCGGGAGCTCCGCCTGCTGTCGCGAAGTAGTAGGAGGCTTTTTCAGCCGCGCCCTTGTTAGCGTTGATAACTTCCGTCAAGCCGTCGAGTGCCAACGTATAGCCCTTAGTCGTGACGGAGATCTTCGCGCCGTTCGTACCGAGAGCTTTCTTAGCGAGCGTGATAACATTGTCGTCGTCGATAGTGATTTGGCTTGCCTTCGCCTTATCGGAGAGTCCCGTGAATTTAATCGTAGTAACGTCTTTAGAGAGGTAGGAAATCTTGTTGTCAGCAACTTTGTAACCGGCAACAGTGACGCCCGCCGTCGTGTAAGTTGTTTTATCTTCGCTGAGTGACGCTTTCTTGGTCTCGACCGCTATAGGCAAGCCGTCAACGAGAGCCAACGTATAATCGCCCTCGACACTTACCTCTGTGCCATCCGTCGGTATTGCTTTCTTACCTATCTTAATCGTGTCGCCGTCAATTGTGAAGCTTGCCGCTACCGCAGTATCTGCCAAACCGTTGAACTTAATTTCCGTTACATCTTTATCGAAGTAGGAAATCTTGTTGTCAACGACTTTGTAGCCAGCTGTCGTGACGCCCGCCGTCGTGTACAAACCATTATCGAGAGTTGCTTTCTTAGTCTCAACAGCCGCAGTTACGTTATCGCCTAATGCCAGCTTGTAATCGCCTTCGACACTAACCGCAGAGCCGTCCGTCGGGAGCACTTCTGCGCTGAGTGTGATAGTATCGCTCGCAACGTTGATGTTACTGGTCGAAGTAATACCTTCAATTGTGAATAAATCCGTTGACACAGCCGCTTCTGCCGTGCGAACGTAAGATTTGCCGTCTTCTGATTTTGTCCAATACTCGCCCGTCGTAGCAGTCTGCGTGTACGTTGCTTTGTTATCGACAATATCGCTCCATGACGTTGTAACTGTTGCTTCCGGAGCTCCAATTTGAACGTCACTAATTTCAAGTGTGTAGCCGTCACCCGTCAATTCAACCTTTTCGGCACCGTCTGCCAAATTAGTCGCATCAATCGTTACTTTGCCATTTTCAACTTTGATTCCGTCCGTTGATTTTATGCCCGTCACTGTTACTGCAGGTGTTGCCGCCGTTACTTGCGCGACTTTGCCGTCGGTAATCGTCCAGCCTGCTGTCGTGTAACCGTCTGCCGCGTAGTAACTCGTGCCGTCCCAACCTTTGCTTACTGCATTACTCGGTGCAAGGTCACTTCCCAACTCGACTTTGTAATCGTTCGTAGCCGAAATCGTCGCGCCTGCCGTT
>CAJOHN010000004.1:84191-84655 GCA_905234235.1 uncultured Selenomonadaceae bacterium
CGGTGCAAGGTCACTTCCCAACTCGACTTTGTAATCGTTCGTAGCCGAAATCGTCGCGCCTGCCGTTAGCAATGCCGCATCTTTTATCGTCAACGTCTTGTCGCCGACTGTGATATTAGAATCGCTAAGCGTTACGCCACTCTTCAAGCCCGTCACTGTTACTGCAGGTGTTGCCGCCGTTACTTGCGCGACTTTGCCGTCGGTAATCGTCCAGCCTGCTGTCTTGTAACCGTCTGCCGCGTAGTAACTCGTGCCGTCCCAACCTTTGCTTACTGCATTACTCGGCGCAAGGTCACTTCCCAACGCGATTGTGTAATCGTTCGTAGCAGTAATCGTCGCGCCGTCGGTCAGCAATGCCGCATTGGTTATCGTCAACGTCTTGTCGCCGACTGTGATATTAGAATCGTTGAGCGTTCCATTTAAGCCCGTCACTGTTACTGCAGGCGTTGCCGCCGTTACTTGCG
>CAJOHN010000005.1 GCA_905234235.1 uncultured Selenomonadaceae bacterium
AAGTACTTCAAGGGCAAATACATCACCGGTAGCGGAGATGCCGAACGTCTCTTCGGTCGTGTTGAGTTCTTCTTCTAAGCCGATAACTTCAAACCAAAAATCTCATAACGTAAATAACAGGGGTCTCCGAGAAATCGGAGGCTCCTTTTGGTTTTGTGCTTGCAAAATTTTTAGCCGCATGTTACAATGCAGTTGTCTAAGCTTGAGCTTAACCGTCGTCAACATGGTACCACAAAAAGAAAACCCCCGAATTGCAGTCGGGGGTTTTCGCTCGTTTTGTAGATTAACGATAACCACGGGCTTTTGTCACCTGCGGCGGTCAAGCCACTTGCAAATGTAGTAAGCCGCTACATTCGCTGCGACCGCTACTAAGAACGTCGCCAACATGGCACTCACCTCCTCCTGATACCCGAAGGAGTTCTCGGTAACACGCTAATTTTACACCAAGACGCCGCCTAAATCAATAAAAAAAAGAGCGGCTCTTTAACCGCTCAAAAATTTTTATCTCGCGTGGCGCATTGAATTGACAGGAATATTGGCGACGAGCGCGACCGAATCCGAATCGTTCTCCAACGCAATTTCCATATCTGCGCGGTTTATGTTCATGTACTTAGACAAGACCGTTATAATTTCTTCCTTAATTTTTTCCATAATCTCCGGCGAAATGCTGGCGCGATCGTGAATCAGCACAACTTGCAGGCGTTCCTTAGCGACAGCTCCGGATTTTTTTTCGGACATACCGAATACCCTCTTTAAAACGTCAAGCATGGACAGCCCTCCTTACAGCAAGCCGAAAAGTTTTTTCAGCCGAGCAAAGAAGCCTTCCTTCTGCGGCTTGAGGAACGGGACATTTTCGCCGCAAATTCGGGCGACGATATTTTTATAAGCCTGCCCCGCCGTCGAACCGTTCATTGTGATGACGGGCTCACCTCTGTTCGTCGCGACGACAACATTTTCATCATCGGGGACTTGCCCGATACACGCCACAGATAAAATCTCGTCAATGTCGCCCATGTCAAGCATGTCGCCTTTCTCGACCATTTGCGGACGAATACGGTTGACGATAAGTTTAACATTTTCCTTATCAGCGCGACCGAGTTCCCCGATAATTTTATCCGCGTCGCGAACCGCTGAAATTTCGGGCATCGTAACGACAATCGCAGTATCGGCGGCGGCTATCGCAGTTTTAAAGCCCTGTTCAATGCCGGCGGGACAATCGATAATGATAAAGTCGAATTCCTTCTTCATCTCCGCGCAGAGTGTAACGAGTTGTTCGGGATTGACGGCTGACTTGTCCTTAACCTGCGACGTAGGCAACAGATAAAGATTCTCGAACTTTTTATGGCGGACGAGAGCTTTTTTATAGGCGACGCGCCCGCTCGTCACGTCAACCAAATCATACAAGATACGATTCTCCAAGCCGAGTAAAAGGTCAAGATTGCGGAGCCCCGTGTCAGTGTCAATCAGCGCGACTTTGTGCCCGCGCATGGCAAGCCCGACGCCGATATTCGCAGTGGTTGTGGTTTTGCCGACGCCGCCTTTGCCCGACGTGATTACTAAAATTTGACTCATATAATTTTCCCTTCCATAGAAAAAATTTTAACGTGCAACGGGTTCAAAAATAATCATGTTGTTGCGAATCATGGCGCGTTCTGCTTGACTGGCTTTAACATCCTCGTCGGGCGCACGGGCGATTAGGTCGGCAATGCGAATCTGCGCGGGCATAAGTCTATCAGCCACGACGCAGGCAGTTTTATCGCCAAAAGCTCCCGCGTGTACAAAACCCCTGCACGTCCCGCGAATATCAATCGAGCCGCCCGCTATGATTTGTGCGCCGGGATTGACATTGCCGCAAATCAACACCGAACAATTAGCCTTAACCTCCTGCCCGCCGCGTATCGTCCGATTTATCACCATCATTTTTTGAGCGTCTTCGACTTTTGCCTTAGATTTCTGCGCGGGAGTTTTAACCGTATCGCAAGAAGGCGGGGCAAGATTAGGACGTTTAAGCTCAGTACTGAAAAGCATTCCGTGACGATGGAACATGCGGCGCAATGCCTCGTTCTGGTCTTCGGCGAAGTAACCCTTCGGAACAAAAACCGTCGTCCCGCGTATAAAGAAACTGTCGCCCGATTCAAGCTTGTTCAAAAGATTCGCCTGTACGTCGTCGAAACTCGCGCCCTTAGCAAAAGTCAGTTGCAAGCCGTATTTGAGCCCCTTAATCGTTACTATATCGTTCATTTTAATCACCGCCTGTGTTCTAAAAATGTTTCCCGCCTGCATTATACATAATCTGCCGCCGCTTGCCAATATTCCTTACAGATTTTTTTCAGCGAATGTCTTTTAGCCGCGCAGATTGACTTTGCAAAGCGGAAAATCTATAATCGTTGCAGAAAAATTTTTAGGAGGGTGTAATTATGGCGAAACCGCTTCAAATAATGGAGACCGTCCTGCGCGACGGGCATCAATCGTTAATGGCAACGCGGATGCGCTATCGTCAAATGGAGCCGATGTTGGCGAGCCTCGATAAAATTGGTTACAAAGCTCTGGAGGGTTGGGGCGGCGCGACTTTCGACAGTTGCTTGAGATTTTTAGACGAAGACCCCTGGGAACGCCTCGACAATCTTAAAGCCAATCTCAAAAACACGCCGATTCAAATGCTCCTGCGCGGACAAAATCTTTTGGGCTACAATCACTATTCCAACGACGTTGTAGAAAAATTCGTTCAGCACGCTTCGGCGCACGGCGTAGGAGTTTTCCGCATTTTCGACGCTCTTAACGACGTTCGCAATCTCCGTGTCGCGATTAAAGCCGCGCTTGCCTGCCCCGAAAAGCCCGAAGTTCAAGGCTGCCTCGTCTACACAATCAGCCCCGTCCACAGCAACGAGACTTTTGTTGAGCTCGCTAGAGAGTTGCAGGAGATGGGTTGCCACAGCGTTTGTATCAAGGACATGTCGGGCTTGCTCGCTCCGTACGCCGCTGACGACCTCGTCCGCAAACTTAAAGCCGCGTTGGATATTCCCGTCGAACTCCATACCCATTGCACGTCGGGTTTCGGGCACGCAACTTATCTCAAAGCGATTGAGGCGGGCGTTGACATCGTAGACTGCGCGTTAAGCCCGTTTAGTAGCGACACTTCCCAACCTTGCACTGAAACTATCGTCGCAATGCTCAAAGGTCACGAACGCGATACCGGACTCGACCGCCAAGCTATGGTGCCTATCGCTAAACATTTTCTCGGCGTCAAGCAGGAACTTATTAAAGAGTTTGGGCTTAAGGGCTACTTCGATATTAACGTCAATGTCCTCGACTTCCAAATCCCCGGCGGCATGCTCTCCAACCTCGCCAATCAGCTTAAAGAAGCCGGCATGGAAGATAAATATCAAGACCTCCTCGACGAAATGCCTCGCGTCCGCGCAGATGCCGGTTATCCGCCGCTCGTTACGCCGTCAAGCCAAATCGTCGGCACTATGGCTACCTTTAACGTCATGGCGGGCGAACGTTATAAAATGGTTCCAAACGAATTCAAAGACCTCGTGCGCGGCAAATTCGGGCGTACTTCCGTCCCCGTCGACCGCGACTTTATCACTAAGACCCTTAAAATCCCCGAAGACCAAATCATTGAAGATTGCTCGATTGAAGACGCTAAGGGGCAGACTTTCGCGCAGTTCAAGGACGAACTCATCAATAAAGGCTTCCTCAATCCGTCTGATGAAGACGTTCTGAGCTATGCCCTCTTCCCGCAAGTCGCCGAAGAATTTTTCAAGAAACATTACAAGCAAATTACCGCTTACAGAAAATAAATTTTGTCCGATAAAAAATTTCTCCCGCCGATTATTTGACGGGAGTTTTTTAATTCCTTATGGATTTAAGCTCGGCGATTAAATTTTTCTTTAGCTTATCTTCCAAATCCTCCAAAGTCTCGGCGTCGAAAGCGTAGGTGACGTTCGGAGCCCCGTTAATGCGCGTCTCGCCGCTGAATTCGTCGCTGTAAATGTTGTACGCCAGAACAAAGTCGCTGTTAATCGCGAAGTCAACATAATTGATGACGATAAAAGAGCCGTTGGTAATTTCGACGGGCGCGGCGGGGCTTATAAAAAGTTCAAAGCCTTCAAGCGTCGCGGGAAGATTTTTTCCGTAATTCCACGTGTCGATTTTTTTCTCGCTTAGGAATCTGTTGAGCGGCTTACTTTTAATCCCGCGCAGATTTTTTATCACGCCGTTAAGCTCCGCGTCAATCAGCTCTTTGAAACGATTAAAATCCGTCGTAAAAAAATTCGTCAAACAAAATTCCGTCAAGCCGATTCGCTGGCTAACTTTGAACTCCATCGTTTCCTCGTGAAAGTAAACCGTAACCGCACAATGCGCCGCGTCATCAGCATAAACAAAAAAAATAAATTTATCATCGTCGACCGCGCAGATTTTTTCCAACGTAAAGCCTTCAATCTCGGCGGGCAAATCTCCAAAGCTCAGTGCCGCGATTTTATTTTTAGTATCGTCCTTCAAGAAATCACTCCCTGCATACCCCACAACGCTTGCACCCGTCAAAACAAGGCGTCGTTGATTGAAGCGCGGCGGCTTTCTTATATTCCGCAATCAAATATTCCTTGCCGAAACCTTGATTCAAAAAGTCCCAAGCCAAATTTTCTTCCAAGCCACGCTCGCCAAGATATTTTTCCTTATCGAGATTGAAATTTTTTATGAAGTCCTTCTGGCTCTCCGACTGCAAAATTATTTCCGAAAGTTTTCTGTCGCCGCGTGAAAGTATCGCTTGAACTTCCGCCGATTTTATCGACTCCGAAATTATTTCCACGCCGCGCAGTGTCTTCAAACTCCCGCGCAGAATTTTAAACGCCGCGTCCAAATATTTTTTACCTGCGAACGGTGCCCATTGAAACGGCGTAAACGGCTTCGGCACAAACGGATTCACGCTCAACGTTAATCGCCCGTCGCAAAATTTTTTTATCCGTGTCGATAACTCCGCTATCGCCTCAACGTCCGTAAGTTCCTCGAACGGCAGCCCAACCATAAAGTACAGCCGAAAATTTTTGACGCCCGCTTTAAGTCCGAGTTGAATCGCCGTGAATATATTTTCTTCGGTTATGCCCTTGTTGACGACGCGCCGCATTTTATCCGAACCGACTTCCGGCGCGATTGTTAAAGTTTTCAGCCCGCTCGCCACTAACGATTTGACAAGCTCCTCCGTCACCGAATCTGCGCGGAAACTCGCTACCGACATTTGAAGACGTTCGCTAATGATAAATCTGCACAGCTCATCAATCTGCGGATAATCGGAAATCGCCGCGCCCATTAAGCCGATTTTTTTATGGAATTGTTTCGCCGCGAGAATCTCTTGCTTTAAAAAGTCCAACGAACGGTTGCGAGGCTTACGAAAACAATAGCCAGCCATGCAAAACCGACAATGCCGCCCGCAACCCCGCGCAGTCTCAATCAAGTACATATTAAACTCGGCGTCGTCAGTCAAAACCGTCGAGTGCGCCGGATAATCATCAATATTCTTAAGCCACTGCCGCGAAACTTTTTTAGGAAAACGCGGAACGTAAACGCCTACCACTTCCGATAATTTTTCCAAACGTTCAAGGCGCGGGAGATTTTCGGAGGAAATAAACGCGTCGATAAGTTGCGGCAATATGACTTCGCCCTCGCCGATAATAAACGCGTCAAAAATTTCAGCCAACGGTTCGGGATTAAACGTCGCGCAAGCCCCGCCCGCAATGATTAACGGATCAAAGGCAGTACGTTCAGAGGCGCGAGGGTTTATTTTGCCAAGCCTAAGCATTTTGACGACGTTAAAATAATCCGGCTCGAAACTCACTGCAAAGCCTACGATTTGAAATTTATTCAGCGGAGTTTGATTCTCGATGCTCAGTAAGTCATGGGATTCGGGCAAAAAAAATCGTTCGCAAGAAATATCCTTGTGCGCGTTCAAAAGTTGGTAGATGATATGAATGCCTAAGTTCGACATGCCGACGCGGTAGCAATTCGGGTACGCCAGCGCAAATTTGATACGCCCGCCGGAATTTGAAACCAGATTAATTTCGCGAGCGGCTTTTTGCTTCAAGAAATCTTGATTGGAATGATTCATGACTTCCTCCCAAAATTTTTTAGCATTATATCAGAAAAAATCTGCGCGGGCAAAGATTGACATTGCGCAAGGATTTTGTTATTATCGGCGCGATTCGGAGAGGTGTCCGAGCGGTTTAAGGAGCCGGTCTTGAAAACCGGTGATGCTTCGAATCCCACCCTCTCCGCCATATGTCGAAAATTTTTAAAGCATATAAATATATCTTCGCCTTCGGGCGATTATTTTTAGGGAGGCGGCGATTTTATGGACGAGCAAGAAAAATTAAGGATACTGATAACCGACGACTCGCGGCTCCTGCGTAAAAAATTGCGCGAGGAACTCGAACGCCTAAATTGCGAAGTCATCGAGGCAGTCAACGGCAAAGAAGCAATAACTCTCGTCTTGGAACAGGAACCCGACGGCGTCATCTTGGATATTGTTATGCCTGTCGTCGGCGGAATTGAGGCACTGGAATTTATCCGCGAAGTTGCCCCCGATGTCCCCGTCGTCATGCTCAGTTCAATGGGCACGCCGCAAAAATTAATGCAATGCCTCAAAATGGGCGCGATTGACTTCATACATAAACCTTACACCAGAGAACAAATTATCCACACCGTCGAGAGAATGAAGAAACTTAGGAATAAACGCGTCGATAAAGTTAATGCGGAGAGCTACGACGATTTTTAAAATTTGGGAGGTTTTAGCATGCCGATTATTGAGCAGAAAACGGTTACAGCTGAAAAGGGCAAAGGGAAAATTTTTATCACGCACCTGTTGACGCCTGCGGAAATGGCGGGCAAGTGTGCAATGTTCGCGAGTGTAAAAATCCCCGTCGGCGCGGCTATCAATGTTCATAAGCACGTTGGCACGACCGAGACTTATCACATACTGCAGGGCACGGCGACTTATACCGATAACGGCGAGACTTACACGGTTAAGGCGGGCGATACGACTTTCTGCGCGGACGGCGACACTCACGGGATTGAAAACGCGGGCGACGACGATTTAATTTTTATCGCGCTGATTATCAATACCAAGTGATTTACTTATTGCGCCGATAAAATTTGTGTGCTAAGATACGTGTAACTAAGGAAAGGAGTTGTTGGCAATGGATATGGCAATCGCGGCACTTTCGGTGGATATGAGCATGGCGAAAACTCAGCAGGAGCTCGAAGTTGCGGTATTGAAGAAGGCATTGGAGGCAGATACTTCCGCCGTCGAGGAAACGTTGGCGATGGTAGGGAGCCTCGACCCCAATCTCGGAGTAAATTTGGACGTGACGGCGTAAAAAGTACTTGATTTTTCTAAGACATTCTGCTAAATTTCGCACGTAATTTTTTAAAGGAGGAATTCTTTTCTATGACGAGAGCTGAATTGATAATGAACGTTGCCGAGAAAGCGAAAATTGACCGCAAAACGGCAGAGAAAGCAGTTACGGCGACTTTCGAGGCGATTAAACTTGCTTTAGTCGAAGGCGATAAGGTTCAAGTGTTAGGCTTCGGTACGTTCGAGAATCGTACGCGGGCGGCGCGCAAAGGGCGTAATCCTCGCACCGGCGAAGAAATCGAAATTAAAGCATCGAGTTTGCCGTCATTCAAGGCGGGCAAGAGCTTAAAAGAAGCAGTCAATCCTTGAAAGATTTCGCAGAGTCGAGTTATTCTCGGCTCTGTTTTTGTTAGCAGGAGGAATAAATGTTTGACATAGAAAATTTGCGGCAAGAACTTTTTAAACTGCAAGACGAACCTTATCGGGAGTTTCAAGCTAAAGTCGTCCCGACCGTCGCCAAAGAAAAATTCATCGGGATTCGGACGCCGGTACTTAATCGTTTCGCTAAAAAATATTTTAAAGACGCCGACGCAAAAGGATTCTTGAACGACTTGCCGCATAAATATTTTGAAGAAAATTCTATTCACACGCTGTTAATCTCCGCGATTAAAGATTTCGACAAATGCTTGAGCGCGACGAAGATTTTCTTGCCTTACGTCGATAACTGGGCAACGTGTGATTCAATCTCGCCGAAAGTTTTTAAGCGACATCCAATCGAACTCGACGCAGAAATTTCAACTTGGCTGGCTTCCGATAAGCCTTACACTGTCCGTTTTGCGTTGAATATGTTGCGACTATTTTATCTCGACGAAAATTTTAACGTAAAATATCTTGAGCGGGCGGCGGTTAAATCGGAGGATTATTACGTCCAAATGATGGCGGCGTGGTTCTTAGCGACGGCTCTCGCCAAACATTACGACGCGACGATTAATTTATTGGAGACGTTCAGATTGTCGCCGCAAATTCAAAATAAAACAATTCAAAAGGCGTTGGAGAGTAAGCAAATTACAGCTGAACAAAAAATTTATCTGCGCGGACTAAAATTATGAAGACGGCGATAATCACGGGCGGCACGTCGGGTATCGGGCTCGCGACCGCTAAAATTTTCTTGGCGCACGATTTTAATTGCGTACTTGTCGGCAGAAGTTCCGAGCGGTTCGGTAATATTAAATCTGAACTCAGCGGGCGCGTTGAATTTATATCGGCGGACGTTCGGCGCGTCGAAGATTGCAACAAAATTATTTCGCGGACGGTTGAAATTTTCGGCGGCGTCGACGTTTTAATAAACAGCGCGGGCATTTATCACGAAGGCGCAATAACTTCAACCGACGAGAAAACTTTCGACGATATTTTTTCAACCAACGTCAAGGGGACTTTTTTTATTGCGCGGGCGGCGGTTAATGAATTGATTAAAAGTCGCGGCGCGATTATCAACGTCGCAAGTGACGCGGGGCTTAAGGGAAATTATTTCTGCGCGGCATATTCGGCTAGCAAGGGGGCTATCGTCGCGTTTACACGCTCTCTCGCGCTTGAATTGGCTAGTTTTTCAATCCGTGTGAATTGCGTTGCCCCCGCCGATATTCTGACGCCCCTGACGCTCAACCAACTTAAAAATTCCGGCTCGACATTGGAAGACCTTGCGAAAATTTATCCGCTCGGCAGAATCGGGACGGCTGAGGAAGTCGCGGAGGCTATTTACTTTTTATCAACAGCAAAATTTATCACGGGCACGATTTTAAGCGTCGACGGCGGACTTACAGCGTGAAGATTCTAATTTTATCGGCGTCAATCGGCTCAGGGCATACCAAAGCGGCGCAAGCTCTTCAAAAAATCTTCGGGGAATCCGCGCAGGTTATCGACTTCATGGATAAAAAAATTTCAACGTTGAATTGGCTGACGAAAAAAATTTACCTCGCCGCACTACGATTTATCCCCGACCTCTACGACAGAATTTATAAGTTCGCCGACGGACGGAAAATCGGTGTCTCAGCAAGATTCTTAAGCTCCGCGCTGATGTATTTGCCGTTCACGCGCCTGCTAAATAAATTTCAGCCCGAAGTCGTAATTTGCACTCATCCATTCCCAGAAGCCGCCGCGTCGTTATGGAAATTTCTCCACGCTAAATCTGCGCGGAATTTTTTATCGGCAACCGTGCTAACCGATTACTCCCTGCACGAAATTTGGATTTTCGGCGAAGTCGACGCGTACTTTGTCGCTACCAAAGATATGAAACGCGAACTCGCCAGCCATTGCCGCGCAGGTCAGAAAATCTTCGCAACTGGCATTCCCATTGATGAAAAATTCGCCGCCGTCAATAAAATTTCTTCCGCAGTCACGACAATTCTAATCATGGGCGGCGGGCTCGGTCTCGGCTCAATCGAAGAAACGCTCCTTGAACTCAATAAAGTCCCCAAGCCACTTAAAATCATCGTCGTCGCGGGGCAAAATGAAAACCTCCTAGCGCGGCTCAAAAAAATAAAAATCTCGCACGCGTCGGAAGTGCTCGGCTACGTTTCAGATGTCGATAGGCTCATGGCGCAGGCTGATTTACTAATCACAAAACCCGGCGCGCTCACTATGTCGGAAGCTTTCGCGGCAGGCGTCCCTCTAATCCTCCACGCGCCAATACCCGGTCCGGAGGCTCTCAATGCGGCTTACGCTACGGCTCACGGCGCGGCTATCGAGGTCGGCAATAAAAAAATTTCCAACGTCATTCAAGAGCTCCTCGATAATCCTGCGCGGCTCGAACAAATGAAACTCAACGCAAAAAAAATCTCCCAACCATCAGCGGCGAGAGAAATTGTTCGTCAGCTCAAAAGTTTTTTATAACTTGTCCCGCGTCATCAAGGCTATCAGCGAATTCACTATCCCGAATACCGCATACGTCGCGAATACCGCCGTCGATAAACCTTCAACCGATTGCGTCAAGTAAATTATCCCCGCGAACATCGCTACAGCAAAACCTATCGCCGCCGGAAATATTTTCTCGCCACCGCCTTTGAAGTCAGGATAATGCACGTGCGAAACCATTAAATACGCTATGATTATTACCGTTATCGGATACACCAGCCCAAAATTCTCCGGCTGAATTCCCATTTCGAGAAATAAAAGCGTCGTCGTCGCGATTATGCAACCGCCCGCCGGTATCGCTAAACCCATAAAAAATCCGTGCACGACGTTTGTATTGACGTTGAAACGCGCCAATCGCCACATCCCGCATAATGCAAAAATAATCGCCGCCGCCTTGCCCAACATTCCGTAATTGTGCATACAGAACGAGTACGCTAAAAATGCAGGCGCAACTCCAAACGACCCTAAATCACATAACGAATCCATTTCCTTGCCGAGCTCCGACGTTGCTTTTAACGCCCGCGCTACTCGCCCGTCCATTCCGTCAGCTATCAACGCCAACAATATGAACACCGACGCATAAAAAAAATTGCCTTCGTAAGTTGAAAGTATCGAAAGCATTCCAAAAAATAAATTCGCCGCCGTGCAAGCGTTGGGCAGTAACCATTTCATATCATCACCTCATTTTGCCTATAATACTCTCGCCGCCGCGCACTTTGTCGCCCTTCTTAACTAAAATCTCCACGTCGTCGGGCACAACCAACTCCGTACACGAACCAAAACGAATTAAGCCGTAAAGTTCGCCCTTCTCAAGCTTATCATCGAGCGTAACCCAACTTACTATCCGCCGCGCTAAAATCCCCGCGACTTGCGTAACCGTCACGCGGATTTTTTTATTTTCAATGCCGATTAAGTGCCGTTCATTCTCAAAGCCAACCGAATCTTTGTAAGCGGGACGAAACCTGCCGCAGATGTATTTCTGAATTTTAATTTCACCGGCGATTGGACTGCGATTGACATGAACATCAAACACCGATAGGAAAATTATAACCTTGCGGCATTTGGACTTGATAAAGTCGTCGCTCTCGACTTGCACAACGTCTTGAACCGTACCGTCGGCGGGCGACACGATTAAATTTTCATCAGCGGGGATAACTCGATTGGGATTACGGAAAAAATAAATGCAGTAGCAGGCGATAACGGCGGGCAAAATCGCGGCGTAGGGATGAATCAACACGCCTAAAAAAAGCGCGATAAGGAGCGCGACGCCCGCAAAATAGTATCCTTCTTTGATGATATTCAAGATTTTCCACGCCCTTTTTAAGATTAAAAGATTATAAGATTATAAGATGAAAAGGGGTCAGGGGTCAGGGTTCAGGGTTCAGGGTTTACTGACCCCTAGCCCCTAACCACTTTTAATCTCTTCATCTTTTAATCTAGCTTTTTTGGTTATGGACTTTCCAAACGAATTTCGGCAAGGCTAACAATCTTCCTGCGCGAGAGGGTTGCAACATTGCTCGGAATAACCATTCGAGACGCGCTTTCTGCATCCACAACGGCGCACGTTTGACAACTCCAGCCATTACGTCAAAAGTCCCGCCCACGCCGATTGATACGGGGATTTGCAGTTCGTCTTTGTACTTGAATAGCCATTTCTCCTGCTTCGGTACGCCCAATGCCACAAGTAAAATATCTGCGCGGGAACTTTTTATCTGCGAAATAATTTCTGGCTCATCAGCAGGCTTAAAGTAGCCGTTGCGCGTCCCAACAATTTCTATGCCGTGATAAAGTTCTTCCGCTTTTAACTTTGCCTTATCAGCGATACCCGGCGCGGCTCCGAATAAGAAAAATTTCCAAGCCCGCGCAGGCGCAACTTTCATCAGCTCTTGAACTAAATCAAAACCCGCAACACGTTCCGGCATTTGCTTACCGAGATGACGCGCCGCCCAAACTGTCCCCGCGCCGTCGGGCACAACTAAATCCGCCGCGTTCAAGATTCTTTTCAACTCCGCGTCGTGCGTGGCGTTCAAAAGCATTTCCGCGTTGGCTGTCGCTACCATTGACGGTTCTCCCGCGCAGATTAATTCTTCCACACGTTCAACCGCTTGCGTCATCGTCACCGCGTCAACTTTAACGCCTAAAATTTCTACTCGTTCGATCATATTATTCCACAGTCACCGACTTTGCTAAATTGCGCGGCTTGTCAACGTCGCAACCACGAGTTATCGCCGCATAGTACGCCAGCAACTGCAACGGTACAACCGTCAGCAACGGGATTAATAGTTCATCAGTCTCCGGCACAAAGATTACGTGGTCTAGATATTTTTCCAACTCCGTATCGCCCGCCGCCGCTATTCCTATTACTACCGCGTCGCGTGCCTTTACTTCCTTGATGTTCGATAAAGTTTTTTCGTAAACAGATTTTTGAGTGGCTAGCGCGATAACCGGTACGCCTTCAACTATCAACGCCAATGTCCCGTGCTTAA
Organism: uncultured Selenomonadaceae bacterium; assembly: GCA_905234235.1. Lineage (GTDB taxonomy): Bacteria > Bacillota > Negativicutes > Selenomonadales > Selenomonadaceae > Quinella. The sequence continues at coordinate 12,748 of CAJOHN010000005.1, forward strand.
GTTCGCCAGAGGCATATGCCTCCGCGTGTATGTAGGAAATTTCCTTGAGCTTTAACGCGCCTTCCAATGCCACGTCATAATCCAGCGAACGCCCGATATAAAATACGTCCTCATTGAAACCGTACTGCCGCGCAAAAGTTTTTATCGGCTCTACGTCGCTGAGTGTTTCGCTTATCTGCGCGGGAATTTTTTTCAGCAAGATTATCAACTCGCGGATTTTCTCCGTCGGTAACGTCCCGCTTATCTGCGCCATGTACAACGCCAGCATAAACATCAAAATTAATTGCGTGGTGTAAGCCTTCGTCGACGCTACGGCTATCTCCGGTCCCGCCCACGTGTGAATCACCTGATGAGCTTCGCGGGCTATCGACGAGCCAACCACGTTTGTTATCGCTAACGTTTTCGCGCCTAACCGCTTAGATTCTTTCAACGCCGCTAAGGTGTCCGAAGTCTCGCCCGATTGACTGACTACTATAACCAAAGTCTTATCGTCAACTATCGGGTCGCGGTATCGGTATTCACTCGCCAAATCTACTTCAACCAATTTCCGCGCCAGTTTCTCAATATAAAACTTCCCGACAAGCCCCGCGTGATAAGCCGTGCCGCATGCTACTATATAAATCTTATCAATATCATCTAGGAAATTCTTATCCCAGTTCAATTCGTCGAGGATAACCGCGCCGCCGCCTTTGGCTATGCGTTTGCTCATCGTGTCGCGTACGGCTTTCGGTTGCTCGTTTATCTCCTTAAGCATAAAATGTTCGTAGCCGCCCTTTTCCGCCGCCTCCGCGTTCCATGTCACGTGGAAAATTTTCTTCTTAACCGCCTCGCCACGCCGATTCAATATCTCCACAGAATCTTTCCGAACCAGTGCAAGTTCGCCGTCGTTCAATATGTACGTCTGCCGCGTGTGGTTGATTATCGCGGGGATGTCCGACGCTATAAAATTCTCGCCCTTACCAAGCCCAACAACCAGCGGATTATCTTGCTTCGCGCAGATTAAAATGTCGGGGTGTTTCTTCGCCATAAACGCCAGCGAATACGAGCCTTCAATTTTATTCAAGACCTCGCGGACTGCCCCGATAAAGTCGCCGTGATATGCCTCCTCGACCAAGTGCGCTATAACTTCCGTATCAGTCTCGGATGAAAATTTGTGCCCGCGTGATAAAAGCTTCTCCTTGAGCGGCAAATAATTCTCGATAATCCCGTTGTGCACGACGACAAAATCTCCGTTGCAATCCGTGTGAGGGTGGGCATTGCTATCAGACGGTCGCCCATGCGTCGCCCAACGCGTATGTCCAATACCAACCGTGCCGTCGGGCAGTTTGTTCCTAAGTTTATCTTTAAGCGCGTCAAGCCGCCCTACCGTTTTCTCAATAAAAATATTATCGCCACAATCAATCGCTATGCCCGCTGAATCGTAGCCGCGATATTCTAACTTCGTCAAGCCGTCCAAAAGTATCGGTGCCGCTTTCTTATCGCCTATGTATCCAACTATTCCGCACATGCCTCTATCTCCCGTCAATGAAATTTCAATGAATCATCACGGCTATTATACTAAATTTAGGGGTCAGAGGCAAGGGGTTAGGGGGCAGGGGTTACTGCCCCCTGAACCCTGAACCCTGAAACCTTTTCATCTTTTCATCTAGCACTTAACAATTCCTTTCAACCTCCAACGAAACGGCGGCTCTGTCACTCCAAGCAAAATAAAATAATCAGCAACTCGTTAAGTCTGCTTATAGATCGGGAAATGCTCATGATGATGTAACGTCTAATAAATTCTTACCACCACTTAACAACCCTACCCGATTTATCCGCGCAGGTTCCATGTCGGCGGGGAAGTCAAATCGTTCACGTAATACCCGCAAAACCTCGCTCGGCTTCAAACTCCCGTCGGGGAAAATTCTTATACTTAACTTTGTCAATAGCTCGCCACCCACTAATTCAACCGTCACGGGCTCGGCGAGATATTTTTTTACTTCTATCTCCCGCGTCTTCTTCGGCGTCACCCGCGTAAACCATATTTCCGACGTCCCATTAAATTTATCTACGCTCATCTGCGCGGCGGCATATACTTCAGCGTCGAAGGGTAGCCGCACTTCATACCGCGATAAATCTACCAGCGACATCACAGGGCGGCTCTTGCCACGTAACCTTTTTAATCGGCGCAACTCCGCGCCCTTAGGTAACTGTACGCTCAATCGCTTGGCTATGTCAAATTCACTAAGCGGCGTCGTCAGTTCAAAGTCCATGTATTCACAATCGCTCGTCACTCCTACCGCTAACGCCGTCGCAAAAGATATTTTCATGTGCGGATTAAAGCCCGCGCTCCACGCTATCGGTAACTTCGCCCGTAACATCGCCCGCATAAATACGTTCATATAGTCCAAGTGGCTTAGGGCAGTCAATTCGGAGCCCTTCCTTATCTGCGCTCGGTACTTTGTAGGGGTCAGGGGACGGGGTTTAGGGGTTAGGGTTTCGGGATTAGGGGTTAGGGGGCGGGGTTTAGGGGTCAGGGATTTTTCGTTGGCATAATCAATCACTTTTGCGCCTAAATTCATGCATACTCCACAACCCGTACACCTGCCGCGCCGACAATCACCCGTCAATTCCCCTACTTGCGATTTCTCCCATTCCTTTATTAAAAAACTCTTGTCCACCCCTGGCGAGATATGCTCCCATGCTAACGCCTCCCAATTGTCGCGCGTTCGTTCGTTATATTCTTCCGGCTTTATCTCACATTCCTTAAACGCCATAGCCCATACTTCCGCCTTGAAATGTTCGCTCCAACCGTCAAACTTAGCTCCATGCCTCCACGCAACCTCAATCACTTTGGATAATCTTCTGTCGCCGCGCGCCAAGACCCCTTCCAATGCCGATAACTTAGCGTTGTGATAGTTGTATGTGATATTCTTATTGATAATGATACTCTTTAACAACTGTTGCCGACGTTCAAATTCCCCTACGCTTATCTGACCGTACCATTGAAACGCCGTCCACGCCTTCGGTACAAAACAACTCACGCTGATTGTCACCTTCACCCCGCGCTTTAATCCCGCCACCTTATTTGCCAATGCCGCTATCCCCGCTATGTCCGCGTCCGTCTCCGTCGGTAATCCTATCATGAAATATAACTTCACCGCACGCCAACCCTTATCGAACGCCGCTCCACACGCCTCTAATAAATTCTCCTCCGTGACATTTTTATTTATCACGTCACGCAGGCGTTGCGTACCCGCCTCAGGCGCAAATGTCAACCCGCTTTTTCGGACGGTTTGCACTCGTTCCGCTAATCCTATCGAGAAACTGTCTACCCGTAAACTCGGTAGCGATATGCTTACCCGCTCATTCCGAAAATCTTCCTGTAGGTCGTCTATCAATCGGCTCAGGCACGAATAATCAGCACTGCTTAGCGAAGTCAATGATATTTCGGCCCAGCCGCTACTGTCTATCAATCGCCGCGCTATCTTACGTAATGTCTCAGCCCTACGCTCACGCACCGGGCGGTATGTCATTCCTGCTTGGCAAAACCGACAACCTCGACTGCAACCCCTAAATATTTCCAACATCGCCCTATCATGGATTATCTCCATAAACGGCACCACAGGCTTCCCGACCGTCGCCGTCCCGTCAAAGTCCTTTACCACCCGCTTCATCACCCGCGTAGGCGCATTCTCCGATATTTTTAACCCTAAAAACCGCTCGCCAGAATACTTCGGCTCGTAAAAACGCGGTACGTATATTCCCTTAATTGTTATTAATCTTTTTAATAAGCCAACTCGCCCACCAACCTTGCCATTAGCACGCCAAGAGATAAATTCGTCGACCACTTCATTAAAGACTTCCTCCGCCTCCCCGATTATGAAAAAGTCGAAGAAGTCAGCCATCGGCTCCACATTGTACACGCCCGCACCACCGCCTATTATCAACGGCTCATCTTCTGCGCGGTCGATAGCTCTTAAACTTATACCCGCCATATCCAACATGCTTAGCACGTTCGTATATATCATTTCGTATTGTAGCGAAAAACCTACCATGTCAAACTGCCGTAAAGGTCGCTTGCTCTCGAGGGCGTACAGCGGCTTTATCACTTCCTCCGCGTCCGGCCATACTGCGTAGGCTCGTTCACATAACGTATCTGCGCGGCTATTCAGTATCGAGTACAATATCGCCAAGCCTAAATTCGACATTCCGACTTCGTAGACATCCGGCAACGCTAACGCTATCCGGCACGACATTTTATCAAATTCCTTTGCTACGCTGTTAAATTCGCCGCCCATGTATCTGGCTGGCTTCATCAATTCGTTTATGTTCATCGTCATCACCATAAAAATTTTTGCCTGTGTAAGTTTATGTTTAGTAAAATCGCTATCGCTAGTATGTTCGTCGTCAAAGAGCTTATCCCATAACTCATCAGCGGCAACGGGATTCCAGTAACCGGCATTATCCCCGTCGTCATCCCGACATTAACCAGCACGTGAAACGCTATCATCGACGTTATACCCACCGCTAACAGCCGCCCGAAGACGTCTGCCGCCTCCCGCGCTATTGTTATCCCGCGCCATAACACGATTAAATATAACAGCAACAACCCCACCGCCCCGATAAAGCCTAGTTCCTCACCGACTACCGCAAAGATAAAATCAGTGTGATTCTCGGGTAGGAAATTTAATTGGCTCTGCGTACCGCCGAATAACCCCTTGCCATATAAAAGCCCTGAACCTATCGCTATCTTCGATTGGATTATGTGGTAGCCGCTACCTAACGGGTCAACGTTCGGGTCGAGAAATACCATTATCCTCATCTTTTGATAATCCTTTAAAAATTGCCACAACACCGGCATTAACGCTACCCCCACGCAGACTATCACCGTAAACAAACGCCACGGCATCCCGCACGCTATCACCATTCCGAAAAATATCGCCATAAATACTAGCGACGTCCCTAAGTCGGGTTGCTTCAATACCAATATAAACGGCAACCCCACGTACAGCGCGATTGGCAACAGGTCTTGCAACGTGTTCAATCGCCCCATCCGCTCCTCCAATACCGCCGCCATGCAGATTATCATTATCAATTTCGAGAACTCCGACGGTTGCAGGCTGATAAACCCTATCTGTATCCAACGTTGTGCGCCTAACGCCGCGTGCCCAAATAACATTACCGCTATTAACATTATTAAATTGAATATGTATAATTTCTTGCAGTGCTGACTTAAGCCCCGATAATCAAAGTTCATGAATATTATCGCGATTACACCGTTCACTACCGCGAATATCGCTTGCCGCTGGACAAACCAAAATCGCTCCTCGTGCGGCGTGTTTATGTGCGTCGCGCTCGATATTATCACTATCCCGTATATCACTATCGCTATCGCCGCTATCAACAACCAGAAGTCTATGCGCCGTAGTATCCTCTTGCTCTCCGCTGTTAGTATTGCCAATTTCTTCACCTCTATTAGCCATTTCGCATTCCTCTTAGATTTTCCTGCCATTGATACTCATGATATTTTTTGGTATAATAAATAAAAAAAGGAGGCTTCCACATTGCAAAACGTATTCGATACCCTAGCCGAACGCGGCTTCATCGCTCAATGCACCGACCCAGATGAAGTCCGTAACCTACTCGGCTCAACCCAAGTAACTTTCTATATCGGCTTCGACCCTACCGCTGATAGCCTACACGCAGGACATTTCATCGCGCTTATGGTTATGGCTCACCTCCAACGCGCGGGGCACCGTCCTATCGCTTTAGTCGGCGGCGGCACCGGCACTATCGGCGACCCTTCAGGGCGTTCTGACCTTAGAAAAGTCCTCTCCGACGACATCATCATTCATAATTGCGAACAGTTCAAAAAACAAATCGCACGCTTTATTGATTTTAGTAACGGCAGGGCTCTCATGGTTAATAACGGCGACTGGCTCCGTCAGCTCGGCTATATCGATTTGCTCCGCGAGGTCGGCTCCCATTTTACTGTTAATCGCATGCTCGCCGCTGAATGTTATAAGCAACGTTGGGATAAGGGCTTAACCTTCCTCGAATTCAATTATATGCTTATGCAGGCTTACGACTTTTATAAATTGAATAATGATTATAATTGCATACTCCAGTGCGGCGGCGATGACCAGTGGTCTAATATTATCGCGGGCGTCGAACTCACAAGGCGTAAAACCGGTAGGGCGGCTTTTGGCTTAACCAATAAATTATTATTAAAATCCGACGGCTCTAAAATGGGTAAGACTGCGGGCGGGGCACTCTGGTTAGACGCTGATAAAGTCTCCCCTTTCGATTTCTACCAGTATTGGCGCAATGTCGATGACGCCGACGTTAAAACCTGCCTCTCTCTGCTTACTTTTATCCCGATGGACGAGGTTAATAGGCTCAGTACGTTGGAAGGCGCGGCTATTAACGAGGCTAAGCAAACCCTCGCTTACGAAGTCACTAAGCTGGTTCACGGGGAGGACGCCGCTAATCAAGCACACCTCGCCGCTCTCAAAATCTTTTCCCTGCAGGACGTTGATAATATCCCGCCAATTCTTATTGACGCTAATAATAAAAAATTAATTGATGTTCTCTTCTATGCTAAGATTATCAGTTCAAAGTCCGAAGGGCGCAGGCTTATATCCCAGAACGGGCTCACCCTTAACGATAATAAAATCGCCGACGTCGATTACGTTCTTAATGATAACGACTTCCCCGCCGTCATCAAAATCGGTAAGAAAAAATTCTTCAAGGTGATTGCCGATGTTTAAACAACTGTGTTTGGCTTCTTTATTATTCATGAATTCCGCGCAGGCTCACAATATCGAGGACGCGGTACAATGGGCTATTAATATTGCCAACGACGACTCGCACGGCTATTCTCAAGGTGCTCAGAATGCTACCCAGTGGCGGCCTTACACCGGTTCCCGCGAATCCCCTGATTTTGATTGTTCTTCTTTTATTTATCACGCTCTTCATCATGCGGGCTTCCCTGTCATTGAGAATTGGCATAAGAATCCCGAATATATGCGCCGTTATAATGGTAAGCAGTACTCCGGCGACGCTGATACTCTCTGGGCGGATTTGGGGCATGGTTGGGTTAAATACGCCTGGGGCGAAGTCGCATTGCAACGCGGTGATATTCTCTGCGCTCCTCAACGCCACGTCGCTTTTTATATTGGTAATGGTATGACGGTCGAGGCTCGCGGCGTCAATAATCCTAAGGGCGGCTCTTACGACACGGGCGACCAAGCCGGCGAGATTGATTTTTATCCCGCTTTCAATCGCGCTTGGACCGAAGTTTACAGATACGGAGGTTAAATTATGTCAGGACATTCTAAATGGGCTACTATTAAACGTAAAAAAGGAGCCAACGACGCCATACGCGGCGCGCTGACTACCAAAATCAGTCGCGAGATAACTATCGCAGTAAAAATGGGCGGCGCAGACCCGACTGGTAATATGCGTCTGAAACTCGCGCTCAGTAAGGCTAAGGCTAACAACGTCACGAAGGATAACATTAACCGCGCTATCCAAAAGGGCTTGGGCGCGTCCGACACTTCCAATTACGAGGAAATCACTTACGAAGGCTACGGCGTTGCGGGCGTCGCAATTATGCTCGATATTCTTACCGATAACCGCAATCGTACTGCCGCTAATATCCGCCACATATTCAGCAAACACGGCGGCAACTTGGGCGAGAATGGTTGCGTCGCTTGGATGTTCCATAAAAAAGCCGTCTTCACCGTCGATAAGGATAATTTCGATGATGAGGATATGTTAATGGAATTGGCGATGGACGCGGGCGCGGAGGATTTTGAATCGGAAGATGATTCGTTCGTTATAACCGCAGACCCTGCCGACTTTAACGCTATCGAACAGGCTCTCGCCGATAAGGGCATTCCCGCTAATGCTGAAATTACTCAAGTCCCAGATACCACCGTCACCCTGAACGACGTTGACGCTGAAAAGTTACAAAAATTATTAGACGCGTTGGAAGAAGATGATGACGTCCAGAACGTCTACGGTAATTACGAATGTTAGCACTCGGCGTTGACCCGGGACATGCCATTTGCGGTTTCGGCTTCGTTAATTCAAAACTCCAGCCCCTCGATTTCGGCGTCATCACCACCAATCCTAAAGCCCGCCTACAAGATAGGTTACTTAAAATCTTCTCCGAACTCGATAGCCTCATTAAAAAGTACCAGCCCGATGTCTTAGGCGTCGAAAAGTTATTCTTCGGGCGTAATACTACTACCGCCTTAGCCGTCGCCCACGCCAGAGGTATCATCCTCCTCGCCGCCGCTATTAATAACCTCAACACCTTCGAGATTTCACCTAATGAAGTCAAATGCGCAGTCACCGGTTACGGGCACGCCAATAAAGCCCAAGTCACTTTCATGGTTACCAATATCTTGAAATTAAAACAGCCGCCACGCCCCGATGACGCCGCGGACGCTTTGGCTGTCGCTATCTCTACCCTTAACTCGCGAGGTTCCTATTTATGATTGCTTATCTACGCGGTACCGTTAAATTCCGCGATAAAGATTTCTGTATTCTCGACGTTAATGGGGTCGGTTATAAAGTTTTTCTCGATGAACAATCCCGCCAAAGTTTGCAACTTGATTCTCCAACCGAATTATTCATCCATTCAGCAGTTCGCCAGGACGCTATTAATTTGTTTGGCTTTAAGGAGCGCACGACTCTTGAGCTCTTTGAATTGCTATTAAACGTTTCCGGTATTGGTACTAAGTCCGCGCTTGCTATCGTCTCTAAAATTTCAACGGAAGAATTTGCTCGCCTCGTCGCCGCCCAGGACATTAATGCTTTATCCCGCCTACCGGGTATCGGTAAAAAATCCGCCGAGAGAATTTGCTTGGAACTTAAAGATAAAATCACAATCCCGATTAATTCTCAGTCCGCGCAGATTCAATCGTCAGTACAAGAAGAAGCGGCACAAGCTTTGGAGGCATTGGGATATACGGCGTCGGAAATAACGTTCAAAGGAGCTCCGCCGAATTCCTCAACTGAACAGCTGATAAAATTCGCTCTGAAAAATTTAAATCGTTTTGCTTAAGGCAGGTGACAATTTTTGTTACAAACATTGGAGGCGTTGCGCCCGAAAAAAAGATTATTTCTCGGCTTGCTGTTAGCGTCGGAGTTTTTTGTTGCGCTGGCACTTTACGGCATGTGGATAATCTGTTGTCCCGGCCTGGCGAATATTTTTGAATATCTGCCCGCGATAGTCGGCGCGTTGTTAATTTTTATCTCGACGTTTTCATTTGGCGCGGTCTGCAATATGGTCTTAGCAATCAAAGGTTTGCCCACGCTGAAATTATTTCATCGATACAGCTTTGCGCTGATAAAATTTTTATTCCCTGTGGCAGTTCGTATCGGGAAAATTTTCGGCGTACGTCGTCGGCAGATTGAAGGATCTTTCGTAGCCGTCAGCAATTTGATTTTCATGAAGAGCGGCATTAAAGTCCCCGCCAATAGATTACTAGTGTTGAGCCCGCATTGTCTGCAACTGTCGAGTTGCCCACATAAAATTACTCGCGACCCTAATAATTGCAAACGTTGCGGCAAGTGCAATATCGCTGACTTGATGAATCTTGCCGACGAACTCGGCTTTACTTTTTTTGTAGCGACGGGCGGCACTTTGGCTCGGCAAGTCGTCAAAAAAAATCGCCCGCAAGCCGTCTTGGCTATCGCTTGTGAACGTGACTTGATGAGCGGCATTCAAGATGTTTATCCATTGCCGGCGGTCGGTGTGTTGAATATTCGTCCGAACGGTCCTTGCCATAATACTCGCGTCGATATGGATGAAGTTCGCCGAGTCCTTGCGCAGATTATCAAATAAAGAAGGGAAGCGGGAAGAAAATGGCGGAGAAAGTAGATCTAGCGGCAATTGCGGCGATAGAGACGGAAAAGCGGCTATTGAGTGCGTTGATGTTGGAAGACGGGAAAGCGATAGCCGAAGCGGTGAGCCTAAAATTGCGCCCTGAGGATTTTTATCGTGTGGAACATCGGCTGATATATGATAGCATGATACGGCTGAGCAATGCGGGCGTGGGGGTAGATGTGCTGACGTTGGAGGAAGAATTACGAAAGCGCGATGAACTAAATAAAGTAACGCGGCTGTACCTGTACTCATTAGTGGAGCGCGAATACACGACGTTGCGGGTAAGTCGTTATATAAACGTGGTAAAAGAGAAATCGCAACTGCGGCAGATGATAGAATTAGGGCAAAGGTTAATGTTGGCGGCGACTCAAGGGCGGAGTAGTGTCGCGGAAATAATGGAGGGCTTGGAACGGCGGTTATTGCAGATAAGACAACGTCGGAATACGGGCGGGCTTGAGGAATTAACGGGTATATTAACAGATGCGTTTGACATGATAAGCAACGTAAGCGACAATCGCGGGGAGCTGTACGGTGTCCCTAGTGGACTAATGGACTTAGACAAGGTGTTGAATGGTTTTCAGAAATCGGATTTGATATTATTGGCGGCGCGCCCGTCGATGGGCAAGACGGCACTGGCGTTGAATATAGGCTTAAATGCGGCGGGGCGTGGCAAGGTAGTCGGGATATTTAGTTTAGAGATGAGCAAGTTACAACTGGGCAAGCGAATCCTCTCTAGTACCAGCAAGGTAGAAAGTCAATATTTGAACACGGGTAATTTGACGGACGCGGATTTTGAATACATATTAGACGCGATAAAGAAGTTAGAAGATTATCGGGTGTACATAGACGACACGGCGGGAATCAGTCTAATAGAAATGCGGCAGAAGGCGCGGCGATTGAAGCACGAACGCGGGTTAGACATGGCAATAATCGACTATCTACAACTGATGAGCGGGTCGGAGCGCTTTGAGAATCGCCAACAAGAAATCTCAGAGATAAGCAGAGGGTTGAAGGCACTTGCCCGCGAGTTAGACATCCCGATAATAGCGCTGAGCCAGTTAAGCCGCAACGTTGAACTGCGTGCAGAAAAGAAGCCCCAGCTATCGGATTTACGGGAATCGGGCAGTCTGGAGCAAGACGCGGACGTTGTAATGTTTTTATATCGGGACGAGTATTATAATCGGGAAGAGGAAGACAATCAGAACTTGGCGGAGCTGATAATAGCGAAGAACCGCAATGGCCCCACTGCCAGCGTGTACCTGCAGTTTGACAAGGCTACTATGGCGTTCAGAGATTTAACTAGGGTTGTGCAGTAATAAAAAAAGTCCCCCGCAACCTACGCAGGGGACGGTTTTTATTTTGTTAATTGTTTATAAATGAAATCGGCGAGCCCTATCCCGCCAGCCTCAGCGGCTTTCTTAGTAATCTCCTCGTTATACATATCGCGATAAATATCCATAGCGTTGGAATTGCCCAACAGTTCATTTTTAGGAACGGTCTTCCACATCTCGTTGAACATGAGTTTAAGGAAAATGCCTTCGAGTTGCACGGACGCCTCTTTAATTTCTTGGTTACGTTTAGCGACATCCTCCGCCGTCATGATTTTACTGGTCGCCTCGTTAAGTTGTTTTTGGAATGAATTATGTTCATTGATAATCTGAGCCCCTTGCACGCCGGAATTAGTCGCGGTCATCTGGGGTATTAATTCGACGCCGTTAATCATATAATCACCTCAAATAATCTCTAAAGTAGCGTGAATGGCACCGGCGGCTTTCATGGCTTGAAGGATAGAAATACAATCACGCGGAGTTGCGCCGACGGCATTAAGAGCCCCGATAACGTCGGATACGGAAGTGGTAGCGGGCAGGACGACGGAGCTAGACATCTGTTCTTTAACGTCGGTATCGGTATTGCGGACAATCATAGACGTGCCGTAGGAGAATGGTTCGGGCTGGTAAGCGTTTTCCTCGCGCTGGATTCTAATGGAAAGTCCGCCTTGAGTGATAGCGCATTCATCGACGGAGACATTGCCGCCCATTACGATAGTACCGGTGCGCTCGTTGACGACGACCTTAGCAATGGTATCTGGCGTGACTGGTAGCTCTTCAATGCTTGCTACGAACTGGACGACGTTAGAACGCAAGTAAGGCGGGATATTAATATCGACACGACCAGGATTAGCGGCGTGCGCGATATTGCCGTAAGCGGCGTTGATAGAATTGGTGATACGTGCGGCGGTAGTGAAATCTGCATTAGCGAGGCTCAACGACAGTTGCCCGTTCCTGCCCAAATCGTCTTCCAACGTGCGTTCGACGATAGCTCCGTTAGGGATATTGCCAGCGGTCGGGAAGTTTTTCTGGGCACGGTTATTCCCGCCTTGAACGACGAAACCACCCGTAGACACAGAGCCTTGCGCGACGGCGTAGACATCACCATTAGCGGCACGCAACGGCGTTTGTAATAGGACGCCCCCTTGAATACTATCAGCGTCGCCCATTGAGCTGACGGTAACATCAATAGTATCGCCCTCGCGGACAAAGGGCGGCAACGTAGCGGTTACCATGACGGCGGCAACGTTATCGGAATCCAAATCGGCGGCGTTTACGGTTATGCCGAAGTTGCGCAGTAGCGAGACGGTAGACTGAATCATCTGCCAAGTATCGTCTGAATCACCGCTACCCGGTAGCCCGACGACTAAGCCATAGCCCATGAGTTGGTTACTCCTGACGCCTTGAATCTTAGCAATGTCCTTGATTCGTGTAGGGGCTGATTCGGCGTAGGCGACAGCATTAACCATAAGCAAACACATTAGCAGTACAAGGATTTTTTTCATAGTTATCACCTCGCTCAGAACAAGAAATTAAATAGCTGAGTGATAATGCCCTGCCGTTGCTTAGCATTGAGAGGACCTTTGCCGTCGAACTTGATAGAAGCGTCAGCAACCTTAGTAGAGGGGACGGTGTTATTAAGGGTGACGTCATCACGGCGGATAATCCCGCGCAGAGTGATTTTATGTTCGTCGCGATTTTGCCAGATAGATTGAACGCCCTCGACGACCATATTATCATTAGGGAGGACTTCAACGACGGTAACGGTGATTTGTCCGCTGTAACGGCTGGTGTCAGTCGCGGAGCCGTTAGCGTTAAAGGAATCTGAACCGGAGGCAGAGAAGGCTTTAATGAAGTCGAAAATGCCAGTACCGGTGCCGACGGAGACATTGCCGGACTTGGAATTGCTACGGGACTTGGTAGCGCTCTGGGTAGTTGATTCATTAATTACGATAGTAAGAATATCGCCGACGTTGCGGGCTTTTTTATCGGAGTAAAGGCTGGTGTAGCCGTTATCGACCCAGAGGGATTTAGCCTGCGCGGGAGCTGATAATATAAGCAAAGCAGATAAAGCGGCGATTAAGAATTTCATAAGGACACCTCCACAGTATTAGAGTCGAGGACGCGAGCGGTAAGGATTTTCTCGGAGGATTCATTTTTGACTTTGACGAGTTCGCCGATACGAGCGCGAGCGAGGACGATACCTTTAGCGGCGATTTTGATACCGTGATGATTAAGGATGATATTGACGCGCTGACCGGAGTTGACGGCGACGGGTTGTTGGAAGTAAGCCTTAGTGACGGGAGAGCCTGCGCGGATAAAGCGATGAGGCACGAGCCCGCTGATGTCGTTAATATCTTTAATGAAGTCGTTGCGCCCGTCGATGACAATTTCGGCAGTATGGAAATCGCTGGCCGATACTGGCACCTCGATTCTCAAGTCGTGGTTAGCGACAAGTACGGAATCGAAGACTTGGACTTTAGCGGTAAGGCTTATCGTGCGGTAATGGCGTTCGTCGACAAAGACAATTAATCGAACTGGAGTTAAACTGAGGTAGCTAATCTGCGCGGCGATTTGAGCCTTAACGTCAATGGTACCGTCTGGGACTTTAATATCGCCGATGAACTGGGAGAATATAATCTCGTGGCGGCGGGTCTCACCGCGCTCGGCAAGTGCGTTTTCTAATGATATAAGCGCGATGTTCTGTAATTCAACGCCGCTGACGGTAAAAGCAAAAGTACGCGACGGCATACACAAGCAGATAAGCAACGTCGCGATAATAATGGGGAGGCTTTTCATATTAATTAGCGTTTAAGCTGGTTAGCGGTTTCTAACATAGAATCAGAGGTGATGACGGCTTTAGAATTGGATTCGTAAGCGCGTTGGGAGACAATCATATTAACCATTTCCTCGACGATTTGGACGCCGGACATTTCTAAGGTATTCTGAGCGAGCACGCCTGCGCCGTCCTGTCCAGGTTCAGATTCGATAGGGGCACCGCTTGCGGCAGTTTCGAGGAAGAAGTTTTTCCCGTAAGCGTAAAGCCCTTCAGGGTTGACGAAGCGCACTAAGGTAATTTGTCCGATTTCGGTTTGTTCGCCGCCCGCAGGGGTATCAGAAACTCTACCGTCGGAGCTGATAACTAAGGTACTGATAGGGGCGTTTTCGTCAAGGGTTATGTTAGGGATAAGTAAGAAGCCGTCACTGGTGACTAAGCGTCTGTCGGAGTCGAGTTTAAAGGAGCCGTCGCGGGTATAAGCGGTAGTGCCGTCGGGCAGTTGTACTTGAAAGAAGCCGTCGCCTTGAATGCCGATGTCGTTAGGGTTATCAGTAGTTTGGAGAGGACCTTGCGTAAAGATTCTGTGGGTACCGGAGACACGGACGCCTAAGCCGACTTGCAGACCTTGCGGGTATTGGGTACCGTTACCGGAAGTGCCGCCCGCGTCGCGCAGAGTTTGATAGAGTAAATCCTGGAATTCAGCGCGGACTTTTTTATTGCCGTAAGTATCGACGTTAGCGATATTATGGGCGACAATATCCATATTAGTTTGTTGCGCTTTCATGCCGGACGCCGCCGACCAAAGAGCTCTCATCATGATAAATACATCTCCTTTAGATTGGCTACAGGTTATATCGGTAAGATTTTATTCTGGATTAAATATTTTTGCAAGCCCCGAAAAAAAATTGAGTTTGCCATAAGAATTTCATTAAGTATTGGTATACTAAGCAACAATTAAAGAACGATTAAAAGGGGTGGCGGAAATGGTGAGACGGCTAATCTGGACGCTGATTCTGATTATTGCCGTGAGTGTTATGAATGCGGGGAATGCGGCGGCGTTGAAGTATGGCGACAAGGGCGACGGGGTCAAGGAAGTACAGGAGTATTTGATAGCGCAATGCTTATTGGACGCGGAGGCGGACGGGGTCTATGGTTCGTCGACGGTGCAAGCGATAAAGGATTTCCAGAGCGCGTTAGGCTTAGAGGTTGACGGGGTCTGTGGCGCGCAGACGTACAAGATATTGAGAGCGGCGGCGTATGATGAAATTGATATTACGACGTTCAAATTGGGCGATTACGTACCTGAGCCGCCCGCACCACCTAAGACGGTTAATAATGCGGTTAATTCGGTGTTGGGGATTGTGGACAACATCTACACGACGTACGCGGTACCGGAAGAGCCGATAGTTGAAGAAACGCCGTTTGAATTGGCAGATGAATACGAAATAACATCGGAGCCGGAATTAGGCAGGGCGATACGGGTTGAGGCGACGGCTTACAGTCGCATGGAACCTGGAATGAGCGACTACACGGCGACGGGGACATTTTGCCAACGCGGTGTGATAGCGACAGACCCGAGCGTCATACCATTAGGGACGCGGGTTTACATACCAGGTTACGGATATGCGGTAGCGGAGGATACAGGCGGCGCGATTATCGGGCACAAGATAGACGTAGCGTTTGATACGGTCGAGGAGTGCTATGAATTCGGTCGGCAGTTTATAGAAATTTATATCGTCGATTGAGCGATAAAAAAACCCTCCGCGAATTGGAGGGCATTTTTTTATTAATGGGAATTTCAAGCAATGGGCAGAGACTTAACCCAACTGGCGAGAGCGGCTTTATCGACGCGCCCACGAAATACTTTACCTTGAAGCCAGAGGGTAGAATTTGCGGCGGAAGGTTTAAGTTGGCTGAGTGTTTCGCCGAATCCCGAGCCGCCCGACGTTGCGAAGATGACGATAGTTTTGCCGCTGAAGTCGTAACTTTCGAGGAAGCTGTTAATTATATGCGGCGCGACGTACCACCAGATAGGGAATCCGAGAAAGATAGTATCGTAATCGGCAATCTGCGCGGACGTATCAGCGAGTTCGGGGCGTGAATTAATATCAGCCATTTCGACGGATGAGCGGGACTGCTGATTATTCCAGTTCAAATCCTTACCGGTGTAGGGTGTAGCGGGTTTAATCTCGTAAGAATCGGCGTGAAGGACTTCAGCCAGATTATTGGCGAGCTTACGTGTCGAGCCGCTTGCGGAAAAGAATGCAACCAAAGTTTTACTCATAACAATACCTCCATATTCTTAACAAAGTCGAATTTGACATTATTATCAGTGGGAGCCTGCTGAGCCTCGTAACGCACCGCCAAATCGGAAAGCGGGTTTTCTTTTTTATCGTTATTAGGCTTAGGCTTTTTGAAGACGTAGAGAATATCATCGAGGCGCGGGCTGTCATCAATCATAAGAACCCCTCCTTACAGCAAATTGATGAACTTATGTGTTTGCGGGATGACGCGGATGTTTTTAACTAAGTGGCTGGCGGCGGCTTGGAGGCGGAGGATTTTAGTAGCGGGAGCCGCGCAGATTGAATTAACGGGGGTGACGGGCTGAATGATTAGCGGGATATTTTTATCGACGTCAGCGACGAGTGCGACGGCGGCTAGGAATTCTTCAAGCGTGGTATTATCAGCGACGACGATTTTAACGTACAAATCCTTACCAAGAGCGGCGCGGAGAAATTTATCGTGCAGGCTGAGTAGGTTATCGCCGAGCAATTTAATATCCATGCTGATGATGTCGATAGCGTTCGCGATTTTTTCAAACTCGTTAGGTAGCGTGCCGTTAGTTTCGAGAAATGTTCTCAATCCAAAATCTTTAACGGCATGCGCGACTTCCCCGACGAATTGATACCGGATAAGCGGTTCGCCGCCCGTGAAACTTACTGAATGCGTCGGGACTTGGCGGCTGAACTTTTTGATAACGTCGGCAACCTGCGCGGCGTCTAGCGGGTTTTGTTTATGGGAAAAATTCATAGAGCCTGCGGACGTTTCGACGTTGCAGAAATCTGCGCGGCTGAAATCGGTATCGCAATAGGGGCAGTTCAAGTTGCAATCGGCGAGGCGTACAAAGATTTGACGGTAACCGATATAAACGCCTTCGCCCTGCACCGACGAGAAAATTTCAATGACGTTAGCTTTATTCATAGTAAGTCACGCAGGAATTGGGCGATTCGTGGACTTTGACGGCGTAAAGTTTAGTTGAGCCGCTGAATATTCGGGACGTAGCGAGCCGTTCAAAGATAATCCGCGCTAGGTTTTCGGCAGTCGGGTTATCCGTCGCGAAGGTCTCCAAATCGTTCAAAAATCTATGGTCGAAGTCGTCCAGAACTTTATTTAGCTCCGCCTTAAGAATCTTAAAATCAACCAGCATGCCGAGCGAATCTAATTTATCGCCGCGAACAATCGCCTCGACCGTCCAATTATGCCCGTGAAGTCTGGCGCACTTACCTTCGTAGCCGCCAATGAAATGCGCCGCCTCGAACGCGGAGCAAACTTTTATCTCGTACAAAATGCCACCGCCTTTTATGGATTAAATTTCGGAAAGATATTTGGTGATAGCGGCGTCGTAATCGGCAGTATGCGCGAAAGCCTCAGCGGCGAGATTTTTCCGTACTTCCAAAGGTACTTCGCCGGTCTCCGCGATGAGTTTAGCAATTTCGTTGTAACGTTCGGGGTTAGTTACGACGGTAACGAACTTGAAATTTTTAGCCGCCGCGCGAATCATAGCGGGTCCGCCGATGTCAATATTTTCAATCGCGTCTTCCAGCGTGACGTTCGGCTTGCGGATAGTTTTCTTGAACGGGTACAAGTTGACGACAACCAAATCGATAGGCTCAATGCCGTTCTCGTGCATTTGCTTGACGTGTTCGGGGTTATCGCGGACAGCCAGAATGCCGCCGTGAATTTTTGGGTTGAGGGTTTTAACTCGCCCGTTCATAATTTCCGGAAAGCCGGTTAAGTCGCTGACGTAAGTAACTGGAACGCCCGCCGCCCGAATCGCCTTACCTGTGCCGCCGGTGCTGATAATTTCGACGCCGCACTTACTGAGTTTCTTCGCCAAGTCTACCACGTCGATTTTGTTCGACACGCTGATTAAAGCCCGTTTGATTTTCATTTTACCGCCTCCAATTTCAACTCTACGCCCGACGACTTTAAGTTGTCCGTCGATGAACAATTTTATAGCCAGCGGGTAGATTTTATGTTCCTGTTCCAAGACGCGTGCCGCTAAAGTTTCTTCGGTATCGTCTTCGCGGACTTCGACTGCGGCTTGCATGATGATTGCTCCGGTGTCCGTGCCCTCGTCGACGAAATGAACCGTACAACCCGAAACCTTTGCGCCGTAAGCCAAAACGTCTCTGTGAGCGTGTGCGCCTGCGAATGACGGCAGTAGCGACGGGTGAATATTCATAATGCGGTTAGGGAATTGGCGGACGAATTCGGGGCTTAGAATCCGCATGAAGCCCGCCAAAATCACCAAGTCGACGCCGTTAAGGTATTTTAAAAGTTCCGCCTCGAATTCTGCGCGGCTGGCAAATTTTTTCCTATCGACGCAGATATTTTTAATGCCCGCCGTCTCAGCCCGTTGCAAGGCTCCGACGTTCGGTTTATCGGTAAGGACGATTGAAATTTGAGCCTTTAAGAAGCCGTTTTCTATCGCGTCGATGATGGATTGCAAATCTGTACCGCGCCCCGAACAAAGCACGCCTAACTTAGTCATGAAATTCACCACCTAAAATTTCTACGCCGCCGCCTTCGACGACACGCCCGATTTTATGAAAAGTTTTGAACTCATCAGCAATTTCCGCGTCGACAATCAGAATCATTCCAATGCCGCAGTTGAACGTCCGAAACATTTCATGACGCGGGACGTTGCCCCATTCTTGCAAGCACTTAAAGATTTTAGGAATTGTCCAAGCGTCCGCGTCAATCGTTACGCCTAAACCTTCGGGCAGAGCGCGGGGGATATTATCATAGAAGCCGCCGCCGGTTATGTGAATCAGCCCGTGAATTTTATCGCCGAACTTCCTTATCAACGGCAGGCACACCTTAGGATAAAGGCGCGTTGGCGTCAAGAGTTCTTCGCCTAAAGTTTTATCGTCGGAAAATTTCTCGTTACCCGTGAAGCCCATGCGCTCGAAAACAATTTTCCTAACGAGGCTGAAGCCGTTGGAATGCAAGCCGCTCGACGGCAACCCGATTAAAATATCTCCGACTTTAACCCGCGCAGGCGTTATCAGCGATTTTTTTTCGACGACGCCGACCGCAAACCCTGCAATGTCATACTCGCCCGCAGGATAAAAGCCGCTCATCTCAGCAGTCTCGCCGCCGATAAGTGCGCAACCCGATTCCTTACACGCATTAGCGACGCCGCGAACGATTTCGGCAACCTGCGCGGGATTCAACTTACCGACCGCCAGATAATCCAAGAAAAATAGCGGCTCGGCTCCTTGAACCAGAATATCATTAACGCACATCGCGACCGCGTCTTGCCCGATTGTGTCATGTTTATTAAGTTTGAATGCGATTTTTAATTTAGTACCCACGCCGTCCGTGCCCGATACTAAGATTGGTTCGTCGTAATTTTTCAACGCAAATAATCCGCCGAACCCGCCAATATCCCCCAGAACTTCGGGGCGGTAAGTCGAGCGGACAAAGTTTTTAATTAATCGGACTGATTCGTTGCCCGCGTCAATATCCACGCCCGAATCCTTGTAAGTCATTTGCTCCATAAAATTTCTCCCTAAAATGTTCAAAGGGGACAAGGCACAAATTCCCTCGTCCCCAGAAGATTTTTACATAGTTAAACGGTTAAGCATTTCCTTATAAGCCTCTTCGACGCCGCCCAAATCTTGACGGAAACGGTCTTTATCCAGTTTATCGTGCGTGACGGTATCCCAGAAACGGCAATTATCGGGGGAAATTTCATCGGCAAGAATAACTTCGCCATAATCGCCGCGCCCGAATTCCAACTTAAAATCAATCAAGTCGACGTTTTTAGCCTTAAGGAGGTCGCGCAGAATCGTATTCACCGAAAAGGCAATGTGTTCCATTTGATTAAGTTCGTCGATTTTCGCCAAGTCCAACGCCATGATGTGATAGCGATTAAGCATAGGGTCGCCGAGTTCGTCGCTCTTGTAATAGTATTCGACGACGGGAACAGTAAGCGGCGTACCTTCCTCCAAGCCCAGACGTTTAACCAGACTGCCCGCTACGATATTGCGCACGACGACTTCCAGCTTAATCATATCGAGCCGCTTAACAATCATCTCGCGTTCGCCCGCCTTCTCGACGAAGTGCGTTTTAATGCCTCTATCCTTGAGTTGCTTAAAGAAGAACTCGCTGATTTTGTTATTGATGACGCCTTTACCTTCGATAAGCCCGTGCTTTGCGCCGTTACCTGCCGTTGCGTCGTCCTTGAAATAAACCAAAAGCTCGGCAGGGTTATCGGTCTCGAAAACGGTTTTCGCCTTGCCCTCGTAAAGCATATTGCCCTTAATCATCGTGTAACCTCCTAAAGTTCAAAACGTTTGAAAATCATATCCACATTGCGCAGGAAGAATTTATAATCGAAGCAGTCATCGATTTCCGCCGCGCTGAGATATTTCGTAATATCGGGGTCGCTTTTGACGTTGGTTTTGAAGTCTTCGCCGTCCAGCCAACGTTTCATGGCGTTACGCTGAACCCATTTATAAGCGTCTTCGCGCAGGACGCCCTTACCTACAATCTCAAGCATGAGCCGTTGACTATAAATAAGCCCGCCCGTGCGATTCATATTATGCAACATTGCTTCGGGGTAGACAAGCAGTTTATCAACAATATTTGTGAGCTTACGCGTGCAGTAGTCGACGTTAATAGTTGAATCTGGGAGGATGACGCGTTCAACGGAGCTGTGGCTGATGTCGCGTTCGTGCCAAAGGGTAATATCTTCCATAGCGGCGATAGCATTTCCTCTGACGAGCCGAGCCATACCCGCGACGCGTTCGCAATTAATCGGGTTACGTTTATGCGGCATAGCCGACGAGCCTTTTTGACCCGGCGAAAAATATTCTTCAGCCTCGCGGATGTCGGTGCGTTGAAGGTTACGAATTTCAGTAGCGATTTTCTCCAACGTGCTTGCGACGATAGCTAATGTTGTCATATATTCGGCGTGGCGGTCGCGTTGAATGACTTGCGTAGCCAAGCGGACGGGCGTCAATTCCAATTTCTTACAGACGATTTCCTCAATGCGCGGGTCGATATTTGAATAGGTACCGACTGCGCCGCTTAACTTCCCGACGCTGACGATTTGTTTAGCGTGTTCGACGCGTTCAATATCCCGTTCGACTTCCGCGCTCCAAAGCAAAAGTTTAAGTCCGAACGTCATCGGCTCAGCGTGGATACCGTGAGTGCGTCCGATACAAGCAGTATGTTTAAATTCGACTGCGCGGCGGCGTAGGACTTCGCGGAACTTCCTAAGGTCGTCGAGGATAATTTCGGCGGAGCGTTTCATCATGAGGCAAATTGCGGTGTCTTTAACGTCGCTTGAGGTCAAACCCTTATGGATATATTTAGAATTTTCCCCGACGTATTCGCCGACGCACGTTAGGAAGGCTATAATATCGTGGTGCGTGACTGATTCGATTTCGTGAATGCGTTCGAGATTGAAGTTGGCTTTAGCGCGGATAATCTGCGCAGCTTCGGTAGGAATTTCGCCGAGTTCAGCCATAGCGTCGCAAGCGGCGAGTTCTACGTCTAGGATAGTCTGCCACTCGTTTTCAATAGACCAGAGTTTACCCATTTCGGGCAAGGTGTAGCGTTCAATCATACAATCAGCTCCTTACAAGTCCAAATAGTAATGCGCCGTCAGTTCGACGAGTTCATCTGCTACCAGTGAATGAAACCCTGCGAACGATAAATTTTCAGCCTGCGCGGAGAAGGTGTAATGTCCGACAGCCCACGCCGCGACCTGTTGCGTTTCGGAAATTTTAGCGATATAAATTGTGGTACCCGTCGTATTATTCACGCGCCACTTTACGCCTGTTACCCCGCTTATATCTTGGAGTTCTTCGCCGTCAACGCGCTTATGAGTTTTTATCGTCAATGAAACGGTTGGCTCCCATCTGCGCCCGTAACGAACTTCGGCGACGCCTTGCCCCGCGTATATGCCGGTTATTTCGTAGCCGGATTTTTTAGGCATGTACAACGGGATAAATTTGACTGCGCGGGCGACTTCGGCAAAGTCGGCGTAGACAGCTTTTTGGTTTGTTAATGTAGTGGTTTCAGCGGGTTGCAACGTCGGTAAAGTTGGTTGTGGCGTTTGAATCGGCTCGACGACGGGCGGCGGCGGTGTAGGTGTAGGTTCGATTATCGGTTCATTCGGGTTGATTATTATCGGCTCTTCTTTTACGGGCGTTTCCTTTTGATTGGCAGTCTCTTTAAGTTTTTGTTCGTTCGCCTTTTCTTTCTCTTTACGGGTCTGCCTTAGTTTTTTCTTACGTTCCTTAACTTCTTTATCGGTTTCCTGCGTCGGCTTAGTTGTTATGCTGTCTTTTAACGCGGGATTTATTTCGCCGAGCTGTTCATCCTCGCCCGAACGGTCTTGTTCCGCCGCTATCAACGAGAGTTCTTTATCCTCTTCCGCCGCATAGCAAGGAAATTGAATCGCCGCCAACAACATCAGCAAGACGAGTGTTTTTCCAAACTTCAAAAATATTCCTCCTTGCAAATTTCGTATTGCCGAAACACGCGGCTGAGTGAGCCGTTGCCGAGTTGCAAATCAATCAACGATTCCTTAAACAAATTGAAACTAAATTTAATGTTATCGCTTTGGAGTTCGGGGAAGATTTCGGCTAGGAGTTTTTCAGCGCGGACGACTTCGGCAATATATTCATCAAGACCACTTTTATTTTTAAACACTTCGGGCAACTTATCGATGACTTGTTTTATGACGGAGAATTTTTCATTGAACTGCCCTTGCGGCGAACGTCTGTAAATTTCTTGGCGGAATTGCGGAGAGATTTCCGTCTCGAATAGCGCGAGACTTTTAGTTAGCGGGAAAATTTTTGTTGACGGCTTTAAATTTTCTTCAACGTCCGACGCGGTGGAATAGATTTTCCCGAAGTTTTTTACTGCCAATAAAATTTCATCCGGTGGCGACGGCGGATAAATTATTGTATCGAATTTATTTTCGGGCAATGGATAATCGCCGATTTTATTTGTGGTTAGGATTTTATTTGCGGGGTTGAACTGCGGTAAAATTTCTGCCAATTCTTCATCGAGTGGTGAGCGTTCGCTGACGTGCAATATCGAATGAATTTGTGCCTTCCTAAGCAGGCGGGCGACGATTCGCAAATAAATCATGAGTTCAGCCATTGATTCGGGAGTGGCTTTGAAGATTTTCTTAACCGCTTGATGAATTATCATTGCCAGCGGGTAAGTTGTTGTGCCCTCCGTCGTGAATTTATGGGAATGAATGCGGCTTCTGTTGGCAAGGGGGGTTCGCACGTCCAAAATCATTTCGGATTGGTCATTATCGAGGAAGAAAAATTGCCCGTTGGTGTAGTTGATTTTGCTCAAAGAGCGTCGCCTCCGTACAGCAGATAATTCAGCCGCGCCACGATTTTATTAGCGTCGAATTGTTCTCGCGCATAAGTAGCGGCGTGCCGTCCCCCGGAGTTGATAAGCCTTTCCTTACTGCAAACTTTAAGCAGAATTTGAGCGAGTGCGTCGACATCACCAATCGGAAAAATTTTCCCGCACCTGCCGCCGTCAATCATATCATCTGCCGCGTCGACAGCCGAACTTATAATGTAATCGCCGCTGAATAAAGCTTCCGCCGCCACGTTCGGTGCCCCCTCTAAATTTGAAGTCAGACAAAAAATTTTAGCCCGCTTGTATTCGTCCATCAAAGCAATTTTATCTTCAATCAACCCCGCAAAAATCACGCGTCCGCGCAGATCCGGTCGAATCGTAAAGAATTTTTCAATGTAAGGTTTGAACTCTTCCTCGACGCCGCCGACAAATCGGACATTCCACTCCGGCAAGTCTTCAGCTATCTTCGCGAACGCCGCAAGTAATAAGTGATTCTGTTTTTGTTTAGTGCCGATACGCCCGACCGTTAAGATGACATTTTCCTTAGGCACGTCGTTGAATGTGACTTCAAAAAAATTATACCAGCCGTTTCGAATCAAATCGACGGGGACGCTCCATTTTGCCGACAGATATTTTTGAGTAGCGCGGCAACTGGCGGCGACCACGTCGCAGGAATGCAGGAATTTTTTATAAGCGGGGACTTCGTGCGGCAATCTGTCAGCCCAAGCAATGTTCATATCGGTAGCGAGATAAATTTTCCCGTCGGGGCGAATGTTTTTGTAATGTTCGACGAGCGGGATATAAATGGGATAAGCCCCGTAGAGAATCAGCAAATCCATATCGTCGGCGTGCGCAGTAACATAATCGAGCCGCGCCTGCAAAGAATCTTCGGGCAAGAAATTCATCTCCAAGCCGCGCAGATACTTTTCGAGATAAGGATAATTCTCGTCGACCTTGAGCCCGACAAGCACCGAGTGGTAGCCGTGATTTTTATGGAGCAGATAGGGCACAAGCCCGCAATCTTTTAGGAGTTGCTGATTATTCCAGCCGCCGCCTCTGGTTGGGTTGCCGCTTGAAGCAATCAGATACGCTCCGTGCATTGTCATCACCTCGCGCAGATTATATCAAGTTACACGTTAAGCGACAAGGGATTATCGGGAACAAAAAAGGCGGAAGCTTTCGCCTCCGTCTTGGTTCTATGTACAAGTGCTATCTCATTTATTCATATCTCACCTCCCATTTGCGACGTTTGGTGGACATCGCAAGATATTTGCCGCCGACCAAGCTACGGGGATAGCCTTTCGGCACTGTGGCGTATATGTTGTTTTACTGGGATTAACGGGAATTATATTATAAAACGATTAGAAAATTATTAGAACGAGATTAAATTTTTGCTGAAACCAATCCACGTTCCTCCCGCCGCCTAACTGTAGCAGAAAACAAATTCCATTGCAAGCCACTGATAGAAAAATTTTCTTGGGCACAAAAAAATATTGTATTCAACAGAGCGCGGGCTTGAATTTATTAAGCGGGGCTAATATAATGCACGGCAGTTATAAAAGCAAGAGTTGAAAGGATGAATTTAAGTGGCAAACGTCGACAAGGAAGCACTGGCTCTGCATAAAACTTTTCGCGGCAAGTTGGAAGTTAGGAGCAAAGTGCCGCTCAAGACCAACAAAGATTTGACGCTTGCATATACGCCGGGCGTCGCGGCACCGTGTCTTGAGATTAAAGACGACTTCGATAAAATTTACGACTACACCAATCGCGGCAACTTAGTAGCAGTCGTCACGAACGGTACGGCAGTTTTAGGGCTTGGCGATATTGGCGCGGGCGCGGGACTTCCCGTCATGGAAGGCAAGTCGATTCTGTTCAAAGGTTTTGCGGGCGTTGACGCAATTCCCATTTGTCTTAATACCAAGAGCGTCCCCGACATTATTAAGACGATTCAGCTTATGGCTCCGAGTTTTGGCGGGATAAATCTTGAAGACATCAAAGCCCCCGAATGTTTCGACATTGAACGCGCGCTGAAAGATTCTGTTGATATTCCTGTTTTCCACGACGACCAACACGGCACGGCGATTGTAGTTGCGGCGGCTCTGATTAATGCGCTTAGGCTTGTCGGCAAGAAGTTTGAGGATATAAAGGTTGTTGTCAACGGCGCGGGTGCGGCGGGTATGGCGATAACATATCTGATTCAGAAAATGGGCGCGAAGAATGTTATGCTGTGCGATTCGACGGGCGCGATCTATGAAGGGCGCGGCAAGGGCATGAATCCTTACAAAGACCAAATTGCCGCCGTCACGAACTTTGACAAGGAAGCTGGGCAACTCGTCGATGTTATTCACGGGGCGGACGTTTTTATTGGGGTGTCGAAGGCGAATCTTTTAACGCAGGAAATGGTTAAGATGATGAACAAAGACGCGATAATCCTTGCGATGGCGAATCCGACGCCCGAAATTATGCCTGACCTTGCGAAGGCGGCGGGGGCGCGAGTAGTAGCGACAGGGCGCAGTGACTTCCCGAATCAAGTTAATAATCTGCTTGCATTTCCCGGCATATTCAGAGGAGCTTTGGACGTTCGGGCGACTGATGTTAATGAGGAGATGAAAATTGCGGCGGCCTATGCGATAGCCTCCCTTGTCAGTGCGGACGAACTTAACGAGGAACATGTTATCACGACGCCCTTTGATGAACGTGTTGCACCGACGGTAGCGGCGGCAGTTGCTAAGGCGGCTCAAGAGTCGGGAGTTGCTCGCAATATGACAATCACGCCTGAAGCGGTAGCGCAACATACCCGCGACCTTTTGGCTAAATTATAAAATTGTGCTCGTAGTCGAGTGGATAAGACGTCGGTCTCCGACACCGAAGAGCGCGGGTTCAAATCCCGCCGAGCACACCAATTAGAAAAAAATCAGCGGTTCCAATCAGTGGAGCCGCTTTAAATTTATGTTACGTCTTTATAAGTTTTGCCGTTGATTAAATTGTAAATTGTTGCCCTATTAACGTTGTATTGTTTAGCCAAAGCGCGGCAACCAATACATGAACACCAAACAGTTTATCCTTGCCGCCCTTCGACAAACTTACTATAGCGTAGCCGTCAATGTTTATTTGGTACTTAAATATACGGGGCTTGCGCCCTTGAAGACTTTTAACTCTGCTTAAATTGCTGACTTGATAAAGCCCTTCATAATCGATAACATCGCGCCAAAGTTCATGCGGAAAATCTTCTGTAGAAAACCAACGTGGGCTGTTCCGTAGCACATCAACCATTTATTAAGCTCTGCCATTAAAAATCTTCGTGATTCTTTCGTCATGTGCATTTTCTCCTTATGGCATGATTAAATTTTTATTTATTGGTCAAGCCGAGTTCGTGCAAAAGTTTCATATCGTCTTGGATGTTATTGCTTGAAGTTGTAAGCATATTGCCTGTGATAGAGGCGGAGGCACCGTTAAGGAGAGCGGACGCGCCGTTATCGGGCAGAAATTTTCTTCCTGCGGCGAGGCGGACGTTTGCGGTTGGGTTAATGTAGCGGAAAATGGCAATGGTACGGAGGACATCATCGGGCGCGAGAGTTTTAAGGTTTTCGAGAGCCGTGCCCTTAATCGCCATTAGAACATTAACGGGAATGGATTCAATGCGGAGCGCGGCGAGTTCAAACGCTAAATCGATTCTGTCTTGCCAAGTTTCGCCCATGCCGATAATCCCGCCCGAACAAACGCAAAAACCTTCTGCCTGCGCGGACTTAATAGTTTTAATTCTGTCGTCGTAAGTGTGCGTGGTACAAATGCGCGGGAAAAATCTGCGCGAAGTCTCCAAGTTGTGATGATAACTCGTTACGCCCGTCGCCCGAAGTCGCTTAAGTTGTTCAGCAGTCAAAATGCCGTGCGAGGCGCATAAATCAATCTTTAAATTACTTTTCAAGACTTTGTAAGCTTCAATGGCGCGTTCAAAATTGATACCGTCAAGAGTTCTGCCGCTGGTGACGATAGAAAAGCGATTAACGCCCGCCCGTTCATTAGCAAGCGCGACTTCCAGAATTTTATCGACGGGTAGGAAATCGTATTCAGCAATGCCGGTTTTATGCCGCGCAGATTGAGCGCAATATTTACAATCCTCAGAGCAACGCCCGCTTTTGCCGTTAATAATCGTGCAGAGGTCGATATGGTTACCGCGAAAATGTTTCTGAATCAAAGCCGCGCCCGCCTGTAGTTCGTCAAGGGGTGTTGTCAATAAAAATTCCAAATCGTCGGAAGGTTTAAGTCGTTCGCCGTTAATAATTTTCTTAGCAATGTCCAAAGTTATCGCTCCCCCAAAATTTTTTGTAACTTGACGCCGAGAATAGCCGCCGCCGTAGCCTTGAGGATGTCGCCGAGTATAAACGGCAAGACCGCTATTGTAAACGCCTCGAAAAAATTCACGCCCATTAAAATCATCATCGAGATTAGCCCGCCCGCGTAGGTTATCGGCACTGCGATTAGGACGTTTGCCAGCAAGTACCGTTTGAAATTTGGTTCCGCGCCCTTTGCCGAACTTAGCAACGGGTAAGCGACGAGCCACGCGAAATAAAATCCTCCGACGGGACTTAATAACCTTGCTAAACCTTGTCCGCTTGCGAATACGGGAACGCCTACTGCTCCAAGTAAAATGTATATTAAAATTACTGTAAACGTTTGTCGCGGCGATAAAAGGTAAGCCGTTAAACTCATTGCGAAAGTCAAAGCAGTCACGTAACCGGGTGTGAACGGCAATGGGAACGCGATATAAGCCGTCACACAACACAGCGCGACGCACAGGGATATTTTCGTTAAGTCTCTCGCTTGCATGAAATTTCCGCCTCCAATCAACGCGCCGATTATACATTGCGTAATTGTCAACGTCAAATTTTTAGAATGTTAACCTGTAAATTTTTTCTGTATGTGCTAAAATTTTTGGGGTGATGAAAATGTTTGCAAGGAAATTGACGCGCCAAATCAGCGTCGGGAGAATTAAAATTGGCGGCGACGCTCCGATAAGTATTCAATCGATGACGAACACGAAAACGCAAGACGCGGCGGCGACGGTCGAGCAAATTCAAAAGTTAGCGGCGGAAGGTTGCGACATTGTACGCGTAGCCGTGCCCGATATGTCGGCGGCGAAGGCTTTAGGGAAAATAATTTCAGCAGTTGCCGTGCCGATTATCGCGGACATACACTTTGATTATAAACTCGCGCTTGAATCGATTAATCAAGGTGTGGCGGCGTTGCGTTTGAATCCGGGTAATATCGGCGGGGCGGCTCACGTTCGGGAAGTTGTACAATCTGCGCGGCTGGCGAACATACCGATAAGAATTGGCGTCAATGCGGGCTCGTTAAGTCGGAAACTTTTGCAGAAATACGGCGGCGCGACACCTGAGGCTTTAGTTGAATCGGCAATGGAACACGTGGCGATTTTAGAGGCGGAAGATTTTTTCGACATAAAAATTTCGTTGAAAGCTCACGACGTGCCGTTGACATTGGCGGCTTATCGGTTGATGAGCGCGAAAAAAAATTACCCGCTACACGTCGGCATAACGGAGGCGGGCACGGTTAATAGCGGCGTCATAAAGTCGGCGGTTGGAATCGGTGCGTTGTTAGCGGAGGGCATTGGCGATACGATTAGAGTTTCGTTGACGGGCGACCCTATCATCGAGGTTAAAGTTGCTAAGGAAATTTTAAAGTCGCTTGGACTTCGTGACGGCGGAGTTACGTTTATAGCCTGTCCGACTTGCGGGCGCACTAAGATTAATCTTCCTGAAATTGCCGCGCAGGTTGAGGATAAAATTTCTTCCGTGAATAAAAAACTGACGGTCGCGGTAATGGGTTGCGTAGTGAATGGCCCCGGCGAGGCGCGTACTGCTGACGTTGGAATTGCCGGAGCCGACGGCGAGGGGATTATTTTCCGCAAAGGAATTATCGTCCGCAAAGTCCCCGAAGCTGAACTTGTCGCCGAACTTTTCAAAGAGATTGACGCGATTATCAAAGCATAAAAAATTACCCGCCGAAATCCTCGACGGGTTTTTATTTAAGGAAGGATATTATTCACTCGAAACTTTGAAACGTGAACGACTTAGCCGAGAACCTCGAGCAAGTCATCGGAGCCCGCTTTGACGTTGCCGGTCTTGAGCGGACGAACAGTGCCGTAAGCGGAAGAATTGGTGACGATAAGCGGCGTGACGACAGGATAGCCAGCCTTCTTAATCGCTTTGATGTCGAACGTGACGAGGAGGTCGCCGCGTTTGACTTCCTGCCCGTCAGTGACGTGAACCTCGAAGTTCTCGCCGTTGAGTTTGACGGTATCGATACCGATATGCATGAGCAATTCCGCGCCGTCAGGCGTAACCATACCGACTGCGTGTTTGGTCGGGAAGATAAGCGTAATCGTGCCGTCAGCCGGAGCAACCAACTTACCTTCGGTCGGGTCGACAGCAACACCGTCGCCCATTGCACGAGAGGAGAATCCGTCATCGGGAACTTCATTCATAAGCAACATCTTACCCGTCAAGTGCGCGCCAAATACGCCGTCTTTCATCTTGGGTTTTTCAGGTTCAGCAGGCGCCGCAGAAGCTCCGCCGCCGCTTGCGCCTTCCAGAATCGAACGGTCAATCTTGCCTGCGCGGATGTCTTCAACGAATTCCTCAAAGTTCGCCTTAACAATCGTGACGCTCGGTCCGTAAATGACTTGGATAGCGTTGCCTTTGATAACGACGCCGCCCGCGCCTGTAGATTTAAGAATACCTTCATTAACTTTGGAGCCGTCAACCAACGTCAAGCGGAGACGCGTTGCGCAGCAGTCAATTTCAGTAACGTTATCGACACCGCCGACACCGCTAAGAATCGTAGCAGATTTTTGTTGGTCAGGAGTAAGGCTTGAAAGAGCCGCCGAACCTGCGCCGCCACCTGCAACGCCGACGCCGGTAGCTTTGCGGTATTCGTCTTTGGACATCATCTTTACTTCCTCATCGTCAGCTTCACGACCTGGAGTTTTCAAATCCCATTTCATGATAAAGAACTTAAACGTGACGAAGTAAATAACCGCGAACGCCGCGAATAACGGCAACATCATAACCCAGTTAGTTTTATCGTTACCGGGCAAGACGCCGTAGAGGATAAAGTCAATTAAACCGTCGGAGAAAGTTGTACCCATTGCAATGCCCATGATATGGCAAGCCGCAAATGAGCAACCCGCAAAGAAAACGTGAATCATGAAGAGTTCCTTTGCGAGGAAGAGGAACGTAAATTCGATAGGCTCGGTGATACCGGTAAGGAACGAAGTTAAGCCGACCGAGAATAACAGGGAACCAGCCGCCTCTTTCTTTTCGGGACGAGCGCAAGTGTACATAGCGAACGCCGCCGCCGGAAGACCCGCCATCATGAAGGGGAATTTACCCATTAAGAAACGAGCCGCGTCAACCGAGAAATGTTCCGTGTTCGGCGAGGCGAGTTCGGCGAAGAAAATATTCTGTGCGCCCATGACGGTTTGACCGTCGATAACAGCCGTGCCGCCGAGACCTGTTTGCCAGAAAGGCAGATAGAAAATATGATGCAAACCAAAGGGGATAAGAGCACGTTCACAGCAACCAAAGAAGAAGGTACCGAAGTAACCCGCCGCTTGAACTATGCCGCCGAGTGCGAAGATACCGCTCTGAACGAACGGCCAAACAAAATACAGAATGACGCCCGTAACCGTACCGAAAATCATACAGACAATCGGGACAAAACGCGTGCCGCCAAAGAATGAAAACGCGGGCGGAAGTTGCATTTTGTAGAAACGGTTACAAAGTTCAGCCGCAACCAAGCCCGTAATGATACCCGCGAAAACACCCATCTGCAAAGTGACGATACCAAGCACAGATGTTATCGCGCCTTCTTTAACGCTGGGGTCAATGGAGCCGTCAGCATGAATCGAGCCGTCAAGCCCCAAGAAAACGTGAATCGTAGTCAAAAGTACAAGATAAAAAATTGCCGCGCCGAGAACTGCGATACCTTTCTCTTTTTTCGCCATACCGAGAGCAACCGCCAATGCGAATATTAACGGCAAGTTACCGAAAATTGCTCCGCCGACGTTCGAGAGAATAAGCATGAAACTAAACAGCGCACTGCCGGGATGAAGAGCACTTTCCAAGCCGTAAGCCGCGATAGTCGTCGGGTTCGAGAACGATGCACCAATACCTAACAACACGCCCGCGAACGGCAACACGGCAATCGGCAGGAACAACGACTTACCGATTTGTTGCGCTACGGCAAATGCCGAACTTCCTCCTTCACTCATCTTAAAACCTCCTTACCATAAAACCCAAAACAATATCCGTTATACGAGTGAATCAATATCCTCCTTCCCCACTTATTTTTATT
Organism: uncultured Selenomonadaceae bacterium; assembly: GCA_905234235.1. Taxonomy (GTDB): domain Bacteria; phylum Bacillota; class Negativicutes; order Selenomonadales; family Selenomonadaceae; genus Quinella. Next base: position 44,738 of record CAJOHN010000005.1, read on the forward strand.
TTTTATTTGGAGCCACCACCCACTCGCGCTCCGCTCGCAAAAGGAGGACGACCCTTAACGAGCCTCCTCCTCTTGCAAAATATTTTCATGCAATTATACACATAGCCCCGCCGTTTGTCTAGCGATTATTTTTGTTTAAGCCTCAGTAGCAATCGAAAGCCCGAATCGCGCCGAATTGAATGTACTTACTTGCCGCGACGGGGTCGCCCTCAGTTATCTCCATTTCAACAGTATTGAGGTCGTCTGTTGCGATTTGCACACGTTCCGCGCCGTATTCTTCCTTAACTCTCTTCCAAAGATTTTTCCGCGAAGTTTTTGTATCCTTGAAAACTTCTCGGTTGTAAAAAATATTCATGGAGGCTTGGCTTTTATCGGCGTCGCAGTTGAAAAAAATAAAGGCTTTGCCGGGTTTTGGCATTAATAAAAACTCCCTTCAGAAATTTTGATACGCGGCGATTATACCCAATTCCGCTCTCCCACGCAAGACACGAAAAAAGCCCGCCGCGCAGGCGAGCTTGTGATTAATTATCGAAAAGCTTTTCTTTATCTTGCCAAATTCCTCTATACGGCACTGATTTAAATTGCACAAAATCCTTCAGCGGAGTATAGCCGTTTTTGATGAGCAACTCACGTATTTCCGTGTAGTTATCATTGTCAGCTATGACGATATAACATTTGTCGCTTTTAAAAGTGCACTGTTTGAAGTCAAGTACATCGAGTTCAAGATTTTTAATCTCACTAGTTTTAACTTCGTCAGGCTTATGGTAAATGCACGCCGAAACTTTCACGCCGCCCAAAAGCAAGTCATAGTAGGCGACCATAAGCTCAGAAGGTTTCTTCCCGAATATGCAAACCTCGCGCCCATTAAGTACTTTATGCAACATGCAAGGCTTTGGAGAATGGTACGGGGGGGGGATTATTTTTCTTTATAGCATCTGCAATTTCTATGAACAAATTAAATGCCGTCTGAGCTTTTAGATGAAAAACATAATCTGTTACATCGTCACGCGAGCGAATCACTTTATTAATGTCAACGAAAATAAATTTCTCTCTATGCGCATTGCAAACACGAGCGATAACTTCATTCAAGGTGAGAATTTGTTTTCGGGCTTCTGGGCAATGCGGTAAATAACTACGGAAAAAATCTAAAACCGGACCGTTTATCAAAATGATTTTGGTTTTCTTAGGCACCTGCGCGGCAATCCACAATAAATTTTCCTCAAATCTCTCGGGCGTAATGTAATGCCCTTCGTCAAAATTATCCTTCAGCCAAGCGCGTTGTTGTTCATAACTTGCAGGTTTTCCGTCTGAAATGTTTATCACGCTTGTGGAGCCAAACTTTCTATCCGGACTTAAAACGACCCTTAAGTTGGGATTTTTCTTGTTTTTGTAGACTTGGTAAATCATATCGTCGTGAAAAGAAATAATGGCATAATCCCATATATCATCAAAAATATTCGATTTAAAGACATTAGACCTTGTATAGTTGTAAAAATGGCGGCGGCAAAAATTTTTTTCGTCAACCGTCATATCGTACTGCGATCTTATGTATTCCGTGCCGACATTAACGCCGCGTTCATTACCAACAAAAACGTTACATTCGTATAGAAAATAATTATTCGGCAAAGAAAAATGAGCAATCGGATTATACAAATCACAAGCTCCCAAAGCAAAAATATTAACCTGTGATTCGTCCGTCAGAATTTTCTCAATAGATTCTTCTGCAAATTCGTGCATAGAGCCGTTTACAACTTTTATGTAATCGATTCTCGTATCCTGTGAAAGTTGTGACGCTGTAATACCTTCGACTTTTACTTTCGGATAACCCAGATACTGATAAACAAAATGTTCTACGCCCATATTTATGATTCGGCAGGAGAAAACAAAATGAATCAAGTTCCTTTGATAAAGCGAATAAAATCCTATCAGCCCGTAATCGCCGAAATTATCTGTGGCTCGAATTAGCCGAGTTTCAATGTTTGGATCCTTTAAAAGGGTAAGCAATTCATCGGGCGACATTCTATTTTTGGTAAAGTTAAGCTGATTTGTTCTCTCTGTCAGTTCACACAATCTGTCGAACAAAGCTCGATTTGTGACGGGTAAAAATTCCAAACGAATGTCGCTGTTACGTAAAAAATCTTCATTAGATGAGAAAGTTTTCTTAGCTTCTGTCTTTTCTTCAAGTTGCTTGTACTGTTCCAAACGTGAGTGTCCGCCTTCAATGCTACTTATTAGACAGTTGAAAAATAGTTCGCAATTACTTTCGCGAAGAACATTCAGTTCTGGGTTGTAGTACAGAGCCTCGCGCAGATTTGCTATTTGGTCATCAATAAAAATGGTATTTACGACACGCAAGTGCATTTCGTCTAAGATGGATTGAATCATCTGTCCTTTAGGGGCGAAATCAATCTTTGGAAAAACAAAAAAATCCCATAAGCCCATTTCGACCAAAACCTTTTTAGCTTGCTCGAAATTATTTTTGGAACAAATGGAATTTACAATGCCGCGAGCAGTCAAGTCCTTGATAATTTTTGCGCGTTCAAGAATCAAAGCGGGAGTATCTCCCTCAGCTAAAGTCCCGCGCCATAAGGTATTGTCCAAATCCCAGACGACGAGTTTTATTTTTAGAGCCAAGACACTTCCTCCTCAGTTTCAGGAAACAAAATGGCGACCCGGATCGGACTTGAACCGACGACCTCCGCCGTGACAGGGCGGCATTCTAACCAACTAAACTACCGGGCCGCTATATGGTGACGCCAGCGGGATTCGAACCCACGAACCCGCCGTGAAAGGGCGGTGTCTTAACCTCTTGACGATGGCGCCGCTTTGGTGATCCGCCCGGAACTCGAATCCGGGACACCCTGATTAAAAGTCAGGTGCTCTACCGACTGAGCTAGCGAATCACGAATCAACGGAGCGCAATATACCACACCTTTGGGATTTTGGCAAGTACTTTTTGAAAAAATTTTTTCTGCCGCCTCAAAAACTTTCCACATTGTCATTTGCCGCGCTAAAAGTTATAATCAGCCGACAACAATTAAAGGAGATTGATTCACAATGTATCATATTTTAGCCGCCGACGGCATTGCCAACGAGGGTATCGACTTGCTCAGAAAAAATTTCGACGTTGAAGTCCGCGATAAAATTTCTCACGAAGAACTTTTGGAGGTTATTCCGAAGTTCGACGCGCTGATTGTACGTTCCGCTTCCAAAGTTACTGCTGATATTTTGGAGCGCGGCAAAAATCTTAAAATTATCGGGCGTGCCGGCGTCGGAGTTGATAATATCGACGTGCAAGCCGCCACTGAACGCGGAATTATCGTTATCAACTCGCCCGACGGCAATACTATCGCTGCTACTGAACATACTTTCGCCATGATGCTTGCCGTAAGCCGCAATATTCCCCAAGCTAATCAAGTTATGCACAGCGGCGGCTGGGATAGGAAAAAATTCGTCGGCGTCGAGCTTAGAAATAAAACTTTGGCGATTATCGGGCTTGGAAAAATCGGCGCGGGCGTCGCTAAACGCGCTCAATCCTTTGATATGAACGTTATCGCTTACGACCCGTTTGTCAGCGAGGAACGCGCTAAAAATCTCGGCGTCAAACTCGTTGAACTTGACGAATTATTTAAAACTGCCGATTTTATTACCGTCCACATGCCGCTGACTGCTAAAACTCGCGATATGATTGCCTTGCCACAGATGAAAATAATGAAGCCAACCGTCCGACTGATAAACTGCGCTCGCGGCGGCATTATAAACGAATCCGATTTGGTAACCGCGTTGACGGAAAAAATTATTGCGGGCGCGGCTATTGATGTTTACGAAAATGAACCGCTCGCTGAAGATTCGCCGCTGAGAACTTTGTCGAATATAATTTTAACCCCGCACTTGGGAGCCTCGACCGTTGAAGCGCAAATCGGCGTCTCTGTTGACGTTGCTAAGGGAATTTTCGACGCGCTGAACAATCGTCCCGTCGCTACCGCAGTAAACTTGCCGCACATTCCAAGCCATATCCTTGAGAAACTCGCGCCTTACCTTGATTTGGGTGAACGTCTCGGCAGAACTGTTACGGGCATGAGCAAGGAGCCGATTTCCAGCGTTCAAGTCAAAGTCAACGGCAAAATCGCTGATATGAATTCCAGTTTAATCTCGACGGCAGTTTTAAAGGGCATGCTGAGTGCCGCGCTTGAACATGTCAACCTCGTAAACGCGAACATTTTGGCGGCGGAAAGAGGCATTCATCTCTCCGAAATTAAATCCGGCATTGCCCGCGACTTTTCTAATCTTGTAACCGTCTCTGCGAACGGAAATATCGTTACGGGCACGCTTTTTGGCAACGAGGGGCGCATTGTCTCGATAAATAATTTCCGCGTCGACGTTGACCCGCACGCCAGAATTTTAATTTGCCCGCATATTAACTGCCCCGGCGTCATCGGCGCGGTCGGAACGCTTCTTGCTAAGCACAACATAAATATTTCAAGTATGCAAGTTGGCAAAGCGGAGATTGAGGGCAGAAATTTAATGGTCTTGACTGTCGACAATCCGATTCCGCAGTTTGTCCTCGACGAGATGAAAAATCTTGAGCCGATTTTCGACGTTACGCCCGTCGCTTACGATGTTTAATAAAAAGTTCCTAATCGTCTTCGGAGTAACTTCTTTAGTCGCGCTGGCTGTTTTATTTTTAATCGGTCTTAGCGAAGATGATACGCCTGCATTGCCGCCGCCGTCGCCCGTAAAAAAAATCAGCGTCTACGTTTCGGGGCAAGTCAAAAATATTTCTGTTGTCGAACTCGAAGACACAGGCGATTTAAGATTTGTCGACGCCGTGAATAAAGCGGGAGGTTTAACCGAATTTGCCGACACCGAAGCCGTTAATTTGGCTGAAACGCTCTCCGACGGGCAACATATTCACATTCCGACCAAAGAAATTTTTCTACAACAAAATATCGCCGCGCAGAGTTCAAGCGATCTCGTCAACATAAACACTGCCGACGCCGAACGCCTCGCCACGCTTAAAGGTATAGGTTTGGCATTGGCGCAGAGGATTATCGATTATCGCGAGCAAAACGGCGCGTTTAAGTCGATTGACGAGATTAAAAATGTTCGCGGCATCGGCGAGAAAAAATTTGCCGCCTTCAAAGATAAAATCACGATTTAAATCAACGAAAAACCCTCCGACACTTTGCCGAAGGGCTTTTTTTTTTGGCTTATGTTGTTAATTTTTCTTGACGCTGTCTTGTTCAGCCTTGCGAATGTCTTCCTTCAAGTCTTGGTTAAAGTTCAGCGTGTGGAAATTATTTTTCTTGGGAACATTCATGTTAAAAGCGTCGGTTTTATCGAATTGCGCCTCGCCGTTCGCCAAATTCAAGCCGAGAACGTGCCCGCCGAGTTTTTTATCCGCCGTTATGAAATGGAAATGCCAGCCTGTAGAATTAAGCGAACTCATAAAATCGGGGCAATACAAGCCGACAATCGTTCCGTCAACATTTTCAAGCGTAAGTTCTTTTTGCGTCTTCAAAGCCTCGACCAAAGTCGGATAAGGTTCTTTCGCGCCCGCCTCACTGCGGACTAAAATCTCTTTAAACGTGCCGCTAAGCTTAATCATATAAAAACTGTTGCGCCCGTGCTTGTCGACTTGCTCGCTAAAAATTTTTTCAAGTGATTCCTTATCAGCGACGTTGGTGAGTTTGACGGAAAAATCTTTATCAAAAAAAGTGACGTTCGAGAAAGGGACGGTATCCTTGTCGCGCATGATATTTATCTTGCAATCTTGATTTGCCTGATAAACAACGCCGTCAAGAACAATCATCTCGCCGTTAAGCCCCTCGAAAGTTCCAATTCCGGTGTCGCCGTGCGTTTTCAAGTCTTTTACGGTAACGGAGCCGTCAAAATAGCCCATAGTAAGCGATTGAAGCAACGCGACTTGGTAAATCGTCTCCTTATCCTGCGCGGGAGCCGCATTTGTAGCTGTAAAAGGCGCGGAAGCGATTAATCCTGCCGCGATAGCCGCCAAAAATTTTTTCTTCATGTAAATCCTCCTGTAATTCCAAAACATATTTGGCGGATATTATATTCGTGAAGGCAACGGGCTGTCAATATTTCTTTGAAATGTTTTCGGCAGGAAATTTTAATCTCGCGGCTAATTTTCATGTTCGGAAGGTGATTTTTATGCAAAACTCTGCTCTGAATTGGTTTCCAGGACATATGAAGAAAGCTCAACGCCTCATCGAAGAAAATTTACCGCTCGTCGACCTCGTAATTGAACTTTTGGACGCAAGAATCCCTATCAGCAGTCAAAATCCTATGCTCCGCGAACTTTTAGGTGATAAATCGCGCTTAATCGTCCTAAATAAGGCTGACCTCGCCGCGAACGTCGATTTTTGGCTCAAAAAGTTCCGCGATGATAATTTTCAAGCCGTCGCCGTCGATTCTGTCAAAGGTTCGGGCATTAAACAGCTTATCGCGCTCGCTAAATCAATTTCGGCGTCCAAAACCAATAAATTTGCCAAATTCGGCGCAAAACCTCGTTCCGCTCGCGCTATGATTGTCGGTATTCCAAATGTCGGCAAATCTTCGCTCATAAATCGGCTTGCGGGGATGAATCACGCCAAAATTGAGAATAAACCCGGCGTCACTCGCGCCAAACAGTGGATTAAAATCGCTGACGGCTTAGATTTACTCGATATGCCGGGAATTTTATATCCGAAGTTCGATAATCCCGAAGTCGCGCTAAAATTATCGTGGATTTATGCTATCAGCGACGAAATTCACGACTTGGAGCAGATTGTTTGCAAACTTTTGGAAGTTTTAGCCGAAAAATTTCCTAATAGTCTCGTTAAACGCTATAAAATCGAAATTTCAGGCGACGGGCACGAATTGCTAAATAAAATCGCTTTGAAACGCGGTTGCATAAAAAAAGGCGGCATCATCGACACCGACAAAGCTTTGCGTATGATTCTATCTGAATTTCGCGCAGGTAAACTCGGTAAAGTCAATTTGGATTAAAAAAAATTTCCGAAATTAATCGGAGAAAGTTCTTATGAGCGAGGTTTGGACGTGCCAGATACTTTTAATCGAAAAAATCCTGCCGCTTACGTTCAAGACGAGATTTTTCCGCCATACAGTTGGTAAAACTGGAATATTGGCGGAGACATTATAAAAAAAAAAAACGGACTGTCAAGCGTTCAAAATAAAAAATTTTTGAGTTGAAAGTTTGCTCTGAGGTGATTTCATGAGCCTGAAAAGACTTTTACCAGCGATTTTAGCCAATATCTCCGCCGCATTGAGCGAAATTTTATTAATGGCGTCGTCAGCATGGCTAATCGCGTCCGCCGCACTGCATCCGCCGCTTTCTTCGCTGTCAATCGCCATAACTTTAGTCCGAACCGCAGGAATTTCGCGCGCAATTTTGCGTTACGCCGACCGATTCATTTCGCACAAAATAATTTTCAAACTTTTGGACGAACTGCGCGGCAAATTATATTTTCAAGCCGCAAAAATCTTGCCGCTCAAGTCTGGACGCACTCACGAAGGAGAGCTTTTACATTCTTTAACCGTCTCCGCCGACCTTTTGAAAGATTTCTTTCCGCGAGTAGTCTTGCCGCTGTCAACAGCCGCATTGGTTACGATTTTATTAACATATTTCTTGCGCGAACCGATTTTTCCGCTGATTTTTATCTTGAACATAATTTTAGCCGCGCAGATTGACATAAAACCTGCAGATGATTCGGATTATCGAGAAAAAATCTTAGATTTCAATGACGGGCGCGACGAATTAAAGATTTTCGGCACTGAACCTGCGATAAAGTCACTTGACAAGGCGGCAAAAAGTTTTGGAGAGGAAAATTTACGACTAACGACGCGGCAAATCAATTTAGACACGGCTTTTAAGGTTTTTAATGCGGCGGGATTTTTTTTTATTCTGTTAAAAGTATCAGAGGTAGCAGATACAATCGGATTAATTGTTTGGAGTTTAATTTTCTTAGCGACGTTGGAAATTTTTGCTCAAATACCGCCTGCGATAAGGGCTTGGAAGAAGATTACAAGATTAAAAGATGAAAAGATGAAAAGTTTGGCTCCCGCGCAGATTTTGACTACAGATAAAGCGATTGAGATTAAAAATTTAAGTTTTGGCTATGGCGGCGAGAAAATTTTTGATGATTTTAATTTGACGATTGAGCGCGGCGAGAAAATAGCGATAGTAGGAGAAAGTGGTGCTGGTAAAACGACGCTTTTATATCTTTTGATGAAACTTTTTGCGCCTGACGGCGGCACAATAGCGATTAACGGGAAAATATCTGCCTCTACGTTCACGAATTACATTTTTTCGAGTTCAATACGCACTAACTTTGAAATGCTAAATGAAAATATTTCCGACGAAGAAATTTTAGCGGCGTTAAGAGTTGTCGGGATTGAAAATTTTGACATAGACGCTACAATCGGCGAGGACGGCGCGAATTTATCTGGCGGCGAGCGAAATCGTTTACAAATCGCGTTGGCACTGGCTAAAGACGCAGAAATTTTGATATTGGACGAGCCGACGGCAGGAATTGACAAAGCCCGCGCAGAAAAATTAATTGCGAATCTGATAGCGTCAACAAAAAATCGCACGCTGATAATCATCACGCACGACTCGAATTATTTTTCGGAAATGGGGAGGCTTGAACTTGTACACTAAAAAAATTTATTTCAGCGGCGGCAACGTTCGTGAACTGCAGGAGATTTTTAGAGACTTGCCGGGCGTTGTGAGCGTTTTAATCGGGAAATTATCTGCGCGGAATGTTCACAGCTACATAAATCCCGAAATGCAGACGATTGAAGAAGTTCCGAGCGTCGAAATCGAATTCAATCCAAAGAAAATGGATTTGTCGATGCTAATGGACGTGCTTTTTAATGTTTTGAATCCCTACGCCGACAAAACTTTGGGCGTTTACTATAATTCGGGTGAAGATGAGCCGCAAGTCGAATTGCACTTGAATTTTATCGCCAATCGAGGACGCGAGCCTGTTGTTTCAAAAGCTTGCCTGACGATCAACGACCCGAACATTGATAAGGTTGTGCGGAAATGTTTTGTAAGCGTTGGACGGCTGATAAATTTTACCGTCGCGCCGGAAGCCGAGCAAAATTTCCTGCGCAAGCACCCCGAAATAAAAACGGAGATTGACTTGACAAAGCTAAAAACTTCCCTTAAATTTTGATTGAGGGGAGGTGATAAAAATGCGCGAACGATTGGAGGAAAGGCGGCGGGAGTTCACAAGCAAAATGCGCAATCGGAAATTATTTTGGTCATTCATAATTTGTTTATTCATAATCACGGGTTCGCTAGCTCACATGGGATTCAATTCGGACTTCACGCGGCTCAAAGACGATTTGTCGTCGAACTTTAAATCTGAAGCAGTTTTGCCGACCTTCCAAAAGCCGACAACGATAATGTTAATGGGCATAGACGAACGCAAAGACGACGTGGGACGCTCCGATACGCTGATGGTTTTGAATCTATCAAAGGATAAGGCGTCGCTGTTGACGATTCCGCGTGATACAATGGTTTATATCAACCGTCACGGTTACCAAAAAATCAATGCGGCGTATGCATACGGCGGCGCGAAATTGGCGCGTGAAACCGTCGAGGAATTTCTCGGCATTGAAGTTGATTATTACGTCGCGATTAATAAGGCGCGTTTCGCTGAAGTTATTGACGCAATGGGCGGCGTAGATGTTTACATTGAGCGCGATATGTATTACGAAGACCCCTGGGACGATGATGGGCTTGTTATTGATTTAAAGCAAGGGCGTCGGCACCTCAATGGCGATACAGCGATTCAATTCGTGCGTTTCCGTGACGCTGAGGGCGATGTCGGGCGTGTGCGTCGTCAACAAGCTTTTATGAGAGCCTGCGCGGACAGATTAAGCGAGCCGTCAATGTTGATTAAAATTCCTGAGCTGTTGAGTGTGGCGGTTAAGGCGATTGATACGGATTTAACTTCGGGCGAAATGTTAGCGGCGGCTGGTTCTCTTAAAAACGCGGAGACAAAAGACAATATTAAAACGGGCGTCGTGCCCGGCTGGTTGCAGTATATCAACGATGTCAGCTATCTGATTCCCAACGCCGAACGCTTAGGCGATGTCATGCGCGATAATCTTGGCTTTAAAGTTAATAAAAAACACTTTGAGCAGTTGGCTTACGATTACGCTGAGGGCAATGACGCCGATTATTACGACGTGAATTTTAATCACAAAGGCGATTTGCGCTTGATGAATTATTTAGACCGTCATAAGTTTGACTTGTCGGATAATGAACTTTGAAAATAAAAAGCTCCCGTCGAAATTAGCGGGAGTTTTTTTATGTAAAACTTTTGATTAACGTTTCGAGAATTGGGAAGCTTTGCGAGCCTTTTTGAGCCCGTATTTGCGACGTTCCTTTTCACGCGGGTCGCGAGTGACGAAGCCGGCTTTTTTAAGTGCGGGGCGAAGGTCAGCATCGAGTTCCATAAGTGCGCGGGTAATTCCGTGACGAATTGCGCCTGCTTGACCGGTGGTGCCGCCGCCTTTGACGTTGGCTATCACGTCGTATTTATCATTCATCTCGGTTAAGACGAGCGGCTGACGAACTATCAGCTCCAAAGTCTTCAAGCCGAAATATTCTTCCATAGCGCGATTGTTAATCGTAACTTTGCCGTCGCCCGGAACTAAGCGGACGCGAGCAACCGAACTTTTGCGGCGACCGGTGCCATAGTAACTTACTTGTGCCATAATATTCTCTCCTTAGCGCGTTTCAATTTTAAGTTCTTCGGGCTTCTGCGCGGCGTAGGGGTGCTTGCCGTCCGCGAAGACGTGAAGTTTTCTAAACAAATCCGCGCCGAGTTTATTTTTCGGCAACATGCCCTTAACCGCGTGCTCAATAACACGTTCGGGGAATTTTTGCATCCATTCGCCCGCAGTCGCGTACTTGCCGCCGCCGAGATAGCCGGTGTGATGGAAGTAAACTTTTTTGCGGAGCTTCTTGCCGGTGAAGACAGCCTTAGCCGCATTGATAATAACAACGAAATCTCCCGTGTCGACGTGAGGAGTAAATACAGGTTTATTTTTGCCGCGCAGAACTTTAGCGACTTCGGCGGCGAGGCGTCCGACGGTTTTGCCTTCGGCGTCAACGAGATACCATTTACGCTCGACGCTGCCCGCCTTTGCCATGAACGTATCCTTCATGAAAATTCCTCCAAAAATATTTTTGTGGTGGGTGCATATGTCCGGGGCTAATGGAAACACAGGCAAGCCGCCATATAGCCGCGATTGTAATAAAAACTTTTTACCCTGTCAAGTTCATTTGATAAAGTTCAGATAAATCGCAAGCAAGATTAATCCCGGTACGCCGAAGACGCCGACAATCAGCGCGTGAATAAAAGTTATTTTTATCATGAGAAGCCCCGTAAAGTTCACGAGGTAAAGAATCGCCGCGCCGATTATACTGTTCCAAATTATTTTGAACGGCAACTCGATAAAAAATTTCAGCGCGAGAATTATCAAAATGCCTGCGCCCAATCCGATAGCAACTTCAATCATGCAAATTCCTCCAAATCATCTTACGTAAATTGTAAGTGTATTATAAGCCAGCGATTGCAACGTTAAATTAGCAGTCGTCGCGGCTTGAAGTTCATTAAAAAGCGTTTGCGGAGAGCCGCCGTAATTTGCATTGAAAACAGCGCGCCCGCCTTCGTAACTGGAAAGATTTAAATTTTTGACGCGGGGATTTTTAACGAGCGCACTCTGCACGAGATTAATCTTAGAAAAGTCCGCGCCGTAAACAATAATCTCGACGCCTTGCCGCGAAGTGTACACGCCCGTTATCTGTTCGACGAAATAATTTCCGACTTGTTCGCCCGCCGAGCTCAATGCCTTTTTAGCGGCGATTGCCTGCGAATTGTCGTAAGCCGAGCCGTATTGCCCGTCTGCCGCGATAATCTGCCCCGTCTTGACGATAAACATTTTTGCTTCGACGCGAGCCCGACAAGCTTGCATATTCGTACGCTGATTGCCCGGCAAATAATTCCCCATATCGCCGACGCCCTCGCTGAAACTTTCGCCGACAATCATAATATCCGCGCCGAATTTTTCAGCCGCCGACTTCATCTGCGCGGCATTCATCGCCATAGGATTTTGATAACTGAGCCCCGTGCCGACTTCGATAACGTTAGAAAAGCCCGCGTTGAGGAGCGTCTTGACAATCGCAACTTCGCCGCCCGAACCATTAACATTGTAATTCAAATGCTGTTCGGGGACGTAGACGGCAATTTTCGGGTTGCGGAGCCGGACGTTGATAATCCCAAGCCGCGTCAGTTCATTCATGAGTTTTGAATTTGGTTGGTCGTCGACGGTAGCATTAATCGTTACGCGCCAACCGCCCGCAAATTGTTCGCGACTTATAACGCTGTACTCATTGACGAAGCCGCGAGACTGCGTATAAATTTCGTCACTGATTAACATGCTGTTTTGAACCAAAGTTTCCGCGTCAACTAAAATTCCGACAGTATCCTCGACAGCAACGCGAAGCGCATCATTCTCCGCGTCGACAGGCGTTAATCCCGTGCCCGTTACTGTAACATTTTTTGCCAACGCCGTCGCACTAAAAATCATCAGCAACGCCAGCAATGTTAATAAAAATTTTTTCATGTCCTCAACTCCTTTTAACCACGTCGCCTTTCTTGATGTCGTTCAAAAGCCCTTCTTCCCGACAAACAGCGTAATCTTGATGAACTTCGACGACTTTAACCTTGCCGACGTTGTTTTGTTTCATGTCGACAATTTTGCCGTTCACGATTATCGGGTCGGTCTCGCGGGCAACAATAAAAATTTCTCCGAGCCGAACGCCCGCCTCCGCGCCGCAATCAATGTAAATATCAGAGCCGTAAATCTCGGCGATTCGAGCGCGCAATGGATTAAGGCTGTCGAGTTCGCTAAGAAAATTATCCGCCGCCGCCTTGCAAGCATTATTGAAAGCGGCATTCACGCTTGAGCCGCTCTTAATTCCTTCAACCGTCTTAGCGATAATAATCTCGCCCGTCGTGTTATCGACAAATCGGAACTCTAGCGCGATTTTGCCTTTGAATTTGTGAACGTAACTTCCCGCCATGTCCCCGATGCCTTCAAGCCCCAAAATACTCGTGAGTTGCGACACCGCACTTGACGTAGGATTTTTTTCGATAACCGCCATTGTAACTTTGCCAAGCATTGAATAATCCGCGCCGCTTAACTTGCCCAATTCGACGGCTTTATCGGAACTGACGGCGATATTCTGAAGCCCTTGCTCCTTTAGCACCGCGCCGAGTTGCGCACGTTCGACGACTGTATAAATTCCGCTTGAATGAATCGCTACGATTAATTGCTCCGTCATAATTTCGGCGACTTTTTCCTCGTCGTAGCCCGAAATATTTTCCAGCGGCATTACCGCAACTATTTTTTTCGACGCCTCACAAAAATTCATCGAACAAATAATTAACGTCGCTATCATCGCGGCTAAAATTTTTTTCATAAACATGGCGAACCCCTCCCAACTTTTTTCTAGAATATATCAGCTGGAAATTAAAATCTCAATAAAAATTTTCCAAGCCCTACTATCAAACCTGAAATAAACATGATATAATCTGCGTAAAAAAGGAGACGTGGACATCATGAACATTTTAAAGAAGGCGTTTGACAAAGTCGACGGATTAATTATCTTGGCGGCAGTATTTCTTTTCAGCAATTTTGATTATAATAACCTGTCGTTGCTCGATAAGATTTACAGCGCGTCGTTCACCTTGTGGGCGATTATGAAACTGATTAGGCTTTACATTGTCTATAAAAACGAGCGGAGAGGATGATTCAATGAAGAAAATTTTTTTAGCAGTACTGTTGCTGGCGACGTTCCTAATCGGAGGTTGCGGCGGACAATCTAAGGAGGAGCCACAAGCCGAAGTCAAGGAAGAAACTCAAGCGGAAGCGGCTCCCGCGCAGGACGTTAAAGGCAATTTAAAAATTTCCATGCTGAATGTCGGGCAGGGCGACGCGATTTTAATTCAAACCGGCAAGCAAACAATTCTTATCGACACCTCTGATACCGACGAACGCGACCTTTTAGTCAAGGAACTGGAAAAACTTTCCGTCACGAAGATTGACAAACTTATTTTGACGCACCCCCACGCAGATCATATCGGTAGCGCGAAGGCTTTAATCAACCCCAGTAAAAAGGAACTCGGCGCGAATCCTTACCTTGAAAAAATTTCTGTCGCCGAAGTTTACGACAACGGCATTGCGTCAAATTCCCCGCTGTATAAAAGTTATCTGAAGGCTATCGACGCTAAAAAAATTACTCATCAAAGCTTGAAGGCGGGCGATACTCTTGACTTCGGCGGCGGCGTTAAATTCAATGTCCTCTACCCGACAACTGAACTCGTCGAAGCTGTCAATAACGGCGGCTGGAAGTCCGACCCCAATAACGAATCCGTCGTCGGCAAACTCACTTACAAAAAATTTTCCATGATGTTCACCGGCGACGCGGAAAAAGATGTCGAGGCGTCCCTCTTAACAAATAATAAGACTAAAGCTCTAAAATGCGACGTGTTGAAGAGCGGGCATCACGGCAGTTACACGGCGTCTACAAAAGATTTTATCGCGGCGGTTAATCCCAGTGTCGTCCTAATCAGCGCAGGTCCCGTCGAGGAACGTCGCAATACTTACGGGCACCCGCACCTTGAACCGCTTGAAAATTATTTGGCGGCGGGCATTGACAAGAAAAATATTTACTGCACGCGTTGGAACGGCACAATCACGATAATCAGCGACGGCAAAGATTTTTCCGTTCAGCCTGAGCAAAAGGAGGATTGGTTAGACAAATGGATAACGAAGAAGCACAAAGACAAAAAGAAATAACAGCTTACCTTGACAGAATCGAGGAATTGGAAGACGGCTCGGCGACGGCGGTTTTCTTATTCGAGGAGGAAGAAGACGAGTTCCGCGAATTCGTTTTGCCCGCTGATTTCCTACCCGAAGACGCTAACGAGGGCGACTACCTTACGATTAAAATTGAAATCAGAAACGAGGAATGAGGAATTAAGTTGCTGAAAAAATTTTTAACGTGTTTCAGTCTGTTGCTTATTCTAATCTGCGCGGAGACGGCTCAAGCTAAATCTGTCGAACTCACGGAGATAACTGCCTTCGACCTCGATAACGAAACCGTGCGGATTGAAATTTCCTACAAAGGCGGGCAACTCTACGTTGACGACGTTTCAACCGAATTACGCGACAGGCTCCTTTACATCAACATTGAAAATACTTCGGCGGGCAGAATAAGCCGCATTTCCGGCACGCAAATTCAACCCGACGCAAAAGATTTAATCGAAAAAATTATCGCCAACGAAACTAAGATAAACCACACGCGAGTTCAAATCCATTTGCGTTCGGCGATTGATGACGGCGTTAAAGTTTATCTGGAGCCCGCCAATCGTTCCGAAAAAAAAGACGCCCGCATTGTCATCGACGTGAAAAAAATTTTCATTCAAGAGAATGTTTGGACGCAGGAAATTTATGACGTTGGCGGGAAGATTATCGTGCTAGACCCCGGACACGGCGGTTCAGATACGGGCGCAGTCGGTCCGACGGGCGTCACGGAGAAAGCTGTTTCGCTGGCAGTTTCACTGAAAGCGCAGAGACTTTTGACGGATTCGGGCTACCAAGTTGTTATGACGCGCACGACCGATATTGACGTTGCCGCGCCGGGCGTCCCCGATTCTACAGAACTTCAAGCGCGTGTCGATAAGGCTCCGTCGAACGCCGCCCTGTTTATCAGCGTCCATTGCAACGCCTTCAACGCCTCTGCAAACGGCATGGAAACTTTCCACGCACCAACCGCCGTCAAAGGCGCACGCCTCGCCCGTCTCCTTAACGAAGAACTCGCCAGACTCGGCGGCTTGAATAATCGCGGCGTCAAGGCGGCAAGATTTTACGTCATGACCCATTCGCAATGCCCCGCGTCGCTTATCGAACTCGGCTTTATCACCAACCCTCGCGAAGAAAAATTATTGGCAAGCAATGACTATCAGCAGAAGCTTGCGCAAGCAATCACAAACGCCGTTAATCGCTATTTCAATCAAGGAGGATCTGATTAATCGTGAAGAAAATTTTAGTGCCGGCAATGCTCGCGCTGCTTTTGTTTACTGCGGGTTGCGATAAAACGCCGCCGGAAGAACTACCCGCCCCGCCGCCAACTAAACCCGTTCAAAAAACTCCGGAAGTTAAACCCGATAATCCGCCCGAAGTCAAACCGGAGGCTCCCGCGTCTACGCCCGAACCTTCAACTAAACCAGCCGAGAAAAAACCTGTCGCTAACGAAAAAAAGGAACAGTCTATGAACGTCAAAGTTTACTATCCCGACGATTCGGGAATGCGGCTCGTTGAAGTTGAACGCGAGATTATCGTTGACGAATCTACAGATAAATATACCGCCGCCCTCGAAACTCTCATGGACGACCCCGACGAAGAAAACTTGACGAAAATTTTCCCGAAGAATGCTGAAATCAGAGGCGTCACAGTAAAAGACGGATTGGCGACGGTTGATTTTGACGGTAATATTTCCAAAGGATTTGTCGGCGGCTCGACGGGCGAGGAATTTTTAATCGGCTCAATTGTCGATACGCTTACCAATTTCCCAGAAGTTAAGCGCGTGAAATTTTTAGTCGACGGCAAAGAGATTGAAACTCTCTCCGGTCACATGGACTTAAGCACGCCGCTTGAACGTATGAACTTAACTGAATAAAATTTTAAAGGGCTCGCTGCGGCGGGTCTTTTTTTATCTGCCGAACGTCGCCGCAACTTTAACGAGTTCCGCAGGAATTTTAATGTGTTGCGGACAGACTTTGACGCACGCGCCGCATTTTACGCACTTGCCGGCAGATTGTTTGCCGTGCATTTCGACGAGCCACTTATATTGATTTTCGGCAAAGGATTTGTTTTTGTAGAGCGTAAAAACATTGTGCGCGGTGAACGAGCCGGAAATCCCGATATTCTGCGGACAAACTTTCGCGCAGTAATTACAAGTGGTGCAGGGGATAATCGGAATGCCCGCCAAAACTTTTCTAGCCTCTTCAACCGTCGCCCGTTCGGATTTATCAAGCCGTTTGAAATTTTCCATGTAGGCGACGTTGTCTTGCATTTGTTCAAGCGTCGACATGCCCGATAAAACCGTTATAACTCCGTCGAGGCTCGCGGCAAATCTAATCGCCCACGACGCCAGCGACACGTCAGAATTTGCGGCTTTGAAGACGGCGGCAACTTCGTCGGGCGGATTCGCTAACATACCGCCCTTAATCGGCTCCATGATGACAATCGGCTTGCCATGCTTGCGAGCGACTTCATAACAACCGCGCGATTGAATGGCAGGATTTTCCCAGTCAGCGTAATTTATTTGGAGCTGAACAAATTCTGCTTCAGGGTGCGCCGTTAAAATTTCGTCGAGTTCAGCGGGCGTCGAGTGGAATGAAAAGCCTACGTGTTTAATTTTGCCCTCGCGTTTTTTCTCCGCGACGAAGTCCCACATCTTAAAGCGTTCAAAAAATTCCGTACGCGTTTCGCCGAGATTGTGCAGGAGATAAAAATCAAAGTAGCCCGCGCCCGTTTGACGTAACGACGTTTCAAATTGTGCGATTGCGTCTTCGCGAGTCTTGCAATTAATCCACGCCGCATTTTTTGTTGCCAACTGAAATTTTTCACGCGGATAACGCTCGACTAACGCCTGCCGGATTGCGTCCTCACTGCCGGGATATGCCCACGCCGTGTCAAAATACGTGAAGCCCTTCGACAGGAATAAATCGACCATCTGTTTGACTTGCTCAAGGTCAATGGTCTCGTCGTTGAGTCGCGGCAACCTCATCAGCCCGAAGCCCAACTTTTTAATTTCTTCGCCGAGATAAGCCATGTTAAAATCTCCCAAAAAAAATTTTACACACACGCTGATTTTATCATTTGAAGTTTACTTTTGGTCAAGGTCGGGACGCAAATTTTTCGCGCCGCCCAAGTACACGTGATGAATTTTATTTTGCTCCTTATCGGTTTCCGCCAAGACTAAAACGCGAACGCAACGCGCCAAAGAATCCTCAACTGCAGGCTCTCGCGTGTCGAACAGCGGCACTAATCTCAAGGCGGGCAGTTGTCTTATGGCGGAGCTCGGAAAGGCGGCTGTTAAATCTTCCGTCGTCGAAAAGATTATCGCGCCGATATTTTCTGCTCTCAATTCGTTCAGCGATAAAATTTTAGTGACGAGATGCCGCGCAGATTGCCAAATTTTTTCCTTTGAATTTTCGTCGACCGTAACCGCGCCCCGAATCCCGCGCATTGCCATTGAAACCACTCCTTAAATCTTGTACTTCTCTTTTATCTGCAACTTGACAGTCTCATTCGCCAAAAAGTCGTCGTAGCTCGAAATTCTATCAACCGTACCTTGCGGCGTGATGTCGATTATTCGATTGGCGATGGCGCGGATAAATTCTCTGTCCTCGTCGACAAAAATAATCGTGCCGGGAAATTCAGCCAAACTTTTCTCCAAAGCCTCAATCGTCGGCAAGTCGAGGTTGGCAGTCGGATTGTCAAGCAATAAAAAATTCGCCGTGCCGTCCGCTAACTTTTCAAACTCAGCCTTAGCCGCCGCGCCCGTGTATACTCTCGGCAAGTAAAAAATTTTCGCGCCGTCAGAAAATTCTAACCGCCCGCGTTGACAACCGCCCGTCGTGTCGTGATTCTGATAAGCCGTCGCCAAAGCCTTAAGCAATTTCGATTTGCTACGCTCGTTGCGCCCGACGAACGCTACCTTTTGCCCCTGCCGTATCGTGAAACTTACATCTTTGAATAAAGGCTCGCCGTCGCGGTGTTTAAGTAAACTGTTCGCCTCAAGGACAGCCGGAACTGCGCCCGATGGCGTCGGCGGTAAAAGCTCCGCGCAATTAATTTTTATCGGCTCAATTTGTTCGTCGCCCAACTTAATCAATCGCGAACAAGTTTCCTTCAAAAAATATCTGTCGCTGCTGACGATGACGCTCGTTAAAGCTTCGTGTTCGTTTAGGAATTTTATCAGCCAATCGACGCCATCCGCGTCAAGATTTTTAGTCGGTTCGTCGAGGAGTAAAATTATATCGTTATCGCTGAGTCCGCGCAGTGCCCGCTTAAGTTTTTCAATCGCCGACATCTCCGCCATGCGCACTTCCGAAAAATCGGCGTAGACATTCCCGTTGACCGAATGAACTTCGCCCGAAATTTTAACGTCGCCCGCTGAAGGCATGATTCGCCGCGCCATGATGTCCAGCAAAGTAGACTTGCCCGAACCTTCGCCGCCGACTACGCCAACTTTCTCTCCGCGTCCAATTTCTAAGTCTAAGCCCGAAAATATTTCGCGCTTGCCAAGTTTCAGTTCCAGATTTTTTATTTGTATCAAGATTTTTCACTCCCTTTTATTCAGCCAACTTGATGAACGGGGCAGTATAATTGAAATCGACATATTCGACGGCGTGCGGATTCATTTCGAGGTCGCGCAGGAAATCTTCAGTGAGACGTGCCTTTTCGTCGAGACGTTCCAATTTCCCGATACGAATCTGAACCGGTCGCTCCGTCGCGCTGTACATGACGATATAATCCGACTCGACAATCGCAATTTCGGACAAAAGATTTAAAGTTTCCTCGTCGAGCCGCTGAAGGAAGTCGAGAATTTTTTTGACGTGTTCATCCTCCACCGCGTCGCCGATATACAAATCGCGAACCGCCGCGCCCGTTATCATCGGGATTTGCATCGTCTTCAAAGTTTTGTAGCTGTCGATAATCACGCCGTTACGGTCGAGATCGAGGTAGCCGTAATCGCATGACACTGTTGCCAACGGTCGCCGCTCCTTTATTTTTATTTCGAGGGTGTGCGGCAATTTTCGGCGGACGCTTACCTCCTCAATGCGTAAATCTTTCGACAGGCGACTTTGTACAACGTCAGTCTCCAAACGGAAAAGTTGTTCGCCCATGTAAATGCCGCCGACGCGCAGAATGTCTTCCTCCGTCAAATATTTTGCGCCGTCAAGTTTTATTTCGCTGAGTGTGAAGAACGGCACGTAGACAAAGAAACCAAGCACCGCCGCGCTTACGACAATAAAAATTAATCCTCTGAAGAATCGCCTTAAACTTCGTCGACGCCGACGCCTTATCACAGCCATAACTTCACCCCTTTGCACCAAGCTGAACTTTTAAAAATCGGCGAGCCCAAGAATTTTTTCGCACAGTTCGGGGAACTCAATGCCTGCCGCTCTTGCCGCGTCGGGAACTAAAGAAGTTTCCGTCATGCCGGGCACCGAGTTGACTTCGATAACGTAAGGAACATTTTCCTCCGACAACATCATATCGACGCGAGCGACGCCTGCGCATTTACAAATTTTGAACGCCGCAATCGCGAGGCTCTGAACTTTGGCGGTTAATTCTTCGGGAATCTGCGCGGGGACAATGTGCGTCGACATGCCCTTAGTGTATTTGGTTTTATAATCGTAGCGACCGGTTGTAGTGGTAATTTCAATGACGGGCAAAGCTTCCGCCTCGTCCTCGTTGCCCATAACAGCAACCGTCAACTCGCGCCCCTTAATAAATTCCTCAACCAAAATCTCGTCGCCTAAAGCAAATGCGTTATCAATCGCCTCGTCAATGTCCTCAGAATGCTCAACGATACTCACGCCGATACTCGAACCCTGCGCGGCGGCTTTAATCACGACGGGCAAGCCGAATTTCTTTTCAATGTCTGCGGCAAGTTCCTCTGTCCTGTCGACTTCGCGATAAACAGTAAACTTTGGCGTAGAAATCTGCGCGGAGTTCAAGAAATGTTTCGTGGCGACTTTATCCATAGTCAGCGCGGCGGCAAGCACTCCCGAACCCGTGTAGGGAATTTTCATCATATCGAGCGTGCCTTGAATCAAACCATCCTCTCCGTATTTGCCGTGAACCGCGTTGAAAACGATCGCGCAATTTTTTTCTCGAATGGTACCGGCAAAAGTCTGCGGATTAAGTTCCAAAAGTTCGACGTTGTAATTTTTAGATTTGAGAGCGTCGGCAACAGCCTTACCCGTGCGCCGCGAAACTTCCGCCTCCGTAGAAGTCCCGCCGCATACGACGACAATTTTTTTCCGGCTCCAATCCTTAAGTTGTTCCAAAAGTTCTTCGCCCGTCTTGTAAATATCGCCCGCGCCCATCGTGATAACTAAATCGCCCGCCGTCAACTGGTCTTTAATTGCGGCGGCAATGTTTTCGCGCTTCGGGATATACGATACCGCTTGATTAGTCGTGCTTAAAACTTCTTGCAGAATCGACTCGCCACTCACGCCCGCAATTTTTTCTTCGCCCGCCGAATAAACATCAGTCAAAATCAACATGTCGGCATTCTTAAACGCGCCGCCAAATTCCTTAAGCAAAAGTTGAGTGCGACTGTATCTGTGCGGTTGGAAAATGCAAACGACTTTGTTAGGCTTAGTCTCGCGGGCGGCTTTTAATGTCGCGGCAATTTCGGTCGGGTGGTGCGCGTAATCGTCGACGACTAAAATATTTCTGACACGCCCTTTAACTTGGAAACGTCTCTTCGCGCCGTGAAAGTTGCTTAAGCCTTCGGCAATGCGTTCAAAGCTCACACCAACCTCCAAAGCCGTCGCGATTGTCGCCAATGCATTCAAGACGTTATGCCGCCCGTGAATCGCCAACTGAATCTTACCTAACGTATCCGCGCCGTGCACAACTTCAAAATTAACTCCCTTAGTCGTCGTGCGAATGTTCCGCGCAGTATAATCAGCCTCGTTATCAATCGCGTAGGAAATAATTTTGCGGTCGATACCCTTTGCAAGCCCGCGCAGATTATCATTGTCGTAGCAAAGAATCGCAACGCCCGAATCGCGTTTGATATTCTCGATAAAAATTTTGAACGCGGCGCGAATCTTCTCAATCGTGCCGTAATGGTCGAGGTGGTCATCTTCAACATTGGTGACGACGGCTATCGCGGGCTTAAGTTTGATAAAGGAGCCGTCGCTTTCATCCGCCTCAGTGACAAGCCAATCACTTTTGCCGAGAATCGCACCCGTGCCCAAGTCAGTACTTTCGCCGCCGATTATTATTGTCGGGTCGACGCCCGCGCTGTGCAGAACGTAACCAATCATCGAAGTCGTAGTAGTTTTCCCGTGCGAGCCCGCGACTGCAATTCCTTTCTTGGCGTTAAGAAGATAGGCGTTGATGTCGGAGCGGTGGAGCTTCGGGAGCTTGAACTTACTCGCCGCGATTATTTCGGGATTATCGGCGGGGATAGCCGACGAGCAAACAATCGCTTCTACGGGGTTGCCTTTATCGTCGAGAATATTTTTAGCTTTATGCCCGACGAAAACTCTCGCGCCGAGATTTTTAAGCATGTCGAGCGTCGGAGAATCTTTAGCATCGGAGCCGCTGACTTCAAAGCCGCTTTCAATCAAAATTTTAGCGAGCGCACTCATGCCCACGCCGCCTATTCCTATAAAATGAAATTTCTTCAAGCCGTCAAGTTTCAAGTTATTTTTACCTCCTAAGTCAAGTCTAAGATTAAGTCCGCGATTTCGTTTGCGGCGTTGGGTTTGCCGAGTGATAAGCTTGCCGCCGCCATTGATTTTAATTTTTCGGGCGAGACTAAGAGTTCGTCGAGGTTTTTTTGTAAAAGTTCAGCCGTCAAATCTTTATTGAGAATCATGCGAGCGGCTCCCGCCTCGACTAAAGATTTTGCATTGAATTCTTGATGATTTTCCGCCGCGTAAGGATACGGGATTAAAATTGCCGGAACGCCTCGCGCCGTCAATTCTGCCAAGCCCGTTGCACCTGCGCGGAAGATTGCTAAGTCAGCCATCGCCATAGCTCGCGGCATGTTGTAAAGGTAGGGAACAATTTTTATATTGGGCGCGTCGAGGTCGGCTAATTTTTCTTTGACGGAATCGAATTCGCCCTTGCCCGTGACGTGAAGGAACTGCGCGGAATTTTTTTTGGCCGCCGCTTTTAAAACGTCAATCATCGCGTTGTTGATACTGCGCGCCCCGCGACTGCCGCCTGAAATTAAAACTATCGGCTTATCGTCGGTGAATCCGAATTCTTTAAGCCCGTCGATTTTTTTAGCGGCGAGGACTTCCTTGCGAATCGGGTTGCCGGTGTAAGTCGTCTTATCGGCTGGGAAATTTTTCAAGGCGTCGCGAGTGCCGACGGCGATTTTACTGACGAACTTGGACAGAATTTTATTGGTGACGCCCGCGACGGCATTTTGTTCCTGAATCAACGTAGGAATTTTCATAAGGCTGGCGGCGAGGAGAATCGGTCCGCAGACGTAGCCGCCCGTCCCGACGACAACATTCGGCTTAAAATTTTTTACAATGTCGCTGGCAGATTTTATACTCCAAATTGCATTCGCGGCGCGAGAAATATTTTCCAAAGTAAAGCGACGTTCAAGCCCGCCCTCCAATTTCAGCGCAGTAAAATTTATGCCCGTCTTCGGGACGATGTCAGCCTCCAAACCTTTTTTTGTGCCGACGTATAAAAATTCTGCGTTGGGGCGTTTATCTTTAATTGCGTCAATGAGCGTCAGCGCAGGGTAAATGTGTCCGCCCGTGCCGCCGCCCGATACGATTATTTTCATAGTGCGTGAACAATCCTCTTAAAATCTCTGCCGCGCTCCTCGAAGTCGCTGTACATATCGAAACTCGCGCAGGCAGGACTCAACAATACAACTTGCGGCGGACGAGAAATTTCTTTGGCGAGCGCAACTGCCCGCTCCATTGAATAGCCCGCCTCCAAAATTTTTTCGACTGCAAAACCATTTTCAACCGCGCAGGTTTTAAATCTTGCCGCCGCGTCTCCGACTAAAATTAAATAATCGACGCGCTCCTTGACGAGATTTAAAAATTCTGTAAGGTCAGTGCCCTTATCGTCGCCGCCCGCGATTAAAATTATATGCCCCGCAAAAGTTTCAAGAGCTTTAATCGCCGAATCGGTGTTGGTAGCTTTGGAATCGTTGTAATATTTCACGCCGCCAATTTCTCTGACGAATTCAATCCTATGTTCGACGCCTTGAAAACTTTTCAGCACGTTAGAAATTTTATCAGCCTCGACGCCCGCCAGATACGCCATAAGCGACGCCGCCAAAGCATTCTCGACATTGTGCCCGCCTTTAATTCCGAGTTCGTCAATCGTGCAAAGTTCGTGAGTGCCGTTAAATTTTATGACGAGCCGATTATTTTTTATGAACGCGCCTTCGCTAAGCTCACGTTGCCTGCTGAAGTATAAAACTTTGCAAGCGGCACGATTAATCATTTCGCGGGTACGTTCGTCGTCAAAGTTCAGAATCAAAAAATCTTCGGCGGTTTGTTGAGCAAAAATTTTCTCCTTCATGAGCTGATAAACTTCCATCGAGCCGTGACGTTTGAGGTGGTCGGGCGTGACGTTAAGAATCGCTGAGATGTGAGGTTTGAAATTTTTCGTCGCTTCCATTTGGTAACTTGAAATTTCTGCCGCGATACAGCCGCCCGCGCCGACTTCCAACGCAACTTCCGACAAGGGCACGCCGATATTCCCGCCGACGCCGACGCGAGAAAATTTTTCCTTAAGCAAAAGTCCAAGCAAAGTTACTGTCGTCGTCTTGCCATTGGTGCCGGTCACCGCGCAGATTGGAGACTTCGCTAAGTCGTAAGCAAGTTCAACCTCGCTGATAATCGGAATATTTTTACTCGCCGCTGACTTAAGCAGAGGAATTTTTATCGGGACGGCGGGCGAGACAATTATTTTATCAACGCCATCCAAAAGTTCATCGGTTTGTTTGCCAAGTTTTATTTCTATGCCGCGCAGATTAATGTCGAGTTCCGGCTTGCTGTCGCTTATAATTACTTGTGCGCCGCGTTCGCTTAAAATTTTCGCCGCCGCAATGCCGCTTCGTGCCGCGCCAATCACTAAAATTTTTTCCATTAAAAAGACTCCTCATAACATCGCCAAGCCGATAACGCCTGCTATAAGCCCGACCGTCCAGAATACGAACACGACTTTGACTTCCGACCAGCCGCCCAGTTCAAAGTGATGATGTAGCGGACTCATGCGGAAAATTCGCTTGCCCGTCGTCTGAAACGATATGACTTGCAAAATTACCGACAACGCCTCGCACACGAAGACAAAGCCGATTATCGCCAATAAAATTTCTGTGTGCGTTAAAATGCCGACCGCCGCGAATGCTCCGCCCAATGCTAATGAACCCGTGTCGCCCATAAAAACTTTCGCCGGGTGGAAATTGAACTTTAAAAAGCCTATGCAAGCTCCGACCGTCGCCGCGCAGAAAATCGCTAAGTCTTCGTGCCCCGTCAATATACAAATCACAGCGTAACAACTCGCCGCTATCGCCATGCAACCGGAAGCCAAGCCGTCAAGCCCGTCCGTTAAATTAACCGCGTTCGACGCACCAACCATTACAATCAGCATGAAAGGCAAATATAATTTCCCCGCGTCAAGCGTCGTGTCGATTATCGGCAACCAAATCGTCGGGCTGAAATTCGTAAGCAATTCGCTTGCTACAAACGTCGTGACGATTGCGATTATAATTTGCCCAAGAAGTTTGTATCGGGCGAGCAAACCTTGATTGTGCTTGCGGACGACTTTTAAATAATCGTCGATAAAACCTAAGATGAAATGTCCGAGCAGTATAAACAGCGCGATGAAAATTTCCGCATTCCAATCGGCGAAAACCAACGTCGCCGCGACAATCCCCGCGATTAAAAATATCCCGCCCATCGTCGGCGTGCCGCTTTTCTTCTGATGACTTTTGGGACCTTCCTCGCGAATGCTCTGCCCAAATTTCAATCGGTGTAAAATCGGTATGCAAATCGGAGCCAAAATCATCACGACGACTGCCGCGACTGCTCCCGCTATTAAAATTTTTTCCATTAAAAATTTCCCTCAGATAAGCTCAATAATTTTTTCCATGTGCATGACGTGCGAAGCCTTGAACAAAATCGTATCGCCGTCGCGGACAAGTTCCAAAATTTTTCTAGCGGCGTCTTCGTGCGTGTCGAAGCTGTAAATATTTTTCAAACCGGCATCACGCGCCCCAGCCGCAATGAACTTGCCGAGCTCTCCGAGTGTTATTAACGTGTCGAATTTGTATTCAACGAGATCCACGCCAATCTCCCTGTGAACTTTTTCGGAAATATTTCCAAGCTCCAACATGTCGCCCAAAACCGCGATTAATCGTCCGTCATAAACCTCAGAAGTCGTCCGAATCGCTGCACGCATTGAAGCCGGACTCGCGTTGTAAGCGTCGTTAATTATCGTCAAGCCGTCGCGCCGAATCACTTCGTAGCGCATTTTAGTTGTCGTCAACGTTGAAAAGCCGCGTTGAACTTCGGGCACCGTCAATCCGCAGGCATAACCCGCCGCTATCGCCGCCAACGCATTCGAGACATTATGGCGACCGAGCATTGGGATTTCAAAATCATAATTTTTGCCGTGAAAGTCCAAAGTAAATTCCGTCGACACGCTACCGATTAAAATGTCCTTCGCGACAAAATCCGCGTCCTTATCCAAAGAGTAAGTCAAAACTTTAACGCCGTCGCCCGCAATATTTTTCATTCCCAACGTGTGCTGATTGTCTGCGTTCAAAATAATCGTGCCGCCCGCTTGAATCGCCTCGACAAGTTCGCCCTTAGCCTTTGCGATATTTTCTATCGAGCCTAAAAGTTCAATGTGCGCCTCGCTGACGTTCGTGACAATGCCAATCGTCGGCTTAACAACTTCGGCGAGCGATTCAATCTGTCCAAGCCCGCGCATTCCGATTTCGACGACGGCGGCTTTATGTCTATCGTTGAGTTCAAGCAACGTCATCGGGACGCCGACCTCGTTATTAAAGTTGCCGGAAGTTTTTTGAACGTGCCCTAAGCCATTCAAAGCGGCGGCTGTTAAATCTTTAGTTGTCGTCTTGCCGTTGGAACCGGTGACTGCGACGATCGGAATTTGGAAACGGTCGCGCCAAGCTCCGGCGATTTGCCGATAAGCCTCCAAAGTATCGTCGACTTTCAAAACGATGCCGTCGGGAATTCTTTTAGCGGTTTTACTCACGAGAACTGCCAATGCGCCTTTTTTGAACGCGTCTTTAGCAAAGGATTCGCCGTTGCAATTCTCGCCTTTAAGCGCGACGAACAACATACCTGCTTTAATTTTCCTGCTGTCAGTGGAGACGCCCTCGAAAAAAATTTCAGCGTCCGAATTTACTTCCGCGCCCGTAACTTGCGCGACTTCTTTTAAGCTTAACTTATCCATTGTCTTATTGCCTCCTGCGCAATCTCTCTGTCGTCGAAATGAATAGTTTTATCTTTAAGTATCTGATACGTCTCGTGCCCTTTGCCGAGAATTAAAACCACGTCGCCCGCCTTTGCAAGCTCAATCGCTTTAAAAATAGCCGCTCGCCTGTCGATTATGCGCTCGTGAATTTTATCGCCAATGCCGCGTTCAATGTCGTCTAAAATTTTTTCGGGGTCTTCGGTACGCGGGTTATCCGAAGTCGCAATAACAATGTCGCTGAATTGCGCGGCAAGCTTGCCCATAATCGGACGCTTTGAATGATCTCTATCGCCGCCGCAACCAAACACCGTTATAATTTTGCCCTTAGCAATCTGCGCGGCAGTCTCTAAAACATTTTTTACACCGTCGGGCGTGTGCGCGTAGTCTACGATAACTTCAAACGGAACGTCGGCAAAAATCCTCTCGAAACGACCGGGCACGCTTTTAAAATTTTCCAATGCACTCTTGATAACTTCGGGCGAAATATTTTCTGTAAACGCCGCGCCAATCGCCGCAAGCACGTTATAAACGTTGAACAGCCCCGTGATGTGCAAACTTAATTCGAGTTCGTCGCCAATCTTAAAGTTCATGCCGCCGGATTTTATTTCAAGCTCATTTCCGCGCAGGTTGGCAAGATTTTCGACGCCGTAAGTAATTTTCTTACACAGACAATGCTTAAGAATTTCTGCGCTTGCCGCGTCGTCGACGTTGATTATCGCAGTTTTATTTTGCTTACGACCGCGCCGCGAAACCATATCGAAAAGCTTACACTTCGCCCGCAAATAATTTTCCATCGTCCCGTGAAAATCCAGATGATCTTGCGTCAAGTTCGTAAAAATCGCCGTATCGAATTCGACGCCCGCAACTCGATTCTCCGCCAACGCGTGGCTCGAAACTTCCATGACGACGACTTGAATATTTTTATCGCGCATGTCGGCTAAAATGTGTTGCAAATCGATAACGTTAGGCGTGGTGTTGCGAACGGGAAAACTTTCGTCGCCGATAAGAATTTGAATCGTACCGATAAGCCCGACCGTCAAGCCCGCGCTCTTAAAAATTTCCCGCAATAAATATGTCGTGGTAGTCTTGCCGTTAGTGCCCGTGATTCCGATAACTCGCATCGCCCGCGCAGGATAATCGTAAAAATACGGAACGATAACCGCCAGTGCGTTCAACATATCGGGGACAATCAGCGCGGAAGTATTTTCGGACGGAATAAAATTTTGTCGCGCCGTGAGGATTGCAACTGCGCCCTTAGCCGTCGCTTGCGGTATGAAATTATGCCCGTCAACGTGTGCGCCTTCCATACACACGAATAAATTATTTGCCGTAACCTTGCGCGAATCGTGCTCAATGCCGCTAATCAAAACGTCGTCGCCGATAATACGGGCGTCGGGGATGAGCAATGCCAGTTCGCTGAGTTTTTTAATCAAAATTTCGCCTCCCTCCTGCCGCCAATTATAATTGAACTTTGCATGAAAACACAAGCCGCGCAGAAAAATTTCGTGACTTTGATAAATCTGCGCGGCTGTGGTAAAATATTTATGCTGTTAAAATTTTATCTGTTTCAGTAAGGTGGTTTAATCCATGAGCATTTTATCTCGTAAAAAAAAGATTTTGAAACTCTATTTGAACGGCGAAATAACTTCCAACGCTTCAAAATTCAGTAGCGATAATTCAGTCCAGAAGTTGAAGGAAGAATTACTTGAAGTAAAGCAGACGAACAAAGACAATTACAAGGGCATTCTTTTGAAGATAAATTCGCCGGGTGGCGCGGCTGCTACCAGTGAGGAATTATCCAAATTGGTTCTCAGCTTACGGCAGGAGGTTCCTATCGTCACTTCGATTGGCGACAGTGCTTGTTCGGGCGCGTATATGGTTGCCGCCGCCTCGAATTATATTTTTGCCAACACATTGTCTTGGACGGGCTCAATCGGCGTGATTATGACGTTGCCGAACTACCAAGAGCTCTCGAAAAAATTGGGGA
This sequence comes from uncultured Selenomonadaceae bacterium, assembly GCA_905234235.1. Lineage (GTDB taxonomy): Bacteria > Bacillota > Negativicutes > Selenomonadales > Selenomonadaceae > Quinella. The sequence continues at coordinate 74,076 of CAJOHN010000005.1, forward strand.
TGTCCGTAAAGACGATTAAAGCCGGCAAGATGAAAGATTTGGGCAACCCCTTCCGCGAAATGACGCCCGAAGAAGAAAATTACCTTGAAACGCTCGTCAAGTCGGCGCACGAGGAATTTATTAACTTTGTAAGGCTCACGCGCCCGAATGCAATTAATCTTGAAGAATTAGCGGACGGCAGAGTTTTGGATGCTCGCACCGCTCTTGAAAACAATCTTATCGACGCACTCGGCACTGAGGACGACGCGTTGAACTATTTGATGACAGAGATTCTTAACGGCGACGAAAAAGATTTTACTGTAACCGACACCGCGCCCAAGCCCAGCTTTTTGAAACGAATACTCGATATGAATTCGCCGATTACAATTAAATTCGAGCTACCGGATAATTTCCGTAGGTTTTAACTAAAAAATTGCTCCGACTAAGAAAGCCCTCCGACAGTCCCGCCGAAGGGCTTTTATTTTGCGAAGCAACAATTGATCATTTATTTTCAAATTCTTTCATAGCTTTAATTAAAGGATTCAGATCGCCGTAAACACTTCGATCAAAAAATTTTCATTTAAATTTACAACGTAGTTAAGTAGTATTCACACTAAAGAATCAACAATCAAGATGAGAAGTATAAAATTGGCAAAAAGAGCATCTAATTTGTCATAGCGAGTGCTCTGGGGCATGATATTTTCGATTAAGTCTGTTAACTGTGATGTATGTATAAGCGATAGTTTAAGATGACGACTTTAAATAAAAAAATTACTTTATCCAGATTGTTAATCATAGTGATGACGTTTTCCATGTTTTTAGGTGTAAGGTTATCACTTTCGTTTGCTGAACCGCGACTTTTTGAAGGCTATGGCGAATGTGAAATGGGCAATACTGGCGTAGAAAGTATAGATGTTGCACAACGAAAAGCTCGAGATGAAGCTTATCGTAACGCAAGTGAGAAGGCTGGTGTTTTTGTTCATTCAATATCTGAAATGAAGGATCATGAGTTAACCAAAGATCAAGTAACTGTTTTATCTGCACATTTCTTAAAAATAGAGTACTCTGAGCCGGAAATTGAGCCTATTCCAGGAACGAAAAGTACTGTCAGAGTTAAATGTCACGCTAAGGTTTGGATTGACCCAGAAGAGTTTATGCAAAAAATAGCTACTTTCACTAGGGAAAAAATTGAAGACCAAGTCAAAATGAGCAAAGATCAAGATAGTTATCGTGAAAAGAATGAAGCAGAAATTGTTAATTTGCGAGAGCAGTATGAAGAGAATGATGATGAAAATAAGCGGCAGGAAATTGCTGTAGCTATCAAGCATAACGAAGAAAAATTTACTGCTTCACATTTTTATAAGAGCGGTTCTGAGTTCTATAATAAAGGTGACTTGGCTGAGGCTATAAAATGGTATAATAAAGCTATAGAATTGGATGACAAATATGCGGCTCCTTGGACTGGACTCGGTTGGATTTATAACGACCAAGAGCAATATGCGAAAGCTGTGGAGTGTTTCCAAAAATCCATAGAACTGTATGATGCTTTCGCTGTTCCTTACAATGGTCTGGCATATGCTTACAATTACAATAAAAACTATGATAAAGCCATAGAGTATGGCAGTAAAGCTGTTCAACTCGATCCTGACTACGCGGCTGCTTGGAATAATATTGGTCTTGCTTATAACAATCTGGGAGAATATGCCAAAGCTACTGAATACTACAAAAAGGCTATCGCGATTGCCCCCAATGATGACGTACCTTTGGCTAATCTCGGTAACGTCTTTTATAAGCAAAAAGATTTTGAAAAGGCTTTCGAGCTCTATCAGAAATCAACGCGTATAAATCCTAATCATGCAAGCGTTTGGTATAACCTAGGAAATATATACGGTCAGAAGAATGAGTTCGACAAAGCGATTGACAGTTACAAAAAGGTTACTTCGCTTGATCCCCAGAACATACGTGCTTGGATTATACTGGGATATTTGTACAACGACCAGAAAAAGTTTGAAGATGCCAAGAAATGTTTCAAAAAGGCAATTAAAATCAATTCAACCGACGCACTGGCATGGGCAGGTTTGGGTTTTGCTTATGATGGCTCTGAGGATTATGCCAATTCATACGAGGCATATAAGAAGGCAAGCGAACTGGATCCGACTAATGAAAATTTCAAAAAGAGCTTGGAAATTTCTAAGCAAAAATTGTAATGTTGTAATGCTACTTGTAAAAGGAGGACATTATGTTCAAGCTATCATCCGGTCGACTATCTATGCATAAGAAATTGGCACTCGCGTTAGCTTTAAGCAGTAGTGGCTATTTATTTGTTCCGACAAGCGTCGCATTTGCCGCTGAACAAACCGCTGGCGAGGAAGCGTTGCCCACGAAACAAACCGCTGGCGAGGAAGTATTGCCTCCGAAACAAACCGTTGGAGAGGAAGTATTGCCCTCGAAACAAACCGCTTACGGTGATGAAGTATTTCCCCCGAAATATCTGGATTTCAGCCAATTCGTCATTACAGCGGATCGTATACCGGTAAACAAATGGGCGACTCCCGCGAACGTAATAACCATAACCGACAAAGACATTGAAGCCAATCATTATCAAAACATTGCAGAAGCATTAAATCACGTAAATGGCGTAATCGTTCCCGCAGGGGTGGACATTCCCATTGTAAACGGGTTGGAAAAAGTCTTGGTGTTGATAGACGGTCACCAGCTTTATAATGATGGTGTGGACTATCGCGACACTGTGGAGCTGTCCGCAATCCCCTCAATGAAAAATATTAAGCGTATCGAGATTGTTAAGGGCGGCGGCTCTGCGCTTTACGGTAGTGACGCTGTTACAGGCATAATCAACATAGTAACCAAAAAAGGTGAACGCAACGAAACAACTTTCGACTTTAACACAGGCTCTTGGCATCAACATAACTATGAGCTGACAAATCAAGGTGTAGTCGGAGATTTCAGTTGGTTCGTTACAGGCGGCATTCATAAAAGTAAGCCTTATAATTATCCGGGCAGTGTCGAGCGTAGATATAATTCTCGCTCACGTGAAAGTGATCTTAGTGATAATGCTCTTACAGTCAGATTGGACTATAAAATCAACGAACGCAATTCGCTCACACTTAGTGGACAGCATGTTGCTCACAAATACAACAGGGTCTACGAATATACAAACGGTGATCGCTATAAATCGATGTTGTACAATAACGTTTCTCTGGTATACAATTTCAAAGAAAATTCTCAAACTCCTGGTTGGTTGCGTTATTTTAACGATTATAAAGCCAGAAACGGTTATGACCAAGCTCGTAATAGATCCGAAGTTGGAGACAACAGAGTTTCTAGTTTCCGTGCACAAGGTCTTGATTATCAGAACAGCTGGATATTCGGACAACATAAAATCGTTACAGGTCTTGAGTGGCATCAGATGGGTACGAAGCATTGGTCATGGGGTTATGATAATCGAAAGACAATTAACCGCGCTGCCTATTTACAAGATACGATAAGCTTGGGTAAAAAATGGAAAGTCCTTCCGGGCGCACGTTATGACAATAACAGTGAATTCGGACATCAGTGGTCTCCAAAATTGGCAGTGAACTACAGAATGGACGATCAAACAAAAGTCTACGCTTCGTGGGGGCGCGTCTATAAAGCCGCTACGCCTTATCAATTGTACGTTCATCAAGACGATCTCGAAGGTAATCCTCATTTGCGTCCGGAAAAGGGGCATACCGAAATTTTGGGTATCGAGCATGATTTCGGCTCTAAGAGCAGTGTGAATGTGAACTTATTCTACGTTGACTTAAATGATGCAATAGATGTTGAAGAGGGTGCTGATGGTAAAGGTCACTTCATCAATGTCAAAAATGAAAAATCTCGCGGCGTGGAAGCAACTTTTAAACAAAAAATTGACGGTGATTGGAGCTACGATCTCGGTTATGTTTACACTAAAGTAGACATCGAGGGGTTTAACGCCAGCGGCTCATTTACTCAACCGAGAAACTCTTACAGAGTCGGGGTTCATTATAAACATGGCATTTGGCAAGCTAATTTGCTCGGCATTATGGGACACGGCGGGTTAAATTCAAGTTCTTTTGATGCTACCAGATATGCTGTTTTGGATTTCAATGTTAACTGCAAAGTTCACGATAATGCGACGGTTTATCTAAAGCTCAATAATCTTACCAATCAAAATTACTCTTACTATGGTAAAAATGGCACTAGTGTCTATACTTCGCCCGGTCGTTCATTCCTTGCCGGTGTGGATTTTAGATTTTGAAGATGACGCGGTAGACGCATGTTCCAAAAATATTCCGTGTTCGTCTCGTCTCGGCTTCGTCGACGTGTTACAGAAGGAGGTGTTAATGATGAAAAAATTTTTAATCGCAATGGCAATCTGCGCGGGGATGTGTGCGTTCGCTAATACTAGCTTTGCAGAAGCAGCGGATCAGCAAACGGCGGAAGCTGTCTCACTTGCTCCGAGCACGTCTGTCGACACCCAACAAATGAGTACTAAGACTAGAGAAGACGATTGTTAAAAACATGACGAATGTAATCAAATGGTGATTGTTTTCATATTCTGCGGATGATGCGTCCGCAGATTTTTTTTTACTAACAATTGATAGGGAAAGGGTAGGACACATGCGGATTGAAACGATAATGAGTTCATCCGTCGGAAGGGGTCGACAGACAAGCCGCTAACATGATTCTCGTTGTCAACAAAATGGATAGAACAAATCTCGGAAACACTGACGAGCAACAGAAAGTCATTGCCAACGATTTAACTAAAGTTATTGAGTCTTATACGCCAAATGATTTATATCTCTCGTTTTTGAGCACTGAGGATTATTTTTCCGCGCTCGATGAAAGTGACGAAGAAATAAAAACAGAACTGATTGAACGGAGCGGCTATAATATTTTCGTTGATAACTTGAATAAATTCGTCACGGAACATGCAATTCTGGCTAAATCAAGAGTTACCGATGGCATAAAAATTTACGACGGTTCCTATGGAGACGATAACTAAAGAAGTTCCAAGCGCATTTGGCGAAGTTGCCGGTAACATTCTCGGAAAAATGGCTGATGCAACTAATACGGTCACATTAGCTGGGGAAATTGGTTCTTTATCTAAAGTTGTTGGCTCAAAAGTTAATGACGGCGTGAATTTTATTGTGCAAAATACTTTTACCGACACGATAACGACGACCATCCCGAAAACCGCTGTTTTGCCGCCAAGTACAACGAATAAAATCGCCAGTTTTATCTCTCAAAAGTTTAAAGTCGGCAATCAAATCCGAAACGCGTTCAGGAAGTCGAAACATTTTATTTTTGTGAGTAGGTTCGGCAAGCGCAAATGTCAGTCACATCAAGTTTCGGGTTGCCAATAGTCTCGGCGTAAATCAATTTTGTCTTTTCTCTGCGACGCTTTGAATAGTGCCGAGTTGCTCTGCCGTGAAATGCCCGCCGACACATTTCAGCCGCATGGAAAAATAATTCTGTTGACGTTGACGCATGAACCCGCCCTTTTTGAGTTCTTTGTAATTCACGCTCATGTTAATCGCTCTCCTAAAATTTCACACGTCGATATTCAAACTGCCGGTTCGATAACCTTGCAAATCCAATGTGACATAATCAAAGCCAAGCTCCTTTAGCCGCGCAGATATTTCCTCTCGAATTTTTAAAAGCTTAGGAAAATCTTCGGGCATGACTTCAATCCGCGCAATTTTCCCGTGAACTCGCACGCGCAACTGATTGAATCCCGCACTTAACAAAAATCCTTCCGCCATTTCCACCTGCGAAAGTTTTTGTGCCGTCAAAGACTCGCCGTAAGGAATTCGAGACGCCAAGCACGCCATTGACGGCTTATTCCACGTCGACAAGTTCATTGCTTTTGATAATTCGCGAATTTCAGATTTGCTTAAGCCGACGGCACGGAGCGGACTTTTGACGTTGAGTTCAGCCAAAGCTCTCATGCCGGGACGATAATCGCTCGCGTCGTCCGTGTTGGAGCCTTCGACTAAAATTTTATCGTCGGCAAGGCGCAGAAAATTTTCAAACAGCGCACGCTTGCAAAGATAACAGCGGTCGACGGGATTTTTGGCAACGCCTTCGACGTTCAAAACGTCCGCATTTTCCGCGCAGAATTTGTTTGACGTGTCGAGTTCTCGGTAGGGAACGAATACACTTGCCGCCGTCAATGCTACGGCTTTATCGCCTAACGTATCGTGCGCGACTTTAAGCAGGAAAGTTGAATCGACGCCGCCCGAAAAAGCGACTGCCACTTTTCCCAGCCCGCGCAGATAATTTTTCAACCGCTCCAACTTTTTGGCAAGCTCCGCCGTCAATATCATTTCCGGAAAAATATTTTTATCGCGGTCAAAGGTAAAACTTTTCAATGTCGGCTCCTTTTCAAGCGACAAAATCAAATAGCTCAACTTTGTATCAAAGACGAGGCGTTTATCTTCTTCTGACGGGCGTGCAGGGCTTTTCGGGTGCGAATGGAAATTTCCCAAAAGTTGCCAACCGTTTAAGCGCATATCTTTAACTGCGGCGAATTGTTCGGCGGGTTCCGTTGAAAAATGTTCGGGGCTTGCGTCGGTATTCGTGAGGAAGTAGATTTTTTCAACGGTTTTAACGTCACCCGAAATTGTGCCGCCCAAAAGTCCGCAATCTTCGTTCGGTAAAATTTTTTTCGCGTGCTCAACCAGCGAATCAAATTGGTCTTTGCTCAAAATTATCATGTCGTCATGCTCCAAAACTGCAAGTCGGTTGCTCATAGTCGACGAGCTCAGTAATCGTCGGATTGTCTGAACAGACCGCACATTTTTTGTTACGCGGAATTCTAATCTTGCGAAAAGTCATTGTCAGCGCGTCGTAAGTGAGCAAGTAACCCGTAAGCAGTTCGCCGATACCCAAAATATATTTCAAAGCTTCAGTAGCTTGAATCGTGCCGATAACGCCGCCCATAACGCCCAAAACTCCTGCTTGACGGCAAGTCGGAACGGCGTCTTTCGGCGGCATGGTCGGGAAGACACAACGATAACACGGACTTTGGTCGGGGACGTAAGTCATAGTCTGCCCTTGAAAACGAATAATCCCTGCGTGCGAATAAGCCTTCTTCAGCAGGACGCAAGCATCGTTAATCAAAAACTTTGTGGGAAAGTTGTCCGTGCCGTCGATTATGAAGTCGTAATTTTGGTCGTTAATGATGTCGCGAATGTTTTCCGAAGTGATTTGTTCGTCGTAAGTATGAACTTGAACGTCGGGATTCATTTCGTTTATAGTTTCGCGTCCCGAAATAATTTTTTCCTTGCCGATGTCCGCCGTTTGGTGAATAATTTGCCGCTGAAGATTAGACAAATCTACCGTGTCATAATCAACCAAGCCGATATGACCGACGCCCGCCGCCGCAAGGTACATTGCCGCAGGTGCTCCAAGCCCGCCAGTGCCGATTATCAAAATTTTTGCGTCGAGGATTTTTTTCTGACCCTTGCCACCGACTTGCTCAAGGATTATGTGACGGCTGTAGCGTTCGAGTTGCTCATTGGTGAGTTTAGCCAAGCTGACCACCGCCCATGAAGTACAAAAATTCAATCTCATCGCCGTTATGCACAAAAATTTTGGCAAAATCATCGCGACCAACGACTCCTCAAACAGTTCTGCGCGGAAATTTTGCTCGCCATTAGTAAAAATCGTGCCCTCAGTCGCCGTTTGCTCCGATTTTAGGATAATTCCGCCGCCCGCCACGTCGTAACCGTCAATTAACACAAATCGACCAGTCGCCGATTATCAGCACGTCACTCGAATATTTTTTCGTCATATTATCACCGACTCCCTGCAATCCGCGCAAAAGTTGCCCTTTGACCTCAATATCTATCTGAATCACGCTCCCGCGAAAATATGTGCCGCGAATTATTCCTTTTTCCGTCGTTACGGGCATTGGTTGCGGCATTTCCTCTATCGTCGCTCCGATTTCCAAAAATTCAGGGCGCAAAATTCCTTCGTGCGGCTCGTAGTCTTCAAATCCTTTGAAAATCGTATAATCCGCCACTTGCACGCTTTCGCCGATAAATTTCGCTACAAACGGCGTCTTCGGGGCTTGATAAATTTCTATCGGGACGCCCGCTTGCTCAATTCGCCCGCGATTCGTGATTATTATCTCGTCGGCGACTTCTACTGCCTCGTCTTGGTCGTGCGTCACAAATATTGCCGTGATTCCCAGTTGATGTATCGTTTTTTTCAGCCAGCCGCGCAATTCTTGCCGAACTTTCGCATCTATCGCCGCAAACGGCTCATCAAGCAATAAAAGTTCCGGATTCGGGGCTAAGGCTCGCGCAAATGCCACTGATAATTGCAACGGATAACGCCGCGTGAAGTTTTTTAGCCCGATTAACTCCGCCAATTCCTCGACGCGGCTTTTTATTTCGGCGTCGGATTTTTTTTGAACCGTCAAGCCGAACGCTATGTTCTCAAAAACCGTCATGTGCTTAAATAGCGCGTAACTTTGGAATAAAAATCCGATTCCGCGTTCGCCCGGCGGTAAATCGTTCACTTTTCGCCCGCCGATATAAATTTCTCCGCTGTCGGGCGTTTCAAGTCCCGCTATCATTCGCAATATCGTCGTTTTTCCACTTCCTGAAGGTCCGAGCAAGCCGATTAACTTCCCGCGTTCAATTTCAAAGCTCACGTTGTCCGACGCCTTGAAGTTTCCGAAAGTCTTATTCACGTTGCGGACTTCGACTTCAACCATTCGCTACACCAACTTTCAAATCGGCAGCCGGCTCAGCAATTTCCTCATGTTCAACGTCTTTGCCGTAATGTTCAACCACGTTGCGCAGAATCAAAACGAGAATGGCAAGCATGACCAGCACCGACGCTACCGCAAATGCCGCCGTGAAGTTGTACTCGTTGTAAAGGATTTCAATGTGCAACGGCAATGTGTTCGTTTTTCCGCGTATATGCCCGCTTACCACGCTTACCGCTCCAAATTCGCCCATTGCTCGCGCTGAACAGAGAATTATTCCATATCCTAACGCCCATTTTATGTTCGGCAACGTAATTTTGCTAAAAATTGTCCAACCACTCGCGCCAAATGTCGCCGCCGCCTCTTCTTCCGAACGTCCTTGACTTTCCATGACCGGCACAAGTTCGCGTGTTATGAAAGGGAACGTCACAAACACCGTCGCCAAAATTATTCCGGGCACCGCGAATACGATTGCCACGTCATATTCCTGCAAAATCGGATAAAGCGGACTCATTCGCCCGAACAGCATGATAAAGAATAAGCCTGCCACTACCGGACTTATCGCGAACGGCAGATCTATCAGCGAACCAAGAAACGTCTTTCCTCTGAAGTCAAATTTCGTTAAAAGCCACGCCGACGCCAACCCGAACAGCGTATTTAGCAAGACCGCCAAAATCGTCGCCTCTATCGTCAAATATAATGCCTTCAGCGCAAATTCGTCCGTCAATGCCTTGAAGTAAAACTCGACGCCGCGAGCCAATGCCTCCTTTGCCACCAATATCAGCGGCATTACCAACATTACGAATAAAAATCCCGCAGATATTGTTATCAATGCCATTTTCAACCAAATCGGTTCACGCACCGACGACACCTCCAATCTTTTTCAACTGCCGAGACTGCCAGCCATGAATTCCAAGCAGAATTGCCAGCGAAAGGCTCATCATCACGATTGCGATAGCCGCCGCGCTCTGGTAGTCGAATTGCTCAAGCTTAATCCTAATCATAAGCGGCGCGATTGTGATTCCGAGCGGAGAAAAGGCAGTTTCGATACCGATTTGATAAAAAAATTGACCGAGCAAGCCGTTTTGAGCGTAAAGAGTGGTTAAAGCAATGCCCGCGACCGCCGTCGGCAACGCGAACGGCAAATCAATCAGCGCATCCATAATTTTTTTGCCTTTGAAGTCGTATCTGACCAAAACCCAAGCGATAATCAGCCCGAAAAGCGCGTTAATCAGTCCAGCAGCCAATGCGCAGAAGAAACTGACGCCGTAAGCATGAATATTTCGCCAATCGGTGACTGCGGAGCAAAATTTATCGATTCCCATGCCGCTGGCGAACAAAATGAACGCCGCAAGCGGAATGAACAGGAATAAACTGACAAAAGTCATCGTGATACCCAAAGTTAAGCGTTTTCCTGGGATTACATTGCCATTTTGAAACATTTTAGCTCCCTCACTTTGAATAAATCTGGTCGAAGGAGCCGCCGTCAACAAAATGCTCGTGAGCCTTGACCCAACCGCCGAAAGCCTCATCAATCGTGAACAAATCCAGCGGCGCGAACGTCTCGGAGTATTTTTCGAGAATTTCTTGATTGCGAGGGCGATAAAAGTTCTGCGCGGCGATTTCTTGACCTTCAGGCGAGTACAAATAGCGAATATATTCCTCTGCGAGGTCGCGAGAGCCTTTTTTATCGACAATTTTATCTACGACGGCGACAGAAGGCTCGGCGAGAATGCTTAAACTGGGCGTAATGATTTCAAAATCGTTTGGAGAGCCTTTTTTTGATAATAAAGCCTCATTTTCCCACGCGATGAGCACATCACCCTGTCCGCGTTGCACAAAACTGGTTGTCGCGCCTCTTGCACCGCTATCGAGGACTACGACATTGCCAAAAAGCTTTTTCATGAAGTCGCGAACGAGATTTTCATCGCCATTGAACTTTCTGCGAGCAAATTCCCACGCGGCAAGGTAATTCCACTGCGCCCCGCCCGAAGTTTTCGGATTCGGAGTGATAACGTCAATGTCGTCGCGGATTAAGTCGTCCCAATCGCGGATATTTTTCGGATTGCCCTTACGCACGAGGAAAACAATCGTTGAAGTGTACGGCGACGAGTTATCGGGAAATTCATTCTGCCAACCGCCTTGAATCAGTCCGGCATTTTTAATTTCGATAACGTCATAAGCCAAAGCGAGCGTCACGACATCAGCTTCGAGACCTTCAATAACTGCGCGAGCCTGTTTACCGGAGCCGCCATGCGACTGATTCAACGTCACTTCGCCATTGCCGAGTTCCTTAGTCCAATGCTCATGAAATTTTTCATTGTACGCAGCGTAAAGTTCACGAGTCGGATCGTATGACACGTTCAGAAACTCCTTCGAGTCTTATCGAATCACTCTTAATTTTCGTATGAAGTTATGAATGAAATGATAGCCCATTTGTCTCTCGTTTTCAAGAATTTTTGTGCTTACATCAACAATAAGCCAAAATCGCCATCCATCGGACTAAAGCGAAAACATCAACGAACCAACTCCACGAATCTTTTTACTTTTTTTACACGAAGGGAAAGGTAGCGGCACCTATGGGCAACAATGCGTTGTTTTTGAACGTATTTTATACTCGAAACCTTTTGCCAGTGATATAAGTCTCAAAGTCGGAATTGGAGCAACGGTGAAAAAACAACGTTATTTTTCCCTTTGCGGTAAAGATCTGTAATAAATTTGAGATTGTCAAGGGCATTGGGCAGTAAGTTTTGCTGATGAGCACGAACCACAAATGGCGAAATCCTCAGCAAGCTTGAAGTCAATTTTGCGAGTGGAAAGCTCGTCGGCAAACTGAGCGAAGAGGCATTTAGAAATTGTGAACGAGAATATAGTCGGGATTATGCGTTTTGGAGCCGTTGAAAATGATGACTTGAAGGTTTTCGGCTCACCCCTACGACTTACGGAATAGCTTGCGAAGTTTCACGTTTGCTATAGATAGAATTGGAAGCGAGATGTTCGACGAAATTATCAGAGATGTTATCGTAAACCTCGTTCGATTCAGTATGGCAGAAATAATCTTCGAGAGCTTTCCAGATGTTATTGCTTTTTTGTAATTTGGACGATACCTTGCAATTCAGTCCGTAAACGTTGCCGAAAGTTTTCCCACTTCACACCATACAAGCGACTTTCACCGCATACGATCTTACCGTATCTGTTTTTTTCAGGTCGAGAGATTTGGCAACAGCGCGGAGCGTTGATAGGAATATACATCTTTTCACTGGCGGCCACCCGTGCAGACATCGATTTGCGTAAGAGCGGCAATTAAACATTTCGCTTGCTTTTAAAGTTCCGCCGATTATTTACAAGCTTGAATTTCAGCAATAATATTTTCTGTTTGATGAAGAAGCTGAGCAAGTTTTTCGCTCTTAATCTTTTCGTTGGCTTTTCACGGATTCGACAGCTTTTATTTTTTCGTTGAACGCTAAAATAATCGATTCAACATTCTGTGTCATGAAATTGCGAACTTTTTGAGCGCAATCTTCGGTAGAAAGTTTAACATGTTCTTGCGCGTCGGAAAATTTTCTCTCATCCTCAACTTAGTTGTACTTTTCAAAAGAAATACTCTCAGCCGTCTCGCGCCCGCGTCTGGAAAGGAACGTTGCCGAGCGCAGTTCGGTATGGATGCCGGGCGTGTCGATGATTTCCAAACCGTTCCACTCGTAAGGCGTCGAATCTTGTTGCGTAGTGATAGTCGCACCAATTGCAACGTCTTCGCTCGTGAACATTTTTATGATACTCGATTTGCCCGCGCTGTATTGTCCAACGAAGACAAGCTTAATCTTGCCGCTGTCATCGGGAAAAGTTTTCGGAAGACGTGAAGAATCAATGCCGAGCCGCTTAAATTCCTCTGTCACGCCGCACATGAGTTGTGCGCCTTCCTTTGTAAATTTACTTAACTGAAATTCTTCCATATCGTTCACCTCACGATAATCGGGACGCCCGCGATTTATTGAGCGAGTTTAAAGCTCGTCGCGTTGACTTTATTTTTTGGGAAAACAGCATGTGCGTATTTTTGTCTTTTCGGTTTCCTTATCAAAATCGAGCGGATAAGAGTCAACGTCCAAATCACTGACCAAAATTTTTCTGACAGTATCGGGAAGTTTTTCCTCCGTCTTCATGACTGAAACTCATATTGACTTTTGCTGAGACGCACCAGCATATTTTGCTTTACGGATTTTCTCTTGCTTATTTTCAAACAAAAACGAAATCAACACACTGCCGACGCCGATTGCGATTCTCGCTCCCCAGCCTATACCGGGAATAAGTACAAGAAGATTAGACGCGGCAAATAAATATTTTCCCCAAGTCGTCGTTCTTTCAAGTGTAATGTTGGTACTCGTGTTACCGCTGAAGTCGTAGGAAAGTTCTTGCGTCAATTCGTCGCTGAGTTCCTTGCGTTTGCGTTCGCATTCGTCCTTTTCTGTGGAGCGTGCATTAAATTTTTCAATCCACTCGTCGAGCTGACGACGCTTATCAAACCAAACATCGCTTGCCTGCAGAGACGCGGCACTTTGTTTATAAATCTCCAAGATTACATTGCTCATGAGAACGGCTACGGCGTCGGCGAAAGTTTTTATTCGCAAAAATCTGCCGTCGTTGCGCACCTTGTCCAGAATAAAATCTTCGACTTCGGCAAAGCGACTAATCTTGAAAACTTTTAGATTTTTATCTTGCGACTGGTAAGCCGAAAGCAAATGCGTCGCTACAAATTTTATGCCGCTCCAATCTTGATTGTGATTTGCGGAAAATTTTTTGAACTGATTAATATCGTGGCGTCAATGGTTGAGGTGTCGGCAAGCTTGTCCTGCAAATCCTCAATGTCCAAGTCGTCGTTAATGTTAAAGCTCATCTTGACGTTGATAACGCCGAGAACAGGTTTGCCGAGACTCCTGAGTTGCGCCAATTTTTCCGCCTCGTCGGGTTGAGGTGCATCGCTCGTCAGCAGAAATGAAATTAAATCTGCCTTCTTCTCCACCTCCAAAGCCAAACTTTCATCGACGCGAGCTTCTTTTGCGTCCAAACTGAATGCACTAATGCCCGGCACTTCGGTTATCTGTAAAACGTTCCAATAGTAGTCGCGCACGTCGAATGTTGTACGTTGCGAGCCTTTGCCGATGGATTTTCCGTTGCCGTGCGTCAAAATTTCCATGAGCGTCGACTTGCCCGCCATTGTCCGACCGTAAACTACGATAGAAAAATCTTTCATACGTCCGCGCAGAACACTCACTAAGCGATTCAATATTTGCAACACCTAAAAATTCGGTTAAACGGATTTTTTATTTAGCGCCTCCAAACTCGTAAATTTTTGTGTTACAATGCTCCAAATTCACTTCGGGAGGCTTTCAAATGATTTTTAACGACGAAAAGATTATTAAACTCCTTAAAGACGCTCCAAACGGCTCCGAACTCAAAGTTTTCTTCTACATCGCCGCAAATCAGCCTCAAGACGGCATTTATGGCTTTCGCACAACTAAATTTCAGCTCGCCGGCGATTTAAACTTGAAACGTACTGCTATTTTTAACGCTATCAAGTGGTTGAAGTACGAAAATCTTATTCAGGAACTTAAATGGCTGATGACTCCGATTTTATGGTTAATCTTCGTCATGAATAATTGCGACTTTGAAACCAGAAAAGCCGAGTGGGCGCGCCGTTGTCGCCGCGATATGCAACGCGAACTCCGATTGAGAGAACAAAAACGCCGTCGCAACCTTAAAAACCCTAAAAAGTAAAAAAATCGCCCCGACTCCGCGTCGAGGCTTTATTTTTTTGAAATTCTTTGATAGAATGCGCCTGTCGTTGTCCGACCCCGTAGTTCGTTTGGGATAAAGGGGGTGATTACGATGTTGAAGCTGATCCTTGAAGTACTTGAGAAAATCGTTGAGAGCATCATCAAACGCTCAATATACGACTGGTTCAAATCCTTATTTGAAGACAACGATTGAACCAAAATTGCGCTGATATAGCGCAACCCCCGAGAGTCTGTTTCCGGCAGATCATCTCGGGGGTTTTTGCTTTTGTGATAACGATGCTGAAGTAATCCTCAATCTTCGCCGTAATTATATCAGCTCAAAAAATTTTTTCAAGCGTCGAAGTTGATTTCGGGCAAATTTTCTACGATGTCCAGAGTTTTTAGGCTGACGGTTATCGAACTCAAGATTAAATCTAAAATGTAGCGCGGCTTGTCGTGTTCGGTCGCCCAATCGTTCGGATTATTGATTATTCCGCTCGCCGTGTCCGTTTTTATCTGGTAGCGGTCGATTATCCACTCCAACGGACTGCGACCATTTACTACATACTCAAAACTGCGCGGCGGTATGTTTTTTATCGTGATGAAGTCGTTGTAAATCAAGGTCGTGCGGTCGTCGCGGGCAAATCGCAATTTTTTTACCCGAAAATCGCCGCCACCGATAATTTCAACCTTCGCGGGCGGCTGTGTCTCGTAGTTCAGATGAATTTCCGCTAAATCTCTCCCTGCGCGGCTAAATTCCCAAAATCGCTCGCTCAATATGATTCGCGGCAAACTTTTCTTCAACTCCGCACTAAATTTCTCCCGATAACTTCGCAAATGTAAAAATCCATACACGTAATAGAAAATATCTTCCTTGCTCACGTCGCCAAAGCGTTTTCGCGCCTCTGTCAAGATATAATCGCTGATTCCGTCCCGCCGCTCCAAATTTTCGCCAAATAAACTCCCCTGACCACTTCGCTCGTAATAATAAAGCGGATAACATTGCGTGTTAAAGTTCATTTGATAATCTGTGATTCGATTCGTGATTAAAACCGAAAAATCTTTTGAATTGCCAATGCCAGAGACGCAGATTAAGAGATTCTCCGCTCCATTCGGAAAAAGTTCGCGCATTTTGCCAAGTCGTTCGTTCAATAGCTCGTCGAGATAAAAATTTTGCTTGCAGAACGGGCGATTAAAGCTTTCAACGATTTTCGCGGCGTCAAATTCAATTTCAAGCCCGCGATTTTTATTTTTAACAGATGAACTGTTCCAAACAAACTTTGTAGGGTCAATTTCCATCGTCGAATGCGTGTTGTAGTAATCAATCGTCGTTCGGATATTTTTTTCGAGTTCGGAGCGCGAAAAATTGTAACACCATGCGTCTCGATTGGTTTTTAGCCCGTTTGAACGTGTCATGAACCAAATCCATATATATGGATTTGAACTTTCGTGCAACGAAATGAACTTTTCAAACTCATTTCCGCGCTGATTTATCCAATCACACCGCTCATTCGGATAAATTTCCTCAAATTCGCCGCCAAACACTCTTGCACGCGAAATTATCGCCAATTTCTCCTCCCGACTCAAATATTCGCCGATGTCGCGGTAAAATATCTTCGCAGAGCCTTCGTGAGCACTTTTTACCAGGATTGTTATCGCTATCGGCGCTCTCGAACCACTTCCAAACACTTTTCCACCCTCTCGACGCGACATTTCGCCTTGCGTACGCTGATTTCCGCGCAAATTGAACACATATATCTCGCTGAACTCGTTTTCAAAGCATTTTCGCAAGCCATCCATCGCCGCGCCGTCTATCCAGCCCGCATTCGTCACAAATCCGATTATTCCCTCGTCAATTCGGTCGCTCGCCCAGCGAAATGCCTTGATATAGCTGTCGTACAGCGAATTTTTATTCGTCGCGGCTGTTTTGGCGGCATAAGTCGCTGAAATTCGATTTTCAAGGCGCGGATAGTAATTTTTAATCTTAAAACACTTTTGAGGACGATTTTTCAGCTCAAAATACAAAATCCTATATATGGGATTTCGTAAAATGAACAACAAAAAACCCTCCGACAAGTCGCCGAAGGGAATTTTTATTGCCGTGATTTATTTTCACTCAAGCTATTATGTCAATTCCGTTAGAAAATTGCGCGTGTGCTTTGCGATAGGTATCATTATCCTTTTGACGAAGTTCATTTTCGATTTGGGCAAGTTGTTTTTGTAGATTGTACTTCAATAGTATACTGACTTTTTTTGAATCGTCAAGTAAAATACATGCGTTTATTGTTCTAATTCGATTTTAGCGGCAGAAACTTTATCGAGCGATTGATAAATCGAGAAAATTACAGTCATAGCGTCGTTAAAAGTTTCCATGCGGCTTAAAATTTCGTTTGGATTGGTCGTGGCGGGCAATGGCAGGTTTACGGAGTGGATTTAGTCGTCATTTTTCTTAGAAACGGTTTCATCGGAACAAACGCAAATATAATTGAACGGATTTTCGGAATAGGTAGCCCATTCGTGAAGAATTTGACCTAAAAGCGAGATTGACGGCACCAAAAATAAAATTTTACCGTTCGGAAAGAGTTTTTCGGCGATTTTTAAGCTGGTATAAGTTTTACCGGTGCCGCAACTCATGATTAACTTGCCGCGCTCATGATTTTGGAAATAAATTTGCGTGGCGTTAATGGCATTGAGTTGATGCGGAAGAATTTCGCGAAATTTTTTGATTGCGCCTTCGCCAAAAGTGCCCGCGTCGAGTTTTTCCCAATCGACGGCGGCATTTTGCAAATCAGTCAGAGAAATTCTTACAACGGGCGGATTTTGATTCTGGATAGCGCGTTCAGCCTCAGCGTTCCAATTATTTGTCGTAGAAATCTAGAGTCGCACGGAAAATTTTTGTCCGTTGAAAGTCTTTGAACTGGTTGCAAGGAAGGTATCGACCGCAGATTTAGTGATTGGCGTCGTTTCGGCGTAAAATTTGCATTGCACCGCCAAAAATTCTCCGTCAACAGTCTTGCAGACAATATCAATGCCCAAATCAACGGTGCCGAGTTCATTTTTAAACGGAAAATCATTCCACAGCCACACATCGGAAAATTTCCCTTGATATTCGGGATAAGTGAGCAGAAAATTTTTCATCAGCCGTTCAAAAGCTTTTCCGCAGTCAACTTTGCTATCGAACGCACGATATTTGGTTAAAAGTTCGTCAATCGTCATTGGCAACACCTCCGATAAAAATTTTATGCGATTATATCACATTCAAACGGAAAAAGCCCCGCAAGTTAGCGAGACTTTGTTAATTTTCGATATTGGTTGGTACGCTCGGCGCGACTCGAACGCGCGACCCACGGCTTAGAAGTTCGATTGGAGCCGATTTCGTATTGTCCGCATATTCCGAGAAGTCTTGTATATCAAGGTTCCGTCGAGTTCGTCCGTTGCAATTTTTCCGCCGAATTCGGCGATTTTTTCTGCTGTAGACCCACAAATGGACCCACTAAAATTTCTGATACAGACGAATTGACGTTGAGAAATTTTACGCCACGACTACAATCTCCGTGTATGTTAGACAATACGCGAATCCCTGCAGAGGAGATGTACTCAAGCTTTGAACAATCAATTTCCACTCCATCAATGACATTAACGTTCTTTTCCGATTCCCACGCCGTCAAAATCTTCGGCGCGGATATGCTGTCAACTCTGCCGCGCAAAGTCAGCCGTAAAATTCCGTTTTCGAGAGCGTAACTCATCTCGAAATGTTGTTGCTTTTGAACTGCTTGAGGCTTTCGCGTGTCGTCAAGAATGATGACCCAATAATTGCAACGGCTCATGGCTTCTTTGAAGCGCAGAATTTGTTCCGACGTGAGCTGATTATAAACGCTGAGTTCGGACATATACTCCGCCAAATTGATTCGTTCGGCTTTCAGTCCGTGTTTTGCCAAAAGAGCATTCGCCGTTTTTCGGGAGCCGATTACGTCCGCCTCGTCCAAGATGAAGGAATTGAATAATTCGACAATGCCCGACTGTCTACTTGCGGCGTTCCCAGTTGTCGCCAGCTTAGCAAGCGAACTTTCGCCGAACACTGAACAAAAAGTTTCGATAAACTGCAACTTAACCTCCGGATCAGGCGTTATCCAGCAACCGCCGTGAATTTCCAACAAATTGCGGACGTTGTCGATGACGGTGTCGACTTCGTTTTCAGTGAAGTACATCATCATGCCTTCCGTCGTAATGCACAGCGGCTCGTCAATATCACGCAATGCCGCTTCAAGTGATTCGTAATTTGTGGCATCAACTTCGCAAAAGGTCATACGCTCCGAATGATTAGCAAGGGAGCGAATAATCGGCGCAATTTCCTGCACAACGATTGGCAAATCCAGTCCGACAAAACGCAGACCTTTTCGAGTTAAATGAAGAGCTTTCGGCGTGTAACCGCAAGGCAAATCCACGCATGTACGATAACCGCAATCCTCAATCAATCGGCACATGGTGCGATATTTTGCCTCAACCACAATGGCATTTCCGAGAATCGTATCGGAATCCGCCATGCTTCGGAGCGGCTGATTGTCTTCCAGTTCCAAGCAACGGACGATTGAATCAGCGTCGGAAATTCCCGATTGCTGTTTTTGCCGTCAAGAATACAGGATTGGTTCGCGCCTGTGCGCTGTAATCAACTTCATGATTCATGATGTCAAACTCCCGCTTGTCATTCCGTATTCGAGATTTTCGGGCGTGGTGTAGATCGTCTGAATGTCTCCCGTGCGTATTTGCATTTCCAAAAGTTCGCTTGAAGATTTGCCCGTAAACTTGACAACTGCAGAGCGAATGTTTGCACCGTCCTCCCAATCAATGTCGGAAAGACCTATCCATTGGTCGGGATACTTTTCTGCTATCTCGTTCCATGTCAATCTTTGCTTATCCATGACGCTCACCTCCGAAAAATCTGTAAGCGGATTTTATCATAAAAATTTCTTTGTGACCACTGATTCAACAAGAAATTAAAAGCGATGCACAAATTCGTCCGTCGCGCTTGAAATTTTGCATTGATCCACGCCTAAAAAATCGGCTGATTTCGTCCACTGTCTGTCAAAAACCGTTCCATTGCTTATATTCGGCGGACGAAACGGACGAAACGGACGAACGGACGAGCCGCCAATTCAAAAGTGAATCACTTTACTTGCGACGCCTGTCAAAAAGTGATTCACTTTTCGACAAAAAATAAAAGCGGACGAGTAATTAGCTCGTCAACCTTAAACGTAAGTTGTCATCGAAAAATACCCTGCAGAGCGTTGAAGATACAAATATTCCTCCATTCACGTGGAGCAAGTTTGGATTGAAAAGCCGCCTCAAATATTTCGTAGAGTTTCTCGTAGCGAAGATGATTTTTGATGATATTCTTTAAGTCGTCAATTTGCAGTGGAATAATCTTCATGCCCTCAATAAAATTGTTGTCGTCAGCTGTATCGTAGTATCGTTGATTTTTACGTCCTCTAAAATCAGAGACAACATTGATGTTCAAATCGTTTGTAGCAAAGACACAGTAAGAATTCAAATTGTGAGTGCGGAGTATGTGATTGCCGAGATGTCTGGAAACAGGCTCCATTTCCATGCGCCGCTGATTGGTTCGGTCAGCCAGTGTCGCTTCAAGCAAAAGCGAATGAGCAGGATATACGGCAGATTTCGGAAAATCTGCGTCAAGCGAAAGTTTCATGTAGTCAAGAATCTTTCCTTGCCGATTGCTGATTTTATACCAGAGAATACCGAGGACGTATTCAAAGATCGTCGGAATGTCGGCGTTGTCAGTTACCAGCTTTTGAATTTCGTCATCAGATCTTTCGGCGATAAGGTTTAAGAGGCTCAAGATTTTCTCATCGGTGAACTTGGAATCAATCAAGTGGTTAAGTCTGATGTAGCGTTGACGGTCTAAAATTTCTCCGGTGTCTTTCAGCGACTGTAACTTCAGTGCGAATTCTCGGTTAATGCCGTCAAGAATAACGTTTTCATTTGGACGAAGGAACGCCGCAATGTCTTCCAATCGACAATTCTCTTGCAATAACGGAGAGTCATCAAAGGCAATATCCAATAACCTGTCGCAAATCGGAGCGAAGTAATGACGCGGAACAATGTCGAGCACGACTTTTCCATCGGCAAACAGAATAACGTCTGCGGTCTTCATGTATCTGCGGTTGAGGTCGAAATAATCTTCGAGGCTCCGCTTGGCTTTAATTACGTGCATTAGGGCGAAAAACGTCCGACGAAATTTTTTCTCTGTGTCAGCGTCATCAAAGCTGTTGATTTGCAGACATTCCAACGGAGCTTTTTTTATTTTGGCAAGGCTGTTATCGCCGAAAAGATACCGTTGCCAAAGCTTGCCGGTGTTCGTGAGATGTTTAAGTGCAAGAACTATCTCGTTGACGGCAATTTCATTGCGTTCCAAATAAAATTTGTGGAGCGCGTCGTAAAGCGGAAAATAAGCTTTGTCGTACTGCCGACTTTTTCTGTTTATGCCGACGTTGGCGATAACATCTGCCGTTACAGTTTCGGCGCGAAGGAAATATTTCAGCGCGGTCTTGTAATTGTCCTTTGCCATAAGACGCGCCAAAATTATTTCGTCAATGGTGGTCAAATTATTTCGCAAAGCTTTTATCTTGTCGACGGCGTCTAATGTGCTTTGCCTGTTAATGCTCAACGGCAACAAGTAAGTGAACTCTTCATACGATAGCCCGCCAAGTTTCGTGATGAGATAAACCGTGACGATGAAGGGGCGCACTTGATCCATGTCGACTTTGACGGACGTTTTCAAGAGTTGCTTGAGGTAGATAAAACTGTCGGCGGGAATGCCCAACGAATTATCGACGGAAAAATCATTTCGTTTGCTAATGTTCAAAAGTTGTTTGCCGACTTCGGTAAGCCTACGATTGTCGTCAATTAATCCGAGCGACACCAAGCCGGATGTCTTTTCGCGAGCATCTTTGGGCTTATTGTTGGCGTTTCCGGAAATGAATCCGACTTCGTGCAGAAAATTATAGTAAGCTGTCTGAATTTTGTCGTTGCCGTTCCAGTCTTTGCCGACGTTTTCTTTCAGCGACCAAAAATCGCGTAGCAAAGCAAGTTGCTGTTCAATCTTTTTGTTGAAATTTTTTGTGCGGAAGCTGGTAGTGCCCAAGCTCCAATAAAAACTTTTGTATTGCAGATTCAAGTTGCGTCACCGCCCTTGCTCACATCGTAGTTGACGACGAGGACTTCATCACTCGCCGAAATTTTGTCCGCCTTGTGATAGTTGGAGTTGGCGTAGCTGTGTTTCAAGTGAATGACCTTGTAGCTGTTCACGTTCCTGTCGAGCCAAGCAGATAAAATCTGATTGCGGTTGCCTTTACTGCTGAGAACGTTGGATAGAGCGAATCTTATTCCGGCGACGTGGATTGAATCCAAAAACTTCAGCAGGTCGTGTTCGTCGCAGTCGTTCCAGCCGCCATTTTCATTGTAAGCCGCGCATGTTATCAGATACGGCGGGTCGGCGTAGACAAAATCATTTTGAGTAAGCGTCGCGGTATCAAATTGGCGGAAATCGCTACAGATGAACTTACAGCTTGTCGAGTGAATGCGGTCGATAAACGCACTGAGCTTTGAATGCATACGAGAATTGAAGTCGCGCTTGCCGACGGGCAGATTAAATTCTCCGGCAGAGTTGAAACGAATCTGATTGTTGAAGGCGTGAACGATTATGACGTACATCATCACGTAATAGCGATAGTCAATGACGGCGCAGTTATTGAAATCCTCGCGCAGACGATTAAAAGCGTCGCGATTGTAAGCACCGAGACCGACACTGCTGTCACAACCATAGAACTTGTAACCATCGCGACTGACAAGCGAAAGTCTGTATTCCGCAATGATGTCGTAAATCCACTCGAAAACAACTTTCTTCTCAAGGTGTTGAAAAGTTTGGTATAGGTATATCAAATGCTCGTCGCGGTCGATGAAAATATTTTCCTTGCAGTCGACATTTATGCCGACATTGCAACCGCCGCAAAAAAAATCAAAGAAACGGTCAACGTTCTTTGGGAAAAGCGGAAGTATCTGCGGGAGCAACTTGAATTTGCCGCCCGTGTAGTTCAGCGGAGATTGAATCATAGGCAATTCCTCCGACGAACTTTACAAAGGAAAAGTCGTTCTTCATTTCCGCGAATGTCGGACTTGCCCGTTGTGAAGGGTTTATATTTCTTCGCGAAGACTTCAACATCTCCTTTGGCATTTAGAATACGGAAAATATCTTCGTCCGCGATACGAGCATTGGAACGAGCGTCGCCTTTGTTCGCCATGTTGTTGTAGGAAAACAGGATATACTTGGTGTCGCAGTGTTGAATCAAATCTTCAAAGGCGTCGGTTGCCTTGATCGTGCAGTAACTGCTTTTCAGCCCATTACGGTTCATTTTGCGGGCGACCCCGTGCACGGGCGGCTTTTGCCAGCGGGCGACGTTTTCCAACAGGTGATATGTGTCGGAGTATTGGCGAGAGTTATACGGCGGGTCAATATAAATCAAATCCGCTCTAATGTGTCTGACGAGTTCGTTGGCGTCTTCGTTGAAGCATTGATTCTGCTTGTTATTATCTGCCGGAACATTTAGCACAGGCAAAACTAATCGGCGTTCAAAATTTGCCCCGTGCCTCCAAGCGTCATAATGACCGCAAGTATTCGCGATTCTGTCCATGGCGTAAATCAGCGACGCGACGAGAATAGCACGCTCCCGTTCGTTGATAATGCCGAGCCGATATTTTTCTTCGACATCTTCACGAACAAAGCCGATCTTAGTGCAGTCTTGCTTGCTGAAGTATGTGTCGGCAAAATTCTCGGTCATATAATTTGTCGGTAGATTTTCAGCCTGATTGTACTCAGCGATTAAATTTTGTAGCAGATGAAGACTCACCTTCTGGTTGCCGAACCAAGCGATGTTGCAAAGATAATTGCTGTAGAGCAAGTCGTTCGTTATAATTTTCTTATCCGTAAACGCCGACGCGACCGCGCCTGTCCCTGAAAAAATGTCTGCAACCGTTTCGATTGCAGAGCAATTTTCATCCACAACATTTCGGAGGAATTTGAGGAGCTTAAACTTATTTCCCAGATACCGTCGATTCCGAATGTCAGCTGTTTCATTATGGCGCAAACGCGAAATTATGTTGGCGGAGATATTCGCTTGCCGCATAAGAGCCGTACTCGTCATGTTTTGACTTTGCATCAAATGGAACGACTTGTCGTAAGCGATTGCCAACCTGTTCACCCTCCATTGTCGTAGTGCCGTCATATTATTGCGACCATCTTTTCAAACACTTTACGAGGTAATCGATGAGTATACCGCAGTATGGTCGGTACTCACCATTTTCGTAATGCTCAATTTTTATTTTGTCACGGATTCTGTTCATACAGTAAGCGCACAGATAACCTTGCTCCTCCAACAGCGATTGACGCAAAGTGTCTTTAACCTCTGTTGGCATATCGTCGAAATGAGCTTGAGGATTTTGCAGTTTAAATTCTTGAAATTTCTTTGGCGAATTACTCTTTTGAATGTGAATCATTGCAGACCTCAAATTCTTTCCAAATCGAGAGTGACCTGTGCTCCGACGACTTCCGAATCCGTATCGCCCAACTGTGTTCGCAATTTTGAAAGGTTTCGCGCTGAGGCAATTAACATAGCCATTCATTTGCGACAAGAAAGAAATTTCATTTGGTTTAGGATCACCCGATTTATCCCATTGCCTGCGCATTCCATAGTACACAATTATTGGACAAACTACACTCTTACCATTGCTTATTCGATTCTGCAGTTCGCGCACATACATTCCAACTTTATCGACACCATTATATTTGAATGAAGCGTGGGAAAATAATTCATGAGTCCAAGATAACGATTGCCCCGTAGAAAATTCTGCGGTCACGCTTACAGCTAAAGGATAGCAGGATTCTTTGTTTATCGTGCTACCGGCGATGACGGTTTTTATTTTCGCGTCACTCTCTTGAAGTTTAATGTTGTTTATATAAGCAAAACCTTTACGTGCATCGCGTTGAGATAAAGAAACAAAACCATCTATGATTATCCGCAGAGCGTCCAGAATGGAAGATTTACCGGAACCGTTGATACCAATCAAAACCGTGTAGGGTATCGAAAAATTTATAGTCAACTCTTCAAAGCAACGGAAATTTTTCAATTTCAATTCTTTAATTATCAACTCGTCCACCTTCAAGCTATTTTTTCATACAAGACGACTCGAACAAAACAATTTTTCTTTCGAGTGATTCGTGATGTCGATTTTTCAACTCGTCTTTAAATTCTTCAGGTCGTCGACAATAGCGTATCAAATTCTTTTTAGAAATAATCCTGCTATAGCTGACAGATTGAGCGAGATTTTTTTTTTAATCTTTTCAAGTACTATGCTTCAGATTAAATTTCTCGCACAGATTTTTGCATTCCAATACATACGACAATTCGTCTTCAAAATTTTTGTTCTGAATCAGTAGGAAAACATTTCCAGAGCAAATACTCCTAAGCATTTTTACATTATGGAATAAAGTATCGAAATTAGTTGTTTCTATGCAATCGGTATCCAAAACACAATAGACTTTATCCCTGAAGCTCTTCAAAAGATCGTTTGAGCGTAAAAGTTTTGTTTGCATTAAGTTGAATTTCCTAAAACGACCAGGCTGGATAAAATCATTTTGATTCAAAAAACCAAAGAAACGTTCCTCAATTTCTCCTTCACCAATATATAAAACCTTAGTCATTGTTTCTTTCCTCTAAAAACTTGTCCAAAACACTGTAGTCTGGCAAAACTCCAAAATAATCGTTTTCGTAATGCATCCTGAGATTTCTTATGTTCTTGCGGAGAACTTCAGAAGGGTATATTACTTCATTAAAACCTTCTTCGCTACGCCTAAAAAACAGAAATGAAGTTATCGGTGCATTCAATTCTAAAAGCTCCGCGTTGTGTGTCGTAAAAAAAATTTGACTGTCAGAGGATTTTTTTGAAAATGCTTGGTATATGAGATACGCTTCAAGCTCTGAATGCATGTGAGAAAGACGTTCATCAATATAAAATAAATGAGTAGTCTTCTCATTCAGTTCATTAAAAAGGCACAAAAAATCTATTGCCTCAAAGGTTCCGTGAGAAAGCCTATCTCCACATCGACGAAGATCACCATCGGGGACAGTTAAAATTTCGTTATTCTTGAAAGTAATCTGATATGATTTTGTCTTGACTGATTCACCGTCTTCTCCTTCGACGATTAAACGTTTCACACTTATAACGGAATTGTCAATTTTTGGAAGCACATTGTTTAAAAACTCAATATTCGTTTCGCCAAGATAGGTTGAAGAGTTTAGCGGGAGCTCGGAGAAGCTGAACCAGAAACCGATTTTTTTACGTAAGTCTCTTAATTCTTTTGATGAAGCAAAGGCATAAGATTTACAGCCAATATCGAACAAATTTTTCACGGAGTCATACTTTTCAATTGTATCGCCCTCTGCCAATTTTTTTCTCAAGGTTTGTATGTTGTAAGACTTATAAATTTTTTGTCTAAAAATTTCCTCTGTATACAAACTATCATTGCGGAAGCACGCTTTTAATAAATAAGCCGTATCCTCAATGACAAACTCTACCTCGAAACTTGAGTTCTTAGACTTATCATATCGCGCTGAAGGAATGCTAAATGAGCCGTCGCCTAAATCTTTGCCGTAAACGAAATTAAGAATCATGCAAAGCAATTTACCGAAAGTTGTTTTGCCAGAAACATTTGCCCCCATAACTATGAGATTCTTTCTGACCTTAATTTTTGAGCCAGCGAACAGTCTGTCATTCTCCGAGATATAGTGATTACTTTTGCGTTCGTACGTAAAGTCCACTTCAAAGTTTTTGAACATGTAAAAATTGTCGCAAGCTACCCTCAAAATAATCATCGAGTTCACATTCCTTCAAAACCTTGGTTGCGGTATTTTTCTCCGAAAAATCTACGCAGAGATTCTACCACAAAAATTTTGCTCTGACTACTGCCTCAACGAGAGCTCAAACGCGATGCACAAATTTGTCCGTTGCGCTTGCAAACTTGCAGTGATCCGCACCTTAAAAATTGGCTGATTTAGTCCACTGTCTGTCCGTCCGTGGAAAAAATCCCTGGCTGTCAACAACCTTTTCCTTGCTTATATTCGGCGGACGAAACGGACAGTCGGACAACTCTACAATCTGATAGTGAATCACTTTACTTGCAACGCTTGTCAAAAAGTGATTCACGTTTCGGCAAAAAATAAAAGCGGACGAGCAATTAACTCGTCCACCTTAAGCGTAATCTGTCATCGAAAAATGCCCTGCAGAGCGTCGACTGCTTGCCGTTGCATGTCGGGCAAAACGTGGCTGTAAGTGTCCATCGTGACTTTGATTGAGCTGTGACCTAAACGTTCCTGAACGATTTTGGGATTGACGCCTTGCCGCAGAAGTAACGTCGCGTGAGTGTGGCGCAAGCCGTGAAAAGTAAAATCCGAGCTGATGTCGCATTTCTTTAACAGCGGCTTGAAGTATCGTCTGCTGAAATTCGTCGGGCTTATCGGTTCGCCGAACGGGCTGGTGAAAACGAGATTATGCCCCGCAAACAAATCGCCCAGCTCTTCGGAATAGTTTTCCTGCCACTTTTTATAGACGCGAAGATTTTTAATGTCTTCCGGCATGAGCAAAATGCGTCTGATACTGTTTTTGGTCTTGGGAGCTTGAAAAACCGCGCCTTTGCCTATGACGTGAGCCAACGAGCGGCGAATAAACAGGCAGGATTTTTCAAAGTCAACGTCTTCCCATTTGAGCCCGAACACTTCGCCTTGACGCATTCCGGTGTGAACAGTCAGAGAAATTATCTGCGGCATAACGACGCTCATGAACTGATGATCAATTTCTTTTGCCGCGTTGATAAGCCGAGCAATTTCATCTTTCGACAGGACGGCGATTTCTTTCTTGCTCAATTTCGGAGCTTTCGTAAGGCGAACGACATTCGACGATACAAGCCCTGACTTAACTGCGTCGTCAATGCACATGCTGAGATAACGCCGCGTTCCTCTGACGGTCGAACTTGATAAGCCTGTGCCGTCCGTTCGTCCCGTTTCCAACAGCCGATTGAAATTTTTCTGCAAATCTGCCGCAGTCAATTCGTTAAGCAGAACATTTTCAAAGACTGGCAGAATGTACGCCTTCAATGTACCGGAATATTTTTCGTAAGTTCGCGGTCTGACATTCGGCTTTGCATAATTCTCCAACCAATTTCTAATCCAGTTTCCAACGGTTAATTTTTCGTCATCGTTTGCCGTTCGATTAAGGCTGTCGATAAACTCTTTGCCCTTCTGCATTGCCTCGCGCTTAGTCTTTGCGGCAAATTTTTTGCGGCCGCGATTTCCGTAAGCGTCGGTGTAACGGAGCTGGTAAATCCAAATTCCGCGTTTAACGTCGTGAAAGAAGCCGCCCTCGCCTGAATTTCTCTTGCCCATAATTGCCTCCAATTAAAACGAACGGGCAGAAGCGCAGTTGCTTCCGCCCAAAACGGAACGATTGATTTTTGTTGCAAATAGTTATTTGTCGTCAACGAAGCTCGCGGGAATTAAGATGCGCCCCATGACGCGGCGATGGGGAATTTTTCCCTGCTGAACACCGGCGTAAATCAGAGACTTACTGACGCCGAGAATTGCCGCAACCTCTTTGACGGAGTAGAATTTTTTCGTCATGCTCAACCCTCCTTAGGCGCGATTAAAAACTGCGGACAGACGAAAGGCAAATTGCCGACAGCGGGCAGATGTTGTTGCCACCATTGCCGATAGTGAATCGGCACGGCGGTATTGAGGGGCACGTTCATTATGTATTCGATTGGATCCGTGACGTAAGCCGACATTGCGAGCATGGGAAGAACGAGTCTTTCGTTAAGCCAAAGCTTCGCGGCGTCCGCCGAAGAAAACTCCTTCAGCCCACTTGGCTTGAAATGTTCCACGAACTCGACGGCACCTTGTACAGTATCGTAAATGCCGATGTAATCGGGACTGACAGTCGCGAAGAACCTTTGCGCGGGAATTTGCGCGACGAAATTAGGAGCATGGTAAGGCGACTGAAGTACGTCCTCAAATTTGGGCAAGAACGGTTGATGATAAGGATTTTTTGTCCACTCGTCCCGAACAAATTGAGTGCAGGTGTCGAAATAAGCCTGCTCAACGTTCGGTGCCTCGACAACGTGAATGCCGCTGTTGTTGTTGATGAGCCACGTTAAAAGCTCGGTGCTGTTCGCCTTGCCGCTGATAAAAACTCACGACGAATTTGTAAGCGTCGTCAAAGCGTAGCCAAGCGGTATTCGTAGTTTTTTCGCGGAAGCCGATAAAACCGGACGAATCAGCGACATATTCTGATTCTGTTGCCGCAAGTCCGTTGTATTTTGTGGTGCCGATACTCTGTTTAAGCGCGTGCAAGAACCGAACCTCCGGCTTGCTTTCCTTCGTGCTCGTCAAGTTTTGCCGCATAATATTTTCAACGGCATTCAGCGCGTGCTCCCGATACGCTATCATTTCCGCGTCACTCATTCCGCAGTATATTCCGAATGCCGCAATCAAATTGATCTCGACAGCCATCGTTGCAATAGCATCGATAAAGCGCGGAACAGAAAATTTTTGTTGGTAAAGCTCGCGATACTCTGCAAAACGTGATGCACATTCCCCGACGACACTTGAGCCGTATTCTGTGAGAAATTGGATTAACAACGCGAAGTGGATCAAAAGTCCCTTCGACGATTGGAAGGACAATTAGCCTGTACAAACTGGATTCGCTCAAGCCCAGCTCGTCTTCGCCTGTCATTACGATCACGCATTGAACGTCATCGGCACGTCCTGTAGATAAGTCGTTGACGTTCATCTTGCCAGAAAACATTCCGTCGCCGACAGCACGTATCGCAGTCTCGGCATTATCGCGGGCAAGGTTATTGCTTGCGCCGACCGTATTCGAGAAGTCATCGAGCAAGACAACAGTATCGCGCATCTTCGTAACGAATTCCTGCGTGTAAGCTTTGGTTGACGTGAGGCGCATGCTTGCTTTTCGGCGGTTCTTGGCGAAGATATTCGCGATGAGCGACACGACCGTCGTTTTAAACAAGTTAGTCTTGCCTTTGACGAAAATGACGCTCCGAAAATCGACGCCAAACTTCCTCAGCCAGAACAAAGACAACGCGATATGAGCGACGAGCCAGAGAATTTCGATGACGCCATTTTGATGCCCGATTTCTCTAAACCTCGAACCTTCGGTGAAAATTTCTCGCCTGTTCAAATAACCGACGCTCGGCAAGATGATTTCCATGCCCGTATAAAATCTGTCCTCGCCGATGTAAAATTTAGGTGGCACTCCCTCGAATTCGACCCAGCCGCTAAGGTCGGAATAATACTCAACCTCCACCGTTGATGCGTCGCGTTGGTAAATTCGTGTCAGATATTCATCCTTGGCATCCAAATCGCCGAGCGACGTGTACGCAGACGGCAATTCTCGACGAATGACCTCGAAAATTTTTTTGAAATCGTGCGCGGGAATTTTGAGCGTTTTTGCAACGGTGCCTTGTTCGTCATTGAAAGAAACTTTGACGTGGAAAACTTCCTTAATCTTTTTGCCTGACCAGCGTCGCTCAATCTTGTTGATGGTGAGCGTCGTGTTGGCAATTTTTCGCCCCTGCTTGTCGCCGTCTCTGAGCTGATACAGACCGCCTTCGCCGACGATAAAATTTTCGCCAGTGAGTGATATGGTTGACGTTGCCGTAGCGGGAATATTTACGATCGCCTCCCACACGCCGAAGTTCTGATTGAATCGCGCAACCATGGGCTGAATATAGCCGAAACATTGCGTGCGATGTTCCTCCGGAAGGATATGCGGCGTTTTCGGATTCCACGGCGGCAAAACTTCCGGAAGAGGAATTTTGACGGGTTCACCTTCTTGTTTTTCAAGTATGCCGAATTCCGCTGTGCCGAATTTAATCGCCACGCCGATCGCCCCCTTTCAGAATTTCCTCGTTCGTGTTATTAAGTTCGACGAAATCTTCTAGGAACTGCGAATATCTAATCAGCGAATCAGCTACTTCTTCATTGAGCGGCTTGCTCTGTAGTAGTTGCCGAACGAGAGTTTTAAGCTCCTGCACGGCGTTTAGCATGTCTTGCCCGACGACGACGATAGAAATTTTCTTGCTCCTGAGCCGAAGATAAATCAGCCTACTAACAGAGATTCCCGATTCTTCCGCGAGGACTTTGTAGTGAGCAAGCATGTCCGGCGGCAGTGAAACCGAGATTCGTTTTTTTCGCATTTGAATGCTCCCTTCTGTAAAATTTTCGTCAAGCCGCCCGCGCAGGTTTTCACCCCCTTCAAATCTATGGTATATTTTCAAGCGGTCTGACTTTGACAATGCAGATTATAAATGTTTTCATTGGTAATCGTTTCTTCCAGCAAAGCAGTGCAAAAAACTGCAAAATTCGTAACGAGGGCGTCAGGACGCGATATAAAAAATTTTAGACGCCAAAAATTTTCTTTGAAAAATTTGCAACCCGTGATAGAATTATCAAAATTTTTTGGAGTCCACGGTGATAACCATGAAAAACGACTTGCATGACGCTTTTGACGAAGTCATATTTGATAAGTTGGGCGAGTGGAAAAATAACGTCGACAAAGAGTTTAACATTAATCTTGTCGACGCCTTTTGGCTCATGCACTTAGACTTTGAACATTTCAAACGTCATCTTCGACCTACTCCTACAGACAAAAAAAGGAACGCAATCACGTTCCATGAAGATATTGAGAACATCAAACATAAAATTCTTGAGCATTATTCCCGACGGTTTGAAGATGACTTCCAAAACTACCCGACAAATATGTTCGACAAAATTGACTACGAATTTCGTAACTTATATTTGGAAAAATCTGTTTCTATCGGCAACAAGCTACTTTCAAAGACCCTTGATCTTGCAAAAAATGTCAAAAGTTTGTTCAAAGAAATTAGGGAATTCCAAAACAGATACGGTCAAGAACTTCAAATACAAAAGCCAATTTCATCGCTCTCCGATATAGAGAAATTGCAAACTTCATTGACCAAAGATGAATTGAGTCCGGAGACAAGAAAAAATTTAAGCTTAATCTCGACGAAGGCTACCGACTTAAAAGATCAAATTCGAGAACTTACGCTTAATCCCGATGAAACCGAATTTAATGCCGCAATAAAATTTTGTGACGAACACGCGAGCAAACTCGGAGAATTGGGCAAGCCTTTGAAAGATTGCTTGACTGCGATTTATTATTTGCTCGATCATTCGTTTAATGTTGAACTGATTTTGGTTTTCCTCTTCGGTAAATTTGATCGTGCGGGAGCCGGCGAAGCTTTGACGCTTGTTATTGAACGGCATGAAAAATTTTTTCTATCCCTGTATAACGAACTCAAAAGTTTTTATCACGAAATCAATGCATTGCTCGAAATTGTTACCAACGATTGTCCGCGAGCGTTTGAAGAGGAATATTATCAGTGGTTACCTAAATTTTCCCCGCCCGACGAGCCGCGTGCCATACTTTTCAAACTTAAGAAACTGATTAACCTTTACAAATTTTATTGTAAGGCTCAAAAAGTTTCTCGCTCGAAATGTATTGAACATGTTCTGTTCACCTACGAAAAGATTCTTATTGAGACCCGCTTCACAGAATTTCATTATGCTCCAATGTGGAATAACCTGCCCAATTATATGATGCATTTTTTCGGATTAAATCAATCAGATTTGGCGAAAATATTAGGTGTCGGCAACCACAACATAACGCGAGAAATGAGCAAAGGTACTTTGGTCACCAATCACAAAGTTTTATTTCAAGCCGCCACAGATTTTTCTTATACTTACATCCTCGGAGAAACAACTATTCCTTATTACGGAAAAAATTATTCTCACGAAACAAAATATATGTTTGGGGTTGCCATACAGATGGCATATGCTGAAATGTTTTTGAACTATATTGACGCTTTAGTAGAGTACAGAGAGGAAATAGCGAACACTTCACATATATCAAAGAGTAAGCTTTCTTCAAAAAACGAATACACATTGAAAATGTCGGAGCAAATACAAATTATGGTGAGACGTATTCAAGAAATGCGTGAATCCGTTTTTGATTGTCGCACGATACCTACCTACGACAAAATTCAAACGGCAAAAAAAAAAAGTTCACAGATGCGAAATCGCAACGCAATAAAGCCTATGATCTCGACAAGGCAGATGAAAAAATTGGAAACTTGCAACGCAAATATGAGTCTTTGAAGAAAGAATTTGAGATTCGTCCGAAACTACAACAAGAACTTTTGGATAAACTTGAACAATGTTTATTCCCTTTGAAGTAATTTTTTCACGTAAGAATAAAAAAGAACAGGAGCACTTTGGTAGAAATTCCCGTTCTTTTTTTGTTAACAGTACAGACTATTTTTGATTGAAATATTCGCAATAATAAGGGGCAACTTCGTCGTTGTAAATTTGCCAGAGGATTTCATCACCGAATTCGGCACGAAAGGATTCGAGTTCGTTGACGGAATAGAAGTCGAGCAAGAATTTGTAGATGTCGCGTAGGTCAGCGGGAACTCTGCGCGGCAAGTAAAGCGATTCGTTACGGCTAATAGGCTTGCGCAATTCAACCGGCTGAATGTGTTCGATGTACTCGAATCGCGGCAATTTGGAAGCGTCGTTGATGATGTTAATAACCCTGTCGATTGTGCCGTCAAGTTCGGCACGATTGATGTACTCGTGAAGCGTGTGAGCCGCGTGATAACTGCTAGAGAGATTGACGGCGGCGACACCGAGTTCGGGCGCAATAAGCGAGATATCGGAGAAAGAACCTTGCGCGGTCTTGAAACCTTTGCCGTTGATGTAAGTTTCAAACTCTTGATTGGCGCAGTGATAGTAAACAGCGTCGTTGGAGTCGCGCCGATCAATCTCGATGATAAACTTGATTGAATCAATTTCTTTGGGCAGTTGGTGCTGTTTGTGGGCGCGACAAAAAGCTTTAGCCCCGATACCGCCGACTTCCTCGTCACACGTAAAGAGAAGCCAAGGTTTAATCTTTGCAGACGTGTAGATTTTGACGAGAGCAAAAACGCCGCAGCGATCGTCGCCGCCAATACCCTGCGGGCTCATGAGGATATTACCGTCAGCCGTTTTGCAGATGTCGCGAACGGGTTCTTCATGAATGGTATCGAGATGGGAGACCAACATAACAGGAGCTTGCCCGCGAACGAGGATAAAGTTACCCTTGCTGATGAGAGTCTTGCCCTTGAATTTCTTGCAGAGCCGCTTGAAGAGTTGCTTTTGCGTGGGGCGCAGGAAGTCTTCCAAGGTTTTCATGCGGAAGCCTCCTTTTGAGCAAGGCACGATTCGCAAAGGTAAATGGTTTTACCGTCAGAGTCGACAAAGGGCACGAGTTCGTCGGCAAGGAAATATTGGTCGCAATCGAAATCATTTTCCAGACACCGTTGGCAAACGGAACTGCCGTCGGCGACGGTAGTAAATTCGCTTTTGGGATGATATTCCTCGCAGTGTTCGCAGAAGCGGTAGTAGTTGTCCAAGCAGCGAGCACAAACGCGAATGAAATCACCGCGATAATTAATGACTTCCCAAGTTTCGTAGCAAGCTTGCTCGCACTCTTGGCAGAATTCGTGGTCATCATCAGGGTCGCAATCGGAGCAGTAAAGCCCATCGGAAGTTTCGCACCCGCAGGAAATGCACAAGCCGTAAGTAGCGACTTTGAAAGACTCGAAGTCGTGAGAGTCGCGAATGGAAATCTTGGCGTTGAAATCGGGATATAGTGATAGGTAAGGCTTTGAGGTAATCGCCGCCTTTTCCCCCACTCCACACCGTACGTGAGAGTTTCCCCTCATACGGCGTTCCATCTTTGATATTTCATTTCAATCTAATCAATCTACCGAAAGGGTATTGTTACCGATAATTTGTCTTAACACATTGAGCTTTTTGAAATTAGGTTTACAGGCTTGCAGGTATTTTTGAATTGTTTTGATATTGGTTGCGTGAATGAGGTTATGAACGGTTGCCGTAACAAGGATTAGGTTTTGATAATCGTCCGTTCCGCCTTGAGATTTTGGAGTTTTGTGGTGGCAGTGGATTTCGTCCGTTGAAGTGAATTTCTCACCCGTGACAGCGCATAATCCCTTTTGAGCAAAGTAGAGAGAAATACGGTTGTTCGCATATTCGAGACTTCTGTCGAAAAGCGGTTGACGGAAAAGTTTGAGTTTGATTTCGTCAATCGCTTCGACTGGTGCCTGATTGCTATTGCACCTTGCAAATTTGTGCTGAACGTAACCGATAGGATAAATAGGCTCATCGGCGAGGTAACGTAGCATTGCCGATTTGCCGTAGCGTGTTCGTTCGGACGGAGTAAGTTTTCTTCCCTTTCTGCTGATTCCTTTAAGCCTGTTGGTGATGACAGTCATAATAGCCCTGTTGAGTTTGCTGGCGTCTTTGCTGATGTTGGTTGCGATTTGGTAATAATTTTGAATTCCCAAAACCATTTTGTTGAAGAGAAAAATTTCTCCGAGCTGTCCTTTTTCCGGTCGAGGGTTCCTGATTCGTTTAATTTGTTCAACAAGGACTTTACGTTTTGCCGTCAGTTGTTTGTCGCTGATGTGCGACTGTACTACCTGTTTATTGCCTCTGGAATGGACTTTTATTTTAAAGCCTAAGAATTCGGAATATCTGTGCTTAACGTTGACGACGC
Source organism: uncultured Selenomonadaceae bacterium (assembly GCA_905234235.1). Classification (GTDB taxonomy): domain Bacteria; phylum Bacillota; class Negativicutes; order Selenomonadales; family Selenomonadaceae; genus Quinella. The sequence continues at coordinate 109,350 of CAJOHN010000005.1, forward strand.
GAGTTTTTTCTTGCGAGACTTCCAACTTGAGTCTTTCTTTGAGCCATTGCGTGATAGCAATTTTTGTCTTTTCAGCCGCAGTTTTTGTCCTGCAAAAGATACGGAAGTCGTCGGCGTAACGCACAATGTACATTTCTTTGAGATTGGTGTTGCGCATAGCTCTGTAAGCGTGACTTTTAATTTTAGTTCCCTTCGCGTTTGTTCTTTGCGAATATTTGTAAACGACGGGATTTTCTTCCCAGTTGCTTTCTACCCAATGGTCGAGTTCATTTAGCACAATGTTTGCCAGAAGTGGTGAAATGATTCCGCCTTGCGGTGTTCCTTTTTGCGGATATATGAGTTTGCCGTCGGGCAGTTTGATAGGGGCTTTGAGCATACGCAAGATTTTTCCGAGTAAGTGTTTATCTCTGATTCCCAGCGTCCACATTTGCCGAATTAGTTTTGAGTGGTTGACGTTATCGAAAAATCCCTTGATGTCAAATTCGATAACGTAATGCAGGTGTCCGAGTTGCATTCGCATTCCTGCTTCTGCAATGGCATTTTCTGCAGAGTGGTTCGGTCTGAAGCCGTGGCTGTGCTTGCTGAAATGAGCTTCACAAATCGGCTCCAATACTTGCTTGAAACATTGCTGAATCATTCTGTCCCAAATGCAAGGGATACCGAGCGGGCGCGTGCTTCCGTTGGGCTTAGGAATGTCCTTCCGTCTGACAGGTTTAGGTCGGTAGCCTCTTTTTGTGCCAGAAATGATGAAATTGATTTTAGCGGTCACTTCTTCGGGCGAAAGTTTGCCGATGTCCGCGATTGTCAATTTATCCGTTCCGGCGGTATTGCTCCCTGTGTTGTTCTTGATGTTCCTGTACGCAAGCAGAATATTTTCTCTGCTAAGGACGAGCGGCATTAAGTTTGTGAAGTGTTCGCCGTTCTTCGCCCGTTCGTACAGGTCGTTGTAAATGTTTTCCTTTGGCATAAGGCATCACCCCCTTAGGAGTGACCCTTTTGGTCTTGCTCGAATCCTTATTCGATTGAGTGATTGATATGAAATTGTCAAAGACTTGTGCCCATTCCTCCAGCCCCATTACAGAGCCTTCATAGGTTCGAGCACTACTTTTCAGCGTCGATTCAGCCGCTTATTTTTCTTCGTCGGCTTACTGAACTGTTCGACGCCTTTCCTTGTTCCGATAATCCTATCTTTGCATATGGCTTTAGGTCTTTGCTATGAGCCTGTGAGCTTGACAATGCCTGTAACATTGTATGGCTTTCTGTAGGACACATTGAGTCAGCCACACTCACGACGATTTAACGCCAACTGCATTTCTACAGCTTCGACTTCTAGACCCGTACATTCGCAAATTCGTCAGTCCTTATTCGGGACATTCTAACTATAGCCAATTTGTAGACCTCCGGCATATAGATGACACCAACCGCCTCCGGTCAGCTTTCCTCGGCTTTAACCGTTAGGGTCATTGTCTGCCGCCTTTACCGAGCTTCGGACGAAATCGCCCGTCGGAGTATTAAGGAGAGCGTTTTGGGGCGTTACTCCCGCATTCCACTCTTCGGATTATCAGTTCGCTTGATTACTCAAGCGCAACGTCTTTTCAACGTTGAACAAGTCGCACGAATCCAGTCGCAATAGCCGCCGAAGCCGTTACCACAGCGAATGTAAACATCGTGCTTGTTGCCGCAGTATTTTTCAGTGAGCCAAAGATTGGGAACGCCTTCGAGTTCGGACAGTTCGCGCTGAACCAAATCGCGGTAAAGATTAGACTCAACTTGATTGCCGCAGGTGCCGCCGTGAGTGTTGTAAAGTCGACTTTGCAAGAGCAACCCGTTGTTCGGTTTGTACATGAAGAGCTGACGACTGGTCTTTCGATTGTTGAGCGTTTCGGGGTTGTCGGGGTCGGCCGCCGTGAAGACGATAAAAGTCACATTGTCGCGAGCGTAGCCGCTACAGCCGCAATTATATTCGCCGTCGACGACGTTGAAGGAGTGGCAAGAGGTCAACATAGAGCCGCGTTGGTCGTTCTTGGGATTGCTCATGGTGATGAAGTGGCACGGATTAATAGACATGAAAAGCTTGAAGTCGATCTTGCGGGTGGAAAGTTCGTCGGCGAATTGAGCAAAGAGTTTCTGGAACTCGGAGCCGGCAGAATTGTCGGTGATGCCGAGGGAATCGCAGATAGCCTTGAAAATTCGGCTACGCTTTTTTCGAGGAGCATAGGCAAAGGGAGCAAGTTGATTGATAGCGTCGATGTATTCTTCGGCTTTGTCATTGGGTCGAGAGAAGAAGCAGACAGCGCGTTCAATCAAAGTGAGTTTATCGCAATCGGCGTTCAACTTGACGGGGCGAAGAATGGAATTAGCGAGATTGTGAACGAGAAGATTGTTCGCGGGATTGTTTTTAACCTGCGCGGGTTTGGGTTGCATGACTTCATCGGTATGGCGGTCGGCTTCGGGGTCGTCGTTGGTGGCGATAGCGAGGCTGTTAAGATAAGCATATTTGATAGCCATAGTTTGCGCCTTGGCGATGCTTTTATCGCCGGAATCTTGCCCGGAACCGAGACCCTTGAGAGTAAGAGTTTCGCCGGATTCGCTGTCAATAAGCGTGATGACAACTTCAACGGTGGCAAGCTGTTCGACGTTGCCTTTGGCAGTGGTGACCTTTTCGAGCACGTCAGCGGCAGTTGCGTATTTATACTTATGGAAGTCGTTAGTTCCGTTTGAGAAAATTGAGCAATTTGGGAAATTGAGCTTGAGCGAAATGCCAGAGCAAGTGAACTTCCTCGCGCTCCAGTCCGACGAAACTGCCCTCTTCATCAGATTTCGCGAAGACGACAGAGCCAAAGATGATCAAGTCGTCATCGATGTAGAGATTGGGGGCAGGATTAGATTTGAGCAAAGCCTCATCGTCGCTCCAAACGTCGAAAAGCTTGCCGTTGACTTCGATTTGGGTGCAGGTGACGCAATCGCAGTTGATGATTTTGTACAGGTCTTTGAGGACGGTGGCGGGCGAAATGTAGCGGACGTGCGGGGAAATGGTTCGGGTTTCGTCGTCACATTCGAGAGTAAAAACCCTAAGCGGAGAGCTGTTCATCGATAATCACTTCCTTAACTAGCTTTTGAGCGTGCGGGCAATTTTCACGAGCGGCGCAGTAACCGAGGCATTTTCTGGCGCCCCAACGTTCGCGGACAGAGCAAACAGGCGGCAAAGTATTCGAGCCGATAGCCTCGCGCAGAACGTTGGCTTTGTGCTGGAAGTAGAGTTGGAGCCAGTGGTCGCTGATTCTGTTTATCTGAATGATGTAGATTGACTTGGTAATTCCACGTTCATCGGCAATGCGCAAACCCGAATCGCGGCACAGGGCTTGAATGTACATTCTGCGCACGTTGAAGCCGATGCGTTCGAGCAACATGCGGTAGTAATTCAGCTGGATAGCCCAGTCGAGTAAGTCACGCACGCCGTCGAAACGGAGTTCATTTCTGAATTTGGGCAAGCCCTTCTTCGCGCCAGTCTTATAGACTTCGCCTGTGTCAACTTTGGTTTTGTAAATGCCGAGAGCTTTCATGAGCCTGAAACTGGACGTGACTTTCAAATCGCCCAGCACACCGTCATCAGCGTCGAGAATCTTGCCGAACAAATCGAATTGACCGCTGGTGATGTCATCTTTGAGGCGTTCTTCGGAGAGAATATCGCCTTGAGTGTGCCGCTCGTTGATTGAGTGAACGGCTTGTCCATGGAGTGCGTAGAGAACGGACGCGGGGTCGACGGCATAATCGCTCGTTTTCTTGAGGAAAGTTTCGCGAGTGCCAGCGATAAGTTCGGTTACAGTTGGCTCGGAAAGCTTGCGGTCGAGAGAGTTGGCGACAGCGCGTAAAGTCGGCAGGAACATACAGCGTTGGGTGTGCGGGCATATAAGCACCTCCAAATGAAAAGCTCCGACCACAGTCGCAGTCGGGGCAGATTAAATTCATGACGCAACGGAAAGTTCGTCGTCTTCGTCCTGCTCAATCTGAACTGTGAGATTTCCGAAGTGCTGTTCGTCGAGCAGGTTGGCGAAGTCGATTTGAGTGAGCGCAACGCTCAGATACTTGACCAGCGTGCGAACTTGCAGAGGATTGAGAGTGATATGGACGGACGTGTTCTTGTTTTTGTCGTCGAGAGCGAGGAAAACGACGTGCCTGTCAAGTCGAATCGTGGCGTCAATGTCCTCGTAGGCGACGCAGTTAAAGAAAGTGCACATAAAATCATCTCCTTAAGCGGGAACGGATTCGTATTCGGGCAACGACTGCCAGGACGCGACGGTCGGCGGCGGCAACAGGTTTTGCGGCATCGGCAGAGACAAAATTTCGCCGCCAATGCGCTCCAAATCGGTCGCTCGTTCGTAAGACTTTGCGATTTTGCTGGCGGCAGTGATGGCGTTGATGAGCCCGTAGCGCGAATTGTCGGCACCGATGAAGAGTTGGCGCAGTATATCGCCGCGTTCGTTTTCCGTCAGCTGGAATTTATCCGCAAGCAGTTCAACCGATTTAACGGGATCGTGCTTGAGCGGGATTTGAGTAGCTTCGCGCAGTTTGTCCACCGTGATAGCAAATTTAGCTTCGTCAACGGCGCAACGAACCACGTCTTGAACTTTCATGAAAAACGCCTTGTCATCTTGCGCAAGTGTCTCGTCCGAGTACAATTCGTAAGCGGCGTCGTCGGAAACATTGACCTGCCGCCCGACGTGATATTTCTTCTGCGCAAGGTCTTTGCAAATCAAGCCATTCTTGCACACGAGGCGGAAGACGAGCGGTTCGACGCGCAAACTGCCGAGTCCCACTTCGCTGTTTGAAACGACAAAGCCGGCTTGCACCACATCGCCCACTCTGACTTCCGCTTTGAACCGCCGATTGACGACCTTCAAGTAGAGATGAGTGGAAGTGACTTCGCAAGATTCGATGTTTGCGCCTTTCATCTCGTTGATGACTGGTAAGACTGCCGCGCACAATTCGAGGTTGTCGAGTCGACGATAGCGGTCGGAAAGGAACGCACGGACATTGCCGTCGAGGACGCGAATCATGCGGCGTTCGGGCGTTTGATTGAACCAGCGATTAACATTCTGGTCGAGCAGGTCGGGCGCGGTCGTTTGCATTTTCTGATAATAACGGAACGGAATGTTGAGGCGCGAGGCGATTTGCTGATGAGCAACGTCTCCGACCGTGAAGCTGTAGTTATGCCTGTCGAGCGACAAGCGCAGAATCGAGCCGCACGAATCCGACTTCATTTCCAGCGAGCGCGTGTCGGCAAGGAAGTCTTGCCGATTGAGTCTTTGGCGTTGCAGCTCCCTGCCAAGCTCCGCCAATGTCTTGCCTTGTTTCAAAGCTATCTCCTCCAATCTAACTTAAAAGCAACAATAGGATCAAAATTGCCACCGACAGACAGCCTAAAATTGGATAACACCACCTGATGATTGCTATAAACAGCAAACCTTTAAGCACCGTCGCCACGTCGACTGTCAATATCACCCATTCCAAGACGTTTTCCAAAACGCAATCAATTAATGCTCGCACTATTGACTTGCCAATTTTCCTCACCTTCTTTCTAAATCGCAGACAATATAAAAGCACAGGCACCTTGAACACCTGTGCTTATTCAAATTTATAGTATGCGATTCAAATAGTCGATTACTTGAGCAATTTGGTATCGTTGCCGCCGCGCAGAGCATTGTTCGCGAAAGTCGGCGAAATATATTGGCTTGCGTTCGTCATCGTGTTTTCGGTGATTCGTTGCACGCTGTCCATCATCTTTGAAAAATCAGCGTCGATTGTCCGCATGAACCGATCCGACGTGTCGATAATGTTGTTGAGCTGTTTTTCGACCGCGTTTTCCATAATCGTCCGCGCACGTGTCTCCGTCGGAAATTTTTCGTAAATGCGTTCGAGTTGAGCCGCCGCCTTGTCCATTGCCGCTTCTTGCAACGCCGAATATTGTTTCTGTTTATCTTCGACCAAAGCCGTTGCGCGTTCGCGAAGTTCGATATTCATGTTGCCGAGCGAATTTCCGATTGAAACAGTGCACTCCGCCATCGTCCGCTGATATTTTGCAATCGCTTCCATGACCAGAGAGTTTCGCTCAATTTCCTTGCGAGCAACCATGTCGTCGAGTTCAGCGTTAAATTTCTGGCGGTCGAACTCCAGCTTTTGCATGAATTGCGCCTCTTCCTGCCGGAGTTTTTGATCGTGAGCGGCGTTTTTGCGTTCCTGATAAAATTTCAGCTGATTGTCAATGATCTCAAGCGGCTTGTCGATAATCGAGCCGCCGACGAGTTTCAAAACTTTCATCAAGCTCATAATTTTTTTGCCTCCTCAATTTCGCGGTCGAGCAATTTTGTTTCGCGAATAAATGACATTTCCAGTTGGTCGAGTTGCGCCGGCCAGCGTTGATTCGTGTCGATTAGTACGCCGAGCGATTCGATTTCCGCGTTGAAAAAAATGAGTCCGTCGATTTGTAGCCCCACGCCTCCAAAAATTTTTGATACCACCGCAAAAAAATTTTCAGTATCTCACGGCGCGTGGCAACTGGAATTTCCGTGTCGTCGAACAATTTTTTGCACTTCGACCAATGCGCCTCCAGCCATTTGAGTTCGTAGCGTTTTTTGTACAGTGCGCGGACGCTTTCGTTTTTGTCCTCATACAGGAAGCGGAAAAGTTCGGGATTGCCGCTCAAAACATCTTCGACGAGCTGACGGCGGCATTCTCGCGTTATCTCGATAAAATTTACGAGCGCAAAAACTTCCCTTTCGCTTTTCACAAGACACCGCCCCCGAATATTTTTTCACGAAGAGCCGCGTTGAACTCCTCGACTTTTTTCGTGGTGAGGACGCCGATAAAATGCCCGCTCATGTCGAAACTTTTGTTCATGTGCTGTTCAAGGTGCTTGAGCCATTCGCGGCGCACATCGTCGGCAATCGGTTCCGCCTCTAATTTCTTCATAATCGCGGGCAAATCGTTCGCATAAAAATTTTTGACTTCCCGCGTGTGCGTCGTGTGCAAGTCGTTGATGAATTCGATTTCGTGCCGATAACTTTTCACGAGCCGCATATAATGTTCCTCGTAATCGAAAAGCATTTCTGCAGTCGTGTCTGAACGCGCAGACGATTTTCTGTGAAATTTATCGAAAACACTGCCGCCGCTATTCATTGCTCTCCTCCAATATCAAGTAAACAAGTTTCGCTTTATTTTGCGTCATAAGACGTCTTAGGATATATTCTGCAGTTCCGCTACCGACCGAAGCCACGCGATATTTGCCGTTGCGAATTCCGTCGTGAATGATTTGATAATTTGTTGACGCCCGCGGTTTGGGCAATTCGGCACCGAGATAGTTGTCTTCAATGTCGGCGACTAAAGCGTCGATGCTGTCGAATTTTTTGTCGCTCAACTTATCACGAAGAATATTATCGCTAGAATCACGACTACCGCCGCGCAAATTAAAATTATCGGACTGCCTTTTTCCTCCGAAGACTTCGGGCTTTGGTTGCGTTTGCCTTGAAAATGTTCCGTAGCTTTGTCTTGGCGCGATGACGACGGAGGGGGAGTTTTTTTTTGAGCCTCGGCTTGCAGACGATTGATCACGCTTTGCGGCGCAGTGATGATTTCGTATTTGCCGTTCTCGAAAATTTTCACAGCGTCGACATTTGAGCAAAAATCTTTCTGTGTGGCAAGACACTGCTCAAAAATTTCAACGTCTCCGCGCTCATCGGACGGATAAAATTTGTCGAGAGATTTTTTTTCGACGGACTTAATGCCGCAACTTTCGTAGGGCGCAATGACGGTTTCGACGGTTTGACGCTCCCATTCCGGTGCAAGATTTTTTTTGAACATCTGCCAAAGTTTGGAGTCGCTCACGTCGGGAACGCCACTGCCTTTAAATGCGTAACCGAGAAAAATTTTGACTTCCCTGTTGCGTTCATCGTGAAGATAATTTTCAGCCTCCGTGCGTTCGTCAGCTGACAGATAATTTTCAGCGAAGTAGCGGAAGTTACACGCAATACCCGCGACACAAATTTTGCCGTCAGTGGCGACGACGCGGCGCACGCCGTTTAATATGTCGACGTCGCTCATGGCGGGCAAAATTTTATTCATCGCCCACTGAACGTTCAAATCGTCAGGACGCACCGCGAAATTCGTATTGAAGTCGCAGTAAAATGTTCGGCTGTGAATGAGCGGAGCAATTTCCATTGCGCTAATCCCTCCTTAAAAATTGTAGTCGGCAATGCTCTGAACGTCAGCCCAAAGTCTTTTTATGCCGCCCTTGTTTAACCACGTGCCGTTGGCAAAAATCATTTCGAGCGCATCCAATTCGCGATTCATGCGCTTAAGACTTTTCTTGAAGTATTTGACGACTTCGCGATTATTGCGAATGGCTTGTTCGGTATCGTTAATTTCCTGCCTCAGCGCGTCAGGATCATATCCGCCGAAAAACCAGCGAGTTATTCCCCAGCGGTCATCCTCGATGCGCTTTTGTTCGCGTGCCCAATCAAGATTTTCGCGTTGCTGTTCAATAAGATATTTCCCTTCATAGAGTTGGTCAATCAGCGCGAAGTTAATTCCCATGAGAATCGGCAGGTGAATGTTTATCGGATCCAAATCGCCTTGATAGCTGTCGTCTTGCAATGTGTCGCCGAGTGAAACCGGAATTATCGCGATAATATTTTGGTTATCCTCTTCGCCGAAAAGACCTTCAAAAGCTTCCTCGACGATTTCGCGAATTTCATCGGGGTCGGTGTCGTCTTGGCACATGTCGTATTTCGTGATGAGCATTCCGATCGGCGGCAGACCAACTTTGCCCTCGTCCTTGAATTTGTTGCGCAGTTCGGTAAGATATGGATTGATATGTTTGGCGCAACGAGTCTTGACCTTGCGAATTTTGTTCCGCGTGCCGCTGCCGACCAAGTTCGCGCCGTCAATGCAGATGAAAAGCATTTCAGACTCTTTAATCGATTTTTCAACTTCCTTGTATTGCTCGCTTCCGACATCTCGACGCGTGGCGTCCAGGAAACCACCGGGATAATCTACCCACGTAAACGGCAAAATCGTTTCGTAATCGTACTGCAAATTGAAGTTGAATTTCTGCACGTCGTCGGTGCCGGCGGGAAATCTGTTTTGCCCGCGCGATTTGTCTTTGAGCATTTCATAGCGCAACGTGAGATTTTTATCGGCGTCGGGGTCGGTGGCAATGACCGTGTAGCCCGCAACGCTCATGCTCATTTCGTAATACATGCCGAGCAGGTAACACGTCTTGCCCGAACCCGTTTCGCCCAAGATCGTAAATTTTCTTCCGTCCATGTCGTTATCTCCTGTCGAATTGTTTGTGGCGGGAACCGTAAGTGTTTGCCCGTCAGCCGTGAAAATAATGTCGCCGAAATCTTTGTCATTGGCGACGACAAACGCTACGGTGCTACTCACTTGAAGGTTTATGGCGGCCAAATTTTGATGATTTTCGATTCAGTCGCCTTCGCCGACGAAAACTGTACCCAAACCGAATTGAATAATAAGTTTGATGCCGTCATTCGATTCAATGACAAGTCCGTCATCGAGAACTTGGAGCACACGCCCGTTGAACGGCGAAATAATTCTTCCGGTGCAATTATTTTTAATTGCGGCACCGCGACATTTTCCGCGCGAAAAATCTTCGTCGCCAAGTTCCACGAGGTCACCCTCTGCGGGAGCCGACAACAATATATTCCGTTTGGATTTTGGTTCGGAAGGTGTGTCAATTTTTTCGCGAACGTCGGGCGGTACTTCCGAGGGCGGAATTTCTCTTGTCGTCGTCGTATCCGAATTTTTCTTATCGTCACCCGAAAGTGCCAAGCCCACCAAACCTGCCGCCGCCGCGCCTATGAGTAAAGGAATCATCTTATCACTACCTTTCGCTAGTTCTCGAATTTGCGATTGATTGTCCAAACGTGCGGTTTGTCGCCTTGCCGACGCGGGCATTTGCCGGGTTGTGGCTTACCCAGCGACACAAAGCGGATTTCTTTCTTGCCGCAGTGACTGCACATATACTCGATTCTTTTCGTTGCCATTAGATCAATCCTTTCAAACAATCGCACGACTTATTAAGTAAAAAAGTAGCGGTCGATCTTTCGTCTAATCGGTCGCACGCAAACAAACAGCTAAGTGCAAGATAAGTCATCTTACCAAAGTCAAATTCCCTTTTGGTGTTCTGCCGGAACACTGGCGACGGAATTTTCGTCCTCGGATTCCTCTTCTTCATCATCCTTGAGTTCAGAAGGCAGAGGATTCCACCACATTTGTTTCTCCATCTCATTGAAAGTCACCAACAAGGTGATGTCGATTTGCAGTGCTTCAGCAATGTCCGACAGGGTTATCACCGAAACGTTGTCGTGATACTTACCTCGCTCGATTCGGCTCAATGCACTGCGGCTGAGATATACCCGTTTTGCCAATTCAGACTGGCTCATATCGCGCAGGGTTCTGTAATAGGCAATCTTCGCGCCGATCTGCTTGAGCAGTATTTGCTTTTTAACCTCCAAGTTCCCAACCTCCCCAGTTTCCTCGTAATTATCGCATATTGCCGCGACCTTTGCTTGCACAGACTAGCCCAAATGGTGTTCAAACGTCACTTTTAAGAAACGTTCCGCTCCGCAATGAGTAAGTGGCTCATTTCCATAGTATGTGGTTCATATAACCCGCATTTACGAAGTGAAACAAAAGCAGGGGCTGTCACTGCGACAGCCCCTTTTTTACTGGTTATCGTTATGCGTAGAGATGATGAAGAATGTTGGTCACTAATGCCTATTCACCGCCGTGTCGGGTCAAACTACCGGCTTGCCATTTTGGTAAACAATGAGCTTTGTCGTTACCGGCAACTCGTGTTCTTCCAAGTCCTCAAAGAGCTCTTTGTCCCTCGGCGTCTCTAACTTCAATGTCGCCGTTGCTTGCGGGGCGAAAAGCATTCCGTACTGCTCTCGTAGCAGATATTCAAACCACTTAGTGGTCGCCACGGGCATCATTACGTCTAACGGCAAGTCAGGGCAAATCGGCGTACGCTGATAGGTGGCGACTTCCATTGGGTGTTGACACATGTACCCATACGCAATTATTGCTCTGGCGTCCTCTATGTTCACGGCTTCGACGACTTCGGCGAAGGGGAGCCTCTCAAGAACGTCTACCAACATTTCCTCATCGATGAATATCCCGACGTACCACGGGTGCATTACCGCGTAGATACACCGATAATCGATAACGGGTGCCACGTAATCCGGCTTAAAGAAAAGCGGACGCGTCAGCATTTCCTCGTAGGTCGGAACCGTTACACCGCCCGAACGAGCTTGGCATTCATTGTAAGCCTGGACATATGCGTCGACAGGAGTGGCGAACTCCATTATGTGAACTCTCTCGACTGTCGGCATAATGTCAAGAAGCTCGTGTGCCGAATTTGCCAGTTTGAAGCCGCCGTCGAAAACCATGCTGAAATACCTCATTGTTCATTCCTCCTATTGCTCTGCTTTTGCAGATAATCCTGAACAGCTTTCTGCGAGACGAGCCATTTGCGATTAAGGTGAACCGCCTCGATTTGATTCGATTTCAACAGCCGATAAGCCGACGTGCGACCGATTCTAAGGAATTCGCACAGCTCGTCGACCGTCAAGAAACCGCTTTTTCCTGTGTCCATAGGACATCACCTTCCTTTACCGATATGTACGATGGTTATTGAAAGCCAAAATCAGCACCGGTTGACCGCTAACATCATTTGCCACTGCCGATTACCTATATGTACCGTTGCAAATCAAAATCTGTTCCTGCGATCACGTCGGACAAGCTTTATCAAATTCAGAATCTGAGGCAATAAAAAAGGCAACCTTGGTGTTCTTCCAAAAGCTTGCCTCTTTCGTTTTATACGGAGATACGTTTAATCGTGAGAATAGGAGATTGAACCTTTCCTTCCTACTGATATGTACGAAGGTTATTGAATACCAAAATCGACACGAGTTTACCATTAACATCATCTGCCGGTGCTGATTACCTGTATGTACGCTCTACATTCAAACATAAATGAGAATCGTCAGCTCGTCACCGCCTGCAACCTTTGAAATCGCCGCTTGTTATCTTCGTTTCAAATATCGTCCGTTTGTCCGTGCCGTCCGTCGATTTTATCAGTGGACCCACAAATGGACCAACAAAACGGAAAAAGCCCCAACCGAAGTCGAGACTTTGTTGATTTCATATGGCGCGCCCGGCGTGACTCGAACACGCGACCCACGGCTTAGAAGGACTGCTATATTAATTTTACGTTTTCTGCAACAACTATTTAGTCCTTGCCGTTGCTACTTTGGTTTTATCGTTCCGTCGTAAATTTTGCTCGCAGAAACATTCCTGCTTAAAATTCCTTGCCAAACAAGGCTTTTTAGTTACATACAAATTACATACTCGCCTGCAGGAACTCGTTTTTTCTTGCAGGTGTTTTAAATTTTAAAACACCTACCGTTTGCTGAAATATTGCGTTGCAGATTTTGTTTCTCTTGATTCCAAAATTTTTAGTGCAAGCTTTTGTATTAACTACAATTTTTATTGCCCACCGAATAAGCAAAATTTTTTCGTTCCTCGTTATATTTTTCGTTTCTCGTCATATTTCTTTGATGGAGGTGAATTACTATGCAAGAAATTCCTTTAGCCGCGAAAAGAAAATGTAAAAACAGCGGCAAATATTTTGCTCGCGTCGATGATGAACTGTTCGATGAGTTGAATAAATATCATTGGAGCATATCGACAAACGGTTATGCTCAGCGGCGTGACGACAAAGGGGCAATAATCCTTATGCACCGCCAGATTATGAATCTCACTTTTGGCGATAAACAATGTGTTGATCATATCAACAGAGATCGTCTTGACAACAGAATATCTAATCTCCGACTTTGCACGCGAACCGAAAATAATCACAACATGAAACTCAGCTCTCGAAATAAATCCGGTGCCAAAGGCATTTATAAAGATAAAAATCGTCTTCGTGTGAGTATCATGTTCAACAGAAAAAAAATTTATCTTGGCACTTTTCCTAACACCGAACAAGGTTTCAAAGAAGCGACAAAAGCTTACAATGAGGCGGCTATCAAATATTATGGTGAATTTGCTTATCTCAATCCGTGACGTTTGAAAACCTGCATAAAAAATCCGACCGAAACTTTAATGTTCAATTTCGCGTCGGATATTTTTTCATTTCGCGAGGTTAATATGTAGTTTAACCGTCTGAACAAGGATAAAGTCTATCAGCTTACAAATATCTTCTTCTGTCACGCCGCCGAGCTTGCCTTCTTCGTCGCACGTCGTGAAAACTAAATTTCCGCAAAGAACTTGTTCATCACTTAAAAATAAAGTCGGCACAGGTTTTTCTTTCAGCAAAAATTCGTCGTCACAATAAATATCGAAAAATTTTCCGTCGACTTCAATCCGTACAAGGTCTATCGAGTCACAACCGATTATTCTGTACAATTCTTCAAGTGTCTTTTCTGAATCAATAAACCGAACGTGTGGAATAATCGCTTTGATTTTGTGGTTTACTTCCAGCGTCAAGACTTGAATTTGTTTCATGTCATTAAGCCCTTTTTTCAATGAAGATGAGATTAAGCTTGGTAAAATCTTTCTCAGGCGCGTCTGAAATTGTCAGCAAATGCCACGCCCAAATCCCAACGTTTTCAAAGCCGATATTGCCTTCGTGGAAGTCTCCGCCGCCGCGTCCATTTCCTACCGCTGTGAGCAAGGGCAAAGGGTGAATGCACCAGCCGTGTTTGTCTATAGACTTCGCCCTGTACTCATTCAAATCCACGTATTCTTTCGTGTCATAATTGATGAGAAATTTTCCGTCGAGGGTGAAGACTGTAGAAGTTGAGCCCAACATCTTAACATTGTCGCCCCACACTTCACGATAGCACGGAATGTAACTCGCCGAGCAATTCGGAAAGTTAAAGTCGTCGGGTTCGCCGGCATAATCGCCTACCCATGCCACGCGACCGAGCTTGTTATAAAGCCTCTCCGAAAACGAGTTGACGAACGAATTTTCCCACCAACTATGTTCAAGCAGTTTCGCGAACATATATTCGCCGTCTACCGAGCGATTGAAAACTTTGCAGTCAGTGCCAAACTCGTTGCCCAAAACCGCCATGTAATACTGTCCCATACACATCAATTCCTTTCATTTAGTTTACGAGCTTATTATGTCGTGTATTGGCGAAAATTATACGGAATTTGGCAACTTTTTTATTAGAATCGCACTAAAAAAACTCCCACATTTCTGCAGGAGCTTTGTTTTCGTTTCAGCTGATTTTACTTTTTAACTTCGGTTTTGGTTTCAGTTTTCTTTTCTTCGTACAGACTCATCACCCAAGCTTCAAACCGTTTAATCTGCTTTTCGTATAAGTCGTTCGTCACCCAGAACTTTTTGTCGCCGATTTGAATAACCGTCGTAGCGTATCTGGCGTGACCGCTGATTTTTCTGTCGTTCGGATTCTTCGTAACAGGCTTGAGGAACGCGTACCTGATATTGAGCGTCTTCTTCGTGTCGTCCGTGCTGAGGAGCAACTTCACAACGTCGGCGGTGATTTTGCCGTCGGCGAGGGCTTTTGCAAAGAGTTCGCGAATTTGTGCGCCTGCCGATTTTTTCTTGAGCTTGCTCGCGTTGACGACATTGTTCATAACCTGTTCGCTGATGATTGGCGTGCTTTCAACCTTCGCGCTCTTTTCGGGCTTAACGAGATTGACTTTGGTCGTCGTCGTTTCGTTCGTCACCGTCGCGATTTTGCTTGCCAGTTTCGTGGTTTCGGTTGCTGTGGCAATCTTGACTTCACTCGTCGCTTTGGCTTTGCCCTCAACCTTAGTTTCTGTCGTGGTCGCTACTTTCTTTGTTTCCGTCATTTTTATCAGTTCCTTTCTTTGTGCAAGAGGTTTTATTTATCTTATGGGCTTATATTAACGCGTCTTCACGGAAAACAGATGGAAAATGAGATTTTTTTATTAGAATTTGGCTAGAATCAGATTAGAATTACACGGAATTTCTACGGAAACAAAAAAAGCAGGATTTCTCCCGCTTAAAGACTTTCTGTTTTAAGTTAAGTCGATAATTTTCCGTGCTGATGACTTTCGCGCACGAGCATAGCACAGATTTTTCTCTGATACGGATTGTCCATTGTAAGTTCCTGCCCTTTTGGGAAACGCCGCGATTCGCGGTAGACTACCATATATTCTTCCGTTGACGGATTGTAAAACATTCCATAGCCGCCGTTCGGTCCGACAGGGTGTTCCTCAACGCTACCGTTAGATTCAATTTCGTAGACATCGAAAACTATGAATTCTTGATAACGAAAAGAACTTCTGAAGTTCATATCCAGCATTCGCGCCGAGCTGATTCGGAAAACCATTTTCGAGCCGTCATTGCGTTCAACCCATATCGGCAAATCAGAATCACCCTTCCAATAAACCGTATCACTTGACGCCGCATTTGCCGAACTCGTGACCGCAACGAACAGCGCGAAGATCATAGCTGTAAAAATTTTTTTCATAAGCACTACCTCATTCGCAGACAATTATCTCAAAAGCAAAATGTAAGCTGCAGTAGCTTTCAATCTCAGCGACCACAAAGAACCAGAAGGAACTTCAACACGTCCAATAGGATTTCCGCCGTATTCACTGTTGAAAATTATTCCGTTTTTGTCGATACGCCCGACGGTTCTGCCGCCATACTCGCTGTTAAAAATTATTGCCGCCATAAAAAAACCACCTTCAATCAAAAATTTTATTTTAAACTAAGTTTTCCTTGATTGCTCGCGTAACACCAAGGATACCGGTAATTGCTCCGCTGACAGGTTGCAACAGATTACACGTGTCTTTTATAAGTAAAATCTTGCCCTGTCTGTCAGCAAATGATGTCATTTCGACAAAACTACTTTTAAACAGATTTATATCTTCTTTAAGTTTTCCCGCTTCCCTTAATCCTATGTATATTTCTTCAGATAGATTTGAAGTTATGTTCAGATCGGCAACTTCGCTTACTTTAAGCGTCTTACGAACTTCTTTCATCATATTCCTTACAACTTGTATCCCTTTGAGCGAATCGGAAATATTTTTTTCGTCTCTCGCCGCCGCCGAAATTTTCAGTATTTCTTTAAAGTCCTCGATAATGTTATTGACACCAGACGACAGCGCATTGAATAAATCTTTTTCGACAAGTGAAAACGCTTTTTGAACCTCTGGATCATCTTGTGTGGACGACGTGGCGATGGGACGACTTACACTGCGGTCGGGCGAAGAATCCAAACGTTTTAAAACTTCCAGACACTCTTGGCGATTTTTAACGAATCCGCTGTTTATGAACGTCTTGATTTGCTGATAAAAAGTTTCGTTGTACTTGAAGGTGACGCTTACTTGCATTAGCGGAACGGAAATACTCGGCAAATTGTAACCGGGCGCAGTTTCCAAATAAAGGGGCGTTGTATTATCTCGAATGAATTGGTCGGCTTGATTGATGTCATAAAAATTTCCGTGTTTAAGGTGAGTGTGTTGACTTCTTGCGAAATAAAAATATTCTTCAACGCTTCTAAGTTTCTCGTCTACCGTCTTGGCGTCCAAAATTATCTTCAAGATTTTTCTGGCACGTTCATCAAAAGATTCTCCGCCAAATTCCCGCACATTACTGCCAAGAGCCGCAAGTTTCATAGACTGAAAAAAACCAGCATTTTTCTTGGCGCGTTCATATCTGTCTGAAGTAATTCGGTAATAACTCTGGAGATTGCTTATTGTATCGTTAACGATCGCCAAAAAGTTGCCGTCTCTTTTTTTGATGATAACGCTACTTGTTGTGTAATCTTTTACTTCGTCAGAAGACACGTATTGCACGACCAACTCTCCGCAATTCCCGCAGCATACCTCATCAAGAAATTTTTTAGCACCGCTTTGTTTTCTTATTCTGCCTACGCTTTCAGTAAGATTGTCCTTGATAAGCGTGATTTTATAATTTCTGCACACTCGACCTTCCGTCTGTTTCTCGCAGTCAATGCATATGCGAATAAGTTTTTGATAAATTTCCCTATCCCGCTCACTGAAATTTAGATTAACTGTAACGTACTCGGACATTTTCAATCCTCCTAACCGGTACACCACATAAAAGAAAAAGCTACAACTACTGTAGCCAATTCCTTTTCCCAACCATTATTAGTCAGTCCTCTCCGAACATAAACGCTTACCTAAATCTTCAGTGCAAACTCTTTACAACGGGTTTTCAAAAAGCTATAATCTGCAATGTAGTTAGTTCATTTTCAAAGTCATTTTTCAAGGTTATTCCTCTGAGTAAAAAGGTAAATATTTTTCCTTAGACAGTGCGAGTCCACTTTTGAAAGGTTTTATAGTCAACGTGAAGTCTGCGACCTGCCTCACGCGCTGAAATTTTCCCCTGTCGCCACTGTTGAAAAACTTCGTCATAGTTATCCGGCTTGTCTTTAATCGGACGCCCGAATTTGATACCTTTGGCTTTGGCGGCGGCGATTCCTTCAGCTTGTCGCTGATGAATAAAATCACGTTCAATCTGGGCAACATAGGATAAAAGTTGCAATACCAGCGTTGAAATGAGTTGACTCGTTAAATCGCTCTGTTGGTTTCGCGTATCAAGTAGCGGCATATCAAGCACGACGATTGACGCTTGTTTCTCCGTCGTGATGATACGCCACTGCTCAAGAATTTCATAAAAGTTGCGACCAAGCCGATCAATGCTCTTAACGACAAGGGTATCGTTCGGCTTTAAGTTTTCAACGAGTTTGATATAAGCGGGGCGATTAAAATCTTTTCCGCTCTGCTTGTCGATGAAAATATTTTCCGACGGAACGCCGAAGTCATTCATTGCGATAAGCTGGCGATCTTCGTTCTGTTCCCGCGTCGAAACTCTGATATAACCGTAAATTTTTTTGTCCATAAGCATTTCCTCCAATCTCGAATAAATATTAGAGGAAACCTTTTTCAGACCGTGAAAATAAAAGCTGAAATTTTTATACTTGCTTGCAGTTTATTCGATAAGAGTTTCAAAGTAATAAATGATTCTGAATAATTGCTTTACGGATCAAAAATACTTCCAAAAAAGGGTAAAAATTTTTCCATGATGTGTGAGGCGTCTAATCAAAATTTTTCCGAAAAAATTAAAATACTGAACGAAAAATAGAAAACTGTCGGACGAACTTTTTTTGCCTGCCCGCCCCAACAAAAAATACAAGCCGCCCCTACTCTGATAAACAGATATAAATATCTGGCTACCTTTTAGCAATCTTGGTACTTGCAATAATTAAAGCTTATTACATTAATTGAAAAAATACCTGTGATAATTCTGTTTAATAGGAAAAATCCAGACGTATTATGTATAATAAAAAAATTCTACTAAGGAAGGTAACGATTTTTTTTTTTTAATATCTATTAGTGATTAATGTTAAAATCAATAGGTCTTTTCAAGACCAATAGTGAAATAATAAAAGCAATAAAAAGATTATTAGATTCAGAAGTAATAGATTCATTATATTTTTTTAAGCAGAATTAAGTTGTTCATAGGATTATTAAGTATCTTTAGTTATGATTATTGTGAGGGACTTTTTTGAACAGATTATCTAACTTTTGGCGCGTGACTTCTTTTAACGGCTTTGCCATAATCGTTCTGATTGTTTTTGCTCGTGCTACCATCTCAGTAATGTTTTCGTCGTTTATAACGGCAAAACGGTATTCGTTATTACAGATAAACCAATCAGATTTTTTGTCGGTTCGGATTATCAAGCCAATATATTCTAAAAGTAGAAGTTCTTTCTGAACGGTTGACCTCGCCAAATTGATTCTCTTGCCTATCCATTCTGCACCAATCGAACGGTGCACCGTTCGCCAGTCGATATTATTCTTGTAAACGTGCTCTTCCCAAATATTCATCAATTCGTTGTAGAGCTTGACAGCGCATTTCAAATATCGGGTTTTCTTTGAGTGTGACACTATACGATTAAATTTTTCAATATTGCCCGACAATGTTGCGCTAAATTCGTCTTCCCAATTCGCTGTGATTTTTAATCCGAATATCTTGTAAACGTGGTTGAAAGTCTTCAGCAATTTTTCTTTTTCCGATAATTTCTCTTCAAAGTTTAGCAAGTGATACACTATATCAAAAATGTTGTTATAGTATCTGTTTTCCAGCCGACAATAATAACTCGCCAATCCTGTTTTGGTATTCGTGAAGAAATAATCAGAAGGGTGATCGTCTGAATAAAACAACGACGAAAACGCCGCATTCAAAGATTGATTTTCAAATCCCAATACTTTTCTTATGTCAATCGAATTTATGTACTCGGTTGCTTTCGTCCTGCTCATTGGTTTATCGGGTAAAATTTTCTGCAGATAATCAAAAAAAGCAAAGTCACCTTCGACTATTGCTTTCGTCACGGAATACTTATCCTTGAGCAAAGTAACATCGTTTTCCGCTAAATTTTTTTCCTTGTCGCTCCTGATTTTATATTTTTCAGTAGTTCGCAGTTTACTTTTGCCTTTTGTGCCGACTTGATTTTTTACTTCCTGCAATATTTTCTCGTCAATTTTAAATGCCTCGATAATTTCTTCAATCGAGTAAGCAAATTGCGCCGAGATATAATTTCCTTCTTCTATAGGTTCAATTTTTAAGTCGCTGTTCCGCTCATATTTTATTGTTACAGTAAAATCCTCGTTGTCGTCTTTCTTGTGCAAGCTGAACGGAACTCGCATTATCTGATTCGACTTCTTTACTGCCGGATCGACGCAATCGGAAATATTTTCCTTTACATAATCGAAAATTCCGCGCTCAATCCAATGCCAATCTGTTGAACTCATTGTTTTGCGCTCCTTCGACGGGATAAGATAGTAGACGTGAAAACCGTTTCGCGATTCTACTATGTAATCCGGCTTAATCGGCAGCTCATCATAAATATTGTCGTAGAGTTTTTGTTTTTCAAAGTTAAGCGTATCGCCCTGATAATGCTCTTTACCTAACTTTAAATCGAAGTCCAACATAAAGGCATTGTAGGAAATTATGTCAATCTTTTTCCTGCCTTCGACGTAATGACCGAACGGCGTCATAGTAAAATCCGTTTTGCCCGTGTTGACTTGAAAAAATAAATTTCTCAACCTATCTGTTTTCGACGCTTTGCAAGTGAAAAGCGCATTAACCGTTCCTCTCTGAACGTAGCCAATTTTTATTTCTCCGTTTACCTCATACTTTTGCTGACAAATTAAAGGTTTTTTTACTTGCCAATCGAAAACAATCTGTCCTTTTGTTTTGGTTTTCTTCAATATAAGATTATCGCCCAAAACGTCGATTAGAAAAATTCGCAAGTCACTGCCGGAGCGTGCATTTAAATATCTCATGTGTAATTCATCTCCAATACGTCACCGAAATATTTTTTGAATAATTCGAGTCGGTAACTCTTAATGGCGTCAATGTGTTTTTGTGTGAACTGCCATTCGTTACCGGCTTTTTTTACGTCCAGATTTAATTTCTTGATGTATCGCTTAACGGTTATCAAGTGAATATCAAACATTTTGGCTATCTCGGTAGCCGTATAAATCTTTTTTTGTTGAAGTCTTTGCATTAGAAGACACCTCGTCAAATTTGTTTGGAACTGAACACCGTGTTCAGCCTTCAAATTGAAAATATCGTTGAAGTTCCGATTAATAACCGCTGTTGAAACTGTTCAAAAGTCCACTGAAAGATTTTCTGCCATTTTTTTATTTTAAAATCCGGCAGACTAAACTTAGCGCAACAGATAAACAAATATAGTAAACGTCTCGTGGCGAGGTCGTAAGTGCTCTTTGAAAAAGCCATATAGAAAATTGAATTTCATAATGTTTATGCTGGCTATGGTAGCTGTTTTAAATTTTAAAACAGCTGTCACTTTAAGCACAGACAAAGAAATTATTATTAATTATACACATAGGATTAATTATTTAAAATTATGACGATTAAAGAAAGGAAATGTGCTTATCATGAGTATCAAAATTCTTAATGACGCTGAATATCATTCTATAGATATTGATGAGGTTAAAGATTGGAAAGAAGATTACACTTCTTTTTATCCCGACGACCTTTTTCAAATACTCAAAATCAGTATTAAAGAACAAGGTATCAAAGTTCCTGTGCAATTAGTTCGTAAAAATGATAATTGGTACTGCGTAGATGGTTTACGACGCTTGCAAGCCGTCAGAGAATTAATTGCCAACGATGAATGGAATCATGAATTTGTTCCTGCTGTCGTCCATTCTCCGGACAATATTGAAGACGCTTATGCCGCCTGTGCTTTCCAAAAGAAAACGTTGACAAAATCGCAGAAAGCTTTTTTCGCCGCCAAATGGTACTATGACGATGTTAAAAAATTAGCTGATGAACACAAGAAACTTAACGATAATGGCATAGCTGTTACTCAAAAAATTCATACGTCTTTGACCGTTGCTCAGCGTGTCGGATTAAATACTCCCGATCATGTTGCCAAAGCTTATCAATTACTTCAATTCGATTCGTGGTTTTATGAGTTCACTTATAAACGCGGTTTTCCGTTTGCAAACACTGATGTTAAAGAATTGGTTAATTTCTTTAAAGAAAATAAAAAACACGCTGAAAGAATCGTTCAAAAAATGAAAAAACTTGTAGAAAACTCAAAATTAGCCAATGACGTCGAAGATGTGTACAAAATTGCTGTTACTGAAGTTACTGTAGATGAAAATCAATGTTATAACCAAAACGAAATTGAAGACTTTAAAAATCTTGATATAAATGAAATTACACATATCAATGATAATTCTACTAAATCTAATAAAGTTCAGCACGCCAAAAGTGCTCAAAGAAATCTTCAAATCGACAAAAACAGTGAAATAATTAAGGAAGGCTCTATAGGAATCGTCTTCAAAGCGGATACTTCGGAAGAAATGATTGATATGATTAAAGTTGCATTGAAGAATTGTAAACTTAATCCTATCGTTATAAAAACAGCTGATGACTTGACAAGCTTTATCGGTAACAATAATGATACTACGACATTTGAACAGGAGGACAAGCAATGAAAATCGTTTCACTGTTCAGCGGTGCAGGTTTATTTGACGCCGCTCTTATTAATGCCGGCAACGAAATTTTGCTTCAATGCGAAAAAGAACCTGTTCAACTTAAAATTCTTCAAGAAACTTTTCCCGGTACTATTAAGCATGATGATATTCTGACGCTCTCAAAGGAGGTTTTTGATTACTATGGAATCGACACAAAAAATTGTGCCTTCGTCGGAGGTGCTCCTTGTCAAAAACACAGTCACGCCAACCCGCGAAGAGCCGAACAACTCGAATCAAAACTCCTCGCACAACTCATCAGACTCACCTACTACTGCCGACCTCGCTTCGTTTTGGTTGAAAATGTGTACGGGTTCCTTGATGACCCTAACGGCGCAACTTGGCTATCAAGCAGAATGGCAAAAATCGGTTATTTCGGACAAATACTCTGTTTCCCGGCTCAAGCTCTCGGTGCCCCACACAAAAGGGAAAGAATCTTCGCGCTCTACTGCCGTGACAAACTTTTACCCAACTCCGACAGCCAGCTCAGGTACATGGGAGAGCTTGCAACTCACGAAATATCACAAACAGTTACACCGGGCATCTGGCACGGACGTTTTGTGGCTCAATCCGGAATTCGACGCGTGGCTTATGGGCATGGACGTGTACCCGAATCTGTTAAAAAATATTCGGAAATTGTCGGGAATGGTGTAGTCTACGACGTTGGTCTATTCATCGGAAAATCCTTGAAAATTTTTAACGACTACTTCTATGACAGTCCCGAAGGTCAACAGCTGAAAAAAGTTCCTTACAATCCTTACTGAATCGAACATCATAAACAAAGCAAGGCGGCAGATTTTTTTGCCGCCTCTTAAAATTTTTTCCCCACAAGGGCTCGCGAAGAAAAATTTACGTTGTATAATTTTAGTAAGGTACACTTGATTATTTATGGAAAGAAGGTTGCTTATGAAACGTGTTAATGGCGAAGGCACCATTTCCAAACGTTCTTCAGACGGTCGTTGGATCGGACAAATCACTATCGGTTACGACGATAACGGCAAAGCTATTCGTAAAGCTTGCTCCGCCAAATCTCAAGCCGAATGTAAGCGAAAACTTGATAAGCTCAAGAATCAATTCGCTGTCATTCAAGGTAAAACCATTGCCACGACTAAAAAATCTTACGTCGATTATTTGCTCACCGATTGGATTGCCGAAAAGAAAAATGTTGAACAGCTCGAAGAATCTACT
The DNA here is from genome assembly GCA_905234235.1 of uncultured Selenomonadaceae bacterium. Lineage (GTDB taxonomy): Bacteria > Bacillota > Negativicutes > Selenomonadales > Selenomonadaceae > Quinella. The sequence goes on from CAJOHN010000005.1 coordinate 132,663, forward strand.
ATCCAAACTCATATTAACAGGATTAATTGCTACTTCCCAGACTTTTTCGGCGATATTGAATTGCAGAAAATTGATTCAAGGCTTATTGCTAATTTCTATGCTTATCTTGCCACGAAAAATCTTTCTGCCGAGACTATTCACAAAATCCACGCTATCATCAATAATTCATTCAAAAAAGCTGTTCGCGACGGACTCGTTGCCATTAATCCCACGGTCGGAATTAAATTACCAAAAGTTCATCAGAAGGAAAAATCTTCCCTCTCCGACGCCGAAGTTAAACGAATCCTTCAAGCCGCCAAAATTTATTGCGACAATCCCAAAAACAAAAACAAAAATGTTTTTCCGTTGATTAAATTGGCTCTGGTGTCGGGCTTGCGTCGTGGCGAATTGCTTGCTCTTACTTGGGATAATATCGACTTCACTATAGGCAAGATTTATGTGGCAAATTCCGTTTGCGAACTTAAAGATAAAATTATCATCAAGACAACAAAGACGGACGCAAGCAAGCGTTCAATGATTATTCCTTCCGCTATGATTGAACTTTTAAAAACTCACAGAAAAAATTTTGCGACTGGCGAATTTGTTTTTCCGAATACGGATAATAAAAATAAACCGCAAGCTCCGAGCAATATTTGCCGCGTCTACAGAAAAATTTTGTCGCTTGCGGGAGTAAAAAGCAGTCTGCACATTTTGCGCCACACCAACATAACGAATTTGATAACGGCGGGCACGGACATTAAAACCGTCAAAAATCGTGCCGGACATACGCGGATTGAAACTACGATGAGCTATACGCACCCGTCGGAAGAATTCGACAGGCAAGCCGCCAATATCTTTGAAAAATTTTTATGAGACAAAAAAACGCTGCAGGTAAAATCGTTACATACAGCGTTGCATACTTTTAAAAATCGGTAACGTAAAACGGCAGGACTTGTTAAAAAAGTCTTGCCGTTATTGATTTCATATGGCGCGCCCGGCGTGACTCGAACACGCGACCCACGGCTTAGAAGGCCGTTGCTCTATCCAACTGAGCTACGGGTGCAAGGTCGTTCCTTCGCTATCAAAGCTTTTAAAGTATACCTGCTTGCTCATCTTTTGTCAAATGTTTTATTAATTTTTCCAGTGCTTACTACCCAAAACTTTCCGATAGCATACGAGTTGCAAATCACACTGTGCAAGCGACTTTCACCACATATAGTCTTACCGCATCTGGTTTTTTCAGTTGGAGCAAGTTTGCGTCCTTTCCTACTAGTTCCTTTAAGCCTGTTTGTCATGACCGTCATGATAGAACTTAGGAGTTTACTTGTGTCTGCGCTAATATGGGTTGCGATTCGATAATTCCTTTTTTGAACGCTGTGATTAATATCCTAACATTAATCTTACCATAGTGCCACCAAAATTTTCTTAGTCACTATAGGCACTGCACGAAGCACCAACTTATCTTTTGATCGAATTCGCCAGCTCGCTCAATCAGCCGCCAGAGAAAACGATTATGCCAAATGAATATGACACGAAAAAATGATTAATGAACAGCTTAGAAAGGTTGGTTGGGAGGCTGATACTTGAAAATCTTCGCTACTCCAAAGGTATTTGTCTGCAAAAGAATCGCGCAGATGCTCGGAACTGAATTGTTTCAAAGATTTACGCTCCGTCAGGTATTTTAAATTTATATGTGTACATTGTTTATCTATTCTCCATATTGCTTTACGCTAATATCCCCACTAAACGGGAAATCAAAAGTGCATAAGGCAAATTGCAACAGAATACGAAACAAATCGGCATGAGGCAATATTTTGAATATTGGCTACTGAGTCGAATACGTCAAAATCGTTTTCAAAACTGTTCAGAACAGGTATTTCCACTATCAAAGCCCTTTAAAAACTTCGATTAGGCATTAAACATATCAAGATTGAACTTAGAATGAAATCCAAAATGTAGCACGGATTCCAAAACTACGCGACGGAAATTTTTTTTTATCGTGATATTCTCGTTGAAACCGCATGCGCCTATAATCTATACTCAATTCATCTATCGCCATTTCGTTTACCTTTCCCAGCTTCCTTCGATTCGCGGAGCCACTTGTAGACGGTCGGACGTGAAACTTTGTAATGTTTAGCGATATAAATTATAATAAAATTTTTTTCGTAATAACCTTGTTCGTAAAAACTGAAATCATCTGGACATTCTTTAGATTTACGCCCTTTGTACTTGCCGACGGCTTGAGCAAGCTTAATTGCCTCTACTTTGACGTTGCAAAGTTAATTAGCGTTCAAATTCAGCTACCGCGCCAAAGATAGTAAGCATAAATTTTCCTTGCGGCGTTGACGAATCCAAATCTTCCCGCAAACTTCTGACTTTCAAATTTTTTTTCGTAAGAATTTCGACGATGTTGAGCAAGTCAACTGTCGAACGAACAAGCCGAGAAATTTCGGTAACAATTAGTTCATCGCCTGCGCGGAAAAAGTTCATCATCTCATCAAACATTATGTGCGTGCCGTCTCCGAACGGTTTATTTGTCTCGCGGACAACTCGTTCTACGTGATATATTTGTTTTTCGTCCTTCAAAACATCATGCTTGGTTATGAAAATAACGAGCGTCTCCGGTAGTTCATTATATTTTGCCTTCTTCTTCAGTTTATGATAGTCCAGCATTGAAGAATTATATCGCGCTCTGGTCGGTACTGCGCTCCAAATTTTTTAGCACGCCGTCAGCGAATTTACTCCAAACTTCAAGCAATTCCGATGTAGTATTTTTGCTCAAAGACCAATCATTATTTTTTAGCTCGTCGATAGAGAGCCAGCGCGGGGCACATTTGCAAATAATATCGTTGTCCGACGCAAGCAAGCGCAAATAATTCGCACTGCTGAATTTGTACGAGTGCTCACCGCCGCTATATTCATGGTTATGCTCCATTTCAGACTTAAGTCCGACAAAAAACCCAACAGTACTAAAGTTTCTGCTGTTAAGTATGTCGAATATATTAACCGTGAAGGTTCTTTTGCAAACGATGAGCAGTGGGAACAAAATAATAAATTTGTCGGTGATTTTATCACGATTGCTAAGACTCTAAGAGCACTTAACGGCTTAAATGCTCTCCTGTACAATTCATTTCAAGTGCATTGCAAGTGGCGGCAGAATCATCACTAAACGCCCAAGTACTAAGTCACCTGTTGCGCCGACTCATGCGAAGACACTCTAAGATGCAACCAAAAATGGATTTCGCTTGCCAACCACATACTCCCAATGCTCTTTGGGTTATTCAAAATCAAACGGAACATCATTGACGCTTTTATTGCCAAACATTTGAGTAACCAATATTACGCCTAAAAAAAAAATAAACTAATCGTGTCCCCGAAAAATGTATGGAAATAATTGGCAATCAAGAAGAAGACGAGCCTCGATTAGAACGCCGCAAACATTTTCGCGCCCTTCATAAACAGCATTTCGATTTGGTTATGCAAATAGACTCATTGACGACTGAAGCCGATGAATTAGCGATAAAGAAAGCTGTTCAATTATCTTCCACCAGTGCCAAAAATCTCATGGATTCAAAAGAGTATAAGACGCAGAAATTTGTTTCCGGTCACTGAAAAGAAAAATGCTGACAGCAGTCGCTCAAATCAACAGATGGAAACGTGCAATTATTTCTCAGCACGACGCCGAAGAGCAAACCTTGTTAGAATACATGACTAAAGCCGAGCGTGAACTGTGGCATAAATATTTTGACGCACTCGCGCAGAAGAAACAGTTAGAAGAATTTTTGAAAACGCTACGTAAGCCCGACGACAAACGCAATGAAGAACTGCAAGCCTAAAATGAGTTTGTTGCCGGCGTGAAGGCTAAAATTTATTCGCTGTGTACAGGTCGCTTGCTATGAAAAAATCAGTTGATGAAATTGAATAACGCTTGGAGTTGACCGAATAAAAAAATATCGCTTTTGTTACTCATTGAAATTTAAGATTCACTCTCAAATAATTTCGCCGGAACGAGCAACGGCTATGGCAAAGAATCGCTTCTACCAATTAAACATTTCTCTGCAAAAACGGCAAACCGAGCCGGAGCAAGGTGACATTCTGAAACCTGCCTTGATTCAAGCGCAGTCGAGTAATATGCTAAAAAAAACTGCGCTTGAGGTGAGTTATGGATAAAAATTTATAATTGGATCGCCGCGCTTGCTGTAAAGGATGATGCGGCTTTCATTAAACTCTGTAATAAATTTTCTCCGCTCGTTTACGGCATGAATGCGCTAGCTGATTATTTTCGCAGGCAAAACCGTACTCGCGAGGACAGTTGGAGCGATTTTTTCGAGTTTTCGGCTTCAATCAGCGACAAACCCAAATAAAAACTCCTATCTGATGAGACTATCGAAAATTTATTGCGGGTTATGGGCAAATTAGACGACAGACAACGTAAAATCCTTGAGTTAAAGTATTGGTCGAAGCTTTCAAACATCGAAATAGCCGAAATTATGAATTTGAGCGTGAGCAACGTCGTTTATCTCCATTATCAAGCTATAAAAAAGTTACACGAACTATTGACAGATTGATTTTACAAAAAAATAATGCCTTGACAAATCGTAGAGGCTTTTCTTGCGGTTTTAAGTCGTCTTTGGTGTCTCAAACGCTGTTCTCGTTCAATATCGAGATGTTGACGGCGATTCTACTCTGCAATTCGCTCGTCGCGGTTAAAATTATTCATGACGTGATAGGGATTAGCAATATAATCGAAGTCCTCAACAAATTTTATCTCTTGGATAAGCAAATTATCCTTTAACCACTTCAAATCGCGGAAAATGACGCTACGTTTTAAGTTAAGAGTGTCGGCGAGTTATTCTTTAGCGATTTTAAGCCCGCGCAAGTCATCATCGGACTGATTTAGAGCGACGTAGAGGAAAATTTTGATTGCGGAGTGATATGGAGCGTCATTTAGGAGTTTGAAAACAGATTTATCGATATGAATCAAAAAAAAAACCTCCTCAAGTCGTTTAGATGCAATTTTATCAGAAATTTTAGTGTTTTGAAATAGAAAAATGCCAAATCCAATATAATGTATTTGAACGGTTGAAATTTCCAAAGCTTTATCTGTTGAGTTGCCATTTTGGAGAGATTCGGCATAAATGAGCGCGTCAATGGCGACGGGGACGCCCATAGCCTTTTCGAGTTGCGCGCGGCTTGTGTTGTAGTTGTAAAGTGCAGTGTAGTAATTGTTTCGGGTCTCGACAACCTTTTCCTGCGCGTTCATGACGTTTAAATTGGTGTCGACGCCCTCAACGTAGCGGATTTGAGAAATAGAAAATTCTTCTTCGGCTTTATCGACGGCGGCGGCAGTCGTGGCGATATTTTTTTCAGCAGTTTTAAGATTTATATAGGCGTTGTGAACTTCAAGCTGAATTTGTTCGATTTGCTGAAGAGCGAGGGATTCTGCTTTACGTTCGGCGGATTTAGATTGTTGAACCTGCGCGGCAGTGACTCCGTTATCGAAAATATTCCAATCCATTTGCAAACCGACAGACCATCGCTCGGCGTTGTGATTTGAGCCGAAAATATTTTCTCCGGACATATTTCCTTGCACGACGGCATTAACATTCGGTCGATAACCGCTTTTTACGGCTGAAGTTTGAGCTTGAGCCTGTTTCACGGCAAAATTTGCTGAAATTCCGTCGGGACGATGATTCAGCGCGTATTCGAGACAATCAGCCTCCGATAAGTTGTAACGAACGAAATTTATCTCGGAACTCGCGGCAATTTCGGTTTCAACGGGCAATCCGAGAATATTATTGAGTTGAGCGACGGCATTTTGATAATTTCCCTGCGCGGAAGTCAAAGCTTGCTGAGTGTTGGCGAGTTGAACGCTGGTTGCAAGCACAGCCGACTTTGCAACCGTTCCGTGCCGACTTTATATTAAACTGAAACGTTGCGCAAATGCTCCTCCAAAAGCTGAACGGCTTCTTCTTGAACATTAACCAACGATTTTTGCTGTAAAACTTGGTAATAAGCGGCGGCGGCTTGGTATTTTACGGTCTGACGAGCATTTTCTAACGATAAATCCGCCGAGTTCAAAGCGTATCGCGCAGATTCTCTCTGATTTTCAAGCTGACCGCCCGTATACAGCGGCATTGATACACTGAAACTGTTGGAATTTTCATTTCCGTAGGAAGGATAGCGTTTTTCGTAGGGTGTATCCTTAGCTTGGGCATGTTGAGCGCGATAAGAATGATAATATCTGCCTCCGATTCGATTTAGAGACGATGACCAACTGAATTTTAAGCCCGAATTGCGTCGAACGGCTGATAAATTCCAACGAGCGGACTCTCTGTCCTCTTGAGACTGTTCAATAAGCCGATTATTCTTCAAAGCAAGCGAAATTGCCTCGTCGAGCGTCAAAATCATGCCTTCAGCGGCAAAAACCGGGTTTGAAAGGAGAATTAACGCCGCGAAGATTGTAGCAAGAAATTTTTTCATAGTAAATCCCCCTCAAGCGGTCTGACGCCTGACTAAATTCGCAAAAATGCCGCCGCGTGCCACCAATTCATCAAATTTGCCGCTCTCAACGATTTTTCCCGCGTCCATAACTAAAATTCTGTCGCAATTTCTTATCGTAGACAGTCTGTGAGCAACAATTATCCGCGTCGCCTTGAGATTATCCAAACTTTTCGTAACTATCGCTTGAGTTCGGTTATCTAATGCGCTCGTAGCCTCGTCGAAGATTAAAATTGACGGTTTAGTCACCAATGCACGCGCGATTAAGATTCTCTGGCGTTGTCCGCCCGAAAAATTCAAGCCGCCTCCGAAACTTCCGAATCATAGCCTTTATCAAGCTGTAAAATGTCTTCGTGAATGCACGACGTTTTACACCGTCAAAGAGAACATCGCCGCTCCATTCTTCATAAATGCCCGTTACGACCTTTGCAACCGTCGATTTTCCGGAACCACTCGCTCCAACGACCGCTACCCAATGTCCCGGCTCAATATGCAACGAAAATTTATTCAACAACGGCTTTTCAAGCGGCGAATAGCCGAAATCAATTTCTTTAAGCTCCAATTCGCCGTTTAATCTGGCTACAACCGATTTATCGGAAATTTTTTCGTCGCGGCAATTCAAACTGTCAATTTCATACTTGCGAACGTCATTCAGGCGTTGCATTTGCATTTCTGTCGTTTGTAATGTGCTCCCCAAGCCCAATAATCCATTCACCGGAGCTTGAAAACTTCCCATAAGGCTTTGAAACGCCGTAAACATGCCCGCAGTCATGACGCCTTCCATTATCGAGAAGCCGTCTATCGTCATTATCAACGCTCCATTGATTCCGCCCAGCAAAGTCGGAATAATTGTCGCCGACATCTGCCAAAGTGCCACGTCTTGACTTGCTTTGAGAACTTTCGCCCGATAACCTGCCCATTTCGAGAAAAAATCGCTCTCGTTGCCGTTCGCCTTGATAGTTTCAATCATCATCAAGCCATTCATCATTACGCCGTACTCTTTGCCCGCGTCCTGCTGAATTTTCATGTTCAAATCGGTTAAATGTCGCCTCAGCGCGAAGAAAACCATAAAATCAATGCTCAAAAAGAATATTCCGATAAGCGTAAGCGTCACATTGTACTGGAGGAGCAACACCAAATAAAAAATCGCTACGAAAAAGTTCAAAATTGCTGTCGCGGCAGATCCCGATAAGACGCTCGCGATTGATTCATTGTAATTTACGCGGCTTGCTACTTCGCCCGCGAATCTCTGATTAAAAAATGCTATCGGTAAGCGTAATAAGTGCCAAAAAAAGCTCGCTGAGTCGACTAAAGTTAATTTTCTTTTCCAACGTGTCAAAATTCCAGCCTGTAACCACGTCATCGCTCCGCAAATTACCCAAGAGACCGTCATCGCAATGCAAAAATTGAACATCCAATCTGTATGACGCTGTGCAAGTATGTCATCAAGGAAAATTTGCGTGAAAACAGGCGACGCAAGACCGGGAATTATCATTCCGAGATTCAAAAGGATAACAAACAGCACTGCCCACTTGTCATGCGCTAATTTTTCGGCTACGGCTCTGAAAATGTTGTATCTGTGTCCTTCGGGCTTGAAATTTTCATTCGGAACGATATGCAAGGCAACTTCCGTGTATGATGTGCGAAAATCTTCCCATTTAACGGTTCGTCTGCCCGTTGCGGGGTCGTTCAGATATGCTTTATCGCCCTTAATCCCTTCCAAAACCACGAAATGATTAAATTCCCAGTGAATTATCAGCGGAAATGTTTCAAATTCTTTTAATTCGTCGGCAGTCAGTTGATAACCGTCGGCATCACAGCCGCGATTTTGCGCCGCTCCGTCACTCCGGAGGCAATTACAGTCTCAGGCAAGCTGGAATTTGCCGACGCGACGTTATTTTGAACTTTAACGCTGTCCATATCGCCATCTGTGCCCACTTCAAAGAAAACATTCAGCGAATAACTGCCGTCGTCGTTAGAATCGGATGTCATGTAGTCCATTCCTTGCGTTCCGTTGACTCGATTCTCAATAATCTGCGCGACGGCTTGATTTACGACTGTAGCGTTCGCTCCCGAATAATCTACGCTTACATTTATCGTCGGAGGCGAAATTACCGGATATTGAGCTATCGGAGTGTTAATTCCCGCGATTATTCCTATTAAACTGATGATTATCGCTATGACGATGGCGAAAATCGGTCTGTGAATAAAAAATTTAGCCATTTTTCAGCCACCTCAACCGTTTGCGTTCTTTTCGGCGTCAAAAATCTTTTCAGAGGGCGTAAATGAGAAATTCATATCCTTTGCAGTGACTTTCGTGACTTCCAAGGCCATTCCGTCGCGTAAATTCGTCAATCCTTCGACGATAACCCAATCATCTGCCTTCAAACCGCTTTTTACTATGTAATACGAGCCGATTTTCTCTCCGAGCGTAATTTTTCGCACTGAAGACTTGTTATCTTGAGCGACGATAACCAAAGTTTCGCCTAAAAGCTGTTGAAGGGCGCGTTCGGGCACCAACATTGCGTTTGGAATGGTTAATCCGCTGATTTCGACGCGTGCATACATGCCGGGAACGAGTAAAGCTTTCGGATTGCTAAAAATCGTGCGGATTATCAAAGTTCCCGTGTCATTTCCGAACGTTCTGTCATATTCGGCGAACTCTCCGTAGTATGGATAGCTTGAACCGTCCGCGAGCGTCAAAGAAATTCTAAAATGTGCGTTCAGATTCTCCTCTTGCCGCGAAAGTCGCAAATATTCCTGTTCAGAGACTGCAAATTGAACAAAAACAGGGTCAACCACCCCGATTGTTGCCAGCGAAGTGTTCCCTGCAGTCGCAAAAGTCCCGACGGAGACATCATCAATGCCCAATCTGCCGCTCATCGGCGCGTAAACCACTGTATCAGCCAAATCGTCCATTGCTTTTTGTAAAAGTGCCTCGTTCGCGGCTACTTCAGCCTCTTTTGACTTGACTGCTATGCGTTGATTCGTAAGTGTCTGCTCCGAGATTGCATTTTCTTGCCAAAGTTCCTCATATCGGTGAAGGTCGGCACGTTCTCTCACTAAATTCGTTTGAGACTGCGCTAAATTGGATTCTGCCTGCAAAACTGCCGATTTATATTGTCTGTCGTCGATTTTGAATAAAATTTGCCCTTCGACGACCTCTTGACCGCCTCTAACATACTTTTCCACGACTGAACCGCTTACTTTTGATTGAACTTTCATTTCATCGCGGTCTACGACTTGCCCGCTGTACGATAAATTCAACGGCGCGTCGGTTGTCAATACTTTAATCGCCTTAACTCTGGTCGGGAAGTCTTCCAAACTCATTTCCGGTTCTTCCTCGCCGCCGCAACCCGATAAAATCAACGTAAACGCTAAAATTATCGCCGAAAATATTTTCATCGTAACTTTCTCCTCTTAATATTTCAATTCAGCGTGCGATATGGAGAAATTCTCGCGCCTTTGAAGGATAATTCGACTGCCAAACCTTTTTTATCGAGTTGATAGACCCAAACGCCATTTGCAATAATGGTTGCGTTGGCAAAAGTGTCGCCGCTCACGCCGTCGGACGCCTGCGCGGAAACTTCGCTGCCAAATTTGATATTTCCCGAAATAAATCTGTCCCAAGCCTCTTTATTGGCGATGAGAAACAGCAAATCGTATTCCTTCGCGCCAAAATTCACTCCGAGACTGACTTCTTTCATCTTAACGTAGATTCTTTCGCCGGTTTGATTGTTTACGGCAACTCCGCGCCCGTGATCGTCGCCGATTAAGCCCCATTTGATGCCCGACGCGCTGATTGTGCAGTAAGCGTAGGAATTTTCCACTGCATTTCTTGCTGACGGGTATTTTTGGCTGACTCGCTCAATAACTTGCCCGCTCATATGGTTAAGTTTGGCGCGAAGTTGTTCTGGAGACTTTTTAGCGGCAAAAACCGTGCTTGCCGTCATCAAAATCAGCGCGAACAACATCAGTTGGATAAATTTTTTCTTCATAAGGCTCAACCTCCCTTTCTAAGCCGATTATCCTGCTAATTTTTTCTCTGAGCAAGGGGGGTTCCGAAATGTCACGCCTGATTTGTCTTGTTTTTAGTGAATGGAGTTGCTAAACTGGAAAAAAAGACTGCGGCAGGAGGTTTGCGGCAGTCTGAAAGAGATTTTGAGGTTTGAAAATGATTTTGGAGCGTTGAAACGAGTTTGAAAGTGATTTTGAGCGTTGAAAATGGTTTTGAAGGTTTGAAACGGGTTTGAAAGTTGTTTTGGAGGTTTGAAACGAGTTTTGAGGCTCGAAAACGATTTTGGAGGCGATTTTACGGCTCATTTGACAAAATCCGCTATAATGGATTTTGTAAAGTGGCTAAATGGCGTGATGACGGGAAAGTCGCTGAATGAGGCACTGAATCGGGCTTTGAAGGGCTTACAAAATCTAATATATTGGATAATCTTTCGCAACGGGAATTGGGCGAGCGAATATATGTAAATCGTTCGACAGTAGCGCGTTGGGAAAGCGGAAGTCGTTTACCGGACGCCGTAATGATTACTCGACTGGCTCAATGCCTCGATACGGACATCAACACACTGATTTTGGCGGCATTGGAGAGCGACGACAGCCCAAAAGTCATTATGGTAGACGACAGAAAGATATTTTTATCTGGAGCACTGCCGATTTTGGAAGAAGTGATGCCCAACGCGCTAATCACAGGCTTTACGCGCCCTTCGGAGGCGATAGAATACTCGAAAACGAACTTAATCGCGCTGGCTTTTCTGGATATTGAGATGGGAATGGGCAAAACGAACGGATTAGAGCTTTGTCGCAAGCTGATAGAGATAAATCCGCGCACAAATGTTGTATATTTGACTGCGTACGTCGAATATTCGTTTGATGCGTGGAGCACAGGGGCGAGCGGCTTTCTTTTGAAGCCGATAACGGCAGAAAATGTGCGAGCGCAACTAAAAAATCTGCGTTATCCGTTAAATTTTGGAGTGAATGTAAATGACTGACCCTCTTGACCTGTTTAGTCTGCATTTAAGCGGCGTAATGCTGACTTTGACGGTTTTAGGGCTGATAATTTCTGCGATAACGCCGGGAATCGAGAATTGGAACCGAAAATTCTTCATGAGCCTGTTTGCGATGAATATTTTATTGGTAGGAGCCGCATTAGTGGCATTATTTGCTTGGGAAGTCCCCGGAATGGCTTTTGCAGAAAAAATCGCGATATATTTTGAAGGGTTGCTGATTTCATTGCCGATGCCGATGTTTACGGCGTATTTATTGCACACGTGCGGCGAGAAATGGAAAAAGAGCGGAATTTTTCGTTCCGCTCTGGTGATTTGGATAATTTTCTTCATTCTGTTAGGGATAACGCAATTCACGACGATTTTTTACTACATAACGCCCGAAAACAAATTTTATCGCGGCTCGTGGCATTTTTTACTGCTGATGCCGATGATAATGCTGATGATTTTGAATTTGAGGGTAGTAATACGTCGTCGGAGCAAAATATCGAAGAAAAATTACGTTGCGTTCCTGATTTTTATAATTCCGCTGACGATAGCATTGTTTGCGGATGCTTTTTTCTTCGTACCCGAATTAGTTTTCATAGGATTGATTGTATCATCGTTTTCGATGTTCGGAATAATAATTTACGACCAAATTGAGCGATACATGCGCCAGCAGAGGAAAATTGCGAATAAAAAAGCAAATATAATGGTTTTACAAATGCGTCCGCACTTTATTTACAACGCGATGATGAATATTTACTATCTTTGCGCGCAAAATCCCGAAAAAGCACAGCAAGTGACGCTGGATTTTACAACTTACCTCCGAAAAAACAATTCTCTTCAATCTATAAATCTTTTGTAGAGTTTCAACAGCTCGACGGCGATTGACAGCTTGTCATCTAAAAATTTTTCCCAGCCATAAGCGCGAGCGACAGCCAAATCGTTTTTTTGTAGGCGTCACGCAGTTCATAAGGCATGGTCATTTCGGCGTAAAGCTCGGCAAAGCTTGAATCGGGCAATGGGCAATGACGCCCGAATATCCAAAATCGCCTGCGCGGACGTTTCAATTGTCTTTTTCTGCTTATCAGTCAGCTCAATCCAGACAAAATTGCTGTAGAAGACATCTTTTGAGTACCGATAGCGGCTTTATAAGCGTCTAGCAACCGTTCTAAGCCAAGTCATGTGAATTGAACTCATCAACACCCCAAAATGATACAAGGTAGCGTTCGGAATGATTTGCACTTGCGTCGTCGGAATAAAACCCGAGTTCAAAAAGCCAATCGGCACATATCGACGATTTTCCTAACTCACAACCGGCACGAAGCCTTGAATCAGTTTCGGTCGGCTTTCGACGAAAATATTGGACGCGTCAAGCAAATAGACGTTGATGTTGCTTGCGATAATTTTTTATTGTTGTCGAAAATGATTTTGGGCTTAGGATTGTGCGAGAACTGAAACCGACAATATCCATTCAATTATTTGCGCACAACTTATAGTTCTCGCACATATTTTAAGAAAGATTATCAGTCCAAAGTTCACATTGAACAATACCGGTCTGTACAGCGTCATTAACTCCTTTGGGCGGATATTTATACTGTTTGAGAAGTCGCTTTATCATCATTCGCATTTTCGCTCGTGCATCGTTTCTTTTTTGCCAGTCGATTGTTCTATTTTTTCGGAGCGTGTCAGTTAATTCTTTGGTGAGCTTAATAAGTTCTTCATTTGTACAAAAACCTTTTATAGCCTCTGGATTAGTCAGTGCATCATAAAATGCTAATTCTTCATTCGTAAGCCCAAGTTTTGTTCCTTCTTGATTTGCCACAAAGATTTGATTTGCCATGTTCAGCAGTTCTTGAATTACTTGTTCGTTCGTCAAAAGTCCGTTGATGTACGAATTCATTATGCGGCGAATTATTTCGCTGAACTTTTCCGACTTAACAACATTGGTGCGACCATAAATTTGCACTTGTTCGGCAATGAGTTTTCTCAGCAACTCAACGGCTAAATTTTTTTCTTTCATTCTGGCGATTTCTTCAAGAAAGTTCGGGTCGAACAACGAAAATTTTTCCTCAACGTCCGAAAAGAGATTTATAACGCCGTCGCTCTTTATACTCTGCTTTAACAGTTCATTGATTCTTTGATTGACTTCGAGTAGAGAAAATTTTTTCTCCGTTCCTTGCGTGGTAATTCTCAAAATCAAGACGTGAACAGCTTCAAAAAAAGCCGATTCAATTCTTAAATCTTGGGGCGTTATTGAGGAACACAATGACAAAGTCTGTTTGAACATAAGCGATTCTTTCAGAAAAGTTTCTTTGTCTTTAACTTTATCCTGTGCCAAAATAAAATTGACTGCACCGATAATAATTTTTGCCTGTTCCAAACTGTCGGCTGATTCAAATCTGGAATAATCGTAGCCAAAGAAAATATCTCGACAGATTGAAAGTTTTTCGAGAAGTTTAGGATAGGCAACTTTTGAAATGTCTTGGTCGCCATAATTTTCCCTGTCACGAACGGTATAATCATTCATGGCTTGCTTGAGGGCATTGGCTATCCCAACATAATCGACAATCAATCCGCCCTCTTTGTCGCGAAAAACTCTGTTGACGCGTGCAATGGCTTGCATAAGATTATGACCACTCATCGGCTTATAAATGTACATAGTCGCCAAAGACGGCACGTCAAAACCCGTAAGCCACATATCAACGACAATCGCAATCTTTAACGCGCTGTCATTGTCCTTGAAAATATTTGCAAGCTCATCGCGCCTGTGTTTGTTCCCGATATATTGCCGCCACTCTTCGGGGTCGTTGTTGCTTTCCGTCATAACCAAAGCAATTTTCTCTTTCCAAGCCGGACGCAGAGACAAAATTTTTTCATAAATTTTCAACGCAATAGCGCGAGAGTATGCAACAATCATGGCTTTGCCCGTTAAAAGTTCAGCGCGATAATTTTCGTAATGGTCAAGAATATCCGTTATCAACGAATCAATGGTTCTATCGTTGCCGAGAATGGATTCCATTTGAGCAAGTTTTTTCTTACTCTTGGCGATAACTTCAGAGTCGGTATTCGACGCCATTAAGTCATACTCCTTATCGATAAGCGCAAGAGTTTTCTCGTCGAGCTTTAATTTTATAACGCGACTCTCATAATAAATCGGGCGAGTTGCTCCGTCCTCAACCGCTTGCGTCACATCATAAATATCAACGTATTCGCCGAAGACTGCGCGAGTGCTCCTGTCCTTCAGTGAAATTGGAGTACCCGTGAAACCAATATAAGTTGCATTAGGCAAGCTGTCGCGAATAATTCTTGCCGCGCCGATTGTGCGCTTTACATTTTCCATTCCCGATTTGTCGCGAGTAATTTCTATCTTTTCGGTCAAGCCGTATTGCCCGCGATGCGCTTCGTCAGCCATAACAACAATATTACGACGTTCTGACAACGGCTCGGCAGACTCCTCAAATTTCTGCATGGTCGTAAAAATAATTCCATTTGCCTGCCGTCTGTCCAGAAGTCTTTTCAAGTGTTCGCGGCTCGTAGCATGAATCGGTTCTTGACGCAGAAACAATTTACACTTCGCGAATTGATTGTAAAGCTGATCATCAAGGTCGTTCCTATCCGTCAGCACAACAACAGTTGGCGCAGAAATCGCCGTCTGCAAAAGATGAACATAAAAAATCATCGACAGAGATTTTCCGCTGCCTTGCGTATGCCAAAACACGCCGCCTTTCCCGTTCGTCTCTGTAGCATGTGCAGTTGAATCAATCGCCTTTCTCACAGCAAAATATTGATGATAGCCCGCAAGGATTTTATTCCTCTGCAAGCCGTCATTTGAAAAGCAGATAAAGTTCTTGAGTATGTCCAAAAATCTTTCGCGCTGAAAAATCCCTTCAAAGAAAGTGTCAAAGCGAGCGTAACGAGTATTCTCATAACTGCCGTCTTTAGTCTTCCACTCCATGAATCTATCAAAGCTCGAAGTAATTGTCCCTGCCTTAGTCGACGCAAGGTCACTTATGACACAGAACGCACTGTAAATAAACATCGACGGAATTTCTTGCATGTAGTTGCGAATTTGCCGATAAGCTTCGCTGATGTCGGTTTCTTCGCGAGACGGCGATTTCAACTCGACAACCACAATCGGCAGACCGTTCAAGAATAAAACTATGTCGAGACGGCGCGTGCTGTTCTCGCTAAACGTCCACTGATTAGCGGCGATAAAAGAATTATTTTCGAGGTTATCATAATCGACAACGTAGACCAGCGCGGAACGTTCCTCACCTTCAACAGAATATCTAACTTCAATTCCGTTCTGCAGATAGTCCATAAAAATTTCGTTCTTCTGGACAAGTTCGCCGTTATCAAAATTCCTCAGTTTGTAAAGCGCGTTGTCTATCGCCTCTTGCGGCAAGTCGGGATTAAGCTTGAAAATCTGCTCTTCCAAAACTTTATCATACAGCGGGCTTTGGAAGTCGCGCTCAATGTCGGGAGCATAGAGTGTCTGATAGCCCAGCTCGCCGAAAAGTTCCATTATCGCGTTCTCGTAGTCCGATTCTTTATAAGTGTCAAACATTATTTATTTCCTTAGCCATTTCAAAAGTTAATTCGCATTTTTTAGCTTGTATAAACCCATCAAGAAAACTAATACAATTTTGAACCCGCTCTCGTAAAGTTGTTGGCGGCATATAATGTATCGCATGATAAATAGCAGTCTCTAGAGGATATTTTTTTGCTATATTGTCTATGTAAGAATTTATTGCATAAGCATTTCCAGAATTACACAGTTGTAACAATCGTGCTCTATCTGAATATAACTCGTTAAGTTCCATGCTACTCTTCAACGCTTTAAAAAATCGTTTATTGCTCATTTAAGACTCTCCCATTATACATCATTTTTCACATGAAAAGCTTTAAACAGTTGCCAGCCTATAGCTGTGTGTTGATAAATTTTTCCAGCTTGTCCATATATTATTCTGTTGTTTTCTTGCAATAAACCCTTACCAACCAGACGATTTAAATAAAAATCAATAGTATTGTTATAATTCGGTAAAATTTCTACAATATCTTTTGTTGAAAAATTAACATGATTACTACCAGGAATAACATAATCAGTACCTGCAACTTCTTTGGCACGATCTATATCTTCAATTTTATTACCGAAGCTACAATATATCTCACTAAAAATAACGGCTTCATTCTCGCTTAGTTCGACAACGAGATTCATTAAATCTTCTGCTTCTGCTATTGGCAAGGATTTATCAAGACTACCAGATAAGATTTCCAATATCCGTTCAATCTTTGCTTCATGACTGCAACGAAGAGACGAAAGAACAGCATGTTTAACTATCTCAACCTGTTTTTCGTCATGCTCATCAAATTTCTCATTAATTTTTTTATCTATATAGCCAATCATAAATTGCTGGAAATTTTTTCTCTCTATACCTCCAACAGTATCGCTATACAAAATATTAAGAATTGAGCCAACCACAGGGACTCCAAGAGCTGTGGAGATTCCGACTGAACCTAATTTTAAAAGTTTACCAAATCGTTTATCAAAATCTAACAAAAATTCTTCAGCTTTGTTCATCAAACCATTTTCCAAAATAATGCACCCCTTCAAATCTCTACTACTGACACGTCGATTTCTCCGCTCATCAATCGCGGCAACAGCGTATCGCGTATATCGCTAAGTTTTTTATTTTCCTGAGCGTTTGCTCCTATCATTGAAAATAATGGCATTACTCTCTTCGTGAATTCCTTTACCTTGTACTCATCTAACTTTTTTTATCGGCAGTTGCGCAATATGCTGAGGATATATGTGCGGCTGAGCCGTACCTGTTTGCGAATCAAAGATTTCTTTTTGTCTGAGCTTGAACATAACATACCAAAAATAAACATCTTCTGTCATGCTCAAATCAATAAAAGAAGAGTCCGACGACCAAACCGGAATATTCCAAAGCCTATCCTGCATTGCCCGAAGCCCCAATGGTCAATACGGGCGCAACTGTATTTGATTCATTGTGATATGTCGCTGGTTCAAGTCCACTGGCAACGACAGGAACTTCTCCATAAATCGCGTCGCTTACGAGAAGATTTTTTCCTCTTCGAGGCACGACATAATCGCCAACCGAATTCTCTTTTAAATTATTGCCGGAAACATCTTTTCATAAATCGCCTGCGCCTGTTCTTCGAGATTTTTATTGATAACGTTGTTAAGTTCTATTTTGTCGTCGAGTGCGGACAGCATGGCGGCAATTTTTTTCTGTGTGTCGAGCGGGAAGTCCGGCACGGAATAATTCATGATAACTTGCTTATCGCCGCGTGGCATTTTTGTTCCCTTCGCCGTTACAGTGACCAAATCGAAAAATTTATCTTCCGACAAGACGTAGTATAAAAATTTCGGCTCAATATTCTTTTTGGCTCTGATAACCAACACATCATTTGAACAACCGCCGCTGAATGTTGCGCGCCAAATCTTTTTAAAGTATGGGCGAATATTTGAGATAAGAATATCGCCGACATCAAATGCAGTGGTGGTTACGACTTTGGGAAGGGACGCGCCTCAATGACTCCACCTTTATTTTGTAGCAAATTTTCCGTAGAAATGTAATTCCTCAAGTTAAGCGTAGAAACTGCAACTTTATCTTTTGAAAAGTTGCACACATCACCAAGAGAAAAATTTCCCCATTCGCTCATAAAATCACCTGCTCAAAAACGATAGCTGATGCCGCTCTGCTTCATAATTTCATTGGCAGTATACCGCGACTTGATTTTTCTGTCTACTGTAATGTTGCGGTCTGTTATCCGTCACTATGCCAACGCCACTCTTTCGCATCTGTCACAATGGAAATAAATATCCTGCCTTCTTTCCATGCTATTCAACTCGATAAGTTCCGGCGCGACAAGAATCACTCGCTGAATCAATCTGTCTGCCGACTCGTCCTCAAGAATCAATCAGGGAATTTCGTTGCTCGTCGCTATCCAAACTCCGGCTTCATTATCCTAAACAAGCTAAGTGTTATAACCTTCCATGAACAATCCTTCCACATAAACTGCTTAATGATTTTCAACACTCATCGTATCAACTCGACATTTTAAATCCTGAAACCTCTTTAGATATTCTGTCTTTACATCACCGCAATCGTTGTAACTATCTAACAACTCTTGCCAAATCAAACTGTCTTCAATTATACCATGTCGACAAGCAACTTCAATGACGACACTGGGAGCAACATTCTTATCAAACGATTCGCCATGCGATTCTAATAACAACTTAACCAATTTCCAGGAATGTTCAAAACAAACTTCAAATACTCTTCTAATCTCAACTGCGCAATAATCACCATTCAATACACTGGAAAAATCATTCAACGCCTCAGAAAACAGTTGATAGCGTCTTTCATAATCAATCTTATCCTCGTAAAGTACAATACCGTCTCTATTTATGGAAGCTCTCAAATCCATTTTAAGCTCATGGTCGAGAAAACTCACATCACATTTTATATTGTCATCTGCCTCATCATCAAAGTCAAAACTAAGTTCAAGATAATTGCCTCCGGACAAAGCAAGATCTACATCGCTGTCAGGTCGATTATCACCTCTTGCACGTGAACCAAATAATATAACTTTTTCGACATGGTACTTCTTCGCCAAGCAGATAATCCTCGTTTCGTTCTCCTTACTGAGATTATAACTCATAGCCAATCGCTCCTAAATTTTTACGAATCTCATCTTCGAGTTCGTGAGACTTTGGAAACATCTCAGAAAGATCATCAACAAGCTCATCAACAAGCCGTTGCATTTTCTCCTCAAAAAGTTCGTCGTCGTCTTGTTGCTCTTCAATCCCGACATAACGTCCCGGAGTCAGAATATAATCCTGCTGTTTAATATCGTCAAGGTCGGCGACCGCGCAAAAGCCTTTGACGCTCTCCAAAGTACCGGCTTGAAATTGGGCGAAAGTATCGGCAATTTTTTTTGTGTCTTCTTCCGAAAAATCGCGATGTTTCCTGTCGACCATAAAGCCCATTTTACGAGCGTCAATAAAAAGCGTCTTGCCTTTCTGCTTTTTATTCCTAGAAATAAACCACAAAGTAACGGGAATGGTGACGCTGTAGAAAAGTTGCGTCGGCAGGGCAACAATCCCTTCGATAAGGTCATCTTCAATAATCTTCTTGCGAATCTCTCCCTAGCTACCCGTTTGGGTGGAAAGCGCACCGTTCGCAAGAACAAGTCCAATTTTACCATTTGGCGCGAGATGTCTATCGTCTTTGAGTTTATCTTGTCCCCAATCTTTGAGATTAAATGGCGGATTTGCCATTATAAAATCTGCCTTCAACGTCGGGTGCAAGTCGTTAAAGAATGTGTTGGCGTGATATTCTTCAAGATTACGAACGCGCTTTTTAGTTTCCAATTCGTGTTAAAGTAAAGTCATTTCCATAATCGAAACGGTCGAACGAGCAAATAGATATGATTACGGATTTACCGAGCTTGGAATAATGTTGCCCGCGTTTGATCTTGTCCATATCAATTAAGCCTTGGTAGTAACGCATACGTTTGTCGATTTTATCAGAGTTGGCGACTTGCATTTCCACGTCAACGGAGCGATTGGTGCCTTTTTCTTCAACTTAAACGTCAAGACGGATACCTTTGCTGTCAGTGCGAGCCTCGATGAATAAGCTTTTAGAGTACCAGCGTTATTAACTCTCAATGCTTCTTGACCGGAATCTTTTACACAAATGAGTTTTACGCTCTTTTCCAAAGACTTAAATTCGTTTTTGGATAATTCGTTAATGCTATTTATTTTCTTATATTCTTTTTTGTGCCAGAGTTTCAAAATAATAGATATTTGTCTCTCCATCAAAATCGTCTTCTAAGCAATGAAAGTCTTGAAGGCTTGAAATCATTAAAAAGTCTGGCTTTGCAATCACCAGACTTTTTTTCATTCTTCAAAGCATCCCGGAAAAATAGCGATTCATTCGGTAGGATATTCCTTCTTCAATCGCTCAAGGAAAACCTTACTTGGAATAGAAAGCTTGAAACCGCGCTGACAATTTTCTTCGATAAACTCGCCGATAAAAACCGCAAAGATCGTCAGGCTCCGCAAGTTTCTTCTTCAAGTAAGGATCGCGTTGGCTACCGATTAAAGATTGAACAAAGTCAATATTCATGAGGCGACACAAAAGTTCAGAATCGCGAGCAGTGCTTAATTCGGGGCTGTGTTGCCGGAATGAAATACAACAGCGGTCTGATAATGTTACCTCCTTTAGTTTCGCAAAGTTTGTTCGTAGCGTAGACTTTAATTTTTCTACTTCTTTCAAATTGTCAGTTAAAGACATTGCGAACAGATTTCGACATTTGAATCATATCAGCAAGTTCTCTTTTTGTCGCTCCTTGTATCCAAACAGAAATTTCAGCAAGCAACTTTTGCATTTCGTCGCGCATGGCAATTAAGTCGTCATCAGAATTTTCTTTCGATTTTGCCGTTCCCGAAACGTTCAACAATACGCATGTAATTTTCCGCCGTCTGTTGCGTTCAATCAAATTCGGATTTTAACCACGTACTCCAGCCGCCGTGTCCGACTTGTGACTTCGCCGCGAGGAGTTCAAAACCGATAGCGATAACATTATTGCAAATGTCCTGCATATACTGACGGATACGGGTGGCGCGGATTTCCAACGTTACTGTAACCACCTCAGCTTGTGATTCTTCAACCGCCAACTAAATCGGCTTGGTAGCACTATCATCGTCTTCAGGCTCCCGCGCAGGTGTATCATCAACGACAGGCTCAGTCGATTGCCCGACCACATCCAGCTCACAAAAGTTTCCGCGTTTAACGAGCTGATAATGCTCCCCTTCTTCTACCACAACCTCAAAGGGAAACTGCGACAGGAACAGTCGCACTCGATTTAAAAATTCTATATCTTTGTTGCGTACCAAGTCGACGACCAACGGCTCCGCTTCGGTAATATTCAGCTTCTCGTGCAATTCTCGACGCAAAACAGGTGCGAAGTCATGTTGACCGTTGCTGATTTTCTCCGCGTGCAATAATATCGTGTTGTAGTCGGCACGTGAAATTTCCGGCACTTTATTCACAGCGCATTCCTCCCCAAAAACGAATACGTGTTCGTTTTTGCCATTACTCCCTTCATAAGAAACTCTGGCAGAATCATAAGCTTGTTGATACAGATACTGCAAATAGCGCGGTAACCTTTCAACTGACGCACCAAAACGATG
>CAJOHN010000006.1 GCA_905234235.1 uncultured Selenomonadaceae bacterium
ATTTACGGCGCACCCGATATGGTCGTTGAAGTTCTATCGCATTCGACGCGTAAAAAAGACCTCACGATAAAAAAAGACACTTACGAAGCTCACGGCGTGCGAGAGTATTGGATTATCGACCCTCGAGCCAAAAGCGTTACAGTTTATCTCCTGCAAGACGGTAAATATTTTCTAGATGATGTATATACTCTGTTTAGCGAAAAAGATTTAGAGTTGCTTGACGAGGAAGAGAAAGCTGAAGTTAAATACGAAGTGCCCGTTTCCATTTTGGACGGCTTAACTATTCCCATAGAATTTATTTTCAGCTGGGGTTATTGAATGGGAGGCGATTTTTATGGCAGTCAAGACTAACACGAAGCACGAAACGCTTATCACCGGCACGAACAAGGATGATTCAATCGAGAACAACGGTAAAAATGTCACAATCAATGCGGGCGCGGGTAACGATTCGATTGATAATCGTAGCGCAAGTGTTTCCGTCGACGGCGGCGCAGGTAATGATTACATTAACGGTAGATTTCGTACTGACAATTTATCTATAAGCGGCGGTAAAGGTAATGATACCATTTATTTGGACATGTACTCGAGAAATGCTTTAATTCTTTACAATAACGGCGACGGAAACGATACTATCTACGGCTTCAATGAAGATGACAGCATTAAAATTTATGAAAATGATTACTCTACTGTTGAAAGTGGCAATGATGTTATTATAACTGTCGGTAACGGTAGCATTAAGTTGATTGACGGTGCTTATTTGTCGATACTCAACATTTCAAATTCATTTGGCGATAAACCGCTGAATATTTCTGTCGACACGAACAATACACTGATTAGCGGTACTTTATTCGATGACATTGTTTTTAACGATAGAGGAGAAAACGTAACTGTACTTGGTAGAGACGGTAACGATACAATAGATAATACGGGAGATTTTGTTTCAATCGATGCAGGGTCAGGTAATGACTCAATTTATAGTCACGGTTTTAGTACAGGCGATAATCCTACAATTTACGGCGGTTCGGGTAACGATTATATCGAAGCAAGAGGCGACAATGCGTTTGTTGACGGTGGTGATGGCAAAGATACCATTGAAATTGCCGGTATTGGCAGAGAAAATGCCACTGTCTATGGCGGTAAAGGAAATGACTCAATTTACAACTTCATTAGCGGTTCGATGTTTGATTGCGGAGACGGCGACGATACTATTACAAACAATGGCGGCGCGAACGTGACAATAATCGGCGGCAAAGGCAATGATTCGATTTATAATGCAAGAGGTTTAGGTTCAAATGACAGTATTTCTATCAGTGGTGGCGCAGGTAACGATACAATTTACAGTTACTTCAGTGATAAAACTACTATAAACGGCGGAACTGGTAATGATTTAATCGAACTTGCCTCAACAGATGAAATTGGATTCCAAGATAATTATTTCCACACTCTTATTCAGTACAACAAAGGCGATGGCAATGATTCAATCGTCGGTTTCGAGTCAACGTCCACACTCCAAATTGGTGACGGTACAGGAACGTACTCTTCGATAAAAAGCGGCGATGATATAATCGTGACGGTTGGTGACGGAGTAATAACTTTGGTCGGCGCGGCGAGCTTGGAGAAAGTAAATATCAAAGGTAAAAAAGCTGTCGCGGAAAAAAAATCTTGGACACTCGACGGCACAACGGCTAAATATGGCACGAGCAGTAAAACTTTGGCGTCGATTGAAGGTGCGGCGTCGACCGGAGGACTTTCTGTAAGCGGCGATTCTATTACGCTAAAAAAATCTGCTCTGAAAAACAAAGTTACAATCGGCGGCGGTTACGAATTTGACTTCGCGTCCGGTTACAGTAGCGCGACTATCAGCGGCAGTGCAAGCGCAGATAAAATCACGACTCGCGGCAATAATCTTTCAATCAACGGCGGGAACGGCAATGACACGTTTAAAATTCTCGGCAATAACAGTTCGGTTAGGGGCGGCGACGGCGCGGATTTATTTATACTCGGTGCCGATAAATCGAACGTCATCACAGATTACGCGGCGGAAGATAAAATAAGCATTGCGTCGGGAACTGCTGATGTAATTGCGAGCGGCTCAGACGTTGTTATTAACGGGAAAATCACAGTCAAAGGCGGCAAGGATAAAACTGTCACGTACTTTGACGCGGCGGGCGAACACAATTATAAGGAAAGTTCCGATGACGCTAAAATTATCACGCTGACTGATGATTATGACGAAGAAATTTATACCTTCGGCGACAAACTCCGCACGCTTGACGCTTCGGCGGTTGAATTAGACCTCAAAATCGTCGGGAATAAATTTGCGAACTCGATAATCGGCAGTGAACAAAATGATACTCTCGAAGGCGGCAAGGCTAATGACACGTTGACGGGCGGCGGCGGTTCCGATATTTTTATTTACAACAGCGGCGATGGCAACGACATTATTACCGATTACGCGGAGGAAGATACAATCAGCATAGCGTCGGGCGCGGCTGACTTCAAAGTTGACGGCAACAAAGTTATTATAACTGTCAGCAACGGCTCGAATAAGGGCACGATAACGCTCAATGACGCG
Organism: uncultured Selenomonadaceae bacterium; assembly: GCA_905234235.1. GTDB lineage: Bacteria > Bacillota > Negativicutes > Selenomonadales > Selenomonadaceae > Quinella. The sequence goes on from CAJOHN010000006.1 coordinate 2,576, forward strand.
GCGGACAAAGTTATCAGCTACATTGACAAAAACGGCGCGAAAACTTTTGGCGATACGATTTCAGCTGTCGAAGTTAAAGGCAAGAAAGTTACGATCTCGGAAAATTATACGGCGGAAAGTTTTGATTTAGCGGGTTACGCCAAGACAATGAAGACTATCGACGCCTCAGCAGTCACTCGCGACATAAAAATTACCGCCAATGCCAATGCGAACAGTATTTTAGGCGGCAAAGGAAATGATTCATTGATTGGAGGCGCGGGTAACGACACTTTGAGAGGCGGCGACGGCGCGGACATTTTTATTTACGGCAAGGGAGACGGCAACGACGTTATTACCGATTACAGCGAGGAAGATAAGATTAAAATTACGTCGGGCACGGCTAAAATCAAGAAGAGCGGCAAGGATATAATCTTCACGGTCGGGAACGGCAAAATTAACGTTAAAAATAGCGCGGACAAAGTCATTACTTACATCGACGCGAAGGGCAAGACAAAATATTATCCCGCCCCACCCGATACTCCCGTAATTATCGCTGACACGCGGATTATTTTATCGGAGAAATACAGCCAAGACAGCTTCAGCCTCGCCGATTACGACAGCTCAATTAAAACCGTCGACGCAACTAAAGTTACACGGGACATAATCATCACGGGCAACGCGAAGGCGAATTTAATAATCGGCGGCGCGAAGAACAATACGATAATCGGAGACGCGGGCGATGATTCACTTCAAGGCGGTGCGGGTTCCAATGTTTTTGTTTATCACAAGGGCGACGGCAACGATACGATTGTTGATTATGCGGCGGGCGATAAGATAAGTTTAGCGTCGGGCTCAGTGAGTTCAGCCTCCGTTAAGGGCGATGATTACGTCTTCAAAGTCGGTAAGGGCAAAATCACTCTCAAGAATGGCGCGGATAAATCTATAACGGTCGTCAACTCCAAAGGCGCGGAGAAAATTTATAACGCTTCGGGAAATGTCGCTTGGTTTATTGAAGACGATAATAATTTTTCTACCGATAATCAGCTGAGTTTGCTTGTTGAAGATAAAAATTATTCATCAACTATACCGCTTGAAACTTCCCGTGATTTATTCAAGGAAAATATTTTCGTCACGTACAGTAAAAAATAATCTGCGCGGATAAAAAAATTCCCCACCGTTTGGCAGGGGATTTTTTTTGCTTAAAAATTTTCGTTCGCTACGACATGAATAATTTTCCGTTCGATACAAAGCGTCGCGCAGGTGTCGAAGTCCGTTTCTTTATCGAAGTCGAATTGCTCGGCGGCTTCAATCAATCCGACGTTGCCCGCCTGAATCAAATCTTCCAACGCAAAATTGTTTGTGTATTTTAAAGCGATATTCTCGACCAGCTCACGATTTTTTATGCATAAATCTTGCCGCGCCTGTTGGTCGCCGTCTTGAATCAATCGAATCAGCAATTTGTTAGGCATTTTTATTTCGCGTGCAGGGTCTGTAACCGGCGGCACTTCCTCCGGCAAATCTTCCAGCTCGTCAACAAGTTCAATATTTAAGTCGTCTTGAATCGTGTCGGCGATTGGATATTGTTCTTTGCGCGGCAGAAACCCAAAAATTTTATCGAAATCGTCATATGTAAGCTTATTGTCGCGCACGAACGGGCGAATTGTTTTGAAAATATATTGGCTGTTCATGCGATTTGATTAAGCAGAGCCTTGCAACCGCGCAGAATGTCATCGTAAGTCGTGGCGAAACCGTTTTTATCCCAAGGAATATCTTTATCGAGGAGCATTCTGACTTTGCCAGCCGAATCGCCGCCGACAATCTCCTTAACCTGCTCGACGTTGCCCGCGTCCATGCAAACGATTAAATATGCGCCGTCGTAATCGTCTTTAGTGATAGTGTGCGCCGTGTGTTCGCCGTAAGGAATTTCTTCTGCGCGGAGTTTGGCGGCAATGCCCTCGTGAAGATTTTTTGACGTTATCGGCTTGCTTGCCGCGCTCGAAACAGAAATTTTATTACTCAAGCCCGCGTCCGCGATTAATTTTTCCATAACAAACCGCGCCATCGGTGAACGCCCCGTATTTCCACTGCATACAAATAAAATTTTCATCGAAACTTCCTCCAAAATATTTTTGTCGTAATTTTAACCTCTAAAACCGCTCTACGCAATAAAAACTTGATTTATCTTTTTCCGTTTGTTATTATAACAAAAACACTTTGGGAGGTTAATGTCATGAACTTGCGGAAAAACTTTCGACGAGCCGTTTCTATGCTGGTTATAGTCTCGATTATGCTTTTCTCCGCCGTAACCCACGCTGAAATTTACACCGGCGAAGGTTCTTACATCATGAGCGAGGGCGAAAACCTCAGCGTCGCGAAGGAACGCGCTAAAGCCGACGCCATGCGCAACGCCGCAGAAAAAGCCGGCACTTACGTAAAGAGTTACTCTCGTTCAAAAAATTTTGAACTCGAAGAAGATATTATCGAAACGATGACCGCCAATATCCTTAAATTGGTCGAAGCCCCTAAATTTTTGCCGTATGAACAACTCGATAACCTCGAAGGTCTGCTGATTCGCGTTATCGTCAAAGTTCAAATCGACGATTCGGATATAAATCGCTGGCTAAACAAAGATGACAGTGAAAAATCAACTCTCGTCTCGCAAATGGAGGCTCTTCGCAAGGCTAATGAGGAACAAGCTCGCCAAATCGCCGAATTGAAACGCCAACTCGCTAATAATCCTAATGACAGAGAACAAATCACTAAAAAATTTGAAACTGAGGATAAAATCTTTCTGTCGAATCAAAAAGTAGAGGAAGGTTGGAAACTTTTTAGCAAAGGCGACTACAATGGAGCCAAAAATCTTTTCGATGAGGCTGTTCAATTAAATTCTGACAATGCACAAGCTTATTACGGACGAGGAACATCTTATGGTGAATTAAAACAAAACGAGCGAGCGATTCAAGATTTTTCCAAAGCGATTCAACTAAATCCGAATTTAGAAGAAGCGTACTACAATCGCGGCACTGTTTATGCTGATTTAGAAGAATACGAGCTAGCCATTCAAGATTTCAACAAAGCTATTGAATTAAATCCGAATTTAGCAGAGGCGTACAACAATCGCGGTGCCGCCTATTACTTTTTGAAAAAATATCAGCAAGCAATTGCCGACGCAACAAAAGCGATTCAAATCGATCCTAATCATTCTACAGCATATATGATTCGAGGAACTTGTTATCAAGAACTCGGAGACGAGACAAAAGCTCAATCCGACTTTAAAAAAGCAAAAGAACTTGGCTACGATGGCTAAAAAATTATCCCCGCGCAAATTTTTTTACTGCTTTGGGGATTTTTTTTCGTTATCAACAGAAATCAAAGCCGCTTCAGGAAATTCATCATCATTTGCCGTCCGTAAGGCGTCAAAATCGATTCGGGGTGGAATTGAATCCCCTCTACGTCAAAATTTTTATGTCGGACGCCCATAATCGTCCCGTCGTCAATCTCGGAAGTAATTTCCAAACAATCGGGCAAAGTTTCGCTCTCAATTATCAGCGAATGATACCTTCCGACCTCAATTTTCTGTTCCAAACCGAAATAAAGCCCTTTGCCGTTGTGAATCAGCTTTGAAGTCTTGCCGTGAACAATTTCTTTAGCGCGAATTATTTTGCCGCCGAAAACTTCGCCAATCGCCTGATGTCCCAAACAAATTCCCAAAATCGGCAATTCGCCTTTGAGTTCGGAAATTATTTGCTCAGAAATGCCCGCGTCACTCGGAACACCCGGACCGGGAGAAATTATCACGGCTGAATAATTTTTAACTTCGTCGACGGAAATTTTATCGTTGCGGACGACTTCAACCGCCGCGCCCAATTCAGACAGCAGTTGATAGACGTTGTAGGTAAACGAATCGTAGTTATCAAGCAGGAGAATCATTGTTTTCAACCTCCTCGACGACTTCAAACAGAGCTTTAGCCTTTTGTAAAAATTCGCGGTACTCATTTAGCGGAATTGAATCGGCGACAATGCCCGCGCCCGTCTGAATCACGGCGTCAATGTCGTTTTCAATGCGCATCGTGCGCAACGTAATGCACATGTCCATATTTCCGCAAAAATCCATGTAGCCGACAGTGCCCGCGTAACTTTTGCGGCGAACAGGCTCTAATTCGTGGATAATTTCCATAGCGCGGAGTTTCGGCGCACCGCTAACTGTTCCCGCTGGGAAAGTCGCCTTCAAAACGTCAACGGGTGTGAAATTTTCTTTGAGCGTGCCGACGACGCTTGAAACCATGTGCATAACGTGGCTGAAATATTCCACTGCGCGGAGCTTTTCGACTTTTACAGTGCCAGCCGCGCAGATTCTGCCCAAATCATTCCGCGCCAAGTCGACAAGCATTGAGTGTTCGGCATTTTCTTTAACGTCGGATTTAAGTTCGTTGGCAAGCAAATTATCTTCGTCAAAATCCTTGCCGCGACGACGAGTGCCTGCTATCGGATAAGTATAAACTTTTTGCCCCGCGACTTTAACCAACATTTCGGGCGAGGCTCCAACCAATTTAACGCTACCGAAGTTCAGATAGAACATGTACGGCGACGGATTGATTTGCCGGAGCTTGCGATAAAAAAGGAACGCCGGCTTAGAAATTTTGGCTTTAAACTGTTTAGACGGCACGACTTGGAAAATATCGCCCGCGAAAATATATTCCTTAGCCTTTTCGATAGCCGATAAAACTTCGGGCGGAGCTTCGCCGTATTTTTCGATGAAGTTAATCGGCTCGTGAAGAGTTTTATAATTGGACGTGGACAAACTGAGCGGCGCGGAAATTTTTTCGGCGAGTTCGTTCATGCGCGAAGTTATTTCGGCGTAAAGTTCGGGCAAATTATCTTGATTCTTAACGTCGGCAAGATAAATAAGCCGCGCAGAGTTTTTAAGGGCGTCGAGGACAATCAGCACGCGGCAAATCATAAATTGCCCCAAAAGTTCTTCGTCGCCGAGCTCCAAACCGCGAATCCTGTCGAACGTCGCAGCGACTTCAAAATTAAAATAGCCGATCATGCCGCCGTTTGCAAGCGGAAGATTTTTATCGAGATTAGCGGGCTTATAACGCGCCATAAATTTTTTAATCGCGTCAACAGGTTCGCCGTCAATGCATTTCATCAAGTCGCAGTCGCGAATCATCAATTTTGACTTGAAAACTTGCAACTCAATGAAGGGTTCCGCGCCGATAAAAGAAAATCGCCCGAAAGCTTGTTGCGTGGTGTCGACGGATTCGAGAATAAAGCCGCGCCCGTCAACAATTTTATAAAAAATCGAAACGGGGGTATCCAAGTCGGTGTTAATTTCGGCTGAAACCGCGATAAGGTTAGAATTTTGCGCGAAGGCTTGGAAATCTTGCAGGGTCGGGGAAATTTTTAGCAAATGAATCACTCCTTACTTGCCGAGTTGCTGATTTGCTTCGTTTACTTTTTCGGCGGCATTTTCCATTTGCCGTTCCACGATATTCATGTCTTCGACGTGCGTATTGTCGATGTCGACGCCGAATTTTTTTAGCACGGGCTTAGTAACCGCCAAAGTTTTAGCCTTAGCAAGTTGAACGTATTTGGATATGGCAGATTGTCCTGCGTTGACGGTTCCGACGGCGTCGTGTGAATTGCTATAAGTTATCAACGCTCCCGCCATCAGGAAACTCAGCACGAGGAACATCAAAAGTTTTTTTATCATGTGAATTACCTCCTCAAAAAATTTCTGCGGCGATTATATCACATTCAACGAAATTTTAACGGTCGGAGCCCAAAATATTTCCTGCGAAGTCGACGAGGATAGTTTTGACTTCCAACTTGCCAAAAACGTAACGCTCCGCACGAAGGCTGGCACGTTCGGCGATTTTGTTATAAATTTTTTCGAGATGATTGGCGGAAATAATCTGCGCGGCGTCTTCGGTGGTGTTAGCGTTTAAAATTTTTTGAACTTCGGTTGCGGGAAGACCTTCAGCCGCCGCATAAGCCGCCAAAGTTTCAAGTCGAGCGTCGGCAACTCTGTTATGCGTATGAAAAACGCCCGCCGCAACTTTAACGAGCTTGCCGAGATGTCCGCACAAAATTATTTTGGGAATTTGCCGTTCAGCCGCCGCCTCCAACATAAATCCGATAAAATTACTCGTCTGGATAATCGCGCCGTCGTTGAAGCCGAGTTTTTTAGCGATAGTCTCGCCGATTTTGCCCGGCACGAAAATTAATTCATCAAAGCCCGCCGCCTTCGCCACGTCAATTTGAGGCACGAGAGAATTCTTAAAAGCCTCCTCTGACATCGGGCGTAAAACTCCGGTTGTTCCGATTATCGACAAGCCGCCTTCGACGCCCAAAATCGGATTCAAAGTTTTTTTAGCGAGTTCGACGCCGTTCGGAATAGAAATTTCAACTTCAAGCCCGCCGATATTAAATTCTTCAGCGACGTTGCGGATTAATTCTCGCGGCTTTGGATTAATCGCGGGTTCGCCAACTTTTAATTGCAAGCCGGCTTTAGTGATGTGTCCGACGCCTAAACCTGCGCGGAAAATAATCTTATCAGCAAAAATGCGGCGCACCGTCGTGAAAACAGATGCGCCGTTGGTAATATCTGGGTCGTCGCCCGAATCTTTTATGATTTCTGCGCGGATTCCGTCAGAAAATTTTTCAACACTCTTAACGGGGATTTTTAAAGGCGTGCCGTCAAGCGCAGTGATCTCGACTTCGGAAATAATTTCGCCCGTCGTCATATAAATCAGTGCCGCTTTAACGCCCGCAGCCGCACAGGCTCCCGTTGTGTATCCGCCGCGAAGAAATTTTTTATCGGTTGTCATACATTTTGGCATAATAATTTTTGTACTCGCCGCTGATAATTTTTTCCCACCAAGCGCGATTGTCGAGGTACCACGCAACAGTTTTCTTTATGCCGTCGTCGAATTTAGTTTTGGGCGTCCAACCGAGTTCATTTGTAATTTTTGTCGGGTCGATTGCGTAACGTTGGTCGTGCCCTTTCCTGTCAGTGACAAATTCAATAAGCCCCTCGCTCTTGCCGAGAATTTTTAGAATCGTCTTGACGACTTCAAGATTGGTACGCTCGTTGTGCCCGCCGATATTGTAAACTTCGCCGACAGTTCCCTTGCGAATTATCAAATCAATCGCCGCGCAGTGATCCTCGACGTAAAGCCAATCGCGAACGTTCAAACCCTTGCCGTAGACGGGCAATTTTTTATCGTGGAGCGCGTTGATAATCATCAGCGGAATTAATTTTTCCGGAAAGTGATACGCGCCATAATTATTCGAGCAACGGCTTATCGTCGCGGGGATTTGATACGTCCGTTGATAAGCTTGAACCAACAAATCCGCCGCCGCCTTACTCGCTGAATACGGGCTGGACGTGTGCAAATTAGTTTTCTCAGTAAAAAATAAATCGGGGCGGTCGAGCGGCAAGTCGCCGTAAACTTCGTCCGTCGAAACCTGATGAAAACGTTCAATGCCAAACTTCCTGCAGGCGTCGAGCAAAACGCTTGTCCCGATAATATTCGTGCGCAAAAAAAGTTCGGGGGCTTCAATCGAGCGGTCAACGTGACTCTCCGCCGCAAAATTCACGACGACATCGGGCTTTTCCTCCGCAAAAAGTTTATAAACAAAATCACGGTCGGCAATGTCTCCGCGAACAAATTTAAAACTCGGATTAGCCTGCGCCTCCGCCAACGTTTCAAGGTTGCCCGCGTAAGTGAGCTTGTCAAGGCAAATAATTTTATCATCAGCGTGATTCTTAAGTTCGTAGTAAACAAAGTTGCTGCCGATAAAACCCGCGCCGCCCGTCACGATTATCTTCATAAAAATTTCCTCCATTTATCAGCCGAAATAATCCTCAATGCCGTCGAGAATACCCTGCGCGGCTTTCTGAACGCCTTCCTTTGAATCCAAAAGTTTTTCCTCGTCCTTGTTCGATATGAAACCAAGTTCAATCAGCGTGGCGGGCATGTCGGTATGTTTGACGACGTAGAAATTGCAAGGTTGAGTTCCGCGACTTGGTGTGCCGAGTTGTTCAACCAAATTGCGACGAATACAATCGGCAAGTTTCTGCCCTCTGCCGCTGGTACTTTTGCTGTAATAATAGCCCGTCGTACCGCGCGCTTCGGGTCGTGTGAAACTGTCAGCGTGAATCGATATGAAAATATCCGCGCCATTTTTATTGGCGACTTCGCAACGCGCGCCCAGTTCTTCAATATCGGAAGCCTTCGCGCCCTTAGCAGAAACGGTTTTATCTGTCTCGCGAGTTAGGATTACTTGTGCGCCCTCCGCCTCAAGCAATTTTTTTAGCTCCAATGAAACTTTAAGCGTGACATTTTTTTCCATGACGCCCGTCGGTCCGATTGCGCCCGCGTCGTTGCCGCCATGTCCTGGGTCGATAACAATTTTCTTGCCGCTGAGTGTAGTAATTTTATTCAAGTCGCTATCTAATTCCTTAAAAGGCTGATCGACTTCCTTATCTTTATCGCCGTCTTTATCTTTGTCCTTATCTTTTTTATCCTTGTCTTTTTTCTCGCGACGTTCCTGTTTTTCTTTTTCCTTAAGTTGTTTTTCGCGCTCGCGCTGCTCCCTGATTGTTTGTTCCTGTTTTTCTTTAAGTTCACGCTCTTGCTTTTCTTTGAGCTCGCGTTCCTTTTTTTCTTTAAGTTCCTGTTCTTGCTTTTCTTTAAGTTCGCGTTCCCATTTCTCGCGGAGTTCCTTCTCCCACTGAGCTTTAAGTTCAGCTTCCTGCTTAGCTTTAAGTTCAGCTTCCTGTTTAGCTTTAAGTTCGGCTTCCTGCTTAGCTTTAAGTTCAGCCTCTTGCTTGGCTTTAAGTTCAGCTTCCTGCTTGGCTTTAAGTTCAGCTTCTTGTTTGGCTTTAAGTTCGGCTTCCTGCTTAGCTTTAAGTTCAGCCTCTTGCTTAGCTTTAAGTTCAGCTTCCTGCTTAGCTTTAAGTTCGGCTTCCTGTTTAGCTTTAAGTTCGGCTTCCTGCTTAGCTTTAAGTTCAGCCTCTTGCTTGGCTTTAAGTTCAGCTTCTTGTTTGGCTTTAAGTTCGGCTTCTTGCTTAGCTTTAAGTTCAGCCTCTTGTTTAGCTTTTAATTCGGCCTCTTGTTTGGCCTTCAAAGCGGCGGCATCGGGATTTGGTTTATTAAGTTCGGGATTCGCCTTGAAGTCGCTATTGCCCACGTCGATAACTAAGCGGTGTCCTTTGGCTCCGCCGTCCAAATAAAAAGTTTTCGTATCCGCCATAGTTTCGATGACGATTCTGACTGTCGAGGGATTAAACTGCGCGACACGAATTTTTTTAGCCGCTAACGACTTCAATTCAATCTCGCGCTTAACGTTTGGACTGAGCCAAGAATTTTTTAAATCGATAATCATGCGCGAGGGATTTTCTGCATAAGCCTCAGCAAATTCAACTTTTTTGGTAATGTCGATGACAATCCTGACCGTGCCCGAACCGTAGCCGACGCGAACCGCCCCGACCTCAGCGAGGTTAGCTTTTCGTTCGTTAAATGTTTGTTCCGCCGCATTAACAACTGAAGTCGCCGCAATTAAAATGAGGAGACTCAGCATTATTTTCCTAATCAACCCAAAGCCTCCTCTATTAATTTAAGTTTCATATGAGCCGTAACGTTGCTCCAATTTCTTAAAAATCCACGTCAGCACCGCCGTCATGCCCAGATAAAATATTCCCGCGATAACAAAGGGCGTCATGTCGAATTCGCGTTGAACAATCGTCCGCGCCACGCGTAGCAAATCGTTCATTGCCAAGATATAAATCAGCGACGTATCTTTGACAAGGTTTATAGTTTCGTTGGAAATCGGCGGCAGGACGACGCGCAACACTTGCGGGAAAATTATATAGCGCATCATCTGCCAATGCTTAAGTCCCAATGCTTTTGCCGCTTCGTATTGCCCGCGAGGTATTGCTTGAATGCCTGCGCGGAAAACTTCAGCAAAGTAAGCGGCGTAGTTAAGAGTGAAAGCCAACAGAGCCGCCGCCACGTCCGGCAACATTATCCCGACCATCGGGAGCGCGAAGTACACGAACAACAGTTGCAACATTAACGGCGTACCGCGCATTATCCAAACGTAAAACTCCATAAGGTAGCGCATCGGCGCGAAACTCGAAATGCGCCCTAATGCCGCCAGTGCTCCGATTGGCAAGCTTAAAATTAAAGTCACGAAGAAAATTTCCAACGTGACTTCCGCCCCCTGCATTATCAGGAGCGTCATATCTAAAAATTTTTCCATAACAGCTTTTCCCTAACTCCCGTCTCGCGACGGCGGTCACTGTTTGCAAATCAGCAATCGCCGATTATTTTTTCTTAAGAAGGTCAGCACCAAACCATTGCTCGGAAATTTTACTGGCGGCACCGTCTTTAACCATCTCATCAAAAACTTTCTGAACTTTATCGCGGAGTTCGGTGTCATCTTTGCGGAAGGCAATACCAAATTCCGTTACGGGACCGACTTGAACATTGAGAGCCTCGTAATCGTCCATGCGGTCTTTAATGTTGTAACGCCCGACAATTTCGTCGCAAACCAATGCATCAATTCTGCCGTTATCCAAATCCATGAACGCGCTTACGTAATCGCCGTAAGTTTTGAACTCGGTGAAACTTTTCTTGAGTTCTTCGTTTTTGTCAATGTAAGTTTCAGCAGTGGAGCCCGATTGCGTACCGACTTTTTTACCGGAAAGGTCAGCCTCAGCCGCAATGCCTTGATCGTTGCCCTTCTTCACGAAGACGATTTGGCGATTGTCCATGTAAGGATCACTAAAAAGCATATTCTCTTGGCGTTCGGGCGTGATGTCTAAGCCGTTCCAGATAATGTCAATGCGCCCGCTCTTAAGCTCCGCCTCTTTGGAGTTCCAATCGATAGCTTTGAATTCGACTTCGGAGCCGAGACGTTTTGCCGCTTCCTTAGCTAAATCAACGTCGAAGCCGACAATCTCATTTTTCTCATCTTTGAAGCCCATCGGCTTGTACTCATCGTCGAGCCCGATAACGATTTTTTTGCTGTCTTTAGAGTCGCTGTCGCCGTCGGTTTTGGCAGGAGTATCTCCGCCGCCGCAACCGCTAAATACCATCGTCACGAGGAGCAATGCCGCCGTCAAAAATTTTTTCATTCCAAAAAGCATCCTTTCGTTAAAAAAAAGTTTTGATAAATCGCGTTGCATTATACTTTATCATCAAAAGCATTGCAAGCGTACCACCAAAACTTTTGAAAAGAAAATGAAAGTTATCTGCCCGACTTAATCAAATCAGCGTCGAACCACTTGATAGAAATTTCTTTAGCGGTGCCGTCCGCAATCATCTCGTCGAAAGCAGCTTGAACTCTGTCGCGCAACTCGCCTTTATCTTTCGGGAAGCCAATGCCCGTCTCCGTGATAATTCCGATTTTTACGTTGATTATTTTGAGCTGATCGGGACAGCAATTCATTTCGTAGCGGGCAACAAGTTCGTCGCAAACAAAAGCATCTATCTCGTTATTTTTAAGAGCTTTGACACCCTCGTTAAATTTGCTGTAAGTCTTATATTCCTTGATACTGTTTTTAAGATCCACGTTTTGATGTATGTAATCATCGGAAGCGGAACCGGCTTGCGAGCCGACAATTTTGCCTTCCAAGTCGTATTCGGAATGAATATCCAACTCGCTGTCTTTCTTAACCAAAAGTATTTTGCGGTCGTCCATGTAAGGCTTGCTGAAAATCATGTACTCCTTGCGTTTTTCGGTTATGTCGAGCCCGTTCCAAATCATATCGATAGTTCCGGAGTTTATCGCCGTTCTTTTACCGTCCCAATCAATTGGCTTAAATTCAACTAAAACGCCCATACGCTTTGCCGCCTCTGTTGCAAGGTCAATGTCAAAACCGACGAGGTCGCCTTGTTCGTTATAATAACTCATCGGCGCAAAGTCATCGTCAATCCCAATAACAATTTTCTCAACCTTATTGATGTCACTGCAACCCATCAGCAAAAGAAACATCAGCATGAACAGCCAGAGATATTTTTTCATGCTGAAACCTCCTCATGAAAGTTATCTTTTTGATTTAATCAAATCAGCGTCGAACCACTTCAAGGAAATTGCCTTTGCCGTCCCGTCTTTAATTACCTCGTCGAACACCGCTTGGACTTGGTCGCGGAGCGCGGTGTCATTCTTTTTGAAGCCTATGCCAAATTCCGTCGCAGAGCCGAATGTATCTTCAATAAGTTCAAAAGTATCGGGACGTTTTATCATCTCGTAATGCCCTGCAATTTCATCGATAATCAGCACGTCGCATTCATTTTTTATCAGAGCCGCGAAACTTTCCCTTATGTTGTTGTAAGTCTTAAAGTCGGCGAAACTATCCGCGATTTGTTTGCTCTCGTGTACGTAGTCTTCGGAATTGGAACCGGCTTGCGTGCCGACGATTTTTCCTGCGAGGTCGGCGATAGAGTAAATATTTTTATCGTTGCCATGCCTAACCATGAGAATTTGACGGTTGTCCATGTAAGGCTTGCTGAAAATCATATTTCCATCGCGTTCGGGTATAATATCAAGCCCGCTCCAAATCATATCAACTTTGCCCGACTTTATATCAATCTCTTTGTTGTTCCAATCTATCGGCACAAATTCTATATCAACGCCCATGCGTCGCGCCGTCTCTTTAGCCAAGTCAATATCGAAGCCAACCAATTCGCCTTGTTCGTTGCGAAAAGTCATAGGCGCGAATTCTTCATCCACTCCGATGATAAGCTTATCGTGCTTTACGGAAGTCTCGTTGCCGCAACCCGTCAGCATAAAAATCATAACAGCGAACAGCAAAATTAATCTCTTCAAGCCCAAAACCTCCTTATAACTTTTTTATTTGGTTAAATCGGCGTCGAACCATTGCCGAGAAATTTTTTGTGCCGTACCGTCTTTAATTATCGCGTCGAAAGCCTCTTGAACTTTATTGCGGAGTTCCGTGTCGTCCTTGCGAAAACCAATCCCAATTTCAGTAACGGGACCGATAGTTACGTCAATAACATCAAGTTTATCAACGTAGCGGCTTTTCTCGTAACGCCCGGCAAGTTCATCGATAATCATCACGTCGAACTTATCCGTAACCAAATCATTGAACGCCGCCTTGAAAGTGTCATACGTTTTGAAATCGCTGAAAGTTTTTCTGAGGTCTTCGTTACGGTTTACATAAGCCTCCGACGTGGAACCTGCGCGGACACCGACGATTTTATCCGCGAGGTCGTATTCGGAATAAATATCGAGTTCCTTGCCCTTCTTGATTAAAAGAATTTGGCGATTCTCCATGTAAGGCTTGCTGTAGAGAAATTTTTCCTTACGTTCGGGCGTAATGTTGAAGCCGTTCCAAATCATATCGATATTCCCGCTGTTGAGCTCGTCTTCCTTAGCGTTCCAGTTTATAGGTTTGAATTCAAATTCGACGCCCATGCGCTTAGAGGTTTCTTTGGCGAGGTCAATGTCGAAGCCGACGATTTCATTTTTTTCATTGCGAAAACCAACCGGCGGATAACCGTCATCAATCCCAACAATTAATTTTTTTGTCTCGTGGAAACCGTCGCAACCTGCTAATAATAAAACAATCAACACCAGCGGGAAAAAAATTTTCTTCATGCCTAAGCCTCCTTTTTGCCGTGAACTTGGACGCCATTATAATTTAACCATTGCGAACTTGTCAAAAATTAGCCAAAAAAACTCCCCCGCGATAAGCAGAGGAGCTTTTCCATGTAATGAAATTGTTTTCTTAGAAGAAGAAGCTGACACGCCCGAAGAAAGTTTTATCGTCTTGATGAGTGTCGAGGGTTTTGCCCCAGAAGTAGTTGAGATAAACTTGCGTGTTCATGATAGGAGCCCAAGTCGCGCCGATGTCAACGCCTTTCTTGTGGCTTCTCATACCGAACGTGTCGTAAGTGGTAGCCAAGCTGACGTAATCGGAGATGTAACGGTAATCGGCACTGATGCCCCAAGAACCGGGTTTCGTCTTGTCCGCGCCTTTGTAAGAAAGACCGGCAGTCCAAGAATAATCAAAATCGTCAGCTTTGGTGTTGTTAGCATATGCGCCGTGAACGTTGACATCGCCTATATTGTAGCGCGCGCCGACCGTCCAAACATTGGCGTCGTCTTCATTGTACAGAGCTTTGAAATCGTCGCTGTTGAAGTGATGATAGCCCGCGCCGATGTAGAATTTATCGGTTTCGTAGGAAAGCTCGCCGCCTTGATAATTCGCAGGGTCATTCAAATCGCCGCTCTTGCTGTAACGACCAGCCATAAGCGCAACCTTGAATTTGCTACCGAAAACGAGTTGTGCACCGCTGAAGTAATCATCCATTACCATACCGTCATCAACATTGGTGTAGAAAGCCATTTTACCTAAGTTGATTTGGAATTTGTCGTAAGTACCTTCGGCATATGCGAACGGAACAGTGAATGAACCGGTGGTATCTTTGCGCATGTTGGAAGTCGCCTGAATACGAGCCTTAAGTTTCCAATGTTCGTTGACTGTAGCCGTCGGGTGGAAACGCATCATAACTGTATTGTTAGTTTGTTTTCTGTCGCCGCCGCCTCTAAGGTCAGTCTTTTCATTCCAGTAGCGATAACGCAATTCGCCGTGCCAGACGACTTTGTCAGCGTACTTTTCGAGTTCAGCAACGCGAACGCCTAAATTATCGAGCTCATCACGGAACTCCGCCGCGAGTCTGTCGAGTTCAGCTTTGCTGGAACCGCCGGGATTTTTAGCCATAGCTTTAGCAACCATCTGAGCCATTTCGTAACGGGTGATGTTTCTGTCGCCGCGATAAGTTCCGTCGCCGTAACCTTCGACAACGCCCTCTGCCGCCAATTTCGCGATTGAGTTATAAGCCCAATGTCCTGCGGGAACGTCGCTGAAAGGATTCGCCGCCGCGAACGTGGTTGATGCTGTGCTGACGACGAACGCCGCCGCCAATGCTGCTGTTAATGTCTTCTTCATCTTAAAAAACCCTCCAATAAACTTAACCTACAGTGAACCTTGTCGGCTCTCGGTTACTTTGGAGAAGCTTTCAAATTTGAGTTGCCGTGTTTCCTCAAGCCTTACGACTTCCCCGCTTGTTCCCTCAAGCCGCGCAGAATATAGCACAGCCGAAAATTTTTTTCAAGAAGAATTTT
Source organism: uncultured Selenomonadaceae bacterium (assembly GCA_905234235.1). Lineage (GTDB taxonomy): Bacteria > Bacillota > Negativicutes > Selenomonadales > Selenomonadaceae > Quinella. The sequence continues at coordinate 17,720 of CAJOHN010000006.1, forward strand.
TTCCAGTTTCGTTACATGTTTAATCGCATTGCTTTTCGTTTGCTCGTAACTTATAATTTAAGCGGAAAATTTTTGAGCAGGGGAGTTGAGCAAATGGCGAATTACACGACGACGACCCCCGAATGGGCGGTATCGAATCAATCGGCGGTGATGAGCGGCATTGAGGGCATAAAGGATACGACCGTCGGAAATATTAATCCCGCGTTTACGTCGGGCGCGTTCAAGCCGAAACGCCGCATGACTTTAACGGAAGATGAACTGGTTGATGGAGTTACTCGCGGCGACAGAATGATTTTGTCAAGAGCGATAACATTAATCGAGAGCAACAGCCCTAAGCATTTCGCGAAGGCGCAACGAGTTTTGCAGAGGCTTCTTCCGCGAACGGGCAAAGCTTTAAGAATCGGAATAACGGGCGTACCGGGCGCGGGCAAGTCGACAATCATTGAGGCGTTCGGGAATATGCTCTGCGACGACGGACACAGGGTAGCGGTTTTGTCAATCGACCCGACAAGCTCCATAACCAAAGGCTCAATTCTCGGCGACAAAACGCGCATGGGAACTTTAAGCCGTCGCAGTGAAGCTTTTATTCGTCCGAGTCCGGCAGGTGGGACTTTAGGCGGCGTGGCGCGCAAGAGTCGCGAAACTATGTTGATGTGCGAGGCGGCAGGTTACGACGTGATTTTAATTGAGACGGTTGGCGTCGGGCAATCGGAGACAACTGTCCGCTCGATGGTAGATTTTTTTATGCTGGTTGTGTTGACGGGCGCGGGCGACGATTTGCAAGGCATAAAAAAAGGAATCATGGAGCTTGCCGACGCGATTGTTATCAATAAAGCCGACGGCGATAATCTTGTTCGCGCCAAAGTTACTCGCGGCGAGTACGAACGCATGACTGAATTTATTCGCCCCGCGACGGAAGGTTGGCAGACGCATGCTTACCTTGCCAGTGCCGTAACTAAAATGGGCTTGCCGGAATTGTGGCAGGTTATTCAGCTGTTCAAAGCGACGACGGAGGCAAGCGGTGTTTTTCAACGGCGGCGGGATTCGCAACTGCTTGACTGGATGCACGCAATGATTGATGAGCATTTACATAATTTATTCTTCGGCGACGCGGTAATAACGGGAAGAATGCCGGAAATTCGCGAGGCAGTTTTAAAGGGAATAATTTCTCCGACGCAAGCGGTCGCGGAACTCGTGAAAATGTTCGACATAACGCGGGCGGCGCAAAAAAAGGTTGACTTGTTCGAGTCGTAACTATGCAGGAAAATTTGTTATGGGCGTAGAAATTTTTATTTGGAAAATTTGCGGAGGTGGTTTTAATGGCGAAGCTTAATATAAGGAACTGTGCACGTTGTAAAAAGATTTTTGCCCCTGCAGGTAACGAGAAAATTTGTCCCGATTGCCGCGCCGAAGAAGCCGAAATGGAGGAGCACGTTAAAGCGTACGTTCGAGATCATCGCGGTCTCACGGTTAATCAACTAATCGAAGGGTCGGGCGCGCCTGCAAAGCTGATTTGGCGCATGATTCAGCAAGGTTTATTTGAGAATGCCGGCTTACTCGACGCCGAATATCCTTGCGCTAACTGCGGCAAACTTATTTCTAAAGATGTTTATTGTAGCGAGTGCGCAAGCAAACTTAGAGAGAATGCGCAGAAATTCTCTGCCGCCTTGAGCTCCAAACAGCGTGCCGCCGAAAAGAGATCTCAAACTTTTTCCAATTCAATGCATGACATGATGAACGGTACGCGCTAAATTATCGCCGTCAAAACCTTGCATATTTTTTTCAGGTAGGTTAGAATGCAACCAAAACACTCAGACGAGGTGAAACGGTTTGCGTAAAATTTTTTTCTTAGCCACACTGTTAATGATGATTCTGACGGCAACGGCTTTTGCGGAGGAAGCTAAGGAGGAAGTTGTCGAAGAGAAAGACGAGCCTTATATTTACACGAGCGAAGATTTTAAATTCACAATCACTTGCCCGATTAAACCTATAGCGGTCGTCGAAAATCCTTGGCAGGAGCCCGAAAAGCGCGGCGAGATGTTGGTTTTCGCCAATGAAGGTTTCGACGTGCTTTATGGCTACATGATTCAAGTTAATGCCTTCGATACCAATCAAGTTCCCGACTTCAACAAGGGTAGTATTATGGCTATCGGCGATTATCTGGCGGCTCTCAAAAAAAATAATGGTTTCGCCGACGCCAGACTGGTAAATCTTACGAAGAAGAATAAGGGCGTCTTCGCGGTAACTGCCGAGACAATCGACGTTGTTAATCCCGAAACCGGCGAACTTGAGGGCGAATTTGTTGCCGATAAACAATACATCTACACGTTTTTCCGCAGCCCCGAAGGTCGTTGCATAAGCATTCAGCTGATAAGCGCGAGTTTCGATAAAGAATTTGTCGACACCTATCGCGGTAGCGTCGCCAGCTTCAAAGACAATATCAAAGATAAAAAGTCCGATAAAAAAGACAAAAAGGATAAGAAGAAAGACAAGAAGGACAAAAAATAAATTCGGTTGACAAAAATTGAGCCGTGTGATATAAAAGGCAACGGTTTTACCACAGGGGTATCGCCAAGTTGGTAAGGCACCAGACTCTGAATCTGGCATTCGTTGGTTCGAGTCCAGCTACCCCTGCCAATCTTGAAATTAATTGAAAGCCTGCGTCTTGAACGGCGCGGGCTTTTGTAGTTTAAGGGGAGGTCAAGAGCATGGAAGAAGCAATGGTATCGCCGGTATTTTCGGACGCGTTGAATTTTCTTTCGCTGGGCTTGAGCGTCGTATTACTGTTCGCGGTGGCGTATCTTTGGTCGAGCAACAACAATAGAGCCGCGCAGATTGCAACACTTCAAGCCGAACAGCAACGCATGAAAAAATCTTTGAGCAAATTAGAGGACAAAGTCAACGTCATGCGGGAGCCGACAGTCGTAGCAGAAGTTCCGCAAGCAGTTCCGTTCGGAATCGATTTATCGGAGCCGGAAAGTTCAAGGATGACGCCGCTCGCGCCGCAAGATCCGTGGATTGTTTTTGTTGATGAGTATAACAAGCTCGCGGAGGAAATGAAAAAACCCGGTCAGCTGATGCGTTGCGAGAAATTTGTTAAGGATAAAAAGCTGAGGATTTTGACTTACGGCGGCGCAATGACTTTTAGACATGCGATTGACGTTAAGGACAGTGCTTATTGGGCGTTGAAATGCGATCTTGATGAGTACGCGGTCGTGCCGAATCCGATGAATCCTTGCGACGAAGACCTTCACGAGAACGGCGGCATTAAGGAAATTTACGCGCTGAATTATCAGGACGGCATTTATCGGAAATATTACGTCAAGTTGCCCGCGATTTTCAATTTGGAAGCGGATGGTACTTGGCAATTAAAGAAACCGGGCGTTGTGAATTTGGAGCGGAAATGACATGAAAAAATTTCTTGCGTTGATATTGGCGGCTATAATTTGCGCGGGTTGCGGCGAGGTTAAAGAAGTGCAGGCGGACGTATTACCGCCGCCCGACCCGATTGAACAGCAATTAAATTCCATGACGCTTGAAGAAAAAATCGGACAGATGATTATGATTGGCGTTTACGGGACAGAGCTCAATGACGATATAATTTATTCGCTGAACCAATTCCATTTCGGCGGCGTTATTTTTTACGATAGAAATTTGGAGAGCGTCGCGCAGACTAAAAAGTTCGCTAATGACATTGAGGCGGCGGCTAATCAAAAAGTTCCGATGTTCTTTGCAATAGATATGGAAGGCGGAAGAGTTGTTCGCGGCAAAAATTTTTTGGAAGTCGCGCCGTCGCAGGAAAGTATCGGACTTGACGGCAACCCCGAAGCGGCTAAGTATTGGGCTAAACACAACGCGACGATTTTAAAAAGTCTCGGCGTCAATATAAATTTCGCGCCCGTTGCCGACGTTGGCAGTCGTGATACGCGTTCCTTTGGCGATGACGCGCAGATTGTTTCAAATTTTGTTGACGCCGCCGCGCAGGGTTACGAGGAAGAAAATTTTCTTTACACTTTGAAACATTTCCCCGGTATCGGCAAAAGTAAAATCGACCCGCACCAAGAAGTTTCCGCCGTCGAGGACAGCAAAGAAATTCTCGACGCTGAAGACTTGCCGCCGTTCAAAAAAATTATTCGTTGGCATGATAATTCAAAGTTCATGGTTATGGTCGGGCATTTGAAATACGACGCGCTTGACCCTGTAAATTCCGCGAGTTTGTCGCCTGCCGTTATGATGGGGCTTTTGCGCAACGAGTTGGGCTTTACGGGCGTTGTGATAACCGACGATTTGGAGATGGGCGCGATTAAAAATAACACTGACTTGCCGAGCTTGGGCGTCAAAATGATTTTAGCGGGCGGCGACATTGCGCTTGTCTGCCACAATTACGAAAGTCAGCAAATCGTTTACAACAGCATTCTTGCGGCGGTTCAACGCGGAGAAATTTCTGAGGCGCGAATTAATGAATCCGTTCGCAGGATTTTAAAGATGAAGGCGCACTTGCAATGAAAATTTCAATCGTACAATTCAAATCGGAGCTCGGCGAAGTCGAGAAAAATTTTTCTACGGCGACAAGATTAATCGAGACTGCAAAAAATTCCGACGTGATACTCCTTCCCGAATTGTGGTCGACGGGATATTATCCGACACCCGTTGAAGATTTTGCTGACGTTGACGGTGAACGCACAACTAAATTTCTCTGCGCGGCGGCTGAAAAATTTTCCGTGAACATAATCGGCGGCTCAGTCATCGTCAAAAGCGGCGACAAAATTTTTAATCGTTGTATCGTGGCGAATCGGCGCGGAAAAATTGCGGCGACTTACGACAAAACGCACTTGTTCAGCTTCGCCAAAGAGGATGAAGTTTTCTGCGCGGGCGATAAAATTTCTGTCGTTGAACTTGACGGCGTGCGTTGCGGCTTGGCTATTTGTTACGACCTCCGCTTTCCGAAATTTTTTAGGAAGATTGCATTGGCGGGCGCGGAAATTATTTTTATTCCTGCCGCGTGGAGTTTGAAACGTTTGACGCCGCGACAAATTCTGACTAAGGCGCGGGCGATTGAGAATCAAGTTTTCGTAGTCTTCGCGAACAGTTCGGGCATATCGGAGATTGTGAATCCTCGCGGCGAAATCATTGCCGAGAGCGGGCGCGACGAAGAAATTTTGACGGCGGAAATAAATTTGTCAGAGCGGGCGGAGATTATCGCTACGATGAATCTCCTCGCCGACAGAAATTTGAACGTCGATTAAAGAGGTGAATCACATGAAGGACGAGATAAAAGTTGCGTGCGAAAATCGGAAGGCGCGCCACGATTATTTTATCCACGAGACTTACGAGGCGGGCATTGAGCTTAAAGGCACGGAAGTTAAAAGTTTACGGGCGGGCAAGGCGAATCTCCGCGACAGTTATGCCGAAGTCAAGGACGGCGAAATTTTTATTGAACACATGCACATCAGCCCTTATGAGCAGGGAAATATTTTTAATCACGATCCGTTGCGGCGCAGACGTTTGCTCCTCCACAAGCGCGAGATTTTAAAACTGTTCGGCAAGACGCGGGAGAAAGGCTTTACGTTGGTGCCGCTGAAAATTTATTTCAAAAAAGGTCGGGCGAAATTGGAACTGGCATTGGCGAGCGGCAAACACACTTACGACAAACGCGCCGTCCTCCACGAAAAATCTGCGCAACGCGACATTGAACGCGCATTAAAAGAACGTTCACGATAATCGGGGAAATTTTCATGGACATTTTAAAACGTTACGAAACGGCACTAAGTTTGTACAGAGCGCGAAGATTATCTGAAGCCTTTAAGATTGTCGCGGAGTTAAAAATCGCCGCGCCGCATTGGAAGAAACCTTTTTTGTTGGAAACTTTTATAAGACGCGAACAAGGCGAGTTCGTTAAAGAATTTGAGTTGCTGGCGAGACTTTTGCCGCGTTTCGACCTCGATAAGCCGGAAGAAAAAACTTTGGCGGCAGAGGCTTTAAGCGTCTTCGGCGCGGTCAACAGGACTCTCGGCAATATCGCGGAGGCGGTAGAAAGTTTTTGTTTATCGGCGGCGTTGGAAGTCGAGAATAAAAAATCTTGCGTGGAGATAAGCAATGCTCTTTTCACGGCGAACAGCTCCGAAAATTTTACCGCTAAAGATTTCCAAACACTCTATGACAAGTACAAAAAATATTTGGCGGACATTAAACCTTATCCGCGCAGATTTTATGAGCACGAAAAAATTCGCGTAGGTCTTTTGTCGTCGGATTTTCAATGGCATGTGGTTATGGCGTGGAGTTGGGCGTTGATTACGGAGCTTGATAAGAATCATTTTGAAACTTATTGCTATTCCAACGTGCAAACTCCCGACGATGTCACGGAGCATTTTCAGAAGACGGCTCAAGTTTGGCGAGACATTTACAACTTGACGGACGCACAAGCGGCGGAGCTGATTCGCAACGACGAGATTGATATTTTATTTGACTTCAACGGGCACACGTCTAATAACCGACTTCGGGTTGCGGCGTATCGTCCGGCGAGCGTACAAGTTTGCGGCATCGGCTACATGAACTCGACGGGGCTTGACTGTTTCGATTATTTTTTATCGGACGTTTACTGCGCGGGCGACCCGAATTATTTTACCGAGAAACTTATCAAGTTGCCACACAGCCATATTTGCTACGAGGCGTCGAGTAAACTTGAACCAGCCGCCGCGCCGCCGTGTATAAAAAATGGTTATGTGACGTTCGGAAGTTTCAATAAGTTTGCTAAGGTTACCGATTCGATTTTGATTGCGTGGAAGAAAATTTTGGACGCGGTGCCGAACAGCCGTCTGATTCTCAAGCATAAAATTTTCAACACAAGCGACGGGCGGAAGTTTGTTAGCGAACGTATGAAAAAAATTGACTTCGACGTTGCGCGAGTTGAAATGCGTGCGTTTTCGGCGGAGAATCATCTGCTTGAATATGGCGACATGGATATTGCGCTGGATACTTTTCCGTACACGGGCGGCGTGACGACTTGCGAGGCGTTGTATATGGGCGTGCCGGTTGTGAGTTTATACGGCGACAGGCACGGGACGCGCTTTGGCTTGAGTATTTTGGCTAACGTTGGGATTGAGGAGTTGGCGGTTAATTCTTACGAGGAATATATTAATCGTGCGGTGATGTTGGCTGGCGATTGGGAATTGCTTACGATTTTGCGGAAAAATCTGCGAGGGATGATGAAAAAATCTCCGCTGATGGGTTCGGCAAATTATATCCGAGAAATTCAGGAAGCCTTTACAAAAGTCCTCAGCAATGAGCGAGAAAAATTATTATGTTGAAGAATTTTTTTAAGGAAAATGTCGGCGCGGTTATCGGCGCGTATTTCGACGGCGACAAAATTTTTATCGTGCGCTTGACGGAGAAATTTGAAACTGTCGAAGTTGAGGCGGACGGCTCAGAGATTGAACAACTCGCCGAAAAAATTTCGTTCGTGTGCAGGCAAAAAGGTTGGGCGACTTCCGCAGTAGGTTTTTGTCTCCGCGCAGATGACGCCGTAACTTTTCAAACAGAAGTCGGCAACGTCCCCGATAAAGAAATCCCCGCGCTCGTTGAAAGTTGGGCGACTGCACAGACAGGAAAAAATGCGCCGTTCGCGTTCACGAAACTCGGCGAGGAACTTTGGATGGAAACTTTGCCGCGAGTTAAGCTTGAAGAATTCGACGCGGCGTTTCAAAAATTCGGATTGAATCTGCGCGGCTTATCGGTAATGCCCGTCGATTCGCTGGTGAAAATCCACCCGTTCGACAGGACAGAATTTATAACGGAAGTCGTGCGCGATAAGAAAGCCCCGAATCTTTTACAAGCGCGAGGCAACGTTTGGAACTGGAAAAAAATCTCAGTCGCGTCGGCGGCAATTTTTTTTATCGCAATGATAATCGCCTCGTCAAAACTTTTCATCGAATACCGCACAGCTTCCGCCAACCTCGACGCGGCAACCGAATCAATCAACGAACTGCGCGACGACCTCGCCTTAAAAGAAAATCTCGACGCGGATATTGCTGAACTTAATAAGCTGAACAAAATCTGCGCGGAACAAAATTTTACTCCGACGAAGTTTAACCTCTTGCTTAAAGTCGGGAAAATTTCCGGCGGCGACGTGCGCTTGATTGAGATTCGCGTCGATGAAAAACTTTTGGAGCTTGAAGGTTTAGCGAATACGCCCGACGCTTTGAAAGCTTACCTTAGCCGCGTGAAAAATTTCGTCGTTCAAAATGCGCGCCTCGAAAACTCGACCGAACGCGACGACGGCGATATTGCCTTTCTGATTCGCGCCTCGCTGTAAAAATTCGGCGGGGGATTTTTTTTTATTGCCGCCTGTTGTATAATTCGCAAAAACGGGAGGCGGAGTCATGGCACGGAAAATTTTTTTACTTTGCTTGGCGGTGTTGCTGATTGTGCAGGGCGCGGCGTCGGCAAAAAAAAATTCGGACTTACCGGAAGAGGAACGCATAAAAATCGCGATTGAAGTTACGGACAGCTCGCGACATAAAGAACTCGGCACGGCGGAACATCTCGAAGACGCTCTGATTGAGGAACTCTTTAAGAAAAACCTCGTAGACATTTTGGATCCGAAAATTTTTCAAGACGATACCAAGCTGATTTTGGATGAGGATACGACGGCAGAAAAAAAATCGCCCTTTGAAAATCTGGGCGAGCTTTTGGTATTCGACGCGATTGAATTGCCGCGCAACAGCCGACTTCCTGCCGATTTCAATCAGACGTTCTATAAAAATTTCGGCGTGGATTACGTTATTCATTGCGAAGTTATCGCGCTCGGTCTGAATAAGGTTTACGACGACACAATCCCAACGATTTTAAGCGTGGCGGGCGGCGTTACCGAATTGGTATTTTCAGGGAACGGCGGGCGCGATGAAACTTTAAGCGACATCGGCACGATAGTTGGACTTGGCGGCTTCGTTCAAGTCAAACGCACCGCGCTTAGTAACGTCGTCAACATGAAATTTATCAACGTCGAGACGGGGCAAGTTATGTGGGAAAAAAATCTTACGGGGCAAGCGATAAAACATCACAAGCCCCGCGGCGGCTTCCCCGACGCTTGGACGCAAGCTTACATGGAGTCGGTAGCAAATTCGGCGAAACTCATTGCACAGCGCGTCAATAAATACGTCGACAAAGTTATCATCAAAGGCAAAAGCGATAAAAATTTCTCCGCTCAGTGATGATTTTTCAGGAAGTGTTCGATACGATTCAATGCCTCAGAAATTTTATCGACGCTCGTGGCGTAGGAACAACGAACATGGCCCGCGCCGCATTTGCCAAACGCCGTACCCGGTACCAGTGCGACGTGCTCGGCTTGGATTAATTTCTCGGCAAAATCCTCCGAAGTCAAGCCGCTCGCCGTGATGTTCGGGAAAATGTAAAATGCGCCCTTCGGCTCGAAACTATCCAAACCCAAAGTTTTAAAGCCGTCGTAAATCAATCTGCGTCGCCTGTCGTAATCGGCGACCATTTTTTTCATGTACTTTTCGCCGCGCTTAAGAGCCTCAATCGCCGCCATCTGCGCGGTTATCGGCGCACAAAGTATCGTGTACTGATGAATCTTCGTCATCGCTCCGATAAAGTCGGGATTGGAAAGCGCGTAGCCGATTCGCCAGCCAGTCATCGCATAAGCCTTGCTGAAACCGTTAAGCAAAATCGTCCTGTCGCGCATCTTCGGCAACGCAGAAAAACATTCGTGGACGCCACCGTAAGTCAAGTCGCCGTAAATTTCGTCGCTGATAACAATTAAATCGTGCGCCTCCGCGAAGTCAGCAATCTTAAGCAAATCCTCGCGCTCCATAATCGCACCCGTCGGATTGTTCGGGTAACCAATCAAAATTGCCTTAGTCTTTGGCGTAACGAACGGCTCCAATTCTTCGGGCGTAATTCGGAACTCGTTTTCAATCTTCGCGGGCACGCTGACAGGTACGCCGTTCGCCATAAAAGTACACGCTTGATAAGAAACGTAGCAAGGTTCCGGAATTAAAACTTCGTCGCCGGGATTTAAAATCGCTCGCAACGCCAAATCCAAAGCCTCGCTCACACCAACCGTTACTAAAATCTCCGTGTCAACGTCGTAAGCCACGTTAAATTTTTCGACATAATGACGGGCAATTTCTTCGCGCAACTTCAACATGCCGCGATTGGCGGTGTAGCTCGTGTAGCCGCGTTCCAAACTGTAAACACAACTCTCACGAATAGACCAAGGAGTAACAAAATCCGGCTCGCCGACGCCTAAAGAAATTACGTCCTGCATTTTCGCCGCGATGTCAAAAAATTTCCTTATGCCGCTCGGCGCAACCGACTTAACCGAACTCGACAACTTATCTTGCCACATCATGGCGCAACCACCAACCTGCGGTCGCTGTCCTCGTCTTCCATTATCACGCCGTCTTTTTTGTACGCCTTCAACATAAAATGACTGCGCGTCTGCGTTACGCCCTCAATCGGTGCCAAGCGCGTCGCCACGAAATTTGCCACGTCCTTAAGCGATTTGCCTTCAATGATAACCAACAGATCAAAGTTGCCGCTCATAAGATAAACCGTGCGCACCTCGTCGAAACGATAAATCCGCTCGGCTATGGCGTCGAAACCGACTTCGCGCTGTGGCGTCAAATTTATTTCGATTATAGCTGTGACAACATCGTCGCCGAATTTCTCCCAATTTATCAACGCGCCGTAGGACAGGATTATTTTTTCCTTTTCGAGGACGGCGATTTCCTTTTCAATCTCGTACTCCGACTTCTGCAACATCGAAGCCAGTTCGCCCGTCGACAGCCGCGCATTGTGCTCCAGCAATTCCAATATTTCCTTCATAATTATCATCTCTCAATCATCATGGAATAAAAGTTTTCTCCCGCGTGCGACGCCGCAAAGTTTTTAATCGCCGTCATGCCGCCCTTGCTGTGGTCAAGCTTATCGTTGAGGGCGCAGAGCATTTCCAAAAAATTTTCGACAGTCAAACGCGCTTTGGAGATTGTCGTTAGAACCGTTGCAAATTCAATCGCCCGATAAGTCGTCACGAACACGCGGCAATTAAACGCCTCGCTGCCCGTGAACGCGCAGGGATAACACCGCATAAAAAATTCGTTGACTAAATAATTTTCCAAGACCGTCGCGAAATTCCCGCGCAGTTGAGCCAAAATACTTTCCCTGTGCACAAGGTAAGTTTCGGCGAGCTGAACTTTTTTATCGGCAGTCAATTCGGCGTCGTAAGTTTTACCGAAAATCTCAGCCAAAGCCAATGCATGATTTATCGCGTCGAAGTTCGTAGAAAAATTTTCTCCGAAGAAATCACAAAGATTCTTAAGCCGTTCGTTTATCGACAGTTCGCGCCGTTGCAAAATTTTTATTGACGTTTGCTGACGTTCCAAGAAATTTTCTGCCGCCGAAATTCTCGCCGTAAAGTCGAACACTTGCCGCGAGTTAAGTTTGTCGACAAATTCAAACGGTATCGGCTCGCCGCGCAGGAGGATTAAAATCGCCGCGACCGGACAAGTCAGCGTCATTGCCTGCATAAAAATTTCTTCGCCGAGTTTGTAAGTTACTCGCGGGAAACTTTGACAGACTGCCGTTAAAAATTCTTCGCCGTGTTTAAGCTGAAGTTTGCACAAAAAATTTTCGTCGAGAAACGGACACGCGCCCGAACTTTGCATTTTGAAAACCTGCGCGGCTTCATCGACGTGTTGAAAAATTTCTTCGCGGTCGGGGAGAGTTAAATATTTTTGTCGCGTCTCCTCGTCAAGCAAAATTCGCCAGTCTCGACAACACCGCGAGCCGCAAGCCTTACCGTCGCACTTGAAATCTTTAACGTAAGTCGGACGATAAATTTTCATCTGATAAAATGCGTCGGAATCCAAACTTCTTGTGCGGGCAAGCCGACATTTTCTTTGCCGAGCGCGATACTCTTCATGAGGAAAGTCATATTCTTTGCGAGCGTGCGCATCGTCTGTAAGCCTTCGGCGTCTTGAGCCGCCTCGCCGGGTTTAAGCCCGTAAACCATATTCCAATACTGACTGCCCGCAACCGTCATGCCCGTTATCCCAAAATATTTATTGAGGACGTCAAAGGAGGCACTCGCTCCGCCGCGCCGACAAATCACGACACTTGCCGCAACCTTACTAGTCTTATCATAGGCGTTCGTGCTGTAAAAAAGTCTGTCGAGGAACGAAATTACCGTACCATTCGGCGAAGAATAATAAACAGGCGAGCCGACGACGAAACCATCAGCCTCAATTAAAAGCGGCGCAACATCATTGACAATATCCTCAAAAACACAACGTCCAAGCTTGAAACAATTTTGGCAGGCGACGCAACCGCGAATAACTTTGTGCCCGATGTGGACAAGCTTAGTCTCGACGCCCTCCGCCTCGAAAACTTTAATCATCTCGTTGAGCGCGATACTCGTGTTACCTTTTGCACGCGGCGAACCGTTAATCAGCAGAACTTTCATTTAAAACACTCCTCTCTATACGCTTGCAAAAATATTTTGACGCGGAGTTTAAAAATCCTTTCAGGTGCGTTTGAACATTTTGGCGAGGTCTGCGGCGGAGAATTTTATAATCGTCGGGCGTCCGTGCGGGCAAGTGTGCGGGTGCGGCGTCTTCGATAAATCGTTCAATAAAATTTCTATCTGCCGAAGGTTAAGCTCTTGTCCGGCTTTTATCGCCGCCTTACAAGCCGTTGTCGCTAAGATTGCGTGGCGGATTTTTTTAGCAATATCGCCCGCGTCGTTCACGCCGTTAAAAATCTCCGCGATAATCCCGCGCAAAAGATTTTCAGCGTCGGTATCAGAGGCGTCAATCGGAACTTCAATTAATCGGAATTCATTTTGACCGCTCGGCTCCATAGTAAAGCCCAATTCCGCGAAGACTTCAAGATTTTTTTCAATCAGTTCAGCCTCCCGCGAATCAAATTTCAAAACTTGGTGAATCAACAAACCCTGCGCGGGAATTTTTTCTGCGTAACCGCTTAACCTGTCGAATAAAATTCTTTCATGCGCGGCGTGTTGGTCGACGATATACAAATCATTTCCGCTCTGCGCCACGATATAACAACGCGCTACTTGCCCAATCGGTTCGAGTTCAAGCGCGGATTTTTTTTCGGGCGTTGGAATTTTTTCAACCGGCTTAATTTTTTCTTCGGGCGGCGGATTTTTTTTGGCTTCGACTGTCGTTAAAATTTGTTCAATGTCGAAGTCATCTTTGGGATTTTTTTTACGTTCCTTTTTAGGTGGCGGCGGCGATTCTTCAACTTCCTCGACGAGGTTTATTTGTTCAAAGTGCGGAGTTTCGGGCGCGGCGGCGACTTCCGTTAAAATGTGTTCAGTTGCCGTTTGCTTACCTTCGACAGCCTCGCGTACCGCCCGATAAACTACCTTGAAAATTCTGCCGTCGTCGTCGAATTTGATTTCAATTTTTTGCGGGTGAACGTTCACATCGATTGAATTTTGCGGCACGTCGATTATCACAACCGCCAAAGGAAAGCCGGTCTTGGGCACCAGCGATTTATAAGCCTCGTCGACTGCCTTTGAAATTGTCCGATTCTCGACGACGCGCCCATTAATTATGAACGACTGCCAACCGCGATGACTTTTTAAAATGTTGGGCTTAGTCACGTAGCCGCGCAGTTTTAAATCGCCGTCGTCTTGGCTCAACGTAAGAAGAGAATCCGTAAGTTCGATGCCGTAAATTGCGCTCAATGTGTCGAGGAGGTTGCCGTTGCCGGGCGTAGCGAGCGCGACTCTGTTGCCGTTTATAAATCGGAACGAAATTTCGGGGCGGCTCAACGCAAGTTTGATAATGAAGTCGTGAATTTTATTGGCTTCGGTCGGCGTCGCCTTTAAAAACTTCAGCCGCGCAGGCGTGTTGAAAAATAAATCTTCAACCAAAATCGTCGTGCCGACTTTGCAACCGATTTCGTGAATGTCCTGCGTCTTCCCGCCGTCAATTTTAATTTTAGTTCCGAGTTCATCATCTGCGCGGCGCGTCTGCAATGTAAATTTCGATACGGCGGCGATAGTCGGCAAAGCCTCACCTCTAAATCCCAACGTCGAAATATATTGCAAATCAGCGGCTGTCGAAAGTTTACTGGTTGCGTGGCGGCGAACCGAAAGCGCGGCGTCTTCGCGATTCATGCCCGTGCCGTCGTCGGTTATGCGAATCAAAGCCTTGCCGCCATTCTGGATTTCAATCTCGATACGCCTCGCGCCCGCGTCAATAGAATTTTCAACAAGCTCCTTGACGACAGAAGCCGGACGTTCCACGACTTCGCCTGCCGCAATTTTATTTATCGTGCTCGTGTCAAGCAATTTAACATTAGCCATTATGTCCAAGCTCCTTTCTTGCCTGCTGTTGAAGTTCGTAAAGTTTGCTCATCGCTTCAATCGGCGTCAAGCTCGGCACGTCCAACGTAACCAAATCTTTGACAGCCTGCGCCATGAATAAGCTCGGAACTTGTGCGGGAGATTTTTTATTTATGACGGGGCGAACGGGCTCGGAAGTCTCCATTGACTTTAAAATTTCTTCGGCGCGTTTCATGACGGATTTTGGCAAGCCCGCTAACTTTGCAACTTGAATGCCGTAAGATTTATCCGCGCCGCCCAACTTTATCCTCCGTAAAAAAATAACTTCACTGCCGCGTTCCCTGACTGCTACCGAAAAATTTTCAATCCGCGCAGAGGTCTCGGCAAGGTCAGTAAGTTCGTGGTAATGCGTCGCGAATAAAGTTTTGGCGCGAATTTTTTTGTCAATGTACTCGATAACTGCGCGGGCAATGCTCATTCCATCGAAAGTGGAAGTTCCGCGCCCGACCTCGTCGAGGATAATCAAACTGCGCTCGGTGGCGTACTTTAAAATTTGCGCAACTTCATTCATCTCAACCATAAACGTTGACTGCCCGCTGACTAAATCGTCACTGGCTCCGATTCGCGTAAAAATCCTGTCGACGGGGCAAATGTTCGCGCTCGCCGCCGGAATAAAACTCCCCGCCTGCGTCATCAAAGTTAAAAGCGCAACTTGCCGCATGTAAGTCGATTTGCCCGCCATATTCGGACCGGTGATAATCATCAACGCGCAACGATTGGGCGCGAGGCTCGTGTCATTCGGGACAAATAAACTGTTCGTCAAAATCCTCTCAACCAGAGGATGCCGCCCGTCGCGAATATCAATCGTGCCGTTAATGTTTAGGTCGGGGCGCGTGTAATTATGAACCTGCGCGGCTTCGGCAAACGCGGCGATAACATCAATCAGCGCGATTCGCTTTGCAGTATCTTGAATTTGCGACAGCTGAGCTTTAATTTTATCGCGCACTTCGCAGAAAAGATTGTATTCAAGATTAGCAATTCGTTCCTGCGCGCCGAAGATTTTAGTTTCGTAATCCTTCAATTCGGGCGTGATATACCGCTCGGCATTAACAAGCGTCTGCTTACGAATGTAATTGTCGGGAACTTTACTCGCGCCGCTTTTACGAACTTCGATGTAGTAGCCGAAAATTTTATTATAACCAACTTTAAGCGCACGAATGCCGGTTTTAATTTTCTCTTGCTCCTCGAACTTCTGTAGGAAAGCACTGCCATCCGCCGATATACGCCGCAATTCGTCAAGCTCTTCGTTGTAGCCGCTGTTGATAATTCCGCCGTCGCGCAAGCTGAGTGAAGCACTTTCGCTGATAGCCGCGTCGATAATTTTAGCCAAGTCGGAAAAATCTCCGAGCCCGTCGCGGCAAGCAACTAAAATATCACTCGTCAAGCCGTCGAGAATTTCTTTAATCTTGGGCAACGCAAGCATTGAAATTTTCAACGCGGTTAAGTCGCGGGCATTGGCGGAGCCGACTTCAATTTTAGTCATGAGCCGTTCAAAGTCGTGAATATCGCGGAGCGTCTCGCGTAAATTCCTGCGCGTCGTGAAGTTCTTAAACATTTCCTCCACAGCGTCGAGGCGGCGATTAATTGCAGTTACATCAATCAGCGGGCTTTCCAACCAACGACGTAACAATCTATTACCGAGCGGAGTTTTCGTAAAGTCCAACACGTCGAACAGCGTATCTTTTTTGGAGCCGTCGCGCAGATTTTTTATGACTTCCAAATTTCTCAACGCGGTCGCGTCAAGGATTAAGTGATTGCCGGTATCGAGGCGCGCGAGCTTCGACAAGTGCTTTAAGTCGGTGCGAATAGTCGCGTGAATGTATTGCAAAAGATTTTCTACGGCTTGGGCGGCGAGTTCGGCGGCGGGCAATTCATTTTCCGGAAAGTGTTCGGCGGAGAAATTTTTATCGGAATTTTTTTCAGTGTCAACCGTCGTGAACGTGCAACCTTCAAGCTTAAGGTCGGCGAAACTTTTCAATCGCTTAAAAATTTTTGGCTCGCCCGTGATTAAAATTTCGTGCGGACTGAGGCGATAAAGTTCGTCGAAAAGATTTTGTTCGCGAGTATCGCCGTCATAAAGCCCGTAAAAAATTTCGCCCGTCGAAACGTCCGCGCCCGCCAATGAAAGTTCGTCGTCACCTTCCATAATCAGCACAAGATAATTATTTCCCGAATTTGTAAGCGTGTCGTCGGTTAGGATTGTGCCGGGCGTGACAATTTTTGTAAGAGCGCGTTCGGTTAAGCCTTTGCCTTTCGGGTCGCCGATTTGGTCGACGATTGCGACGCGATAACCTTTGGCAACGAGTTTCTGCAGATAACTTTCGATAGCATGAGCCGGCACGCCGCACATCGGAACTTGCTGGCGGTGCGTCAAAGTTAAGCCGAGTTCCCGCGAAGTCGTTACCGCGTCCTCGTTAAACATTTCAAAAAAATCGCCGAGCCTAAAAAATAAAAGCTCGTTAGGGTGTTGAGATTTTTGCGCGTGATATTGCTCCATCATCGGCGTCAAATTTTTATCGTTCAAGTCCTCACCTCTGAAAATTTTTATCAGCAGTTTAACACCTTGCGCCGCCAATGTCCAAAAAAAAAAATCCCCGCGCTCGGCGAGGAAGTTATTTTCTAATCAATTTGGCTGAAAAAAATCCGTCGGTGTTTGTGACGTGCGGCAGGAGCGTTTTCATTTCGACGAGTTCAAACTCTGCATGCGTCGCTAAAAATTTTTCCACAACGTCTTGATTTTCTTGCTTAGTGATTGTGCACGTGCTGTAGAGCAAAGTTCCGCCGACTTTTAAAGTTTTCGCCGCTCCCGATAAAATTTCTCCCTGCAATGTCGGCAAATTTTTAATCTCGTCCAGAGTTTTTTTCCAACGCAAATCAGCTTTCCGCCTGAGCACGCCCAAGCCCGAACATGGCGCGTCGACTAAAACTTTATCAGCTTGGTTAGGAAATTTTTCGCCGAGTTTTCTTGCGTCGAGCAGGAGCGGTTCGATAATTTTTATTCCGAGACGTTGCGCGTTTTGGCTGATGTGTTCAAGTTTCGTTTCGTAAATATCTGCCGCGATTATTCGCCCGCGATTCTGCATAAGTTCCGCGAGGTGCGTTGATTTACCGCCGGGAGCCGCGCAGGCATCAATCACAAACTCGCCCGCCTTAGGATTTAAAATTCGCGCCGCCGTCATGGAGCTTTCGTCTTGAACTTGGCAAAGACCTGTGCGGAGCGGTTGAAATTTATCAAGTGCGCCGTGTCCGTTGCAGATAATTCCTTCGGGCGCGAACGTTGACGGTTCAGCTTGCACTCCGAAATTTTTCAAGGCGTCCAAAATTTTTTCGCGAGTAGTTTTTAAAAAGTTCACGCGCAGGCAAAGCGGCGGGCTGGTGTTGTCAAAGTCCAAAATTTTTTTAGTCGCGTCGAGTCCGAACTCTTCAACGAACAACTTCACGAGCCAAGCAGGATGAAAAGTTCTCAACGCCAATGATTGAACGTCGTCGCCCGTCGGAAAATCTGATTTATTTGGCTCGCGCACTGCCGAACGTAATACGCCGTTGACAAACTTCGACTCGCCAATCCCGCAAAATTTTTTCGACAGCTCCACAGATTCATTGACTGCCGCCGAGTTCGGAACTTTATCCAAGAAAAATATCTGATAAAAACCTGCGCGGAGGACGGCTAAAATTTTTGCGTCGACTTTGTTTATCGGGCGGTTGAGATACTTTGAAATTTTCCAATCAAGCGACGCGCCCGCTTTAATCGCGCCGTAAACCAACTCCGTACAAAATTTTCTGTCGAGGTCGGAGAATTTTTCTTGCCTTAAAACCTGCGACAATGCCACGTTTGAATACGCTCCGTTCGCCGCCACGTCGTATAAAATTTTCGTCGCCGCCAATCTTACTTTGTCCATGTCAATCAATCCGAATAACCTTGCCCTCCACCGAAATAATTTGCTCGTCGGGAACCTCGTTGTTCCTGTCCATGAAGACTTCGATAAAATTTTTGTCCGCACGATAAACCGCATCCGTCACGCCGTCAATATTTTTCAGCACGTCGGCAATTTTTTCGGCGTCCGATTCGACGTAAACAACTTTATAATCGAGACGTTCAATCTTAAAAATCACGGGGCGCGTGCCGTCATTACAACAGGCAATCATCATGTGTTCATCGTTCGTCCAACCGCGCATAATCGAACCGCCTTGCAACGCCGCGTAAATATATCGGCTGATACAATCCCACGCCTCCGAACATTGCGAACCCTTGCCCACGCGCCAAAACGTATCGTCGTCGCCGTAACGTTCAAAGATATACTCCGCGCCGACTTCATAAAAAGGACACGCGCCGGACTGTGGGTCTTCAAGATATTTCTCCTGCAAATCCGGAAAAACTTTCTTGTCAACAACCGTCAGCTTGCACTTGTACTGCATTCCGCTCACTCTCCTAAAAAAATGAAAAGCCTCTGGTAATTCCCAAAAGCTTGTGTTATAACTCCGTCGTGCAGTTTTGAAGTTCTTTGAAATATTTTGCTCATTGCCAAACGGCAGGCGGTCTAATCAGCAGAAGCCCCCAGAAGGGGGGTGGAGTCGATGACAAAGATTATCGTTCGGGTCGCCATACTGACTCCCATAATCCTCTTGATCCTTTCAAGAACAGCCGCCTAAGCTATCCCACAGCTAACAGCGGTTAAAATCTCCTACAAAACATTCAGAAATATTTGGGGGCAGACCGTTTATGAGCACCGTCCTGTTCGTGCAGGGCGATTTTTTTATTGCCAAACAGATTATATTCGTCGCGCAGGAAATTGTCAAATCAATAATTCCGTAACGAAGACGACCGAACAACACAACAATGCGACTTTGAACAAACTCGCGCCAGACCACGCCGCCAAAATCCCTACGATTAACGCCAATGCTCCCGATAACTGCGATTGCGTGGCGTCGATTATCGCCGGAAATGTCATAACCGCCAGCGTCACGTAAGGCACGTAGTACAGGAACGAGCGCACCGTTTGATTTTTTATCTCGCCGCGAATCAGCGTTAACGGCAAAATTTTTATCGCCAACGTCACCGCGCTCGCAACCAAGATGTAAACGTTAATGTCGTGCGTCATCGTCGTCCTCCTTGATTGGGAATAACATTGCCGCCGCGCCTGCGATTAAAATTGTCAACGCGATTGTCCGATTGCCCGCAGAAATTTCAGGGAAAAATTTTTCAGCTAAAAAACTCATAAGAAAGCTCACGACGACCGCCCCGCCGATAATTTTATCCTTCCGCGCAGGCGGGATTATCACCGCAAGAAACATCCCGTAAAGCGCAACACTCAACGCGCTGACTGCCGACGCCGGTAAAATATTCCCCGCGATAATTCCAAGAGCCGTCCCAATCGACCAGCCGGGTAACGCCGTCAACATCGCGCCGTAATTGTAAAACGGATTCAGCCAACGTCCGCCGCGTGCTATCGATATGCCAAAAATTTCGTCCGTCACGTCGAAGCCAACAAAAATCCTGTGGTAAAACGGCGTATCGGGCGAAAACTTTTGACTTAAAACCGTGCTCATCAAAACGTAGCGAGCATTAGCGACGAGCGTCATCAAAGCAATTTCAAAGCAAGGCGCATCCGAGCCGATAACCATAAACGCCGCGTATTCGCCCGCAGAAGCATTGTTCAGCAAACTTATCACGAAACCTTGCAACGGATTGAGCCCAACGTTTTTCGCCGCGATGCCCAAAGTAAAGCCCACGACAAAATATCCCAAACCAATCGGCGTGCCGTCTCTGAAACCGTCCAGCAACGCTTGCCGATTCTCAATCGTCATAGAAAATCAAACCGTCGCTTTCAAGCTGAGCGCGCAAGCCGTTCATAAAAATTTTACCGGGATCAGTTTTTATCGAGTAATAGCCCGCGACGTTTTCAATGTAAAGCCCGCTCGCCCGCGCCGCATTTTGCTGATAGTGCCCGAAAACATATTTTATCGTCGGATATTTTTCGTGCAGATATTTTATCAGCTGAACGTTCGCCGCAAGTTGCTCTTCCGTCAAATCCTCGCGCCCGTCATAACCGCCGACGTTTTCAATCCCAATCGCGCAGTGGTTATAGCCGATAATGTGCCGCGCAAATTTCGTTTCGGGCATAAGCCGCCAAATCGTGCCGTCGCGACCAACTAAAAATTGAGACGCAACATTAAGCCTGCCCTCGTCGTCGTTCATTTCCTCGTTATAAAAGAATCCCCAATTTGATTCGAGCGTGCCCATCGCCGTCCAATGCACAACGACTGCTTGCGGAATTATTTCGCGGCAAATTTTCCCGTAATGTCTAAGCGTGTATTCGTCAATTAATTCGTCGCGGTGTTCCGTCCATAAAATAAAGTTGTCGACGTAGGGAACTTCGGCGAAAACTTTTGTGCTCAACATAAGAACCGCCGCGCAGATTATTGAAAATTTTTTCATTGGTAAATGTCCATAACGCGCCCAACATAATTTTGCGTTTCGGAGAAGGGCGGAATTCCTCCGTAACGTTTAACCGCACCGGGTCCGGCATTGTAAGCAGCAACCGCCAACGGAACATCGCCGTCGAAAGTGTCAAGCATCTGCTTAAGATATTTCGTGCCGCCTGCAATATTTTCACTTGTGTTGTAGGGATTGACGCCCAAACTCGCCGCAGTCTCCGGCATGAGTTGCATAACGCCAATCGCGCCGACGGGTGAAATTTCGGCTTGATTCATATCGGATTCGGCAATGGCGATAGCGCGGACGAGTCGCGGGTCGACGCCGTAACTCTGCGCGGTCTGCATGATATAATCTTCGACGTTGATAAATTCTTCGCTCGCGCCGATATAATTATCCTCAAAAATTTTATCGTCGGGCGTCGGAATTTCAAGCTCGGTACCAGGAACTTCGACGCGTTCAATCTTCGGGGCGGCTTGTTGAGGCGGATTAATTTTTTCAGGCAAAGGATTCTGCTCGGGCTCGGCAGGTTTAACTTCAGCAGATTTTTTCGGAGCGGGCGGGTTAGGATTAATTTCGACTTTCTCCGCCTCGCGTAAAGCTTTGGCGACTTTGGCGGAATTTGCGGCGTCGTTTTCGTTGACGGGATTAGTGACACCGGGCAATTTCTGAACGTCGGAAACTTTTTGAACGTCGGAAATAGCTTGTGGCTGATGAATTTTTGCTTGCCGCGCTATCTCCCGTTCCAATGTCGCTTGAAAGTCTGCGCCGTTTATTCCGATTTTTTCCTCTATCGCCGCTATCCGCCGACGTACTTGGTCAATCCTCTGCGTCATGTTGACGCGCTCAACCGGTTGAATCTCAATCAAAATTTATCACTCCTTATTTACGCATTGACAACTGCAAGCCGATTTCGTCAAGCATTTTTTGTTCCTCGAAAAGTAATTCCGCATTGTACTCATTCAATCGCTTTTCCTTAAGCTGTTCAATACTTTTAAGATACGTCATCAGCTTCATTAAAATTTTCAATTTCTCCTGCTTATCCTGCGCCGCCTTTAAAATTACTTGCTGTTGCTTTTCGATTTGTTCGCGCTTCCAGTTGAAAAAACTATTGTACGTCATGATAACTCCAATCGTAACTTTTTTGCCCTCGCCCGTCATCTCGGCAAATTCCTCTTGTCCTTCAGCGAGTTCGCGCAGTAACACTTGCAACTTGGCGCGGCACTCCTCCAATTTCCGCGAAGACTCGGCGAATTTCATTTCGGCATCGTCTTTTTTGCGCTTGGTGACTTTCAACAGCGTTTCGAGCTGGAATTTAAATTTTTTCATATCACTTGCCGGAAATCTTTATAAGTTTTTGTTTGGTTACGTCGTAGGTGTCGACTTCAAAAATCCCTTGACAGAGGAACTCGTTAATCGAATCAATCTTGCTAATCGCCTCGTCAATGCGTTTGCTGGAACCTTTGACGTAAGCCCCGATATGAATCAAATCTTCCGCGTCTTTATAAACCGCCATCAACGCACGCATTTTCTGCGCGGCTTGCAAATGTTCCTTAGTAACAACCTCATTCATAACGCGGCTGACGCTAGCCAAAACGTCGATAGCGGGGAAATGATTCTGCGCGGCGATTGTGCGACTTAAAACAATGTGCCCGTCGAGAATTGAACGGACGGCGTCGGCAATGGGTTCGTTCATATCATCGCCGTCGACAAGCACAGTATAAATCCCCGTGATTGAGCCGGTATCTGAAGTTCCTGCGCGTTCAAGAAGTCTCGGCAATAATGCGAAAACCGACGGAGTATAACCTCTTGTCGCGGGCGGCTCGCCGATTGTTAAGCCGACTTCACGTTGAGCCATAGCAAAGCGCGTAACAGAATCCATCATCAAAATAACTTTGTGTCCTTGATCTCGGAAATACTCGGCAATGGCGGTGGCAGTCATCGCTCCTTTGATTCTGACGAGTGCAGGTTGGTCTGAAGTCGCAACAACAACGACGGCGCGTTTAAGTCCCGCCTCGCCCAAGTCGCGTTCAATAAAGTCACGAACTTCACGCCCGCGTTCGCCAATCAGCGCAATGACGCTTATATCAGCCTCAGTATTGCGGGCAATCATCGAGAGCAAAGTTGACTTTCCGACTCCGGAGCCCGCCATAATCCCGATACGTTGACCGTCGCCCATAGTTATAAGCCCGTCAACTGCACGGACGCCGACATAAAGATTATCATGAATGCGCGGGCGTTTAAGCGGATGAGGCGGCGGGGCTTGCAACGGATATTCAATCGTAGAAAGAATCGGTTCCAGTCCGTCCATTGGATTACCGAGTCCGTCAAGTACGCGTCCCAAAAGTTCATCGCCGACTTTGACTTGAAGAGTTTTCTGCGCGGCGACAACTTCGCAACCGGGACCGACGCCTTGCATTTCGCCAATCGGCATTAACATTACAAAACCTTCGCGGAAACCAACGACTTCTGCAGGTATCGGCGGCACGTTCGGGAATTTTGACGTGATATAACAAAGCTCGCCTACGCTGACTGCCGGACCTTGCGTCTCTATAACCAGCCCGACCACTTGCGTAACCTTGCCCATTAATTTAATCGTCTTGCATTCGTTTATCGCGTTTTTGAGTTTCTGCAGGTTTATATCGTTCTTAATCATTCGGCTCTCCAGTTTACAAAACTCAAACCTTCGACGCGGCTGAAGTGTCTCATATTGGAGGTGACGAGCGTACAATCATTAACCATAGAAATCGCCGCAATGTAAATATCATTGTCCTCAATCATTTGTCCCTTGTGTAGCTGAAGATAAATTTCGATGGCTTTTCTAATCGTTGTCAAATCGTCTCGGTCTTGGTCAAGATAGAGATGTTTAGCGTTTTCGTAGAACTTATTAAACTTTTTGAGCATACGAGTTTTGCCAGCCGCTTTTAAGCCACGCACAACCTCATAATAAACGATTGACGAGATAAAAAGATTGTCGTCATTATCCAAAGCTGTGTTCAAGTGGTGCATAACTTTGGGATCATTGCGTAGAATATCGCTTACGACGTTTGAATCCAAACAATAATTAGCCATAAAGTGCCGCCTTTCTTGCCTCTTCAGCCTCCATATATTTGCCGAGAGCCTCTTTTTCGTCGTCATCGAGCAAATTGGCAAGTCCCATAAATACCTCGCGCTGAGTCATCTTTTCCTCTGGTTCGGGGTTACTGTTGTTCTTAATCGCGTTAATGTCGGTGCGCAAGGCGTCAATATCATTCTGCATTTTGGTAAGCATGGACAAAATTTTTTCTTCGTTAGACAATTTAATTCGCCTCCTGTGTATTCAAGACGCTTTGAACGGCTTTTTTCATCAAATCGAGTTGCGTAGAAAGTCTGGCGTCGACGCCGCCGTTGGGAGTTTCGATAACGCAATCGCCGGGCTTCAACGCTTCATCCGAAACAACTTCGAGGAGGGCGGTACCGTCGGTTAGCATCGATTGAAATTCCGCACGCGCCATCAAAATTAAATCGTAACTATCGGGGTCGACGTGAACTTTGACTTCCTTTTGGTCGCGAACGTGCCTAATCGATTCACGCACGACGGGCAGAATAACTTGCGGCGCGTCGAGGAAATGTTGCGGCAAAATTTTTTCTATCGCCATGATAACGACTGCGACAATTTCATCTTCCGCACGGATAAAATATTCCGACGTTTGCTCCTTAGCGTCGCGAATTGTTTTCTGCGCTTTATCGTTAGCTTGCCGAACTATATCTTTGAGCTCGTCCTCGATTTTTTCTTTGCCGTCTTTAATGCCCTCTTTTTTGCCGTCTTTGTAACCCGCGTCGTAGCCTTCCTTCTGAACTTTTTCGAGGAGCTCTTTAGCCTCTTGCTTTGTATCCTCGACGATTTTTTCAGCCTCTGCGGTTGCCCTGTCGAGAGTTTCTTGCGCCTGTTTTTCGGCTTGTCTTTTGAGGTCTTCGGCTTGCTGTTTAATTTCTTCAGCTTGCTTTTTTAATTGTGTTGACTCCGCCTTTTCCTTATGAGCCTCGCGCAAAGTTTCTTCCGTCAATTTGGATTTCTGTTCGATTTCCTCTATCTCCGCGTAAACTTTATCTAAAATTTCTTGCGGGATGCCGCGTTCGGGTTCGGGCTCTTTAAGTTCTTCTTCTGATTTTTCTTCGTCTTCATCGGGTTTTTCTTCGACGACGGGTTTTGGTTTCGTGCCGATTATAACAGGTTGCCCGACCGTCATGTATCGCACAATGGGTTTCTGCAATTATTTCGCCTCCGATTATACAAGCATACCCTCGCCGCCGCCGCGCACGATTACGATAACGCCCTTGTCTTCGAGCGTCCGAATAACGTTGACGACTTTCGCTTGAGCCTCTTCCACGTCGCGTATCTTAACCGGTCCCATGTAAGAAATTTCTTCGCGCAACATATCGGCGGCACGTTTCGACATGTTCTTATAAATTTTTTCGGAAACCTCGTCGCTGGTAGCCTTCATTGCAAGCGAAAGATCTTTGGTATCGACTTCGCGCAAAACAAGCTGAAGTGAACGGTCGTCGAGCTGGACAATATCCTCGAAGACGAACATAAGTTGTTTGATTTCTTCGGCGAGTTCGGGGCTGTCGACTTCCAAAGATTCGATAATCGCACGCTCCGTTGAACGGTCGACGCGGTTTAAAACATCGACAACAGCTTGGACGCCGCCCGCCGTCGTGAAGTCTTGCGTTGACAGCGAGGAGATTTTCTTTTCAAGCACGCGTTCTACTTCGCGGATAACATCTGGGGAAGTCCTATCCATAAGCGCGATACGTTTGGCAACGTCGGCTTGCGCGTCGACTGATAAGCCGCTCATGATGATACCTGCTTGGTCGGGCGACAGATACGCCATAACCAACGCGATTGTCTGCGGGTGTTCGTTTTGTAAGAAGTTCAAAAGTTGCGAGGGGTCGGTCTTGCGTAGGAACTCGAACGGGCGCACCTGCAAGCTCGTTGTCAAGCGATTGAGGATGTCGGTTGCCTTGTCCGTGCCCAATGCTTTCTCCAAGACACTTTGCGCGTATTCAAGCCCGCCCGTCGACAGATAATCATTAGCCATCATCATCTGATAAAATTCGCTGATGACTTTATTTTTTTTCTCAAGGCTGACGTGCCGATTGTTGGCGATTTCAAGCGTGATTGATTCGATTTCGTCTTCGTCCATATGTTCAAAGACTTTAGCAGCGTAGTCGCCGCCGAGCGCGATAAATAAAATCGCCGCCTTTTCGTGCGCCGACATTGGTTTTGCTTCGGCATACATATCTTGTACTGATGGCATTTTATCTCCTCCGTTAAAAGCAAAAAGTGATTAGTGACGAGTGATTAGATTTTTGCTAACCACTAAGCACTAACCACTAAGAATCATTCGTCCTCCGTTAGCCACGTCTTTACGAGCATGGCGACTTCCGCAGGTTTCTCGTCGATTAGCTTAAGGATAGCTTGTTTCTCGGCGAGTTGTTGTCTTTCTTCTTCGGTGAGGTTGTCCTCCGGAATAATATTTTCTTCGATGTCCTTTGCCCGCTGTTCGGCTTCGGCTTGAACTGCGGCGAGGCGTTGTTGTTCTTCCTCGCGCTTTTGAGCCTCTTCCGCTTGTCTGGCTTTCTCTTCTTCCTCGCGAGCTTTTCGTTCAGCCTCAAGTTTCGCCTCGATTTCAGCCTGACGCTCTTTACGTTTCTTCCAGCGATACATGAGGAACCCGCCCAAAAGTAATGCCGCAAGTAAAATCATAGCCGCAATCTCCGTGTACAAAATCCTATCTTTGCGTAATTGTTCTTGTCTTGCCTCTTCTGCCAATCTGTCTTTCAAATCGGTATTGAACGGCATGGGCTCGACGGATATGGTATCGCCGCGATCCTCGTTTATGCCTGCCGCTGAACTTACCGCCCTAAGAAGTCCCTCTTGCTGAAGCTCAGTAATTTCATCATTAACCAAAACGGCAACCGTGAGGCGGCGAATTGAACCGGGCGACGCTATGATTTTCTGATTTTCCTCGTTGACTTCGTAGTTTTTAGTTGACTCCTTGCGTTCGTATTCGGCATTGGCATTCCTATCCTCCGCGACGTAACCGGGAACGTTGCCCGCGACGCCTGCAGGTCCGCCGGGCATATTAGATTCGCCGTTGTAACTTTCGCTGATGTCCTGCTGACTGCGGATAATGCCCGACTCGTCAACTACCGGCGTGAAAGTTTGGCGGTCAATCTTTCTGTCGTCGAAGTCGAGTTCCACGCTTACACGGACGAAAGCATTGCCCTCGCCGAGCGTCTTATCGAGCATGGTTTGAATATTTTGCTGAATATGGTCGCGAACGCGCTTTGTCATTTCAATCTGACTGAGCGTCCGCATATTCATTGCGCTTTGTTTTTCAAACTCGTCGTCATCGCTTTTGTTAAGGATATTGCCCTGTTCGTCGACGATTGTAATATTTTCTGGGGAAAGACCTTGAACGCTGTGGCTTACCAGATTAACAATGCCTTTAACTTCCGGCACCGTCAACTTAGTTTCGGGCTTCAACATAAGGAGGATTGACGCCGTCGCGGGTTTTTCATTCTTTTTATAGAGGCTGTCCTCCGGCAAGACGATATGAACTCGCGCCTTGTCGACGCTACCCAAATGTTCAATCGTGCGAGTAAGTTCCCCTTGCAATGCTTGAAGATAATTAACTTTGTTCTGGAATTCCGTGACGCCGAGTTTGCTGTCGTCAAAGAGTTCAAAACCTTTATTACCGCGTGGCAAACCCGCCGCCGCCAAATCAAGTCGCAGATTATGAACTTGCGTGACGGGGACAAAGATTGTCGCGCCTTTTTTATCTTCAGTCAATTCGTAGGGGACGCCCGCTTCTTTTAAGCTGTTCACAACGTCGCCGGCGTCTTTCGTCTCCAAATTGGTATACAGCGGCACATATTCGGGTTTGCTACCGTACCAGAAGCTGATTCCCGCGAAGGCAAGCACCAATAAAACAATTCCGCCTATGATAATGTATTTGCGCCTGCTTTGGTATCTGTTCCACAGTTCCAGGAGCCGCTCTCTCCAATTCGCCAATAAACTCAGTCCTTTCTAGGGATCAGGAGTCAGAGTACAGGGGTCAGCACTAAAACCTAAACCCTAAAACCTAAACCCTGAAACCTGAATCCTTATCCCTATACTTGCATGCGCATGATTTCCTGATATGCTTGCGTTGCACGGTTTCGCAACTGGAGCGTTAATTGGAGCGCGATTTCCGCTTTCTGAGCCGCAACTACCACTTGAGAAATATCTTCTACCCTGCCCGCCGCGAGTGCCGCATTGAGCTTTTCGGATTCAAGTTCAAGCTCGTTTGTCTTTTTTAATGCATCGGTCAAGAACTCGCCAAAACTTTTTACGGGCTCTTCAACCGTCGTTTCGCCAATGTGACTGTGTGCACTCATTTTTACGGGTGTCATTTCCAACGGCGTTATTTCCATCTTGTCACCTTCCCCTTCGTCAACTTGGTTTGATTAACCATTATAAACATTCAACGAAACAATATCAAACATTTTTTACTTGCCAATCTCCAAAGTCTTGGTCGCCATAGTTTTTGCCGCAGTGATTGCTGTTGAATTTGCCTCGTAAGCGCGTTGTGCAGTTATCATGTCTACCATTTCGCTGACGATATTAACGTTAGGTTTTTCGACGTAGCCATCAGCATTGGCGTCGGGATGACCGGGGTCGTAAACGAGCGGTCCTTGCGTATTGTCTTCCATGATTGAAACTGCGCGGACGCCTTCGCCTGTCTGCCGACTTAAACCGACTGCCTTCATAAGTGTTTGCTCAAAAGATTTCGGCTCACGTTCACGCGGTTCAAAGACAACAAAACGGCGATGATAAGCTCCGCCGCCTTCAGTGCGTGTGGTATTGGCGTTGGCGATGTTGTTCGATATAACGTCCATTCTCAGCCGCTCGGCAGTCAAGCCCGAAGCCGAAGCATCAATCCCTAAAAAAAGTCCCATAAAAAATTTCCCCTTAGATTATCCTTGTCCACTGGTTATTGCATTCTTCAAGCGCGTAACGTGCCCGCCGAACTCGGTAACAAGTGCATTGAAATAAATCTGATTCTTCGCCAGCGATGCCATTTCAATATCGACATCAACGTTATTATCGTCCACGCGCATTATCGTCGTGTTGTCTTGGAAAATCGTCGGCTCCGCATGATAATTAAGCGGCTCTGCGGGCAAATGTCTATCGTGTGTCCGCGCCATTTTCAATTTCCCGTCGGGTTCTTCGCCGTAAATTTCTCGTGCTAACAGGTCTTCAAAGTTCACGACCGACTTGCGATAGTTCGGCGTGTTCACGTTTGCAAGATTATGCGCGATGACTTCCTGCCTTATGCTCGCAGCTGTCATTGCTCGCGGCAGGTAATTGAAATCCGACGAACCAAAAATTTGTTCAAGCACGCCCTCCCACTCACCTTTCTGATTCTGAAAAAAAGCCTCGTTGATTGTACACCATTAAACGTCTTTCTTCAACCTTGCGAATAGAAATCGCGAATGATTTTTTCAACGCATTTTATCAATCCCCTTTTTGGCTTGTCAAAAAATTTTTCAGCTGTTATATTTTAATCGGGAGTGGAAAACTTGAACAGAAGAAATTTCATCAGAAACTTTTTAATCGGCGGAGCAGGTTTGACGGCTTTGGCGGGCGGCGGAATTTTTTACTACATCAATCGCCCCGAATTCGGAAGGTTGCCGACAGGTTCGCGCCTCGAAAAAATTTTAGCCTCGCCGCATTACTTTAAAGATCATTTTGAATGCCTCACGCCCGTTAAAGTCATGAACGAAGACATTCAAGACAAAGAGAATCGGATTGTTGCGACGTGGAAATTTTTATTCGGCGATAAGAAAGGGCTCGTGCCGCCCATGCCGATTCCCACCGTCAAGACTGATTTAAAATCTCTCGGTGATGACGACTGCGCAATTTGGATGGGGCACTCGACGATTTATTTGCAACTCGGCGGGCGAAAAATTTTACTCGACCCGGTTTTTTCGGCGTATGCCTCGCCGGTTTTCTTTGTCAATCGCGCCTTCGCGGGCAGTAACATTTATTCTGCTGACGACTTCCCGCCGATAGATATTCTCGCGATAACTCACGACCATTGGGATCATCTTGATTACCCGTCGATTATCGCGCTTAAGCCGAAGATTAAAACTGTGCTGTGTCCTTTGGGCGTCGGAGAATATTTTGAGCAATGGGGCTTCGACGCAGATAAAATTATCGAGGAAGATTGGGATTCGGTGATTGATTTCGGACGCGGCTTGACGGCGCACATTTTGCCGAGCCAACATTTTTCGGGGCGTATGCTTACTCAAAATCCAACTGAATGGTGCGCGTTTGCATTCGCGACATCTGCGCGGAAAATTTTTTGTTCGGGCGACGGCGGCTACTCGAATCACTTCAAAGACATTGGCATAAAATTTGGCGGGTTTGATTTGGCGTTCATGGAAAACGGGCAGTATAATCTTGCGTGGCACGCGATACACATGTTGCCGAACGAAACCGCGCAGGCGTCGGAAGATATTCGCGCCAGAAAAGTTGTGCCGATTCACGCGGGGAAGTTTGCGCTTGCGAGACACCTTTGGAATGAGCCGTATAAAGATTTGCTTGCCGAGAGTGCCGCTAAAAATTACGAGCTGTTGACTCCGCGCATTGGCGAGCTGATAAATTTCGACGGGAAAACTTTTGAACGTTGGTTTGAAATATGATTTACGTGATTTTAATTGCGGCGGGCGTGGCGTTGGCGTTGCTGTACAAATTTTCTCCGTCGCGCAAAGCCTTCATGATAATTTGCACGCTGTTAATCGTCGTGTTCGGCGCGAGTTTTTTTATTCACAGCCGACAAGTTCAGCGGGAAGAAATTACGCGAGCGCAACGCGAAGAACTTCAGGCGCGGCAAAAAATTTTCGGCGATTGGTACGCGGCTTATCAAAAAGACATCGACCGCCTCGACAGGAATTGGCAATCCTATCACAACGTCCTTGAACTTTTGCGGACGACGGAAGAGGAAAATTTCAACGCGGAGGCAGTTTATCTTCGCTTGAAGGAATTGGAGCAAGAGTCCGTCGACGAACAACTTAAAATCTACATGCTGACCGCGCCGCAAAATCTTGACGCCGCCAATCAAACTTTAGTTGAGGCAATCATAAAAAAAACTCAGCGATACGTCGACGCGCAAACTCAAACCATAAGCAAATCGGCAACTGCCGCAACCCCGCCCGTCGATTTGGAAATTTTGAAAGTCAATCTTCGTGATATAATGATTCGCGAATCGCCCGAAGGTTTATTCACCGCGCAGGAAATTTCAGCCATACGCTCGGCACTTTCCGATTGAAACGAGGTTTTTTGTTTGGACATTGTAAAAAAAATTAGCGTCGTAAAAAAATATCCTAATCCTGTCGTCGCGCTTGGCATGTTCGACGGCGTTCATCTCGGTCACGCCAGCGTTATCCGCCACGCCATCGACGTTGCCAAAAAAATTGACGGCACCGCTATCGTTTTTACGTTCTCGAATCATCCGCTGACTGTGATTGCGCCCGATGATGCGCCGCTTATGATTGGCAGTAAAAATCTCCGCCGCGATATTTTTGCTGATATGGGCGTCGACGTGCTGATTGAAATTCCGTTCACAAAAGAGCTGAGTAAAAAATCGCCCGAAGAATTTTTGGAACTCCTCCAAGAGAAAATCGCGCCCGCTTACGTCGTCACGGGGCAAAATTATACTTTTGGGCGGTTCGGCAGAGGTAACGGGCGTTTGCTCCTGCGCGAGGCTGAACATTACGGTTTCAAGGCGGAGGTTTGTCAATCGTTCACCGTCGACAGAAAAATCGTCAGCAGTACGAGGATTCGGGCGTTGATTGCGGCGGGCGATTTAAATTCTGCCAATCAACTACTCGGAAGAAATTTCACTTATGCGGGCGAAGTCGTCAACGGCGATAAACGCGGCAGAAAAATCGGCTTCCCGACTGCTAACCTTGAAATTGCCGACCATAGAGCCATGTTGCCTAACGGCGCGTACATCGTCAAAGTTAAAGTTCGCGGGAAAATTTTCAACGGCATTGCCAATATCGGCGACAATCCAACTTTTAAAGTTGCGCGGCGACGCTTGGAAGTTTTTATCGACAAGTTCAGCGGCGATATTTACGGCGAGGAAATTTTTGTAAGTTTCATCAGCAAGTTGCGCGACGAGAAAATTTTTGCGTCGGTCGAGGAGCTTAAGGCTCAACTTAATGAGGATTTGAGGGTTATGAGAAATGCCACAGCTGATTAAAATTCACGGGCTCGGTTCGTCGGGAGAGGGCGTCGGCAAACTTGACGGGCTTACTGTTTTTGTCGAAGGCGCATTGCCCTCTGAGGAAGTTTTGGCGGAGCTTGAAACTGTCAAAAAAAATTACGCGGTCGGGCGTCTGATTGAGATTCTGAAAAATTCTTCGGAGCGCGTTGAGCCGTTTTGTCCGCTGTATAAAGATTGCGGCGGCTGTCAACTTCAACATTTAAGTTATCCCGCGCAGTTGAAATATAAACGTCAGCAAGTCGTCGACGCCATTGAACATATCGGCAAACTCGGCGGCGTTGAAATTTTTGATACTCTCGGCATGGAAAATCCTCTGCGCTATCGAAATAAAATGCAATTCCCCGTTGGAAAAAATTTGCAAATCGGTTGCTATGCTCGCGGAAGTCATAAAATTATCGATACAAATTCCTGCATGATTCAAAACGCCGGCAACGATAAAATTCTCGCCGCCGTCCGCAATGTCACTAAAAAATTTAACCTTCAACCTTACGACGAAGACACGCACAAAGGATTTTTACGTCACGTTATGGGGCGCGTCGGTTGCAACGGCGAGCTTATGATTGTCCTCGTCACCGCCATGAAAAATTTCCCGAACGAAAAAAATTTTGTCCGCGCTTTGGTTAAGGAACTCCCCGAAGTCACGAGCATTCAACAGAACGTCCAAACTTTCCACAATAACGTTATTCTCGGTCGCGATACTAAAATTTTATTCGGCAAGCCAACTATCAAAGACAAAATCGGCGGCTTAACTTTCAATATCTCGGCGCGTTCATTTTTTCAAGTCAACACCTCTCAAGCCGAAGTTTTATACAAAACCGCCCGTGACTTTGCAAATCTGCGCGGCAACGAAACGATTATCGACGCTTACTGCGGCACGGGCACGATTGGTTTGTTTATGGCTAGAAAAGTTCGGAAAGTTATCGGCGTCGAAGTTGTAAGCTCCGCTATTTCCGACGCTAAAAAAAATTCTCGCGAGAATAATATCCGCAACGCTGAGTTTATTGTCGGCGATGTCGTGAAAATTCTTCCCAAGATTAATGATTATGCCGAAGTTGTGATCGTCGACCCGCCCCGCGCAGGTTGCGATAAAAAAGTTCTTGAAACCTTCGCCGCCATGAAACCCGAAAAAATTATCTACGTCTCCTGCAACCCCGCAACTTTAGCCCGCGATTTGAAGATTTTAGACGAGTTTGGTTATCGCACAAAAAAAATTCAGCCCGTTGACATGTTCCCGTTTACTTCGCATGTCGAGGCTGTCGCGCAGATTATTCGTGCTTGAAAATTTTATCGAAACTCGCGCCGTCAGCAAAATGATCGTTGTGAGCCTTAACCCAGCCGCCGAACGCCTCATCAACCGTAAAAAGTTCCAGCGGCTTGAAAATGTCGGAGTACCTCGCAAGAATTTCTTGGTTACGAGGGCGATAAAAATTCTGCGCGGCAATTTCCTGCCCGACATCAGAGTAAAGATAGTCCAAATATTCTTCGGCGAGGGCGCGAGTGCCTTTCTTATCAACGACGCTATCGACAACGGCAACGGATGGCTCAGCGAGGATACTCAAGCTCGGAATGACAATATCATAATCGTCGGGGGCATTCTTTTTTGCAAGCAGAGCTTCATTCTCCCAAGCAATCAGCGCGTCATTAACTCCGCTTTGAAATCTATTGGTTGCGCCGCGAGCACCATCATCAAGTGGGGCGGCGTTGTCGTAAAATTTTTTCATGAAGGCACGGATTTTATTTTCATCGCCGTCAAATTTTCTGCGAGCAAATTCCCAAGCCGCGAGATAATTCCACTGCGCACCGCCGGAAGTTTTGGGATTGGGCGTGACAATCTTAACGTCGTCGCGAACTAAATCATCCCAGTCTTGAATATTTTTGGGATTGCCTGCGCGGACGAGAAAAACAATCGTAGAAGTGTACGGCGAGGAGTTATTGGGAAATTTAATACGCCAGCCGCCGCGAATTAGTCCGGCATTTTTAATTTGCGTCACGTCGTAGGACAAGGCGAGCGTCACGACATCAGCCTCCAAACCGTCGATGACTGCGCGAGCTTGTTTGCCGGAGCCGCCGTGCGACTGATTCAACGTAACGTTGCCGCGTCCGAGTTCATTTTCCCAATGGTTTTTAAATTGTTCGTTGTAAGCGGTGTAGAGTTCGCGAGTCGGGTCGTAAGAGACGTTCAAAAGTTCCTGCGTGGCGAGCTTTTCACTGCCGCAACCGCAAATTAATATCGCTGCGCAGATTATCAAAAGAATTTTTTTCAAGCGTCGAATCTCCTTTTTGACAGTGTCGCAGGATTATTTTATAATCGAAAAAAGTTTTTTTCAAGGCAGGTGGGCAACATGAAAATTCAAGGCGCGGTTATAATTGAGCAGGGCGTGACGTTCGCGATTATCGTCGTGAATCAGACCGTGACCAATTACACTTCGCGAGCCATTCAAGTCCGCAATTATCTGACGCAATTTTTCCCGAACATGCCGATTATTTTAATGTCGCAGGACAACAACGGCACGCCGCATTACTACGGACGCAAAGACATCGTTAAGTTCCTCAAATCGATTCGCCTCGACCAAATCCCTTGGAAGGAGTATCACATTTACTGATGAAAATTTTAATGCATATGTGTTGCGCGCCGTGTTCGTGTTATCCCGTAAAAAAATTGCGGGAAGAAAATTTTGAACCCGTCGGCTATTTTTTTAATCCGAACATTCATCCGCACCAAGAATGGAAAAATCGTTTGAAATCTGCGCGGGATTTTGCTGATAAAGTTGGCATGGAAATTTTTTACGATAATCATTACGGCTTGCGGGAATTTTTATCGAAGGTTTCAAGCGTTGTCGACGAGGCGGATACAATTCAATTCGCGGACGGTTTCCATAAGCGTTGCGGGATTTGTTACTCGTGGCGATTGAGTGAGGCGGCGCGTTTTGCGGCGGATAATAATTTTGAAATTTTTACGTCAACGCTTCTGTACAGCAAGCACCAGAATCACGAATTGATAAAAAAAATCGCCGAGCATTTCGCGAATGTGTTCGGCGTTAAATTTTTTTATGAAGATTTCCGCGCAGGTTGGCAGGAAGGAATTGATTTAAGTTTGGAACTTGGACTTTATCGGCAAAATTATTGCGGTTGCATTTTCAGCGAGGAAGAACGTTTCAGTAACGACCTGCGCAAGGCACGGAAGAAATTTTTTACTTCTCGGCTTGAGCCGCTTTGTGTTCCTCGATAATTTTTTCGGCAAGCTTATCAGGCATAGGTTCGTAGCGTGCGAACTTCAGCGAATAAGACGCCCTGCCTTGCGTTTGCGAACGGAGGTCAGTCGCGTATTTATAAAGTTCACTCGCCGGAACATAAGCTTTGACTTCAGTCATCCCCTTGCCCTTTGGATCCATTCCTAAAATTTTGCCGCGCCTAGAATTGAGGTTACCGATGATGTCGCCCATATAATTTTCGGGCGTAAGGACGGTTATCTCTTCAATCGGCTCAAGCAAAATTGGATTGGCGGCGAGGATACCTTTTTTAATCGCGATAGAGGTTGCAGTCTTGAACGCGGCTTCGGAGCTGTCGACTGCGTGATAAGAACCGTCAAAAAGATTTACGCTGACATTGACGACGGGATAGCCCGCGATAACGCCTTCCGCCAAAGTTTCCTGCGTGCCTTTTTCGACTGCGGGGAAATATTGACGTGGAACACTGCCGCCGAAAATACTTTCAGACCAAACGTTGCCGGTGCCTTCCTTATTCGGACCGATTCTGAGCCAAACGTCGCCGTATTGCCCGTGCCCGCCGGATTGTTTCTTATGCTTGCCCTGTACTTCGACTTCCTTGCGAATTGTCTCACGATAAGCAACACGCGGCTCGCCCAAAACCATTTGCACGCCGAATTTACGTTGGAGTTTGTCGCTGAGAATATCCAAGTGAACTTCGCCGATGCCCTTTAAAATCGTCTGCTTAGTCTCGGCATTCTTAACCAACATAATCGTCGGGTCTTCGTCTTGCTGGCGAGTTATCGCGCCGAAAACTTTATCCTCCTCTCCCTTCTTAGCCGACGTAACAGCCATCGCGAGCATTGGTTCGGGATATTGAATGCGTTCGTATTTAATCGGAGCGGCTTTATCGCAGAGAGTGTCGCCGGTCTTGGCATTGGCAAGCTTACTGGTGACGACAATATCGCCCGCGTGCGCCACGTCGACGGGAATTTGTTTCTTGCCCTGCATAGTAAACAAGCCGCTTAAACGTTCCTGCCCCTCGCTATCCGCGCCGATAAGTTGGTAAGTTGCGTCGCCCTTCATATCGCCGCTAATCACGCGCACATACGACATACGCCCGACGAACGGGTCAACCATAGTTTTAAAAATTTGTCCGCTGAACGGCTCACTGACTTTGCGCTCGACGAGTTCATCGGTTTTGGGATTAATGCCGCTGTAGTCTTTAGAATCGGGCGCGGGGAAGAATTCAACGACGCTGTTAAGGAATTTTTTAATGCCGATATTTTTAACCGCACTGCCTACGAACACTGGGAAAACTTTCGCCTCAGCAATGCCCGCCGCTAATGCCTCGCTGATTTCGTTTTCGTCTAAATCCTCAACTTCGCCCTCTAAATATTTTTCCATAAGTTCATCGTTGAACTCGGCAACTATATCGAGCATTTCGAGGCGTTTATCTTCAACTTCGTCAGCAACCTGCGCGGCGTCAATGTTTTCGTCATCGGCTTTGACTTTGGAGAACGCCTTAAGCAAATCGACGACGCCTTTAAATGAATCTTCTTTACCGACGGGAATTTGAACGGGAACAACGCCATTGCCGAACTTGTCTCTGAGCTGTGTAAGAACTTTTTCAAAATCGGCGTGCTCTCTGTCCATCTTGCTGACGAAAAACGCTCTCGGAAGGTTCAAACTCTCGGCGAGTGCCCAAGCCTTTTCCGTTTCAACTTCGACGCCGGCACTTGCGCTCACCACGATAACCGTAGCATCAGCCGCCGCCAATGCGCCGTACATTTCCGCAACGAAATCGGGGAAGCCCGGCACGTCGATAGCGTTAATCTTAAAGTTCTTCCATTCAAGTGCCGCCAAGCTCGCGCTGATTGACATCTTCCGCTTATTTTCTTCGGGCTCAAAATCCAGAACGCTCGTCCCCAAATCAACGTTGCCGAGTCGAGTTGTCGCGCCGCTGTCGAATAAACACGCCTCCAACAACGTCGTCTTGCCGCTACGTCCGTGCCCGCAGAATGCCACATTTCTTATGCTGTCGCTTTTGTAATCCTTCATGTTTGAATTACTACCTCCTTAATTTTTCTTAAAATCTATTCTATCGTCGACGCAGTTTTTCCTGCCAAAAAGTTTGACAGCGCGGCGAATTCCTCTAAGCTTAAAGTCTCGGCGCGTCTTGAAACGTCAATTCCGGATTTTAAAACTCTATCACGCCCGAAACTCGCCAATGAATTTAATAGCGTCTTCCGCCGTTGAGCAAACGCCATGCGCACAACCTTAAAGAAAAAATCTTCGTCAACGTCCAAATTTTTATTCCGAACGTCACACACCACCACTGAACTTGTAACTTCGGGCGACGGTAAAAAACATTCGGGCGGCACGTCGAACGCTATCCTCGACTCTGCGCGGAATTGAACGGCGACAGATAACGCCCCGTAAATTTTTGAACCCGGCGCGGCTGTCATACGTTCGGCGACTTCGCGTTGTACCATCGTCACGATTTTTGTTACCGGCAAGTTTTTTTCCAACAACGTCAACAAAATCTGCGTCGTGATGTAATACGGCAAGTTCGCTACGACTTTGAATCTGCGCGGCATCAACTCCGATAAATTTACCTTTAAAATGTCTCCTTCGACGAGCCGAAAATTTTCATAGCCCGCCAATGTTTCTTTTAGCACGGCGGGTAATTTTTTGTCCAATTCGACGGCTGTAACATTCGCGCCCGCCTCCAATAAGCCTTGCGTCAACGTCCCAATCCCCGCGCCGATTTCTAAAACTTCCTCGCCCGCGCAGATGTCAGCCGCCTCAACAATTTTCCGCACAACCTCCGCATCGATTAAAAAATTTTGTCCGAGCCCTTTGACTGCCCGCAATTTAAATTTTTTTAGTATGTGGCGCGTCGCCGAAGGATTAGCGATTAACGGGTGTAACATTTTTCAACGCCTCCAAAAATTCTTCGCGAGTGACGCCGTAATTATTCAGCCGCCGCACGAAAGTTTTCACGTTGCCATAACCAATCCCGAGAGCCGCGCCGATTTTGTCACGAAGTTTGGAACTGTCCGCGCCGCCCGATAAATTAAACGTAACCATCTCCACCGCCGTAAATTCTTCGCGAGGATTAATTTCAAGCGTGCGAACTTTACTTAAGGCTTTGCGAATTGATTCGGGCGACGCCTGCTCAACTCCTACGTCGTCATTAGCGGTTGCCTCGTCGCGGGGAATGTAAGCGTGTTTGGCTTCGGGGAATTTCTTCGATAAAAAATTTCTGATATTTTCGCCCGCCGAATCCGGGTCGGTTAAAATAATTATCCCACGCTTTTTATAAGCCGCAGAAATATTTTTAAGTGTCCGCGCAGTGATATGAAAGCCGCCCGTCGTAATACACTCCGCCTCGACAGCACGTTTAACCGCGATAACGTCGGCTTTGCCCTCGACAATCAAAACTTCTTTAATCAACATGATACCTCCGAAAAAAAATTAAGCCGCAAGCGCGGCGGCAAGTGGTAAATGATTCCGATTAAATTTCTTCCAAATCTTCGGGATGTTTTTTGATATAATCGCGGTACCTGTTATACTCGTCTTCAAAAGATTTATCTTCTGCGGCGGCGAGTTGGAAGGACATCATAGCGACCGCCATAATCCGAGCGATTTCATGCGCCTCGAAAGTTTCTACCAATCTGGAAATTGTACGCGCCGTTTCGTCGAGCAATTCTTGATCGTCGGCGGCAAAACGATTCAAAAGGAGCATGTCGAACATTTGCTGTTCCAAAGCAGACCAACCGAGCGCGATACCTGCATTGGAATGCGGAATTCTGTCGTGAACATTAAAGTCCGACTCGTCCTCGCCGATTTCCGGAATATAAACTTCGTCTTCGTCTTCAAAACGCGGTCTGAGCATAAAATTCTCCCCCCGAAAAAATTATTGAAAATGATACCAAATGTATTGTACTATAAGCGCAAGTAAAATGTAAAGTAAAAGCGGAGGTCGGTCATGCAAAAAATTTTATTGGGAGTTGGCGTTACGCTGATTCTCTTGGGAATTTTCGGCGCGAGTTACACTTGGCATCACGACCATCGCGAGGTTGAGACGCTCGATAAGTACGCGACGACGGATTTTCAAGTTGGGCGCGATGCCGATGGTAATTGGGAAAGTGCGACGCTTAGTTTATGGGATTATCGCTATGACAAGGCGCAACTTTTAAATACAGTGATTGTCTTTACGGACGGTGCCCCTTGGGAAATTGACGCCGTCACCAAACAAACCCAAAAAGGTTGGCGCAATGAAAATAAATTATTTTTCCACTTCCCGAAGTCAAGCTTAAAGGATTTGTTATTGGCGAAGGAGATACGCGTTAAATTTTTCTACGACAACGGGCAGTCGATAGATTTACCGCTGGGCAAAAAAGATTTACTCGCGTGGCAAAGGAAGTTGCGTTGGTGATGAATTCGTTTTTAATCGGGCTACAATTTTTGACGCGGATAAATATCGTTAAGCAAAGCGTTTGGACGGAGCAAAGTTTCGGCGAGTCGGTGAAATTTTTTCCGGCGGTCGGTGCGGTACTCGGAATAATCTGCGCGGGCGTTCTTGGCGCGATAAATTTTTTGAACTTGCCGCTGTTGACGGGCGCGGTAGGATTTTCTTTGCTGATAATTTTAACGGGCGGCATTCATTGCGATGGATTAATGGATTCGGCTGACGGATTATTTTCGGGGCGCGAGCGCGAAAAAATTTTAGAGATAATGAAGGACAGCCGCGCAGGTTCATTCGGCGTCGTGAGTATGATTTTAGTTGCGGCGATAGAAATTTCGACGTTGGCGGAACTCGCGAGGCTTTCGACGTGGTTTTTATGCACAGCGATTTATTCTGCGCCGATAATCGCAAGGCTGATGATGGTCGTAACAATCGGAGCGTTCCCCTACGCGAGAAAATCGGGCATGGGCAAAGCGTTCGCGAAGTTCACGAAACGACGGACGATAATTTTTGCAACGTTTGAGGCGATTTTATTTTTGCTCCCGCTAATTTTTATCAGCAAAATATTTTTAATCTGCGCGGCGTTGGCGAGTTTGTTTTCGTTAATCGTGACGTGGAAATTTGCAACGTTCGCGACTGAAAAAATCGGTGGCGTGACGGGCGACATTTACGGAGCAGTAACGACTTTATCTGAAATGTTCGTGCCGATAATTTTTTTGCTGATTGGAAATTATTTGCGATGAAAGTTACGGTTAAAATGCGCGGTACTTGCGGCGAATTGGCTCAGGGGTTTTATCGCGGCGAACCGATTTTGATAACTTGCCCGATTGAAAAATTCTCGACGGCGATTGTATCTGATGAATTTGCGGGAGTTGAAGGGCTCGGCTCAAAGTCATTGGCGATACTCGACAAAGTTTTAAAAATTTTCGGCGCGGAAGATTTTAAATTCGGCGTGCGCTTGACTTCAGAACTTCCTCGCGGCAAAGGCATGGCGTCTTCCTCAGCGGATATGGCGGCGGTCGCGCAAGCAGTCGCGTTGTCGTTAGGGAAAAAATTTTCTCCCGCTGAACTCGGCAGACTCTGCGCGGACATTGAACCGACTGACGGAATTTTTTATGGTGGCGTCGTCGCGATGAATCCTTTGACGGGACGATTGATAAAAAACATTCGGGCGCGCGAAAAATTTCAAATCGCGGTGTTCGATTACGGCGGTGAAGTCGACACGATAAAATTTAATCGCCGCAGTGATTTTGAGATAAAAAATCTTGACGACGAAATTAATTTTGAACTCGCGAGAAAATCCGCGCTTGCTAATCAAAAAATTTTACCGAAGCCCAAACTCGAAGAGTTGATAAATTTTTCTAAAGAGATTGAAGCACTCGGCGTAAACATTGCGCATTCGGGGACGGTCGCGGGAATTTTTTTTCATGCAGACGATTCACACGTTGAAGAAAGAATTTTAGCCATCCAAAAAAGTTTCGACTTCCTGCAGTTTATAACGTTGACAAAGCTATGGTACAATTAATAACAAAAGGTGGTGATTAAAGTGGCTACAACGGATGAACGTTTAAACAGTCTTGAGCAACAAGTCAGCGCGGTCACAGCTAAGGTTGATACTTTTATCGGCGAAATGCGCGACCGTGACAATCAGCGTTCGGCAGATATTATTGAATTGCGCCAGAAACACGACGCGGACATTAAGGAATTGCATACGAAGATTGATTCAAAGTTCGATTCACTCAGTAACCAAATTCATAATTTAACAATCGCGGCAGTCGTCGGCTTTGGAGCTATTGCGCTTGCAGTTGGCGGGCTCGTTGTATCGTTGTTGAAGTAAAGCTCCGTAACGTGATATAATGCGGAAAATTTTTGGGAGGTGACTCGTTGAATAAAAAATTCTTGGCGGCGATTATCGTTGCAAATTTTTTTGTCGTCGGTTGCGATAAAGAAATTACTCCACCGAAGCCGCCGCTCGTCAAAGTTCAGCAAATCAAGCTCTCGAACTCCGCGCAGGAAGAAAATTATTCGGGCGTCGTTCGCGGTCGCTACGAAACTAATTTATCGTTCCAAGTCAGCGGCAAAATTATCTCTCGCGACGTTCAAGCAGGCTCGTTGGTGCGGGCGGGCGATATTTTGATGACGCTCGACCCAAAAGATATTGTCGAACAATCGCGCACTGCCGACGCGCAAGTTGATTCGGCTCGTGCGCAACTTGAACTAGCTAAAGCAAATCTCGACAGGTACAGCGAACTTTTCAAAGCGGAAGCCGTCGCCGCTGTTGTCCTCGACCAATACAAAACTCAATACGACGCCGCCAAAGCCACTTACGACGCGGCAATCGCGCAAGCCCGTCAAAGTCAAAACGCCCTCGACTACACAACCTTAACAGCCAATGCTGACGGAGTTATTTCCGAAGTCAGCGCGGAAGTCGGGCAAGTCGTTGCGGCGGGGCAAAGCGTCTTAAAACTCGTGCAAACTAATGAACTTGAAGTCGTCGTC
This sequence comes from uncultured Selenomonadaceae bacterium, assembly GCA_905234235.1. Classification (GTDB taxonomy): domain Bacteria; phylum Bacillota; class Negativicutes; order Selenomonadales; family Selenomonadaceae; genus Quinella. Next base: position 60,045 of record CAJOHN010000006.1, read on the forward strand.
GACATTCCCGAAAATAAAATTTCAAACATGCAAATTGGTCAGCGCGTCTCGATAAATTTTTGGGCGACTAATGAAACTGTAAGCGGCACCGTTCGCGAAGTTTCTCCGATGGCTGATTCTGCGTCGCGAACTTTTACCGTAAAAATTTCTCTGCCCGATGTCAATAACATTCAACTCGGCATGACTGCTAACGTTTCAATCCGCGAAGTTACACCGAGCGCGATTATCTTGCCGCTAAGTGCGATTTATCAGACGGGCGACGCCGCGCAGGTTTGGATTGTAGACGGCGGAAAAGTTTCGCTGAAAAAAATTGAAGTCACTGCCTTTGACGATAACAACGTTCGAGTGCGCGGGCTTAATTCGGGCGATACTGTTGTGGTTGCGGGCGTCAACAAACTCCGCGAAGGGCAAGACGTAAGGACGGGTGATTGACTTGCGCAACTTAACGGAGCTGTCACTCAACAATCGGAGTCTCGTTTGGTATTTTATAATCGTGGCGTTTATCGGCGGGATTTTTTCTTACTTCAATCTCGGACGCATGGAAGATCCGAAATTTGTTGTACGTCAAATGATTGTGGCGGCTTACTGGCCGGGCGCGACTGCTTACGAAATGCAGGAACAAGTTACCGACAAGCTCGAAAAAAAATTGCAGGACATTCCGGGACTCGACAACTTAACAAGTGAAACTCGCCCCGGTTCGACTGTGATTTACATCGAACTTAACGACGAGCTTCCTACCGACCAAATCCGTCCGACGTGGCGCGACGTTAGGAATTATTGCGCCGATATTGAAAACGAATTGCCGAGCGGTGTTGCGGGGATTTTTTTTAATGACACTTATGATGAAGTTTTCGGCTCCGTTTACGCGTTGACGGGCGACGGTTTCAATTACGAAGAGCTCCGCCACTACGCTGAAGAAATTCGCCGCTTGCTGTTGGGCGTTCACGACGTTAAAAAGATTGAACTTATCGGCGTGCAAAGCGAAGTTGTTTACGTCGAGATTGAACAGGCTAAACTTTCCGAACTCGGCATAAGCCCGCAAGTTATATCGAACACTCTCGCCGCGCAGAATGCCATGACGCCCGCCGGTATGATTGACACTTCAAGCGACAATGTTTATCTGCGTGTGACTGGGATTTTCGACGACGTTGCCGCGATAAAAAATTTGCCGATAAACGCGGACGGAAGAATTTTTCGCCTCGCTGATATTGCCAACGTTGAACGGCGATTTGTCGACCCGCCCGAACCTAAAATGTTTTTCAACGGCGAGCCTGCGATTGGAATAGCAGTTGCGATGGAGGACGGCGGCAACATTCTAAAGCTCGGAGAAAATCTGCGCGGCTTAACGAAACAAATACAACAGGAATTACCGCTGGGCTTGGAACTTCATCAAGTATCGAATCAGCCGCAAGTCGTGGAAGAATCAATCGGCGAATTCGTCGAGACGTTAGTTTTAGCAATTGTAATCGTGCTTGCCGTGAGCTTCGCGAGTTTAGGCGTGCGGACGGGATTAGTCGTTGCAGGTTGTATACCGTTGGTATTGGCGGGGACGTTTTGTTTTATGTATGTCGCGGGGATTGATCTGCACAAAGTTTCGCTGGGCTCGCTGATAATTGCGCTGGGGCTTTTGGTTGACGACGCGATAATCGCAGTGGAAATGATGAGCGTACAGTTAGAGCGCGGGCTGTCGAGGTTTGATGCGGCGTGTCACGCGTTCAACGTCACGGCTAAACCGATGTTGACGGGCACGCTGATAACCTGCGCGGGCTTCATACCGGTAGCGTTCGCCAAAGGCATAGCAAGCGAATTTTGCCGCGACATGTTTTGGGTCGTGTCAATCGCGCTACTGCTGTCGTGGATAGTTTCAGTGATGGTCGCGCCGCTGTTCGGAACTTACATAATCAAAGTTGAAAAAAAATCTGAGGCGGAACTTTATCAGAGCCGATTCTATAAAATTTTCCGACGCGTGCTGGAAACGTTTTTGGACAATAAAATTTTAGTGCTGAGCGGAACAATCTTTACATTCGCGGCTACAATCCTTGCTTCGGATTTTGTTCAAGAAGAATTTTTCCCGCCGTCAATACGTCCCGAAATTTTAATCGAATTGAAGTTGCCTGAAGGCTCATCAATGGCGGCGACGCAAGCTGAGGCTGGTAAGTTTGCCAAATTCCTCAACAGCGAGCGCGATAACTTAAAAAATTTTGCTTACTACGTCGGAGAAGATACGCCGCGTTTCGTGCTGACGATTTCTCCGAATGCCGACGGCGATAATATTGCCAAGTTTGTTGTGACGGCTAACGAGGACAATCGCGACGAGTTGATAAAAAAAATTCGCCACGAGTTGGAAGAAAATTTTCCACTCGTGCGCCCGAATATCCAACTGATTCAGACCGGACCGCCCGCCGATTATCCGATTATGCTCCGCGTCTCCGGCACCGACATTGATAAAGTTCAAGAGCTCGCCGCGCAGGTTGCCGACATTGTCGCGCAGGATTCAAACGCCGTTGATGTTAATCTTGATTGGAATGAAAAATCCAAAGTTGTGAAGATTGAACTAGACCAAGATAAACTTCGTGCGCTGGGCGTGTCGAGTCAGCTTGTGAAGTCGACGCTTTACACTGAAATCACGGGCGCGAAAGCTTCAGAATTTTACACGGGCGACAGGACGATTGATATTGATTTGCGCCTCGCCGAAGCCGACAGGAATAATCTTGCGGCGTTGAAAAATTTGCCGATATACTTGGGCGCGGCGGGCTACGTTCCGCTTGAGCAAATTGCAAAAATTTCTTACGGCGCGGAGTTTGGATTGATAAAGCGGCGCGATTTGAAACCGACAATCACGGTACAGGCGAACATTTTATCCGGCACTGCCAACGACGCGGCTATCAAAGCTTTTGACGCGACGGAGGACTTAAGAAAAACTTTACCGCTCGGCTACTTAATCGAACCGGGCGGCGACTTGGAGGAAAGCGATACGTCAACGGGACAACTCGCGGCGATGTTGCCGTTGGTTGTGTTCATAATCATGACGCTGTTGATGTTCCAATTAAAAGACGCCAAAGCAATGTTCCTAACGCTGTTGACCGCGCCGCTGGGATTAATCGGTGTAATTTTCGCGCTGATAATTTTGTCAAAGCCGTTGGGCTTCGTGGCGGAGCTTGGAGTTATCGCACTGTCGGGAATGATAATTCGCAACTCGGTAATTCTAATTGACCAAATCCAACAGCACTTGCGAGCGGGCGAAAATTTCCACGACGCGATAATCGATTCAGCGATTTTAAGATTCAGACCGATAATGTTGACGGCGGCGGCGGCGATACTTGGCATGTTGCCGTTAATGGTAAGCGTCTTTTGGGGACCGATGGCGGTTGCGATAGCGGGCGGGCTTTTAGTCGCGACGATTTTAACGTTGTTAGTTTTACCCGTCATGTACGCGGCAGTTTATTTTTGGAAGGAGTTTAAGCAATGATTGATTTTAAAGACTTCGGCATTGAGGACAACGTGCGCTATTTGGAATATGTTAAGCGTTGCATTCAAATTCCGTCGAACGGCTCGCCGCTGATTGCGTTCGGATACAAGAAAAAGCTCAAGCTTCTGCGCGGCTATGAGGCAGAACTTTGTTGGCATAAATTTTTCATTGACGACGCGGAATTTTGGGCAGCTCCCGTCGGCGATTGGGACAATATTGACTGGCAAGCGGTCTTCGCGACGCACGTACCGCCCGAAACTGTTTTCTTTGCCGTTCCGGAATATCTTGTTGAGATTTGGAAACGCGAACTTGGCGAAAAAGTTTTAGTCGAAGATCAGCGCGATAATTGGGATTATCTTTTGGATTTGAAACGCCTCGTAAGTCTTGAGGGCAACAAATTGAAAAGCTTCCGCAAAGCCAAAAAAGCCTTCGAGAAAAATTATGATTATGAGATTGAGGTTATCACGCCGAAAATATTTGACGAGTTGTACGCCTTTCAATCGTCCGCCGAAGAAGATATTAAACAGCGCGTTGAAAATCATCTTATCGAGGCGCAGGAGGATGATGACAATTTCAGTTTCGCGCTGAATCATTGGGAAGACTTCAAAAATCTTTTCGGATTCGTGATTCGCGTTGAAGGTCGGATTGTCGCTTACTGTTTGGACGAGCAAATTAATGAGACGACTTCATTCGGGCTGTTCGCCAAAGCAAATTACGACTTCAAAGGCGCGAATCAGTTTGCTTACTGGTATGACGCCAAGATAAATTTGGAGCGCGGCATTTTGACAACAAACATTATGGACGATGCGGGCGAGGAAAACTTGCGTTCGTTCAAGGAGCATTTAACTTCCGATATGCTGAAAAAATATTTTGTGACAACCAAAGGCTAAGGAGAAAATTTTTATTATGCGCAGTGATTTTTTCTCGACAATCGGCGAGATTATTAAGTACGGCGGCTCGACGTTCGCGGCGTTGGTCGCGATGAGTATCTATACGACGACCGACGGATTTTTTATCGGCAACTTTGTCGGCACCGACGGCTTGGAGGCAATGGCGTTGGTTTATCCCGTCATGATGATTTTTATCGCGTTCGCCACTCTCTTTGAAACGGGCGGCTCGGCTGTCGTCTCTCAAATTATCGGCGCGGGCAATAAAACTCTTGCCGAAAAAATTATGCGGAGCAATTACGTTTGCGCGTTCGTGGTCGTCGGAAATATTTTTATCGAACCGTTGCTGCGAATTTTATCCGACAATCCTGACGAGCAACATATAATCGATTTGGCAATTTCTTTCCTGCGAATTTCTTTTTGCGGCGTGCCGTTCCTGCTGACGGTTTACTTGACGGGAGCTTTTATGCGTTGCGTTGACAAGCCCGGTCACGTCTTTTATCTGGTTGGCTCGACGTCGCTTGCAAATATAATTTTGGACGCGTTGTTTATAATGGTTTTCGGTTGGGGAATGCAGGGCGCAGCGTTCGCAACCGTACTCGCACAAATTTTCGGCGCGGCGATAACTTTCTGGTATTTCAAATATTCGCCGCAAAAATTCACAACGCCTCGAAGTCTCGGCGGTCTCGATTACATTTGGCAGGAAATAAAAATCGGTGCGGGCTTTGCAATCGCTACGTTGATGATGTGCTTTATCGAATATTTTTTGAACGCAACACTACTACGCTACGATGCGCCTCATTTGCTGGCGGCGGCGACTATCGCCAACATAATCCTGACGTTCGTCTACCTGCCGCTTAACGGTTTGGACACGGGCATTCAACCTTTAATCAGCCGATTATTCGCGGCGCACAAGGAGCAACATTATTTGCGGGTCATGCGATACGGCTTTTTCACGACGATGATTTTAACGTTTGCTATATACGCGGTGCTGATGATATTCACGGAGGAGCTGGCAAGATTTTTCGTGGACGATGCCGAGCCGGTGACCGCCGAGATGATAACTTTCTTGCGGCTGATGTTTGTGCTTCAACCGTTTGTGGGGCTGTACACGTGGCTTAGTGGGATAATGGCGGCGTTGGAGGACGAGTGGCGTAATGTCGTCATAAGTCTGTTGCCGCTAGTCGTATTAGTGCCGCTGATTTGGTTGTTGCCGAAGTTTTTACCGATAGAATTTGTATCGCTAGCGTATTCCGCGCAAGACGTGGCGGAGGCGGCGATTGCGTTCCTGCTGATACACTCGTTACTTCGCGAAAAAAGTTTGTCGCTGAAAAAAATTTTTGTTTAAGGGAGATGATTTGTTTGGAGAATTTCAGCGTGGCGATAAGTTACAAGGGCAGTCTCGGTTGGGTTGAGTATGACGAGACGGCAAAAAAAGTTATCGTGACATTGGGCGACGACGAGGGCAAAGCACTTGCCGAAAAATTTTTGACGACGCCGCACGAAATACAAATTCCGCACGAGACGCTGTTGGATTTCACGGCGGAGAAAATTGACCCGAATTTGAGCGCGGAGAATTTAAAAATTGTTTTGACGCGGCTTTGGGAGGCTACCGGTGTTCACGTCGATTGGAGCCGCCCCGTCGAGTACGTTAAACTTAATCCGCATTATTGAGAGGAGGAAATTTTTATGGCTACTTACGACAGTTGCCCGAAATGTGGGCGAACGGATTTTGGCGTGATTTATCATTGCGAACGTTGCGGCATGGAATTTTGCGCCAAATGCGTTGGCAAGCGCGCTCTGCCCGACGGCACGAAGTATGAATGTTGTCCTCGTTGCGGCGCGGAAATTGATGAGGATGAGGATACTGTTCACGTTATCGCCAAACAAAAGGCAAGGAGGTAATTTTTATGGCTAATAAGATTTATGCATTTCTCGGACCGCACACTTCCGGCAAATCGACTATGGTTTCTCAGCTGATGTCAATGGGCATTCATTACATTCCGACCGTCACGACCCGCGTTTTCGACGACCGCTACGCCTATAAGCGCAGAATTTATCAGACTGTTAAAGGCGATCAATATAAAACTGAAAAACTTATCGTCAACAACACTTACCAAGCGAACTCTTACGGCTTGCGTAAAAGTGAAGTTCTCGACGCTTATCAGAATCACAAAATCAGCGTTACGCTTATGCACGACGTGGCGGGGATTAAGCAGTTGCAGAAATTTATCAATCAAGACCTCGTGACGATTTTTTTGATGATTGACGATGAGGTTTTTGTTGACAGAATGCTCCGCGCAGGTTGCTCGAACGATGAAATTCGCTACTACGTTGAGACGGCTGACGAGACCGGCGAATTTGAACATTGGCGCGACGTGGATTTTGTGGTTAAGAATACGTCGACGGCTCGCGTTGCGCTCGAACAAATTTTGGCGATAATGGGGCTCGTGACGCTCGTACCGCAATCTGACTTCGATAACCTTGTCAAATAAAAAACATTGCCGCGTTTGAAGGATATAAAAATTTTTCGGCGAAATTCCGTTGAGTTGATAAGGTTAATTTAATGGAGGCGGATTTAATGGCGAATGATAAAGTACGCAAGGGAGCGGAAACTGCCGGCGATAGGAAAGGCATTCTGCTTGAAACCGGTACGAACGAATTTGAGATAGTGGAGTTCAGCATAGGCAAAGTAAACTACGGGATAAACGTCGCCAAAGTTCGCGAAGTCATTCAACGCACGCCCGTTACTGCAATGCCGCAAGCTCACCCTTACATTGACGGGCTGTTTACTCTGCGCGGCAAGGCAATTCCGCTGGTAAATCTTCCGCGCTGTCTGAACGTAATGACTAACGGCGACGACGCAAAAAATATTATCGTCACAGAAATTAACAACTACGACATCGGATTTTTGGTAGAGAATGTTTCGCGCATTCACCGCATTTCTTGGAAGGACATGGAACCTTCGCCGGAAGTGGGCGACCAAAGCCGCGTTGTCGGTATCGTTAAAATGCCCAATCGAATTGTCCTGCTCCTCGACTTTGAAACGATTATCGCGGAGATTAATCCCGAAATTAACGCGAAGCTCACGACTGTTGCCGACGCCAGCGAAGACATTCGGGAACGGCGCAAAGATGTCCACGTGGTTGTTGCGGAAGACTCCGGGATGTTGCGCGATTTGCTTGTTACGACGCTTCACGATGCGGGTTACAGATTCGTCCGCGACTTCGGCAACGGCAAAGATGCTTGGGAATATATGCAAGGTCTCGCCAGCAAGGAAGGCGATATTTCTAAGCATATCGGCATAATCGTTTCCGACGTTGAAATGCCAATGATGGACGGGCACAGACTCTTGAAACTCGTGCGCCAAAACGACAGGCTGCAAGATGTGCCGTTCGTGTTGTTCTCGTCGCTTATCAATGAAGAAATGCGCTTGAAGGGCGAAGAACTCGGCGCGAGTGCGCAAATTTCCAAGCCCGAAATCGGACAACTCATTGACCTGCTTGATAAATTTATTTTCGGCAAGAAATAATCGCGTAAATATTTTCAAAGCAAATAAGAAAGCACCCGTCATCAAGGCGAGTGCTTTTTTGGTTGTTTATGAAGTTTATTTCTTACGTTTTGGCGAGACGATAACATAGCGATAAGGTTCTTCGCCCGCGCTGTGAGTTTCGACGCGATCATTGTCCTGCAAAACGGTATGGATAATTTTCCGTTCGTGACGATTCATCGGCTCAAGGCGAACGTCGCGACGAGTTTTAATTGCACGTTCGGCAACGCCCTTTGCAAGCTTGGTAAGTGATTCTTCGCGGCGGCGGCGATAATCCTCAACGTCAACAATGAAATGAATCTTATCGCCCGCGCTCTTGCGATTAACAGCCACATTCAACAGATATTGCAAAGCGTCGAGTGCCTGCCCGCGTCTGCCGATTAAAATTCCCAAGCCTTTGCCGCTCAAATTAAATTGAATGCCATCATCCGATTCCGCGACTTCGATTGAAACTTCCAAGCCCATTGCCGCGAAAACTTCCGATAAAAATTTCTTAGCCTCGTCGATAACTTCTTCCTTGCCAAAAGATTTTTCTTCCACCGGCGACGGTTCCAATACCGGCTCAATCGCGGGCGGTTCTTCTTCAATCCGCGCAGGCTCTTCGACTTCAACGGGCGGCTCAGGGATTTTTATTGTAGCGCGAATTTTGGCAGGCGTCCCGCCGAATAATCCCAAAAATTTTTTCGACGGCTCCTCTAAAATTTCAATGTCAAGCTCACTCTCCGCTACGCCGAGTTCCGCCACTGCCGCTTGAATTGCTTCTTCAATCGTTTTGCCCGTCTTCTCAATTACATTCGCCATTTAAGCAGCCTCCTTGTCGTCCTGCCTGTTCGTCCACCATTGTTGAATAATCTGCACGACGTTCATCGTTACCCAATAGAGTACCAAGCCCGCCGGGAAATTTAAACTTATCCAGCCGATAAACAACGGCATTACTACCATCATAATTCTCATTTGCTGATTGGCTTCGCTCGTGTTGGACATCATTTTTTGCTGAAGGAAAGTTGTTGCCGCCGATAAAAACGGCAAGGCGTAAGTGGGGTCGGTTTCCGATAAGCTCGGTAGCCATAAAAATGACGGAGCCGCGCCGCCATAATCGAAACTGTACAGCGTGTAATACATGCCCATTAAGATTGGCATTTGAATCAGCATGGGCAGGCAACCCGACATCGGATTTGCGCCTTCCTTTTGATACAACTCCATCAATTTTTGTTGCATGACTTGCGGATTGTCTTTGTATTTTTCTTGGAGTTTTTTCATCTGCGGCTGAATGCGTTGCATTGCCTTCATTGATTGGAGTTGTTTTTTCGTCAGCGGGTAGACCAAAATTTTTATCAGCACAGTTAAGAGGATTATTGCTAAGCCGTAACTTGGCGCGCCGAGTAATTCCGTCAGCGAATAAAGCGCACCGAGTACGACGCTCATTAAGTATTCAATCGGCTCGAATATGCCGCCAAAGAGTCCGGGTTCTTCCAAAAAATCACAGCCTTTCACGGGACGGGGTCATAGCCGCCTTTGCAAAACGGATTGCAACGCAAAATTCTTTTAAGTGTCAACAAACCTCCGCGAGCCCAGCCGTATTTTTTCAACGCGTCGACAGCATAAACCGAACACGTCGGCACGAAACGGCAACACGGAGTTTTCAGCGGCGACAACCACTGTTGATAAAATTTTATCAGCGATATTAAAAATCTCGTCACGGCAAAAGTTTCGCCTTTCTGCACAAGTCTAGGAAAGCCTTTTCAGCGTCTTTGAACTTAGCGGTAACAAGGAACTTGCGCCCGACGAGAATCATTCCGCAATTACGACGGAGAAAATTTTTATTGAGCCGATAAGCCTCGCGCATTAATCTTTTTACGCGATTGCGAACGACTGCGCCGCCGAGTTTTTTGCCCGCCGCAAAGCCGACCTTGCCGTTGTAACGTTCGTCATTAACGATAAGCAAAATCAGCGCGTGATTAGTAAAGGCTCGCCCGCGATTGTGCACCGCGTTGAAGTCTTTTTTGCCGCGATAAATTTCACTCTTGCGCAACTTGAACATTGAAAATTCCTCCGCCCGCCGATAACGCGAAAAAAAAGGTCACTCCGATTAGTGACCTGCCGCACCCTCAAGCTGTAAGCACTTTTCTGCCACGCTGACGGCGTCTTTTAATGACAAGCCGCCCGCCCTTAGTCTTCATGCGTTCGCGAAAGCCGTGCGTTTTTTTGCGCCAATGTGTGTTAGGTTGGAAAGTCCGCTTCAAGTTCTTCACCTCCCTGCAAAAAATTTCAAGAATAACAACGACGATTATAGACGAGGCGTTTTTTTGTGTCAAGTAAATCTTATAAACATTGGCGGCGTCGAAAAATCTTCCATCGGCGGGCGCGGCGTCGCGAATAAAAGTCCGCGCAGATTCGTCGCCAACACGTCGAACAATAAAATTTTTTGATACGGTTCCAAAAATCTTTTGCGTTCGTGAATGTCGCGGCGATTCAAATGTTTGGTAAGTTTCGTGACGATTGGCGCGGAGATTTTTTTTAGTAAGGTTCGTCCGCGTTCGTTGAAGGCTAAAACTCTTGCGCAAGTCGTCGCGTCGAGTTCTTTAATATCTTCCGCCGTCACGTTCAATAAAAAATTTAAAAGCAACCGACGGCTTCGGCTCGCGGTGTAACGTCGCCCGATTAAATTTTTTATCAGCGCGGAGAAATTTTCAGCGTTCGCCGCGTTCAATAATCGAAATTCCAAGCCCTCCGTCATGCCGTAAATTTTTCTCAATTCATCTGCGCGGGAAGTTAGGAGCTTTGCCATGAGCGGGCGGAATAAAAAATTTTCGTCGGGGAATTTTTCTGTGCGGAGGACGTTTAAAGTTTCGGTTGAGACCTGCGCGGCAATTTTTTCCCAAGCCGGAGATTTTTCGTAGAGAGCCGCCCGAATTGCCGATGCGCTTGAAAATTTTTCTTGCAATGTCAAATCGTCGTAAGCCGCGCCGATTCTTTTTATCAACAGCGGAGAAATTTTTTTCGGGAGTCCGCGCAGATATTCGACGGCGAGGATTGTATTTGGTTGCCGCAAAAGTTTTTCGTCGAGCCCCGCGACGCTTGATAAAATTTTCGTGACTGCCGCCGCGTATGAAAATCCTTGCGACATCAGCGCGTGAAGTTCCGCCGCGAAAATTTTTTCCTCGAACGCCGACGCCGCTAATTTTAATCGCTCAACGTCTGCGACCTCCGCGCCGAATGCCAACGTATCAACGACGCCTAAACTTTCTAACAATCGAATCCCGCCGCGTGCAAAATCTTGCGCACTTCGCACCGCCGACACGAACGGCAATTCCAAAACCAAATCGCAACCGCCCAAAACCGCCAACCTTGCCCGCGTCCACTTATCGAGAATTGCAGGCGAGCCTCGTTGCGTGAAACTCCCGCTCATCACCGCGACAATTTCCCCGTCGTAAATTTTTTTTATCGCGGAGATTTGATAAGCGTGCCCCGCGTGAAAAGGATTATACTCCGCAATTATTCCGACCGCCAAATTTCATGCCTCCAAATTCAGTTTAATTTCTTGCAACAAATTTTTAAATGGTGTATACTGCGCAGCAGATGATAAATTCATGAAAACAATCTGTATTACGAGGTGAATGCTTTGAACTTTAACAAGACGAAAAAATTATTGGCGGCGGCGATGCTCGGCGCATTTGCAATTTCATTCCCTATAACGGTTGACGCAAGAATCCACGACCCGAAAATTGAAACTAAATCCGTTGAAAGGAAAGCGTTGCCGACTTTGCGCGAACGTGTCGCCGAAACAATGAGCAAGTTTAAAGTTCCCGAAGATGTAGAGATCTATGACGACTCCGACGATTTAACTGTATCGCAACCGTTTGCGATGCCGCAAGATTTTTCCGTGCCGACGACCGTCTCGACTGCTGACGCCTCAATAATCGGCACGCCCATTGCCACTCAGCAACAATGCGTCCGCTACCTCCTGCGCAATAATCCTCATCCGAATTTGAGAGTTTCGGCGGAAGAAATTGTCGCTTATTATTACGAGGAAGGCGAGCGCGAGGGCATTCGTCCCGACGTGGCGTTTTGTCAAGCACTCAAGGAGACGGGGTTTTTCCGTTACGGCGGCGATGTTATCCCCGAACAAAATAATTATTGCGGACTCGGTACGACGGGCGGCGGAGTCAAAGGCGAATTTTTTGCAACGCCTCAGCTTGGAGTTCGTGCTCACATTCAACATCTGTTAGCTTATTCTTCGACGCGCAGACCTACAACGCCTATCGTCGACCCGCGCTATGGTTTAGTTCGGCAAGCTTACGGCTCGCGGACTTTAGGAACTTGGCAAGATTTAAACGGACGTTGGGCAGTGCCGGGCAGATATTACGGGCAAGAAATTTTATCCATGTTCAGAGATATTTTAATTCAGTAAAATTTTTGTAGAAAGCTTTGATAAACAATGTCTGAAAATAAAATGCAACGTGGCTTGAAGAATCGCCATTTGCAAATGATAGCGTTGGGCACGGCTGTCGGCACCGGTTTATTTTACGGCTCGACGGCGACGATCGCCCTAGCAGGTCCCGCCGTTTCGCTGAGTTACTTAATCGGCGGGATAATTATTTTCCTAATCGTGCGAATGCTCGGCGAGATGAGCGTTGAAGAGCCGGTAAGCGGTTCGTTCAGTTACTACGCCGCGAAGTATTGGGGCGAATTTCCCGGCTTCCTCGCGGGTTGGAATTATTGGTTCTTGTATATTCTCGTGAGCATGGCGGAACTTAGTGCGGTTTCGATTTATCTGGGCTACTGGTTTCCCGACTTGCCCAAATGGGTTGGCGTGCTAACCTGCTTGATTATTATCACAGTTATTAACCTCGTCACGGTCAGCGCGTACGGCGAGATTGAATTTTGGATGGCGTTCATAAAAATCGCCGCGATTATCGGAATGATTTTGCTTGGCTCGTACTACATTTTCACCGACCCCGACCCTTTCCCCGAAAATTTTTCCAATCTGTGGGAACACGGCGGCTTCTTCCCCAACGGGCTTGAAGGTATGCTGATGTCGCTGGCTCCGGTGCTGTTTAGTTTTGGCGGCATTGAACTTTTGGGAATCACGGCGGGCGAGGCTGAAAATCCCGATAAGACTATCCCGCGTGCTATCAATCAAGTTATCTGGCGCATTTTAATTTTTTACGTCGGCACGATGATTGTTTTAATGTCGCTGTGGTCTTGGAAGGAAGTCGGCAAAGACGCGAGCCCCTTTGTTCAAATTTTCAGCAATGCGGGTTTCCCAGCCGCCGCGAACATTTTAAATTTTGTCGTGTTGACGGCGGCGGTTAGCGTTTACAACTCAGCTATTTATTCCAACTCGCGAATGTTATTTGGCTTGGCGAAGAGTGGCAACGCTCCGAAATTTTTCGAGAAACTTTCAAGGCGCGGCGTCCCCGTCAACGGCATTTTAATTTCGTCGGGGATAACGCTTTTGGCGGCGGTACTGAATTATTTTTTGCCCGACGAAGTTTTTATGTACATGATGGCAATCGTGACGGGTGCGGTCGTGATAAGCTGGGCAATGATTATCCTGACGCATTTGAAGTTCCGTAAGCATTGCGAGGCGGCGGGCATTGTTCCGAAGTTCAAATCGCTATTCTATCCGTTCGCCGATTATTTATGTCTGGCGTTCTTGGCGGGCATTTTAATAATAATGGCGTTAATGGACGACATGCGCCCGGCGGTTATAGTCATGCCGCTTTGGATTGTAGCGATTTGGTTGTTCTATCGTTCAAAGAAAAAATGAACTCCGCGATTTTTATCCGATAAAATTTTTTTTACACCGGCTGAAAATGTCGGTGCTTTTTTATTGCGCCGACGGGACAGATTGAAATTATATTCTCCCAATCTTCCGCGCAGGTTTCATCAAAAAAAATCCGACCGCGCTCATAAAATACGCCGCCGGATTCAGCCTCGCTCACGCAAGCCAAGCATCTCACGCAAATTTTTTCGTCGTAAATTATTTTCATAGCTTAATTATTAAAATCTTCCCAATGCGCACGCCGTCCATTTCCTTGACTTTGAATCGGAAACCATTCCATTCACGAACCTCGCCGACTTTTGGAATGTAGCCAAATTGTGAAGTCAAAAAGCCGCCCATCGTCTGGAAGTGGTCATGTTCTTCGTCGGGCAAAGTTTCAATGTCGAAACGCTCCTTGAACTCGTCAATATCGCAAAGCCCGTCGACAGTCCAAGAGTTGTCTTTGTTTTTAATGAACTGCGGCTCGGCATTCTCAGTGCCGGACGTGTCGACAATCTCGCGGACAATGTCGTCAAGCGTGATGAAGCCGATAACTCCGCCGTATTCGTCATTAACCATCGCCTCAGTTATGCCGCTCGAACGAAACTTTTCAACAATCCTAAACGCTTCCATCGTGCGCGGAACATAGATCGCCTTTCTGATGAGTTTCTCCAAATCAACTTCGCGCCCGTCCTTTAAAACCGCGTCGAGTAAATCTTTAGCGTAAAGCAAGCCGCGACAATCATCCAAACTTCCATAACCAACCGGAAAAATCGTGTGCGGACTGCCTTGCACAATCTTTAAATTTTTCTCCAAGTCGTCGGCGAGGTCAAGCCAAATAATCATAACTCGCGGCGTCATCAGTGAATAAGCCGTCTCGTCGCCGATGTCAAAAATTCTGTCGACCATCTCTTGCTCGGATTTTTCAATTGTGCCGTCTTCCGTACCTTGCTCGATTAAATCCAAAACTTCGTCCTCAGTTACGGCGTCATTCTTATTTGAGTTCATGCCGAATATAAAAGCTACACCGCCCGCTACAGCCGTTAGCAAACCTACGAACGGATTCAATATCGTTACGATAATTCGGAAGGTTTTGTAATGACTAAGCAAAAAAGTTTCGGGGGCGCGTTTCGCCGCTTGCTTAGGTAAAAATTCTCCGAACAGTAAAAAAATAAATGTCGTGACGATTAAAGCCGCTACTGCCGAAATGATTTCTGCTTGTTCCAAAAAGTTTATCTGCGCGGCGATTGTCGGGCTCGTGAGGATTGCGCACACGCCCGCTAAAATTCCCGTGCAAGTGATTCCGATTTGCGCGACGCTCAACGGTGCCGGTGATTCTATCATTTCTAAAACTGCCTTTGCATCCGCGTCGCCGTCATCAGATAATTTTTCCAATCGCCCGCGATGACTTTCTATCAGCGCAGTTTCTATCAGCGAAAAGTAGCCGCTCACTGCCGCCAATAAAATTATCAGCGCAGGCGCAATTAGTCCTGTCTCCAAACTTCACACCTCATTAACGCAGAGAAATTCGCCCGTATTCTTCAAGCATGTCAATAAAACTCATATGCCCGCGCTCACTCGCTTTCTTAGTCCCGATTGTCTTAAGTACCGTCGTATAAATTACCGATTCAACACTGTCCGGCACCAAATTTTCCCAGTTTTTATAATCGTAAACGCGCTCTCTAACCGTGTTCTGCGGGCGACCAAAAACTTCCAACTCGCAAAGGAATTGAATTTGATTTGTCTTCGGACGCAAATAATAATGCTCCAACACGTAACCTTGATTGCTCAAAACGTAAATATCTTCCGGCGGATACTGATAACCTTGTTCGCGAGCCAAATCGATTTCCGCATTAAAGTTCTCCGCGCCGTATGCCGCCATATCTTTATCAAGCTGAGCCGGCGAACGTTCAATCATCCGAATCCATACGTCCGCAATGTATTCACTCGCCGAATAGGGCATTTTCTTCCACTGCACGGCATTTTTATCCAAATAGTAAGTGTACCTGTCGTCCGCCGCCAACTTCACGAAACGCGGCTTTAACATCTTCAACGGCTTTTGTTTTTCGGCAGGTTGTGACGGTTCGATCTCGCGCAAAATTGTTGGTGGTTCGTTTACTATCGGTTCGGGCGTCGGCGGAATGATTATTACCGGCTTCGGCACGACGGGCTTAGGTTGCTCGAACGGTCTATCAATTTCCGTCGGCGGCTCTACGATTGGTTGCGGCAACGGTTCAACTTTCTGCGCGGGCGGCTGTTCGATTGGCTGAGTTTGCGGAAGTTTGCTTAGGTCGTCGAAAACCAATTTATCGCCCAAATCTTCATCGTCGTCTTCGGGCAATGAAACGGGTTCTTCGGGCGGCGCGTTCGCTGGTAAATCGTCGGGATTTTCAATCGGCTGAGTCGGTGGCGTATCTTGCGGCTCGACGACTTCGGGTTTAGGCGGCGGCTCCGGTTTTTCGACGGGCGGAGGCGGCAATTCTTTTACCGGCGCGGGTTTTTTAACTTTTTTTGGCGCGGGCGTAGTTGCTTCCTCCTCGAACTCGCTACCGAATATCACAACATCATCATCTGCCGAAACTTGCGGCGCGCTCATCAGCAACGCGAGAACTGCCGCCCCCGTCATCAATTTTTTTCTCACGTTAAATCCCCCAACTTTACTGTTCTGATTAAATTCTCGCGACGCGGATATTTATTTGGCGTCGATTTTTTTTTGTCAATGTAAATCACGGCGCGCTTATCGTCAAGCGTCGGCAATTTCATTTCGCGAATAAAAATTTCTCCGCCGCCTAAAATTTTAATCGCTACTCTTGCCTCGTCGAGTTCCTCGCGGAAACTTTTACCTTTCAACGCGACGAATTTCCCTCCGACTTTCACGAACGGTAAACAATATTCCGCTAAAATGTTCAGCCGCGCCACCGCCCGCGAAGTTACAACGTCGAATTGCTCACGGAAATTTTTTTGTCGTGCAAGCTCTTCCGCTCTTCCGTGATAAATTTCTACTCCGTCAAGTTCCAACTCCGCGACGACTCGCCTTAAAAATTCTACGCGTTTATTCAGCGAATCAAGCAACGTGAATTTTAATTGCGGGCGGAAGATTTTCAGTGGAATACCGGGAAAGCCCGCGCCGCTCCCGACGTCCAAAATTTTTTCGACGCCTGAGAAAATTTTTTCATCCCACGCGCTTAACGAATCGATTATGTGCTTAACCGCGAACTCGTGCGGTTCGGTTATCGCCGTCAAATTCATCACGCGATTTTGTTCAATCACCAGCCGATAAAATTTCTCGAATTTGTCAAGTTGCGTGGCGTCGAGGTCTAAGCTTTGCAATTCGCCGCCAATCATTCAAATCATCTCCGTTTTTAGGGGCTGGGATTAAGGGTTCAGAGTTCAGTAATCCCTGCCCCCTGACCCCTGCCCCCTATTCCCTGACACCTAACTTTCAATATTCTAGCCTCCGCGCAGAAACTTTGCAAGCTAAACCTGTTTTCTGCTATAATCCCTAAAAAATTCTTAAAGAGGTTTTGCAAATGTTGAACTACCGCGATGAACTGGATAAAATGCCGTCGTATGATGGCGTGGAAAAAAATTATCGAATCAAAGTCAACGCTAACGAGTCGACGATGAATTTGCCGCCGCTTGTCGAGGAACGCGTTATGAATCGGCTGGCGATGCTGGCTTTCAATCGTTACCCGAACGAGGAATATTATTCTTTGGTCGAACAGATCGCCAAGAATTTTTCCGTAGACGCCGCGCAGATTTTATTGGGAAGTGGTTCGAGCGAGATTATCGAGAAAGTTTTCCATGCGTTCGGCGGCGCGGGGCATAAGATTGTTTATCCTCAGCCGAGCTTTTCGATGTATAAAATTTACGCGAAGGCGGCGGACGCTGACGGCGTGCCCTTTAATCTTGACGAGCGTTTTAATCTGAACGTCGACGAGTTCATTAAAAAAATCCGCGAAGTCAATGCTAGCCTTGCCGTCGTCTGCAACCCGAACAATCCTACCGGCAACGTTTTGACGCCCGCGCAGGTTGAGAAAATTGCCGCGTCGATTGATTGTGCATTTCTGCTTGACGAGGCTTACGTTGAATTTTACGGACGTTCGGCGGTCAATCTCGTAGAAAAATATCCAAACTTAATTGTCGCCAGAACTTTTTCTAAGGCTTACGGTATGGCGGGGGCTCGCGTCGGCTACATGATTGCTCAAGCCGAAGTCACGCGCATGATTAACAAAACTTTTATGCCATATCACATGAATATTTTAACGTTGGCGGCGGCGGATATTGTTTATCAAATGCGCGACGAATTTGTTCCGCGTCTGCAAATGACAATCGCTGAACGTAAGCGCATCTTTGAACGTCTTGAAACTCTGCGCGGCGTCGAAGTTTTTCCGTCGGAGACGAATTTTATTTTGATACGGCTCGCCAAAGCAGAGGAGCTTAAAAATTATTTGGAGTCGCTGGACATCGGGATAAGATATTTTTCGCCGAGCGCATTTGGATTAAAGAATTGCTTGCGAATATCAATCGGTACACGCGTCGAGAATGATGAAGTCTTTGCCGCGATAAAAAATTTTTTGGAGGATTGGCAATGAGAATCGGGAAGATTAGCCGTGCGACCAATGAGACTAAAATTGACGTGGGAATAAATTTGGACGGCGCGGGCAGGGCTGAGATTAATACGGGCGTGGGGTTTTTTAATCACATGCTGAACTTGTTCGCGGCGCACGGGCAATTTGATTTGAAAGTTATCTGCGCGGGAGATTTGGAAGTCGACGGGCACCACAGCATTGAAGACATTGGAATTTCATTGGGCGCGGCGTTGAAGGAGGCTCTTGGCGATAAGCGCGGCATCAATCGTTACGGAACATTTTTCTTGCCGATGGACGAGACGCTTGCCCTTGTGAGTTTGGACATAAGCGGGCGACCGTTTTTGGTTTATGAAGGCGGCGAGCTTGCCCCGATGATTGGCGCGTTCGATACTGAACTTGTCGAGGAATTTTTGCGAGCGTTCGCGTTCAATGCGGGGATAACTTTGCACGTCAAAATCCTCTACGGTAAAAATTCTCATCACAAAGTTGAGGCGATTTTCAAAGCGTTGGGGCACGCGCTGAGAATTGCCGTTACCGTCGACAAAAAAATTAAGGGCGTCCCGTCAACTAAGGGCGTCCTTTAGGTTATAGCTTTTGTCGGGCAAACATTTTTACAACGTCCGCAACGCACGCATTCGGCAGAATCAAAATCTTTTGTCGGGTCGAGTTCAAGCGGACAATTTTTTTTGCAACGCCCGCAACTTATACATTTATCCGCCGCGCAGGTCAGTTGATAAAAACTGTACTTGTTAAGCAAGCCGTAAATCGCGCCGAGCGGACACATTACGCGACAAAAAAATCTGTGGACGACGACGCAACCGATAATCACGGCGATTAGGATTGAAACTTTCAGCGCGAATAAATTCCCCAATACGCCGTGAAATTCTTCGTGAGTTGCAATCATCGGCAAACCCGCCTCCAACGTCCCCGCCGGACAAATGTATTCGCAAAACGTCGACTCGCCAAGTTCCGTCACGATTGGCAAGATTAGCACGAACATTATCAGCAAAAAATATTTCACGCGAGTTAATCTGCGCGGCAAGGAAATTTTCAGCGACGGAATTTTATTCAGTAATTCTTGAATCAATCCGAACGGACATAAAAATCCGCAGACCGCCCGACCGAGCAATACGCCGATTAAAATTACTACGCCCGCCGCATAAAAACTTCCCGCTTGCAACGCGCCAACCGGACAACTAAACGCCGCCGCCGGACACGACCAACAATTTAATCCCGGCGCACAAAAATTTTTCAACCCGCCGCGATAAAGTTTGCCACTGAAAAAATTCGCCGCATAAGGATTCGTTAAAATCGTCGCCGCAAATTGAATCAATCGCCGTTTCATCCGAGCCCTATACACTCCAAACAAATCCGCGTCGCCTTAGAAAAAATTATCGACAACTCGCCGCGTTCAATTCCTAAATAAACCATCGCCGCGCTTGCCGATAAAATTATCAGCCTAATCCTTAAGCAACTTTTCGAGTTCATCTTTGTAACCGTCAACGTCCGCGCCGATAATCGCCTCGCCTACGACTTCGCCCTTGTTGTTTACAAAAATCGTCGTCGGCACCGCCTCAACATTTTCCATAAATTGCAACAGTGCGGCTTCAGGGATTATGTTCACAAAATCCGCGCCCGCTTGCTGAGTTATCTGAACTGCCTTTTGAATTTGCTGAGGCGTGTCCTCCGTCGTGTCACAAACTAATCCGATAATCTGCGCGTCGGCGGGCAACGTGCGAGCCATTTCTCCGAGTTCGGGCATTTCGGCGATACACGGCGGGCAAAACGTCCCCCAAATATTTACGACGGTAATTTTCTTCGACGCGAATATTTCATTGGTTACAGTTTCGCCGGTAATAGTTTTCGTCGTGAAGGTCGGAATATTTTTCGCAACGGGCGACGCCTGCGCGGACTTCGGAGCGTCATTAACGTCAGCCGAGTCCGAACAGCCGCTGAGTAAAAAAGTAGCCGCCATCAACGCTACCAAAAATTTTTTCATCAAAGCAATCATCTCCTTTGCCGATATTCTATCATTGGCATTGAACGGGCGCAAGCAGGGGAATTTTTACGCGGGCAGAATAAGTTAGGGACTAGGATATAGGGAATAGGGAATAGTTATGAAGATTGTAGTTTCCGGCTATTACGGCTCGAAGAACGGCGGCGATGAGGCGATGCTCGCGGCGATGCTTGAAGTCTTACGCGAGGAAGTTTCGGATTTGAAAGTCACAGTCATATCGCTCAATCCCGAATACACTAAGAGACGCCATAACGTCGACGCTGTACCTATGCCGGACGTTTTTTCCATAATAAAAAAAATCCGAGCGGCAGATTTATTGATAAGCGGCGGCGGCTCACTGTTGCAGAACGTCACGAGCGGGCGTAGTCTCTACTATTACCTCGCGATAATTTTTTTTGCGCTGATTTTTGGGCGCAAGGTTATGCTTTACGCGCAAGGCATCGGACCGATTCGCGGGGCTTTGGCGCATAAGCTGATGAATCTGATTGTTAATCGCGTCGACTTGATAACCGTCCGCGACAGAGGTTCGCTCGAAGAATTATCGCGGCTCAAAATAACTCGCCCGAAAATTTTTTGTACTGCCGACCCTGTCCTCGCGATTAAGCCCGTGCCGCTTGAACTCGGCGAAAAAATTCTGGCGCGTCATTCAATCGCGCGTACTGGAACATTTATCGGCGTTGCGATTCGGCATTGGATTAATTGGGAACATTTTCAGCGCGAACTCGCCGAAGCTCTCGACAAAATTATCGAGGCGACGGGCGCGAAAATTATTTTTATCCCGATGAAGTTCCCCGAAGACATTCACGCCGCGCAGGAAACTGCTATGCTTATGAAAAATCCTGCCGCCGTCCTCAACGAAGAATTTACGACGCAGGAAATTTTAAGTCTAGTTGGTTGCATGGACGTTCTAATCGGCGTCCGCTTGCACGCGCTGATTTTCGCGGGCGTTATGGGCGTTCCGATGCTTGGCATTTCCTACGACCCGAAGATTGAACGTTTCCTCGATTCTATCGGCGAAAAACCGCTCGGCAATATGGCGAACGTCACGGCACAAGAAATTTTCGACGCGACTTTAAAAAAACTCTCTGCGCATAAAAATTCTCTCAACGCCGCCTTGCTTAAGGAACTCAACAAACTCGCCCGTCAAAATGCAAAACTTGCCGTCGCTCTCGCCGAAGAGACAAGATAATTTTAGAATTTATTGGAGGTGCGCTTATGGTTAGGAGAATTTACGTTGAAAAACGCGCGGGATTCGACGTTCCTGCGAAAAATCTGCTCGAAGACTTCAAAGAGACCCTTGACGTTAAAATTTCGGGCGTTCGATTGCTCGTTCGCTATGATATTGAGGATTTGAGCGACGAAGACTTTATAAAAGTGCGCGATATTGTCTTTCGCGAGCCAAATGTCGATAATTTTTACTCCGAATTGCCTGCTGACCTCGATTTAGCGAAAACTTTTGCGGTTGAATACCTTCCTGGGCAATTTGACCAACGTGCAGACTCGGCGGCACAATGTATTCAGCTAGTCACTGGAAAAGAATTGCCGATAATCCATTCCGCGCAGGTAATTTCTTTAATCGGCGACATTTCGGCTGAAGATTTCGCAAAAATTAAATCGTACTCGATAAATGCGATAGAATCACGCGAAGCGACGTTCGATTTGCCTAAAACATTAAAAATATCTGCAGAAATACCGCCAGACGTTGAGATTTTGAGCAATTTTAACGCTATGAATGACTCGGCATTGAAAAATTTCATTTCAGAACGCGGCTTGGCAATGAATCTCGACGATTTAAGATTTTGTCAGAAATATTTCCGCGAAACCGAGCAAAGACCGCCGACAATTACCGAATTGAAAGTTCATTGCCGCCATACGACATTTACGACCGCGATTGACAGCGTAGAAATTGAATCTGCGGTTATTCAATGCGCTTTCGACGAATATTTATCCGTTCGTGACGCAAAAAAGGATATTTCGCTAATGGATTTGGGAACAATCGGCGCGAAAATCGTTAAACCTGTGAATTTGGACGTTTCGGAAGAAATAAATGCGTGTTCGATAAAAATTAAGGCTAAAATCGACGGAAAATTGGAAGATTGGCTGGTAATGTTCAAAAATGAGACGCATAATCACCCGACGGAGATTGAACCGTTCGGCGGCGCGGCAACTTGTCTTGGTGGGGCAATTCGCGACCCTTTGAGCGGCAGAAGTTACGTTTATCAGGCGATGCGCGTCACCGGAGCGGCAAATCCGCACAAAAAATTCGCTGAAACGCTAAAAGGCAAGCTTCCGCAGAAAAAAATCGTTCGCGGAGCGGCGCAAGGCTACAGTTCGTATGGAAATCAGATAGGTTTGGCGACTGGACAGGTCGTTGAGGTCTATCACGATGGTTATTTGGCAAAAAGAATGGAAATTGGCGCGGTAATTGCTGCGGCTCCGTGCGAAAATGTGATTAGAAGTCGTCCAAAAGCGGGCGATAAGGTAATTTTGCTCGGCGGACGCACAGGACGCGACGGAATCGGCGGTGCAACTGGTTCAAGCAAGGTTCACACGTCAAAATCGCTCACAACTGCGGGCGCGGAGGTTCAAAAAGGCAATCCGCCGACTGAAAGGAAAATTCAAAGGTTATTTCGTAATCCAGATGCGGCTAAATTGATTAAGCGTTGCAATGATTTTGGCGCGGGCGGCGTAGCGGTGGCAGTTGGCGAACTTTCGGCGGGTTTGAAGATAAATTTGGACGCTGTACGCAAAAAATATGACGGTTTGGATGGCACAGAGCTTGCAATTAGCGAAAGTCAGGAGCGAATGGCAGTAGTTTTGGATAAAAATGAAGTAGAAAAGTTCATTTCGCTAGCCGACGCGGAGAATTTAGAGGCTTATGAAGTCGCGGAAGTGACTGATAGCGGGCGCATGGTTATGAATTGGCGCGGAAAAGAAATTGTGAATATCAGCCGTAAATTTTTTGATACTAACGGCGTAAAACGTCATATTTCGGCAAAAATCACCGTTCCGCAAGAAATTTCGCATAAAAAAACTAAATCGTGGCTAGAAAATCTGCGCGGCTTGAATAGTTGCTTGCAAAAAGGCTTAGTAGAGCGATTTGATTCTACAATCGGCGCGTCAACCGTGTTAATGCCATTCGGAGGTAAGAATCAGCTGACACCTGCGGAAGGAATGGTCGCAAAATTGCCAACAGACGGCGAAACTACGACAGCAACGGCTATGACATTCGGATTTGACGCTGAAATCTCGGAAAAAAGTCCTTTTCACGGCGCGATTGACGCTATAACGTCGAGTTTGGCAAAATTAGTTGCGATAGGCGCAGATTATTCAAAAGCATATCTGACTTTCCAAGAATATTTCGAGAAACTTGGCGAAAACGCGGAAAAATGGGGCAAACCGCTTGCCTCATTGCTCGGAGCGTTTATAGCGCAGAAAAATTTCGGAGTGGCGGCGATTGGCGGCAAAGATTCGATGAGCGGGACGTTTGAAAACTTAAATGTGCCTCCGACGCTTGTAAGTTTCGCGGTTTCGGTAGTTGACGCGGAAAAAGTTATTTCTCCAGAGTTTAAAGCCCCGAATCACAAAATTTATCTGGTAAAATGTCCTCGCGACGCCGATAACGTGCCGATTTTCGACGAACTCAAGAAAAATTTTGC
>CAJOHN010000007.1 GCA_905234235.1 uncultured Selenomonadaceae bacterium
ATCTACACGCAGGATGCTCCTCAAACCGGCGGTTCAGCTGTTGACGGCGGCGTTGTGGATAAGTTCAAGAGACAGCTCTACACCCCCGACGGGACAGAAGGCATTGCGTTTACCGCTAATGACGAAGGCGTCGATAACCAGATTTCCGGTCTCACGATCAGCATTCTCGACCAAGACGGCAACGTCAAGAAGGCTGCCAACGCGGCTCTCGACCAATTCAAACAGTATCAGCGCGCAGAAAACAACAGCGGCGATATGTCGTTGAACTTCCACGTCGGCTCCGAAGCAAACGTCGCGATTAAAGTCGGCATGACCGATATGCGTTCGCAGGCTCTCGGCTTGAAGGGCTCCGACGGCACCAGAATCAACGTCTACACCAAAGAAAACGCAAATGCGGCTATCAACGTTATCGAAAACGCGCTGACCAAAGCTCTCGATCAGCAAACCACTATCGGCGCGATTGAAGCTCGTCTCGAATACACCAGCACCAACCTCACGACTTCTAGCGAGAACGTCCAAGCGGCTGAGTCCACGATTCGCGATGCTGATATGGCTAAAGAAATGACCAACTACACCAAGAGCAACGTCCTCTTGCAGGCGGCTCAAGCTATGTTGGCTCAGGCAAACCAGAACAGCTCTGCAGTCCTCAGCTTGCTCCAGTAAGATTAATCGCGTCTATCTTAGGCGCATGTCGTTCGATAAAAAAGGCTCGTCGATTTCGGTCGGCGGGCTTTTTGCTTTGTGCAGGGGCTTCGTTTTGCCTTGACAAACTGATTTGAACGTGATAAATTTACAGAGCTTGTAAAGACACGAGGATAAGCGTCATTACTGTCACAGACGAAGATAAACCCCCGCGCAGAGTAGCGAACTGCACGGGGGCTTCGTTTGCCTAACCGGTTAGCGAATCCGATTGTCTGGGGCAACTAGTCGAGACGCTCTGCTACATCAACGAATGAACTTGTCATAGATGTAAAGTCCGAGAACGGTTCCGACTGCGGTTGAAACTACACCGACGACAAGCGACACGAAGATAGCTGACATCACTATCACCTCCTTCCGATTCTGATTAATGCAGTAGTTGGAAGTGGTAGCATTGGCGCGATTATACTGGAAATATTTTAAAACTTCAAGCCTGATAAACGGGTGGAAGTTTTTGCTGTTGACGCGGTAAATTTTTCTTGATAAAGTTAGCGGAGAATTTTAAGGGAGGTTTTAATATGCGTGGAGTGGATGTTTCGGTTTTCAATGAGAATGTTGATTGGCAGGCGTTGAAGGCGGCGGGCATTGAGTTTGCGATATGTCGGACGGGCTACGGCAAGACGGGCTTTGACGAAAATTTTCAGAGCAACGTTGACGGGGCGCACAAAGCGGGTTTGATTTGCGGGGCGTATCATTATTCCTACGCGTTGACACCGGCGGACGCGATTGAAGAGGCGCAATTCTGCAAGGGCATTATCGAACGTGCGGGCGTCATGTTGGAGTTGCCGGTTTGGTTCGACATGGAGGACGGCGACGAGTATAAAAAACGTCACGGCTTCGACTTCAGCAAGAGCAACGTTACAAATATCTGCAAAACTTTTCTCGACAACATTAAGCCGTTGAATTGCGGCGTTTATTCCAGTTTGTCTTGGTTGGAAGAGCTGATTGATTGGCAGTCGTTGGGCTGTGAAATTTGGTCGGCGCAGTGGAATTCGGAGGATAATTTCAAGGGGCGCATGTGGCAATACACCAGCGAACTTGTCATCGGCGGGCAGACTTTCAACGGGGATATTCTTTACGATAAAGCAGTTCTCGGCACGACGACGACGGTAGCCGCCGCGACTTCAACTAACGATGTAATTCACAACATTTTGTCGAACGCGCACGCTCAATCATCAACGCCGGCTCCGACCGCGACGCCGCAACCTGCCAAGCCGCAAGCTACCTCCTCGAACGCGCAGATTCAAAACATTTTGTCTAACTTGAAACCGCAAGCAGGCGCGACTAAAGCCACAACCGAAGCGTCCGCTGATGATAAAATCCGTAACATCTTGGCGAACGCTCGCAATAAGAAATAAATTCTACGTCAATTTTATTGGTTGACAGAAAAATTTTGCGCGTCTATAATTAGCTAGCTTGTGTACGAAGAGTTAAATATTGGAGGTATTCAAACATGGCAGTTGGTAAGGTAAAGTGGTTTAGCGCGGAAAAAGGTTACGGATTCATTGCTCGCGAAGAGGGCGACGATGTGTTCGTTCATTTCTCGGCTATTCAGAGTGACGGCTACAAGACTCTCGATGAGGGGCAAAATGTTTCGTTTGACATTATCGAGGGCGAGCGCGGTCCGCAAGCAGCCAACGTTAAGAAACTTTAAGCGTAAACTGCTAACATCTTATCTTAAAAAATGCCTTGTTTCCGAAGAGCGTTTGTCGGATACAGGGCATTTTTCATTTAAGTTAAACTTTTCTTTTGCTGCGCCCAAAAGAAAAGTTACAAAAGAAAAGGGCGTGCCCGCTGAAAAACATCCATGTTTTTACGCGGGCGAAGCCGTCATCCATGACGGCTTCAGATTTCGTGGAGTTTGATAATGGTAGGAAGTGATTTAATGAAATTTGTATCGTGGAACGTCAACGGCTTGCGCGCGCGTCTCAAAAAAGATTTCATGCCGACGTTTCAAAAATTAGACGCGGATGTTTTTGCCGTCCAAGAAATTAAAATGCAAACGGGCGAGGCTATCCTTGAACTCGACGGCTACCAACAGTTTTGGAATTACGGCGAGAAAAAAGGTTACAGCGGCACGGCGATTTTTTCTCGCGTGGAACCAAAAAGTTTTACGTGCGGCATCGGCATTGAAGAATTTGATAAGGAAGGGCGCGTCATCACGCTTGACTTTGAAAATTTTTTCTTTGTTAATGTCTACGTTCCGAATTCGCACAACCTTGATTGGCTTGAACGTCGTATGAATTGGGAAAATATTTTTCGTGAATATCTGCGCGGACTCGACGCGATTAAGCCGGTGATTATTTGCGGCGACTTCAACGTTGCGCACGAGCCGATAGATTTAAAAAATCCCGCGTCGAATCATCACAACGCAGGATTTAGCGACGAGGAACGCGGCAAGTTCACTGAACTTTTGAATGCCGGTTTCGTCGATATTTTCCGCCGCCGCAATCCCGACTTGGCAGGAGCTTACACTTGGTGGAGCTATTTGCGTAAAGCGCGCCTCAACAATGCGGGCTGGCGTATCGATTATTTTTTAATTTCGGAACGGTTGGCTGATAAAGTTGTCGACGCCGCGATTGAGAGCGACATTTTCGGCAGCGATCATTGCCCGATAACTTTAATCACCGGTTAGCATTTTCAATTCCTCCGACGTTACAGTCGTTGAGGAAATTTTTTTTATCTGTTCGTCCTTAGTTTCGTCGACGAATTCAACGGGCGCGGCGAAAATTTTTTTGAATGCCTCCGCCGCCGTGTCAACAGCGAAAATTTTCAAGCCGAGATGTCCTTTCGGAATGTCCTTAGCATTTTCCTTAGGGATAACCAAAGTTTTAATGCCCGCCTGCTTCGCGCCGTAAGCCTTCTCGAACACGCCGCCGACGGGTCGAACTTTGCCCTGTAAAGAAATTTCGCCGGTAACTGCAACGTCTTGCTTAATCTTATTGCCCGTGACTGCGCTGATTAACGCCGCAAGAATCGCAGTGCCCGCGCTTGGTCCGTCGATGTTGCCGCCGCCGATAACGTTTATGTGAACGTCGTAATCGTGAATGTCCTTGCCCGTCACGCGACGCAGAACACTCGCCGCATTGAATACAGAATCTTTAGCCATAGAGCCCGCCGTCTCGTTGAAACGAATCGTGCCCTTGCCCTTTTCAGCCGCGAACACAACCGCCTCAATCTCGATAACCGAGCCGATAAAACCGCTGACTCCAAGTCCGAAAATGTGCCCGACCATCGCCTTGCTTGAGGCTTTTTTAGTTACGTATTGATAAAGGCGGCTGACTTGTGCCACTTCATAAACGTCTTGCTTAGAAATTTTTACGGGGTGTTCGACGTGCAAAGTTTTATCATCTGCGCGGTCGAGGGCGAGGCTGTAAGCGTCGGCGAGGATATTAATTGCCTTGCGCCCTTCAATCGTGTATTCGCTGATAATCTCGGCAAGCCCGCTTTCAAGCTCGACGTTGAGTTTCTGCGCGGCGTTGTTGACAATCTCGACGATATGCGCGGGCGTCAACGGCTCGAAATAAATTTCCGCACAACGCGAACGCAACGCGGGATTAATCGACGAGGCATCACGGGTAGTTGCGCCAATTAGTACAAAGTCGGCGGGCGCACCGTTCTCGAAAAGCATTTTGACATACGGCGGAACTTTTTCATCAGCGGGGTCGTAGTAACTTGATTCAAAAAAGGCGCGTTTATCCTCCAAAACTTTAAGCAATTTATTCTGGAGCATGATGTCCATCTCGCCGATTTCATCGATAAACAAAATGCCGCCGTGCGCGTCCGTGACAAGTCCGGGCTTTGGTTCGGGAATGCCGCTGTCAGCAAGTTGACGTTGCGCGCCTTGATAAATCGGGTCGTGAACGGAGCCGATAAGCGGATTAGTCACGTCGCGAGGATCCCAGCGTAAAGTTGTGCCGTCAGTTTCGATAAAAGGAGCTTCCTCGCTGAATGGGCAGAGTTCCGTGCCGCGCACCGCTTCCAATACCAATCTCGCCGCAGTAGTTTTGCCGACGCCCGGAGGTCCATATAAAATTAAATGTTGCGGATAGGGCGAGGCGAGCTTTGAACGTAACGATTTAACTGCCCGCTCCTGCCCGACAATTTCTTCCAACGACTGCGGACGCAACAGCTCCATAATCGATTGCGTCAAATGAATTTCTTCAAGCCCTTGAAGTTCCTCGCGCTTTTTAGCGTCGTGCGGTGACTCGGAATTATTTTCCTCGCGCAGAATTTGCATTCGTATATCTTTGACGTAATCTTGATGTTCCTTCTCCAACTTCTCGGAAATTTTACGTTCGATTTTGTCCTCGATTTGCCGACGCGCCATTATGTCCGCTATCATCTCCGATAACAAAACGACTTGCTCTTGAATCTCGGATTTTTTCGGCGGCGGCGACAGAGTAGGATTTTCCTCTAAAATTCGGCGCAAGGCGAGGACTCTCTCGGCGGGGTCGTGCGAACGCATATATCGTAGCGCGTCCATTTTCCCTGCTTGCAAAACCAATCTATCCGAGCCCATTACGTCGACGAGAATCCCATACAGCGCAGAAATTTCGCGGTCGAGTTCAGTTTCTTGGTGTGGTTGCGGAGCATTTTTTTTGCCAAAAAATTTTCTGAACATGTTCAGCCTGCGACGACTTCGATTTTAATTTTCGTGGTAACTTCGGGGTGGAGCTTGATAACTGCGTCGTAAACGCCCGCGCCCGTCACGTCGCCTTGAATAGAAATTTTACGTTTGTCGACGTTGAGCGAATGATTTTCCTTGAGAGCTTTGGCAACGTCGGAGCCGCTCACCGAGCCGAAAAGTTTTCCGTCCTTGCCGATACGCACGGGAATTTTTACGGAAATTTTTTCAAGTTGTGCGCCGAGAAGTTTAGCCTCGTCGGCTTCCTGTTGAGCCTTGCGAGCTTTATTCTCCGCCTTGACTTTTGCTGAATTTAAATTCGCCGCATTAGCCTCGACTGCCAATTTTCTCGGCAAAAGATAATTGCGCCCGTAGCCGTCAGAAACTTCGACGACTTCGCCTTTCGCGCCGACTTTTTTAACGTCTTCTTGTAAAATAACTTTCATGGTTGATTCCTCCTAACTGGCGCAAAATTTTATCAGAAACTTATCAGCTTGTAAATCTATACTTGCGGCGGGGGTCTGATTATGATTGAGATACTTTTGAAAGACCGAACGACCGGCAAGAACATTATTTGGGCGAACGACAGCGAAAACCAACGCGAAGAAATTCAACTTAAAGATATTGATTCGATTCAGCCGCGTCATGAAAAAATTCGCGAACAGCAAAAGCTCCGTACGAAAGTCCGCGCAGAAATTTTCACGCCGCCAGACATTTGCCAAATCCAAAATGATTTGATTGACGCCGATAAAAAATCTTGGACGGATTACGTTGACGCGAAATTTTTGGAGATAACTTGCGGCGAGGCTCCCTATCTTGTCAGCCCTTATAATGCCGTTACGGGCGATAAGATTGAAATTGAAAATCGGCATGGCTTATTGGACAGAAAATTAAAAATCGTCGACAAAGAAACTAAAACCGTCGCCGATTGGATGGAATGGGCGCGCCGCGCAGTTCAAAGCGTTTACGGTTACGAATTTCAAGGCGATAATTTATTTCTGGCGCGGAGTAATGTTTTCGAGACCGTCAAAGATTATTACGCGGAGAAATTTTCTCGTGAGCCGCCCGAAGATTTTATGCGCGAAGTCGCCGAAATTATCTCTTGGAACCTCTGGCAAATGGATGGCTTAACTTATTCGCCGCCGTTTACGGACGTAAATCCGCAAGGAACATTTGATTTTTATGGCGAACAACCAAAACAACCGAGAAAAATTTTTTGCGAAATAAAAGACTGGCGCAAACCTAAAAACGAGACGTTTAAAAAACTTTTGGGGAGGCGATAAAATGTTCGAGGAGGCTTTCCAATACAAGCTGATTTATATCTTTTCAATCGACGACAAAGCGCATCGCGGACGCCTCAAAATCGGCGATACCACTCTGACGACGAACCGCGCCGCAGAATTTTTTAAGCCGTGTTGCAACGAACTCAACGCCGCCGCTAAAAATCGAATCAATCAGTACACGCAGACGGCGGGCATTTCCTACAAACTTTTGCACACCGAACTTGCCGTCAAGGGCGACATTTCATTCAGAGATTATCACGTCCACCGCGTCTTGAAAAAATATAGAACTAAAATCAGAGGCTCCAACGCAAAGGAATGGTTTAAAGTTGACCTCGACACCGCCATTAAAGCTATCGCCAAAGTTAAGCGAAAACTTTCCGCCGCGACAGAACCTCCCGAAGAATTTACCTTCCGCCCCGAACAACACGAGGCTATTAATCTTACCGTCCAATACTTCAAGAAAGGCAAAGAATTTCTCTGGAATGCCAAAATGCGTTTCGGCAAAACTCTCTGCGCCCTCGAAGTCGCTCGCCAAATGAACTTCAACAAAACTATCATCATCACCCACCGCCCTGTTGTCGACGCCGGTTGGTATGACGATTTCAATAAAATTTTCCACGACACCGATTATAAATATTTCAGCAAAGAAACCGGCATCACGGCTGATAAAAATTTTGTTTACTTTGCGTCTCTGCAAGACCTGCGCGGCTCCGATATTGTCGGCGGCAAGCATAAAAAAAATTCTAAAATCTTTGATACCGTTTGGGATTTTTTAATCGTCGACGAGGCTCACGAAGGCACTACCACTGCGCTCGGCGACACCGTCATTAAAGCCCTCGTCAAAAAAAATACTAAAGTCCTCGCGCTGAGCGGCACGCCCTTTAACATTATCGATAACTACGACCCAGAAAGCGTCTACACTTGGGATTACCTCAGCGAACAACGCGCCAAAGCCGATTGGGATAAAAATCATCTCGGCGAATCCAATCCCTACGCCGACTTGCCGCAAATGCACATCTACACTTACGAACTCGGCAAAGTTTTTAATTACATCGACGCGGAGGATAAGGCTTTTAATTTCTGTGAATTTTTCCGCACGCGTAATGGGCGATTCATTCATGAGCGCGACGTTAAAAAATTTCTAGACATGCTCGGCAATGAAAGCGATAATAATTACCCGTTCTCCCGCCCAAAATTCCGTGAACTCTTTAAGCATACGCTTTGGATTGTCCCCGGCGTTAAGGAAGGTCGCGCCCTCAGTGCCATGCTTAACGAACACCCCGCCTTTTGCACGCTCGAAATTGTCAACGTTGCGGGCGACGGCGATTCTGACGACGAACCTGTCAACGCCCTCGATAAAGTCAAACGCGCCATCGAAGAAAACGATTACACGATAACTTTATCTTGCGGCAAACTTACGACGGGTGTCACGGTTCCTCAATGGACTGCTGTCTTGTATCTCGCGGGCGGCTATTCGACTTCTGCCGCTAATTATCTCCAAACTATTTTCCGCGTCCAATCTCCGTGCACCGCCGACGGCAAAGTTAAAACTAACTGCTACGTTTTCGACTTCGCGCCCGACCGTACGCTCAAAATGATAACCGAAGCCGCCGCCATTTCTCCAAAAGCCGGTAAAACTCAGGACGGCGACCGCGCTATTCTCGGCGAGCTGCTGAACTTTTGCCCGATTATTTCCGTCAGCGGCTCCACAATGAAATACACCGCCGATAAGCTCCTCGTCCAACTTAAACGCGCTTGGATTGACCGCGCAGTCCGTAACGGTTTCGACGATACCAGCCTCTATAACGATAAACTCTTGCGACTAAATGAACTCGACCTTAAAAAATTCGACGACCTCGACGCTCGTATCGGCTCATCATCTAAAGGCGGTAAAGATATTAAAGTAAACGAACAAGGGCTCGACCGCGAACAGCGCGATAAAAAATCTTCCAAATCTAAAAAGCCGCGCAGTCCCGAACAAAAAATTCACGACGAACAACTCCGCCGCCGCCGAAGAGCAATTTCTACCCTGCGCAACGTCTCAATCAGAATGCCTCTGCTTATTTACGGCGCGGACGTTCCAATCAATGAAAATATTACAATCAACCGCTTTGCCGAACTCGTCGACGAGGCAAGCTGGGCTGAGTTCATGCCTAAAAATTTTACCAAAAAAGATTTCGCTAACATAATCGAGTATTACGACCCGGAAATTTTTATCGGGACGGGCAACGAAGTCCGCCAACGCGCTTTGCTAGCCGATAACCTCAAGCCCGCAGAACGTATTAATAAAATCGCCGAACTCTTCGCCACGTTCAAAAATCCCGATAAGGAAACCGTCCTCACGCCGTTTAATGTCGTCAAGCTCCATGTTGATTCTGCCTTCGACGAAAAATTTTTCACCGCCGATAAAAAAATCCTTGAAATTAATTCCAAAACGGGCTTGTATCCTCTTTACGTTGCTTATAAAATTTATCGGGCGCGGCTCGGCAACGTCGACGAAGATACAATTCCTATCGACAATCTGCGCGGGCTTTGGGATATGACCGTCGCCGAAAATATTTTTGTCATATGCAAAACCCCGATGGCTAAGGCGATTACCCGCAGAACTCTTCTCGGCTTCCGCGCAGGCAACGTCAACGCTCATTGTTTCGACGACCTCATTAATCAGCTTAGAAATAAATCCGAACAATTCCTTAAACGCGTCACGAGTAAAAATTTTTGGAGTAAAGGAGTTGGCAAAATGTTTTTCGATGGTGTCGTCGGTAACCCGCCTTATCAAGTCGCAACCGGCACGGGAAATTTCGCCGCCCCCATTTATCACGAGTTCATTAAGATTGCTTACAACGAAAAACTTACTAAAAAAGCAAGCTTGATTCATCCTGCGCGGTTTCTTTTTAATGCGGGAGCCACGCCGGGCGATTTCGCAGAAAAATTTCTTCACGATAACCACGTCAAGATTGTTAAGCATTTTTTTAAGAGCCAAGACGTTTTCCCGACCTCCGACATCAAAGGCGGCGTCGCCATTACTATTTTCGACGCTGAAAAAACTTTCGACGCGATTGGAATTTTTATCCCCTTCGACGAACTTAAATCTATCCATAAAAAAGTTGTCCGCGATAATAAAAATTTTAAGCCCTTCAGCGAAATTATTTATCCCGCGACGATTTATCGACTCACGAGAAAATTTCACGAAGACAACCCCAACGCCGTTAAATCTATTTCAAGCGGTCACGAAAACGATTTTTCAACGATTCTTATGAAACGATTCAGCAATTTATTTTTTGATGAAAAACCCGACGACGGGCACGAATATTTTCAAGCGCACGGGCTGATGAACGGTCTGCGTTTTTGTAAATGGTTCCGCCGTGATTGGATAAATAATCCTGAGCCGTTTGATAAGTGGAAAGTTTTAATTCCGGAATCTAATGGTTCGGGAGCTTTGGGTGAAGTGGTTAGTACGCCGCTTGTCGGCCTGCCGCTTGTCGGCTGCACACAGACGTTTATAACGGTCGGAGCGTTCGATACACGGGCGGAAGCGGAGGCT
Source organism: uncultured Selenomonadaceae bacterium (assembly GCA_905234235.1). Lineage (GTDB taxonomy): Bacteria > Bacillota > Negativicutes > Selenomonadales > Selenomonadaceae > Quinella. The sequence continues at coordinate 10,154 of CAJOHN010000007.1, forward strand.
TGCCATGCATACATCAAGAGCAAATTTTGCAGAGTAATGTTGGGCATACTCAAGGTAACACAGCACAATCCGCCGGCAACTTGGGCAATGGTACCGATGCAAGATTTTACGTCGGAGTCTGACATAGATTGGAGCGGTGACGTTGACGCGCAACTTTATCGTAAATATAACTTGGACGACGCGGAGATAAAATTTATTGAGAGCAAAGTTAAGGAGATGACTTGAAAAATTTTTCGGGCTGTGATAAACTGCAAGCGTTAGTTGAGAAACTACAGCCTGTGAGTATAGTACAACTACAAAAAGAACCCCGAGCCGGTAACTCGGGGTTCAGACGTCTCACGACGCTTTTCGTTTTCCAGATTAACGATAACCACTGTGCTCTGTATCTTATCTGTTGCGCTGATTACGCTTGTCGAGCCACTTGCAAATGTAGTAGGAGAGGATATTTCCGACAACAGTTGCTGCGACGGTCAAGACAAAACCTGTGAGCATAGTTTTCACCTCCTTTCCAACTCGAAGAGGTAAACAACTACGAACTTATTTTAGCGAAAAAATTTTCACGTGGCAAGCGGCTTGCAAAAAGTTCCGTGCTGTGATAAACTACAAACGTTAGTTGAGAAACTACGATACGTGAGCATGACGAGGTTACCCAAAAAAAGAACCCTGAGCTATTAGCTTGGGGTTCAAACGTTTAACGGGAGAGATGATTTTGATGAACGCCATTTTAGCTTGCTGAAAATTTTATGACGTAAAGCCTTTCGCAAAAAAATTTTTTATAGTACAATGACGGCGAACGGTAGAAAGGATTTCCTTGACGGGATTAAATAAATTTTATGGAGGAATGAGAGTGTGTTTGAACTTGATGACAACACTTTAGACCAGTTCGCCAAGATTAAAGTTATCGGAGTAGGCGGCGGCGGGAATAACGCTGTCAACCGTATGATTTCATTAGGCTTGGAGGGCGTGGAATTTATCGCCGTGAATACCGATGCGCAAGCACTTTTGACGGCATTGGCTCCCAAGCGTATGCAAATCGGCGAGAAACTTACCAGAGGCTTAGGCGCGGGCGCACGTCCCGAAATCGGGCAAAAGGCGGCAATGGAAAGTCGCGAAGACATTATCAACGCCCTGCGCGGCTCGGACATGGTATTTATAACGGCTGGAATGGGCGGCGGTACGGGAACCGGCGCGGCTCCGGTCGTCGCTGAATGTGCCAGAGAAATTGGCGCGTTGACTGTCGGCGTCGTGACTCGTCCGTTTACTTTTGAAGGTCCCAAGCGTAAGAAGAATGCCGACATTGGCATAGAAAATCTCAAGCGCAACGTCGACACGATTATAACGATTCCGAACGACAGATTATTGCAGGTTGTCGATAAGAAAACGCCGATGACGCAAGCTTTCACGATAGCCGATGATATTTTGCGTCAAGGCGTCAAGGGCATTTCGGATTTAATCGCGGTGCCCGGTCTTGTTAATTTGGATTTCGCGGACGTTAAGTCGATAATGAGCAATGCGGGTTCGGCGTTGATGGGCATTGGTGAGGCTTCGGGCGAAAATGCAACTGTCGACGCGGTTAAGGCGGCGATTGACTCTCCGTTGCTCGAAACGAGTTTACAGGGGGCGCGCGGCGTATTGCTGAACATTATGGGCGCGACTGATTCTTTATCGATGATGGAAGTCAACGAGGCGTCAACGACAGTTCAAGAGGCGGCGCACCCCGATGCTGAAATTATTTGGGGCGTGAGCGTCGACGAATCATTGGGCGATAAGGTCAGTGTCACGGTTATTGCCACGCGTTTCGACGAGGAAGAGGAAGAAGAAGTCGTAAGCGAGCCGGAGCCTGTTCGCCCGCAAGTTTATGATGATCAGCCGCGTCGTCAGCAACAAGAACCTGCGCGGTCGCCGTTCGGGAATTTCAATGCGGGCTTCGGCAACTCAAATAATCAATCGGGCGGCGGCGTGGAGATAGAAATTCCGCCGTGGATGCGTTCGCGTAAATGATAAGGTTTGACATAATGAAAAGATGATGATAAAATTTTTAGCGTTGGCAGGTAGGAGAGGCAATCGCGGAAAAAATTTTTTCGAGGAAAGTCCGGACTCCATAGAGCGGCGTGCCGGGTAACGCCCGGTGAGAGTAATCTTAAAGACAGTATCACAGAAAAGGAAACCGCCGGAAATTTTTTCGGTAAGGGTGAAAAGGCAGGGTAAGAGCCTACCGGTTGTTTGGTAACAAGCAAGCCTGATAAACCTCACGCGGAGCAAAACTAAATAGGAAAGGGTTGAGGTTGCTCGCTGACCTTTCGGGTAAGTTGCGCAGACTTGAGCGGTAACGTTCAAGCAAGATAAATGATTGCCATTAACAGAATCCGGCTTATTGACTGCCTGCCAACAAAAACGTCGCTTCTCAAATCGAGTTGCGGCGTTTTATCTTTAGAAAAATTTCAGGGCGTAATTCATTTATTAATCAGCGTGGAAGATTATAATTCGATTAAAATTTTTAGAGAGGAAGTGGCTGATTTTGATTAGTTTTTTGCGAGCGTTAGTGATGGTGGTTTTATTGTTATCAATGAGCGTATCGCAGGGTAATGCGGCGGGACAATTCAGGGTCGGGGATCAAGGCGAAGAAATTGCCGAGATTCAAGACCAACTCGTCTTGCTCGGTTATGACGTAATGGCGGACGGTGCTTTTGGAGTAGCGACTGTTGAGGCGATTAAAGACTTCCAAAAATCTTGCGGTATTAAAGTTGACGGCTTAATTGGTCCGGCGACTTACTCCGCACTTCTCGGCAAGGAAATGCCCGAAATTACTCACGGCGCGAGTTACCTTGCCAACACAATCGTTTCTTTGTCGATGAATTATATCGGCGTCCCCTACGTGTTCGGCGGCACCAGCCCTTACGGCTTTGATTGTTCCGGCTACGTTCAATACGTCTTCGCAAATGCGGGCATTTCTATTCCGCGCACTGCCGACGTTCAATACGACTTCGGCACGCCCATTGCCACGACTGATCTCGTAAGCGGCGATTTGGTTTTCTTTAGCACCTACACTTATGGCGCGTCGCACGTCGGAATTTATCTCGGCGACAACAATTTTATCCACGCCAGCTCCAGTCGCGGTGTTACTATCGATTCTTTGGGAAGTTCTTATTGGAGCTCGCACTACATTGGCGCACGCAGAATTTTGTAAGTCCTTCGCGACTTTATCAAACAAAAAATGTCCTTCGTGAATACGAGGGGCATTTTTCTTTAGTGGTCAGTACTCCCTAACCCCTAACCCCTAACCCCTAACCCCTGAAACCTTTTCATCTAATCAAGCGTATTTCATGACGACGCCGCGAATCATATCAGCCACGCGCTTTGTATGGTCGAGAGCCTCTTCCACGTCCTCCAAAATATCCTTCCACTTTATCAAATGGATAACTGCGCGGCTCGCTCCGTGTTCCTTAGAAGCCTCAACCGCCTCATCGAATAAAATCCCAATATCTGCGCGGTAAATCAAATCGCCACGACTTTCATACTCCGAAATTTTATGGACGGCGTCGAGAATCTCGCGCTGATTTTTTTTAACGTCGTTGAGAAGTTTGAACGCCTCTACAAGTTCGTTCGTGCTGTCAAGTAAAAGTTTCGTCAAGGCGTGTGAGCGTTTCGTCGAATGCCCCGCGTGATACATGATTATCCTCTGCAACGCGCCCTGCAACATATCGACGCCCATATCCAGTTCGTTCGCGATTGAATAAATATCCTCGCGGTCAATCGGCGTGATGAAGCTCAGATTCAACTTGTTAATAATTTTCTCGTTGACGGCGTCGGCTGCCGATTCAAGCCCTAAAATATCTTCAATGCGTTCGAGAGCTTGATTTGGGTCTTTGATAACGTCGTCGAGCAACACCGCGCCCAGATGAAAATATTTCGCGTTCTCCAAAAATAAATCGAAAAACTCATTGTCCTTCCGCGCAAAATTGAACATCAAAAATCCTCCTTAGTTAAACCATGTCATAACTTCTTGCGACGCGCCGCGCAGACAAAATAAAATTGTCCTGTCGCCGGGCAAAAGAATCGTGTTGCCGTTCGGAATAGCCGCCTTATTTTTTCTGACGTAAGCACAAACCAAACAAGACTTCGGCAGGCGAACGTCCATTAATTTTTTACCGGCAACTTTCGCGCCGTTTTGAACGATAACCTCGACAGCCTCAGCCCGCGCGCCTTCCAATATCGACACGCTGACCACTCCGCCGCGTCTTACGAACGCCAAAACTTCACTCGCCGATAAAAGCCGCGCAGATATTACAATGTCCACGCCGACCTTTTCTATCAAGTCCGCGTATTCCGTCCTGTAAACTCTCACGACTGTTTTTTTCGCGCCGAGATGTTTTGCCAGCAACGCCATCATCAAATTTAATTTATCGTCCTCCGTCAAGCAAACAACCACGTCCGCTGACGCAATGCCTTCCTGCGCCAATAAATCAACGTTCGTGCCGTCGCCGTATATCGCAATGCTGTCGCCGCTCAAAAGTTGCGCCATGTCCTCGCAACGCTCGCGGTCTTTCTCGATAACCTTAACATTCACGCCCGCATTAACCAGCATAACCGCCAACGTGCGCCCGATTCTGCCCGCGCCGATTATCATCACACGTTCCAATTTCCGCGAATCTTGCTGAACAAAATTTGAACTAAACTTTTCTATCGCGTCGGGGAAGCCGATAAAATATGCGTTATCATGAACTTGAAAGGCATCGTCGCCGTGCGGAATTATCATCTGATGATCTCTAAAAATCAGCCCCGCTAAAACTCCCGTCGGCAACTTTAATTTTTTCAGCGGGATGTCGGCAACTTTGCTGTGCTTATTTATTTTTACCTCGAACAATCGAACTTTCCCACCTGCAAACTCGTCAACGTCAAGCGCGGCAGGTGTCATCAAGATTCGATAAATTTCGTGCGCCGCTATCATTTCGGGATTGAGCATTAAATCTATGTCGAAATTTTTTTTGAGATAATCCTTAGCCTCGCTGAGAAATTGCATGTCGCGAATGCGGGCGATTGTATGTTTTATCCCGTGCTTTTTAGCGAGGATACACGCCACCATATTAACTTCGTCCGTGCCCGTGACTGCAATAAAAACGTCCGCGCCATTAACGTCGGGGTCGTCCATAGTTATTGGGCTCGCGCCATTCGCCGCTATCGTCAACACGTCCAGATTATTTTTCACGGCGACAAGCTGACTTTCCTCGCGGTCGATTACTATAACTTCCATGCCCTCGTTGCTTAAAAGTTCGGCGATTGTATAGCCCAGCTTGCCCGCGCCGATTACCACCACGCGCATTTTAAATTCCTCATTCCTTTTTGAACTGATTATTACATTAATCCGCCCGAAAAACAAGCTCGCCGCTTTTGAATTGTGCTTTTCAACGATACCTGTTATAATCATGAAAAATTTTTCGGGAGTGATTCGGAAATGATGAGAGTTCTGCTCGCCGAAGACGACAGCCGTCTTGGCAAATTGGTCGAATACATGTTGACGCAAAATAAATTCAGTGTCGAGTGGATTACCAACGGCGCGGAAATTTTTGATTACGCTATGTACTCCGAGTACGACATTTTGATTTTGGATTGGATGATGCCGAACGTTTCGGGGCTTGAAGCTTGCCGGCAACTGCGCGAGGCGGGTTATGAACGGGCGATTATCATGCTGACTGCCAAAGATACGGTCGAGGATAGAGTTATGGGGCTTGACGCGGGCGCGGATGATTATCTTGTTAAGCCGTTCGAGTTCGATGAACTTTTAGCAAGGCTCCGCGCACTCGGCAGACGTTCCACGCAAAAAATTCAGCAGGAAATCGTGGAGATTGGCGAGTTCACGTTAAACCGCACGACGAAAGTTTTAATGAAGAAAGACCAAGTGATTCAGTTATCGCCGCGTGAATTCCAAATCTTTGACTTGCTCGCGCAGAATTTAGGTGTAGTCGTGCCGCGTGATATTATCCTCGACAGAATTTGGGGGCTTGAACGCGATATTACTTCCAACAACATTGATTCGTACATGAAAATTTTGCGCAAGAAACTTAATGAAGTCGACGGCAACATTGCGATTAAAACTGTGCGCGGTATCGGCTATCGTTTGGAGGCATAATGGAAATATTCGGGCGCAGTCGGCGGCAATTAGCCTTTGCTTACGCGCTGATTATGTGTCTTTTCCTCGCGACGATAATTTTTGTCGTGCACATGGCAATGAATTGGTCAATGTTTTCCGAGCAGGCACAGGAGTTATCGGACGCGGCTGTTGGAGTCGCTGAGGCGCAAACTTTTTATTTACAGAATCCCTCCGCCGCCGTCGATGAAAATCGCTACTATAAAAGCGTCAACGACCGATTGTTTTTCTACATTTTCAGCGAGGATAAGCAGTTGATTCGTTTTGAGCGGGCGTCGTTTAGGATTGAGCAATTTGTCCTTGACGTTATCGAGAGTTGGAACATTGATGAGGGCAAGGTTGAAGTTTTCAGCCACTCGAATGAATTGGGGCAAATTACAACCGTCATGATGACTTCAAAAAAAATTATCACGGACAACGCCGCGCAGACGCTTTACATTGGCAAGGACGTAACCGCGCTTTATTCGGGGCTTCGGAAGGCGACTTATGCGCAAGTAGTCTTAGGATTTGTCGCGTTGCTAATCGCTTCGGTTATCGGCTATTACATGGCGGGGCGGGCGTTGATTCCGCTCAAAGAGGCTTATGATAAGCAAAAACAATTCGCCGCCGACGCCTCCCACGAGTTGCGAACGCCGCTTGCAGTGGTTATGGCTTCGGCTGATTTATTACTCGCCGACCCGTCGATAGAAAATCCTTTCCTGCGTCAAGTTCTGGAAGATTTAAAAAGCGAAGTCAAAAAGATGACGAACCTCGTCAGCGATTTGCTTATGGTTGCCCGCAGTGATAATAACGCGCTCAAATTCAAGATTCAGCGGCTCGACTTATCGGAAATTTTAAAGCAAGTGATTCGCACGATGACGCCGATTGCAGAGAAAAAAAATATTCGGCTTGGCGGCGAAGACCTCCGCAAAGCTATGATTAGCGCCGACGAACAGAAGATTAAACAGCTCGCGATAATTCTTGTTGACAACGCGATTAAGTACACTCCTGAAGGCGGCGCGGTGCTTGTTCGATTGGAAAGTGCTGACGATAAGCGCGTAGTTTTTGCCGTAATGGACAGTGGAATTGGTATCGCGGAGGAAGATTTGGATAGAGTTTTCGACAGATTTTATCGCGTTGATAAGGCTCGTTCGCGTGAAATGGGCGGCAATGGGCTCGGACTCGCCATCGCTTCCGAAATTATTAAACTTCACGACGGCAAAATTTCTGTCGCGTCCAAGCTCGGCGAAGGTACCAAATTCACGGTCGAACTCAAAGCAAACTTGAAGAAATAAAAAATTTTCTAAGCAATATCAATCACGCCGAAGGCAACCGAACTGTATTTGCCGCCGTCCAAAATTTTAAAACCGAGTCGCTCAAATTCATTACTGCGGTTATGTTCTTTCATGACGACGCGGAATTTAGCAACGCGGCAAGCCTCGCGAATAATTTCTTTGGTAAGCGGGCGATTATCGGCGAGCGGACGAATCGGATTAATTCCGGAACTTTTTTTGACGGGGTGGCGGAACATCGGATCGAAATAAACCACGTCAAAAGAATTTTCCGCGCAGGTTTTCAAAAACTCTCCGCAATCAACGTTAATAACTTCAACGCGACGCATGGCTTCCAGAATGTGTAGCGAATCGTCGGAAAAATTTTTAAGTCCATAACGAACAACCTCAGCGATAAGCGGATTAATTTCAAGCGCGACGACTTTGCCCGAATCGCCGGCGATAAAACTTTCGACAATAGCATCGGAGCCTAAGCCGAGCGTGCAATCCAAAACTTTTGAGCCTTCGGAGATTTTCAGCGCGTCAATAAGTCTGTCGCCCTCGCCGACGCGCAGATTTTTTATTCTCAAGTGCGCCGTATTTGGATGAAAAAATAATTCGCCGTCCGCCGTTACGATACTCAGCGAATTTTTCTTGACGAGTAAAATATTTTCCGCGCCGTGAACTTTTTTGAGCGTGTCGAAGGCAAAATCCTCGCGTTCAACAAATTTCACGCCGAGCCGCGCAGATATTTTATTGGCAAAAATTTCAGTAGCGGCGTTGGGCTTACGAATCGTCGTTACAATAAAATTTCCCATGCAACCTCCAAAAAAATAGACGCCGAGAATTTTCGACGCCATAATAAATTTATCCGCAACAAAATTTTACTTGAGAACTTTAGCCGCGCCTTCGTTCATCTTGATGAAGTCCATAGCTTCGAGAGCTTTTTCCTTAGTGATGTTCTTGCCTGCCGCGTGAGCCGCCGCGATCTTGTCTACGTTGTCGAAAATAGCTTTGGTAAGTTTTTCACCGAGAGCCGCGTCGATTTTGTCATTGGCAACGAGGATAGCCATAACGCTGACGGTTTGAATTTCCTCGTCGAAACCTTGATAAGTGCCTGCAGGGACGGTTGTCTTGGAGTAGAATGGATATTTCTCGGAGAGAACTTTAATCTGATCGTCGCCGATTGGCAAGAGGCGAATTTTATTTTGGGACGCGATGTCTTGAACGGAGGCGGTAGGATAACCGGCAGTCACGAACGCCGCATCAACCGTGCCGTCTTTAAGTGCATAGGAGCCCTCAGCAAAGGAAAGGAATTGCTCATTGATGTCGTTGTAAGTCAAGCCGTAAGCTTCGAGAATCTGGCGAGCATTAGCCTCCGCGCCCGAACCCGCCGCGCCGACAGCAACGCGTTTATCTTTCAAGTCGGCGATGGATTTGATACCGGAGTCTTCGCGAACGACGAACTGGCAAGTTTCAGGATAAAGCGACGCGATACCGGTGAGATTCTCGACCTTGCCGCTCTCCTCGAACATTTCCTTGCCGTTGATTGCGTAATAAGTTATGTCGTTCTGAACGATTGCAAGCTCAACCTGTTTATCCTTGAGCATGTTGATATTGGCGACGGATGCGCCGGTAGATTGTGCGGAAGCGTTCATGCCGCTCTTGTTAAGGACTTCAGCAATAGCTCCGCCGATAGGATAATAAGTGCCAGCCGTGCCGCCGGTAGCGATGTTGATAAATTGCTCCTTATCGCCGCCGCCGCAACCCGCAATTCCGACCGCCAATGCAACAGCACAAACAGCAGTCGCAACTCTTTTAAAAACACTCGGCAACCTCATTTTGATACACTCCTCTCAAAAAGTGCAGTAAAATTTTTTCGTGCGCATTATATCACAACTGCTACCGCGTCGACAAGATTTACAAAAAATAATCTGAAAAATTTTCTGTGCGCGATTAAGACGCGATTAAGATTGAACGAATAAACTTCCGACGAGGTGATTGACGTTGAAAAAATTTCTGTTAAGCGTCGTGCTGATATTAGTTGCGGCGATAAATTTTGCAAGTGCTTCGGCGGCTCAAAAGATTTTTATCGTAAATGATTCGGCACGTTGGAATCAGCGGGCGGAAGTCGAACAATTCGCGGCGGAAGTTTTGCGGCTTGTTAATGTGGAGCGGGCGCGGGTCGGCTTGGCTCCGTTGAGATTCGCAAAAGATTTGGCGGCGAGTGCTTACGTCAGAGCGGTAGAGTTGCCGTTTAAATTCTCACACACGCGCCCGAACGGTTCAAAATGTTTTACGGCAATGGCGCAACGCGGACACATTCTCGGCGAAAATTTGGCGGGCGGACAAACTTCTCCTAAGCAAGTCGTTCAAGCTTGGATGGATTCAAAATCTCATCGCGACAACATTTTAAACGAAAAATTTACTGAGCTCGGCGTCGTCTACTATTATCAATCAAATTCCAAATACAAACATTATTGGGTTCAGCACTTCAGAGGTTAAAGTAGCAAATTTTGTCCGCGCAGATATTCAATGAACGCATTAAAAATTTTTTCGTTGCGGTCGTAAATATCAGCCTCTGTGAAATCATTTTTAGTTTTGGCGAGGTGTTGAAGTTCAAGATTAAAAGTCGGAGGCTTTTTGCCGTCGCCGAGATAATATTTTTTCTTGTCCCCGAAACGATAATCTGCCGCGCTAATGTTAATTCGCTCTTCCAGCAGAGATTTATTCCCTAAAGTTTCCAAGAGTTCGGGATTTTTAAGCGGCTCAAATTCATTACGATTTTTTGCGTAAATGTGTTCTTGATGAAGTTTTATATCACGTGCCGGCAATTCCTGCGCGGGATTTTGGAAAGTCCACCATGCCAACATTGCTCGCGTAATAGGTTTGTTATTGCTAAATCTCATTTCTTCCAATCGTCCGCGCAAAATTTTTTCTGATGGTTTAAATTGCGCGTCAAATTCTAAAGGCTCGCCGCGAAAAATATCCTTAAACTCCAGCACGAATACACGACGAATAGTGTGCACTCCGGGATTTGTTATTGCGTGCATAAGGTGCATTGCCGTGATTTTGTTTAGAAAGTTATAAAAGTTTTCTTCGTCAAGGTCACGATTACTTAAGAAATACAGTGAAACAACGTAAACCCAAATATTTTGTGGTGCGTAACTTAAAACATAAAGACGCTTTAAAATTCGTGGAGAGAAAAGTTGAGTGCGATTGGATATATCTTCCCAAAACTCAGCGAGCCGCTCCAAATCTATTAAAGTCTCTTCGTTGTGCAGAACTTTGTAGTTGTCTTCAGCATAGAAGTTACGCATGTCCGAGAAGGTATCGGTGATTCGCTTGTCGTCTTTGACGGCTTTTTTTGTTTTGGCGTAGTACATGTAACGCATAAATAAATCATCGACAGGCGTACCCTTGCGCGGGTGAAAATTTCTGTTGCAGAGTGCCTCAAGCCCTTTCCAACGCTTAATGAATTTTTCTTTAGCTTGTCTGCCGTCGCGAGAGAAAAATTTATAGAACTGCGCCTTGAAAATATCGGCGTCGGAGAGCGGCATACCTCTATCGTTAAGCGTCGTGAAAATCCTCAGCGCAGTATTCTGATTGTCGGCTTCAATCGGCAGGAGAATGCAGTTGTTCAAAATCCGCATCGGCAAGTAAGAAAAATCAGCAGGATTCTCGTTCTTGAAAGCAACAATCCAATTCTTGAACAGTTGATAATTGACGGAGTAATTGCTCGGATTTTTTTCTGTAGCCTCGCCAGTCTCCAAAATTTTTTTGAACTCTTTAACGTCATCATCGGAAGCGACTTCGGACTCCAATTTGAGGCTCGTTTTGTCGACGTTCCCGAATTCGTCGCCGTTCCAAATGCATTTCCCGATGCTCGCCAAAATATTTTCCTTGTTCTTACACTCGATTTTTTCAAACTCCAAGTAAAAAGCGCGGAGCATAAGTAAAAAAGTTATCAGTCGTTGTTGCCCGTCAATAACTTCATTCTGATAGTAATCGTTTTGGAACGTTAAGATAGTACCGAGAAAATATCTATCATTGCCGGCGTTAAATACGTGGTCAATGGGATACGCGAAAGATAAAATATCGTCCCAAAGAGTTTCGCACTGGTCGCGTTCCCAAGAATACGGTCGTTGATAGTCAGGGATTAAAAACTTAGGTCTGTTAGGGTCGTTTAAGATTTGGGCGATAGTTTTTTGTTCGGCGTTGAGTTGCTTTGACATGAAATTTCTCCTTACAAATCGAGTGCAAGAATTTTTTCTGTGATGTCGTCGAGTTGCTGAGCCGTTGGGAGATTAGCGACGCGAATTTTATCCAGAATAATTTCGACGCCCGCCGATTTAAGTTCGTCTTCAACGTAGCCGATACTTTGCCCGCCCCAACCGTAGCTGCCGAACGCAAAGCCTTTGTGATTGACAGGACGCAAGCCCTTCAAATAGCACAGGAACGCCGCAATCGTCGGCATCATCTGATTGTTAATCGTCGGCGAACCAACTGCTAAATATTTGCTCGTGAAAATGTCCGTGATAATGTCGGAGAGTGGCGTGGCTTTGATGTCGTAGTAAGCGGCGGGAATGTTTCTCTTAGCAAAGGCTTCAGTGATTGTCTGCGCCAAAATTTCCGTCGAGTGCCACATCGAATCAAAAACCACAACTGCACGCTCTTCAACTTCGCCCGAACTCCATTTTTTGTAGCAGTCGAGGATTTTTTCAATGTGCGAACGCCAAATCACGCCGTGCCCTGTCGCAATCATTTTAATCTCCAAACCGCCCAGAGCTTTTAACGCTGTCTGCGCCTGTTTACCGAACGGCATTAAAATATTCGCGTAATACTTCTTAGCCTCGCGCAGAATCGTTTCAAGATTATTTTCGTCGTCAAAGCGCATGGAAGTCGCGAGGTGTTCGCCAAATGCGTCATTCGAGAATAAAATTTTTTCTTCGGGACAATAAGTTACCATCGAATCGGGCCAATGCAACATCGGAGTCGGAACAAATTGCAACGTCCGCTCGCCAATCGATATAGAATCGCCCGCCTTGACAGCTTTGTAATTCAATTTTCCGTAGCGAGCAGTCAAACCTTTTAAGCCGTTGGGATTCGTCGTGATAATCTCGGCGTTGGGAGCGAGGGCGGCAACTTCCTTTGACGCGCCGCTGTGATCGGGTTCGACGTGGCTGGAGACGATAATTTCAATCTGCGCGGGGTCGACGACGGAAGAAATTCTGGCAATCAATTCGTCCGCAAAATTAATCTTCGCGGTGTCGATAAGCGTAATTTTTTCGTCGAGAATCAAATACGCGTTGTAAGTCGAGCCGCGTGAAGTTTCGTAGCCGTGAAAGTTGCGCATAGACCAATCAACCGCGCCCACCCAATAAATATTCTCGCTAATCTCAATCGCCTTGCAGTTGTTCATCATCATAAAAACCTCCCGAAAATTTTTCGCCAATCTTATCACAGACGGGCACTCTTTACAAACTTTGCTACAATCGCCGACAAAGGAGGTTTTCACATGGATATAAAAAAAGTTTCGGACGGCTCGGCGTTGACGATTTACCTCAGCGGACGCCTCGACGCAGCTACCGCCTTCCAACTCAACAAAGATTTAAGCGTGACGCTCGACAATGTCACCGACTTAACGATTGACCTCGCTGACCTCAATTATATTTCTTCGGCGGGCTTGCGGCTGTTGCTTAAAACTCAAAAGCGTATGGATAAGCAAGGCGCAATGCAAATCCGCAACGTTCAAGACAGCGTCCGCGAAGTTTTATTCATGACGGGCTTTGCCGAATTCCTAACAATCGTCGACGAAAAGAAAACTACATTCTCCGCGAGCTCGGAGGTAATGCTATGATCAAAACTTTGGACTTTGAAAATCTTTTCCTGCGCTCGAAAGTCGCGATACCTTTTGTGGAAGCCAATTCGTTTTTACCGGAGAAAGTTTTCGTCGACGGCTACTTTCCGGCGGGCACCATTTTTAAATTCTTGGAGCCCGTTTGCAGTAAGAAAATTAATCCGTTGTTGGGCGACCAAGTCAACGATTATTGCCATGCGGCGTCGTTGCTGTTCAATAATAAATTTAACGGCGCACCGCCTGAAGAAGACGAATACACCGTGATTTTCCACGTCGACTTGAGCGCGTTGTTTCTGCTTACTGAACCGATTGACGCGCAAGGTAATCCGATAAATATTTGACGGAATAAAAAGCTCGCTGGCTTAAAAGTCGGCGGGTTTTTTTGTACAGGAAAAAATTTTTGCATGTCGAAAGTTAGCGGCGTGATAAATAACTGGGAGGAAAAAAATTTGGAAACATTTGAAATGGAACTCGGCGGCAGAAAATTAATCGTCGAGCACGGCAAAATGGCTAAACAGGCAAATGGAGCAGTCCTCATTCGCTACGGCGATACGGCTGTTTTAGTCACGGCTACCATGTCTGCCGAGCCTCGTGAGGGCGTTGATTTCTTTCCGCTGACCGTCGACTACGAAGAAAAAATGTATTCGGCAGGCAAAATCCCCGGCGGTTTTATTAAGCGCGAGGGGCGTCCTCAAACCAGCGCGATTCTTAAGAGCCGCCTCATTGACAGACCGATTCGCCCGCTGTTCCCCGAAGGTTTTAGAAATGACGTTCAGATTATCGCGACGGTTATTTGTTTCGACGAGGATAACGCGCCCGAAATTGCCGGCATGATTGGCGCGAGTTGTGCGTTGTGCGTCTCTGATATTCCTTTTGGCGGACCGATTGCAGGCGTTCACGTCGGGCGCATCGACGGAGAATTTATTATCAATCCAACTAAGGAACAGCTTGACGTTTCGGAAATGGATTTAATCGTCGCCGGTTCAAAAGATGCCGTCATGATGGTTGAGGCGGGCGCGAAGGAATTGCCCGAAGAAGTTATTTTAGAGGCGATTCTGTTCGGGCACGAGGAAATTAAAAAGATAGTCGCGTTCCAAGAGGAAATAACGGCGGCGGTCGGCAAGGAGAAAAAAGATGTCACGCTCTTTCAACCGAATGAAGAAATCGCGGAAGCTGTCAGGGTTCTCGCTTATGAAAAGATTGATAGAGTCGTTAGAAACCCTGATAAACTTGCGAGGGAGGCAGCCCTTTCCGAAGTGCAAGCGGAAGTTGTCGCCGAATTGCTTGAAAAATTCCCCGCCGAAGATTATCCCAATGCAGAGAAAGAGATTGGCGCGGTCTTCTATAAGCTGGAGAAAGAAATCGTCCGCAAGATGATAACGCACGAGAAAATTCGCCCCGACGGTCGCGAGTTGGAGGAGGTGCGCCCGATAACTTGCGAGGTTGGTTTATTTGCAAGAACGCACGGCTCCGGACTTTTCACACGCGGGCAGACGCAAGTTTTAACGATAACGACGCTCGGCTCAATCGGCGACGAACAGATTATCGACGGCTTGGAACCCGAATACACGAAGCATTATCTGCACCATTACAATTTTCCCGGATACAGCGTCGGCGAGGCGCGTCCTTCGCGGAGTCCCGGTCGTCGCGAGATTGGTCACGGGGCATTGGCGGAACGTGCGTTAGTTCCCGTTATTCCGTCGATTGAAGATTTTCCTTACACGATTCGGCTTGTCTCTGAAGTTTTGGAGAGCAACGGCTCCAGTTCGATGGGCAGTGTTTGCGGCAGTACGTTGAGCCTCATGCAAGCGGGCGTTCCGATTAAAAGACCTGTCAGCGGCGTGGCAATGGGTTTGGTTAAGGACGGCGACGCGCACACGATTTTAACGGACATTCAAGGCATGGAAGACGCGCTCGGCGATATGGATTTCAAAGTCGCGGGCACAACCGAGGGCGTTACAGCGATTCAAATGGATATAAAAGTCGCGGGGATTTCGCGGGAGATTTTAAGCGACGCCTTAGCGCAAGCCAAACGTGGACGTTCTTTTATTTTGGGAAAGATGCTTGAAGTTATCAGCGAGCCTGCTCCCGATTTATCGCCGTATGCGCCGCGAGTCCGCACGATTAAAATTGCCGTCGATAAGATTCGCGAGGTTATCGGCACGGGCGGCAAAGTCGTCAACAAAATTATCGAGGAGACGGGCGTTGAAATTGACATTCACGAGGACGGGCAAATTTTTGTTACGAGCAAGAATGTTGAAGGCATTGACCGCGCCATTGAAATTATCGAGCAAATTGTTCACGACGTGACGATTGGCGAAGTTTACGAGGGAACGGTTACGCGGATTATGCCGACGGGCGCGTTTGTGGAAATTTCTTTTGGCAAAGAGGCTCTCTGCCACATTTCCCAACTTTCCGATAAACGCATTCCGACTGTCGAGGACGCGGTTAAAATCGGTGATAAGCTTAAGGTTAAAGTCACTGAGATTGACGATAAGGGCAGAATCAACGTCAGCCACCGTGCGCTTTTGGAAGGGGATTCGCCACGTCCGCGCAGTGATAAACCTAAAACTTTCGACCGCCCATTAAAAAACAATGACAGACCGCCGCGCAATTCCGATAAAACCAGAAGCGATGCGCGTACGATTAAAGATTTAAAAGATTTGCGGAATGCTCGCGACGGCAGGCGGAGGAGGCAATAAGATTTGCGATTTTGGCTTGAGAAAATTTTTGAGGCGAAACGTTACCTTTTCAAAAACGAACAGCCGTTGTGGATATATTTAGTGTGCGGTTCTTTCGGCTTGCGGTTATTGCTCGGAGAAATGCAAGGTTACTTTATCGCGGCGAACGGCTATCACGACGATATTTTGATGATAAGGTATTCGCAGTTAATCGAGCATTTCATAAATCACAACCTGCCGCCGCAAGATTTACTCGTTAAAGATATGGGTTTCCCGCTGATTTTGCGGTTCGTTAAATTTACGGGCATTCCGTATTCTGCGATGATGTCTTTGCTATGGTTTTTTTCCGCGCTGTTGATGGTTGCTCTCGTGCGCGTCTTGACGGAAGAAAAAAATCTTTGGCGAGATTTGGCGGTATTTGTATTTGTGTTGTTCGCGCCCGTAGCCTTTGAATACACCGGCACAAGAATTTATCGAAATTCCGCAATGGCTCAGATGTATTTTATCGCGCTATCGATGATGTCAATTTTTTTCGTGTGGCATTTTATTAAGCCACGAGTTACGCCGCGTGTGTTGGTTGCTTTCAATGTAGTATTCGGGCTCGCCTTCACGCTGACTTACTACATAAAAGAAGACGGCATTTGGTTACTGGGTTGTCTGCTTGCCGTGATGTTCGTTTGCTTTGTGAGGATAATTTTAAGCGGCGAGCAAATTCTTCCGCGTGTGGCGTTGCTGATGATACCGTTGATAATTTTTGCGGGCAGTACCGTTGCTTATAAGGGCGTCAATAAAATTTGTTTCGGCGTGTACTTGATAAACAACCGCACGGAAGGCGAACTCGGAAATTTTCTCAAGCTGATTTACAAGATAAAATCTGATGAACGAACGGGAAGCGTCTGGGCTCCGACTGACGCGCTTAATCAAGCCTTTAACGCCTCCAAAACTCTGCGCGAAAATTCTGCGTTAAAAGAAGCTGTTTGGCATACGGGCTGGTTTAAAAAAGACATTGAAAAAAATCCGATTCAAGGCGATTTTCTTGGCTGGGTTATGTTGAGCGAACTTTACAATTCCGGAACTTGTCACACGTTGCGCGAACAGGAAGAATTTCTTGGCAAAGTTAATGCGGAACTGGAGGCGGCGTTTGACGCGAACATTTTACAGCGCGACGATAGATTTCAATTAGTCTCCTCGATGGGCGGCATGACTAAGGAAGAAATTTTTTCCTTATTTCCGGCGATGTTGCTTGAATACAAAGCTTACATAACGTTGCATCACGTCGAGCCCAATAGAGAACGGCAAAATATGGATAACGCGGGAACCTTAAAGTTAGCGTCAAGAGCCTTGCGCATGAATCTTTCCAAATATACTGAGCCGCGTTTTTCTACGGAGACGGCAAACGCCTTCCTTAAAAAATTGTTCGCAGTTTATTCGGTAGTTCAAGGCGTACTTTTTATCGCGGCATTGCTGGGCGTTATCTTCGGGATATGCACGATTCGCCAAAAAATTTTTTCCGTCAACGAATATCTGATGCTCGCGATTGCTTCGGGCAGTTTACTTTTATCTTTGGTTTACGCCTTCGCGATTTCTTGGTTCTGTAAATTTCTTGATGTATTGAACGTGATTTTTTACGGCGTTGGACTCGTTCCCATGCTTACGCTTTTTGAAATTTTCGGCACGTACTTACTTTACCGCATGTGCAAAAATAAACTTTAAGGGAGTGTTGGAAGTGGCAATTATCGACAGATTCAAAGACGCATTGGAAAGCAACACAATCACCGACGCGCACGACTTGGAAGTTCAGATTTCCGCGCAGATGAAGTACGATTATTTAGCGGCGATTCACACGATGGAGCAACTCGAAAAGCTCGCACGCGAAATTGAAAATCGTAAGCGTTCCCGCGCCAAGTTGAAGGAAGAACTTTATAAAAGTTGCAAGCAGGCGATAAAGAAACTCGCCGATGATGAATCGCTCACGCTCAAG
The DNA here is from genome assembly GCA_905234235.1 of uncultured Selenomonadaceae bacterium. Classification (GTDB taxonomy): domain Bacteria; phylum Bacillota; class Negativicutes; order Selenomonadales; family Selenomonadaceae; genus Quinella. Next base: position 28,071 of record CAJOHN010000007.1, read on the forward strand.
AAAATCGACGAGGCTACTAAAATTCTTGTCGATTGCCGCCGCGAAATTATGAAGATTGACAGCGCGTCTAAGGAAAGCGACAAGCTCGCCAAGTTTATCAAAGACGGCGTCAGCGCGGGGACTTGAATTATGTTCAGAGAAATGCGGCGCAAAAATTGTATCATCAGCGACGAGGCGGCGTGGAAAATTTTGCGCGAGGGCGAATTCGGAATATTGGCACTTTCCGGCGACGATGATTACCCCTACGCCTTGCCGATTAATTACGCCGTCGAGGGCAACAAGATTTATTTTCACAGCGCGAAGATCGGGCATAAGCTCGACGCGATTCGGCGCAATGATAAAGTTTCGTTTTGCGTCGTCGATAAACACGAAGTCATTGCCGAAGAGTTCACGACGTATTTTTCAAGCGCGATTGCATTTGGGCGGATAAAAATTGTCGAGGATAACGCCGACCCCGATAAACTGCGCGGGCTTGAGCTGTTAGCAGATAAATATTCGTCGACGGCAAGCCCCGAACGTCGTGCAAAGGAACTCGGCAGATTGGATGCGTTGTTCGTGCTTGTCATGACGATTGAACATTTGACGGGCAAGGCGGCGCGTGAACTCGTTAAGCGCGGCGATTTTTCTTGAGTAAAAAGGAGCGTGATTAAAATGAAAAAGGTCGAAGTGACTGTAACCCTCACTGAGGGAGCCGTAGAATTGATAAAAGGTTTTGCGGAAAAAAAAGGGCTCACTTTAACGGAATATTGCAAGCAGGCGATACTTGACCGCCTCGAAGACGATGAGGACATTCGCGACGCGGACGCGGCTTATGCGGAGTATTTGAAAAATCCAGTGACGATTTCGCACGAACAATTTTGGCGGGAGCTTGAAGCAGTATGAAGAAATACAGCGTTGAATACGATCCGCACGTAATGAAAAAATTGCAAAGCTTGATGCGCCCATTCGTAACCGAATCAAAACGTGGATTGATAAAAACTTAGTCGATTGCGAAAATCCTCGACGGATCGGCAAAGCGTTGAGCGGCGAGTGGTACGGCTATTGGCGGTATCGCGTCGGGGACTATCGAATTATCGCAAAGATTGAGGACGATAAAGTGATTATCTTCGTCGTGAGGATTGACAAACGCGGCGATGTTTATGATTGAGTTTTTGAGGAGGATTTATGGAGAAAAAATTTTTAACTTACAACTTGGAAGTCGACGGGCTTTGGCAAGAGGTCAAGTTCAGCGTGGAGACGATTGATAAAATTTTTATGCCGTTCCTACACGAGCTGACCGATTTAAAGATGACGCTGGACAGGAAAGTTATTGCGTACTTAGTCGCGCCGCCCGGAGCAGGCAAATCGATTCTTGCGAAATTCCTTGAACAACTCAGCCGCGAGCGTTCCAAAGAGGTTGAAGTTATCCGTGCTCTCAGCATGGACGGTTTCCACTACACGGCGGCTTATATGAATGTCACGACGATTGAGCGCGACGGCGAACAAATTCTAATGCGCGATGTCAAAGGCGCGCCGGAGACGTTCGATATGGATTTGCTGATTGATAAGATTCGCGAGGCTCGGCAGGAAGGCACGAATTGGAACGTTTACGACCGCAAGATTCATGACGTGTTGCCCGATTATTGGAGCGTCGAGGACGATATAATTTTGTTGGAAGGCAATTACTTGTTGCTGAGGGATTCGGGCTGGACGAATGTTCGCGTGCTGGCGGATTATTCGGTGTTTATTGAGGCGGAGCCGCAACTTTTGCGCGAACGGCTGATTAATCGTCACGTGGCGGGTGGCAAGTCTCGTGAGGCGGCGGAGGCTTTTTACAATTTCAGTGACAGCAAAAATATCGAGCGTGTAATTAAAAATTCTGCGCGGGCGAATGAAACCTGGAAACTTTTGCCCGACGGAGATTATGAGCGTCGATGAACAAATTCAAAGCGCACGCCAACAACGTCGCCTTGCCGCACACGATATTTAGTTTGCCGTTCGCATTGGCAAGCGCATTCATGGCGGCGGACGGACATCCTGACTTTTGGACGGTTATTTTAATTTTAATCGCGATAACGTCTGCGCGGTGGGCGGCGATAGCGATTGACAACCTCGCGGATTTGAAATACGACAAACTCCAGCCGAGATTATCTTATCGGGCAATGGTGCGCGGCGAAATTTCCAAGCCCGAAGCGTTAATCTTTATCGTCGCGTGTTTGATTATTTTAGTCGTAGCCGTCGCGCAGTTGCCGCCGATTTGCTTAAAACTTTTGCCGGTGGCGGCGGTGCCGTTTATAATCTACCCGTTCACGAAAAGATTTACGGCGTGGTGTCACTTATTCTTGGGCTTGGCGATAGCGATGGCTCCGGCGGGCGCGTGGGTTGCTTTGACAGAAAAAATTTCCTTGCCAATGATAATTTTATGCGTGGCGGTCGCGTTATGGATTGGGGCGTTCGACGCGGTTTATGGTGCGCAAGATGAAAAGTTCGACAAATCGCAACGGCTCCATTCCCTAGCAACAAAATACGGCGCGACTGGAGCGTTGAATATCGCAAAAATTCTCCACGTAATTTCAATCGTCTGCTTTATAATCGTCGGGCTCATATTGAGTTTGGGCAAGATGTATTTTATCGGCGTGGCGATTGCGGCGTTGGCTCTGATTTATCAGCATTCAATCGTTAAGGCGGGCGATTATCGCGAAGTCACTCAAGCCTACTTCATGCGCAACGGCGTTGTCTCAATCGCGATTTTTATTTTTACGTGGCTCAGTTACTAAAAAAATATCCCCTGCAAAGTCGCGGGGGTTTTTTTATGCTATAATCTGCGCGGAGGTGATTGGTTTGCGAATTATCGGCGTCGCGATTTTGATTGTGTGCGCGATAATTTTTTTATTGCCGGAGCCCGAAGGTTTTCCGATATTGGAATATCATCAAGTGACGGACGCGCCGCTCGACCCCGATTTTGAAATTTACAACGTGCCGCCCGCCGATTTTGCCGCGCAGTTAGATTATTTGCAAGCGGAAGGTTACACGACGATAACGTTAAAAGATTTTATGTACGCCGTTCGCGGCTACCGACAACTCCCCGATAAACCGATTGTGCTGACCTTCGACGACGGCTATGCTGATAATTATTCGGAGATGTTGCCGATATTGGAGGCGCACAAGATGACGGCGGTAATTTACGTGATAACGAACGAATTGGGCAGGGCAGGTTATTTGACGTTCGACGAGCTTAAGGATATGGAACGGCGTGGGCTTGAAATCGGTTCACACACCTCAGACCATTTGCCATTAACGGAGCTTGATGATACTTTTAAACGGCGGCAAGTTCGCGAGTCGAAAATTTATTTGGAATGGAGCGGCTTGCAACCGATTTGCAGTTTGTCTTATCCAAATGGCGCGTTCAATTCGAAACTGGAAGAGCTTCTGCGCGAGGAAAATTATTTGACGGCTGTAACGGGCGAGGCTGGCTTGAATACGCTTGAAACGAATCCTTACGAACTTTATCGCGTCCATATTCGCAAGCCACGTTTCGGGCTGACGGAGTTTAAATTTCGTTTATGGAAGGCTGAATTTTTTGCCAAACTCAGAGCCCTTTGAATATCCTCGTTACTCTTGTCCGCATTGTCGGAATTAAACACGTGACCTCGTAATTAATCGTGTTTAAATGGCGGGCGGCGTCGTCGATAGAAATTAAATCGGAGCCGAACAAAATCACTTCGTCGCCAACTTCAACGCCGTCAATATCCGTTACGTCAATCATCGTCTGATCCATACAAATTCTGCCGGCAATCGGAGCGAGTTGTCCGTTAATCTCGACGTGAAAATTTTTGTAAGCGCGAATATAACCGTCGGCATAACCAATCGGCAACGTCGCAATCACAGAATCACGTTCGGCGACAAATTCGCGCCCGTAGCCGATTGACACGCCCGCAGGAATTTTTTTCAAGTAAACAACGCGAGTAGCAAGTTTCATGGCGGGCTTAAGTTCAACCGTTTTGCGAACGTCGGCGGAAGGATACAAGCCGTAAGTTATAATCCCCGAACGAACCATATCGAAATGCGCTTCGGGGATGTCGAGAATGGCGGCGGACTCGGCGATGTGGAAAATTTTTATGTCAATCCCGGCTTGCCAAATTTTATCTGCCGTCTCTTTGAAAATTTCGATTTGATGGTTGGTAAAAGTTCTATCGGGATTATCGGCGTCGGCGAAATGCGAAAATACGCCTTCCAACTCGACATTTGGCAAGCGAGAAATTTTTTCGGCAAGCTCGACAGCTTTATCGGGCGCGACGCCAATTCTGCCCATGCCCGTTTCAATTTTGAGATGAATTTTTGCCGTCTTGCGAAGTTTTACAGCGGCGTCAGAAAGTTCTTTCGCCAATTCAAAATCTGCTACGGCTTGCGTTAAATTGTTGGAGACAACGTAGTAAGCGGCTTCGGGAGGAATCAAGCCGAGAATCAAAATCGGCAAATCAAAATCCGCGACACGCAGATAACGACCTTCGCCAAAAGTAGCCACTGCTAAAAAATCCGCGCCACATTCAACGGCAATTTTAGAAACTTCAATCGCGCCGTGCCCATAAGCATTAGCCTTGACGACAACGCACAGCTTGGACGCGGGGTTAATATGACGGCGAATTTCTTTCAAGTTATGGCGAACGGCTTCGAGGTCAATTAAGGCGTAAACATCGTGAGAAATCATTTAAAAACATCTCCAATCAATAGGGGTGATAATTTGAAGTTTAAAGATTTTATGAGCGCACTCGACGGCAAAATTAAAAATGTTTATCTGCTGAGTGGCGCGGAAACTTTTTTTATCGATAAGGCGCGGGAAAAAATTTTGGCGCGTCTGAACGTCGATAAAACAACGGAACTCTTAACGTTCGATTGCGACGCCAAACCCGCAGTCAGCGAAATTATCAGCGCGATTGACAGCTCGCCATTTTTCGGTTCAAAAAATGTTGTGCTCGTCAAGAACGCGCCTTTCTTCAGCGAGGATAAAAAAATCGAACGCCTCGAAAATATTCTAAAGGACATGCAACCAACAAACTACGTAATTTTCACGGCAAAGAAGGCGGATAAACGTCGCAAGCTTTATAAAATAATTTTGCAAGTCGGCGAGGTTTTGGAGGCGGAGCCGTTAAGAGCTTGGGAAATCGACGATTGGCTGAACGAAAAACTTCAATCGATTGGCAAAAAACTGAGCGGCTCGGCGCGGCGTTACTTCAATGAACGGCTTGGAATTTTGCCGGAAATTTCGCTGTGGTATCTGGAAAATGAATTCGACAAAATCGCGCTGAACGTCGCGGGCAAAGAGATAACCATAGAAGATTTGCAGAAAAATATGCTCGCTCCGCCCGAAGTATCAGATTTCGCCTTAGCGGACGCCGTTGACGAACGCAAAGCCCAAAAAGCAATTTATCTATTGAAAGCGCAGGCAAAAACTCCCACGAAAATTCCGCTCGTGACGACGCTGTTGGTTAATCACGTGCGCCGACTCTTGCGGGCAAAATATTTTATGGCGCAGGGCGTGACGGGGAAACGATTAGGCGAGCCGCTAGAAATGAATCCTTTCATCGCACAAAAAATCGGCGAGGTTGCAAAAAGTTATCCGGAAAAATTGTTGGAGGAAACTTTCATAGAATTGGCGGAGGCGGATTTTAAATTAAAAACGGGACGCGCAGGCGTAGAAATTTTGGAACGAATAATCCGCAAGCTCTGCAAGCGATAAATTTAAACGCCGCAAAAAAATTTCCTTCATACTTAAAAAATTTGGGCGTTTGTAGTAAAATCTTGGCGGAAGGGGGCGATACCGTTGGTTGAAATTTATAAATCGCAGGAATCGGGGCACTTGGAGAAGTTGACGCTGCGAACGTTGCAGAAGGGCGCGTGGATAAATATAGTCGACCCGACGCCTTACGAACTGCGGGAAGTGAGCGCGTTGACGCAAGTGGAGCCGGATTTTCTACGCGCCGCACTCGACGAGGAAGAACGTTCGCATTTGGACACGGAAGATGGCTCGGTTATGATTCTTACGAACGTGCCAATCGTCTACGAAGAGGAAAGTTACGACACGTTGCCGCTGTCAATTATCTTGACGAAACAATACATCATCACGGTTTGCTTAGAGGAGACGCCTGTTATGGCGAGTTTCAATCAGCGAACGGCGCGGCTTTTCCACACTTACAAGCGCACGCAATTTTTATTTGAAATTTTATATCGCTCGGCAACGTTTTATCTGCGGTACCTGCGGCAAATAAATAAGCTCTCCGACGAAATCGAAGAGCAACTGCGCAGTTCAATGCGCAACTCGGATATTTTGCGGCTAATGGAATTGCAAAAGGGCTTGACTTATTTTAATGCCTCGCTCCGCTCCAATGACGCCGTCTTTGAAAAACTTCTGCGCCTCAGAAATTCTCGTTCCGTCGAAGGGATTTTGGAAATTTACGAGGAGGACGAAGACTTACTCGAAGACGTTATCATTGAGAATAAGCAGGCGCGCGAGATGGTTGAAATGTACAGCCAAATTCTTTCGCAGATGGCGGATATTTTCTCGTCGATAATTTCCAACAACCAAAACATGGTTATGAAATTCCTCGCGGCGATGACGATTATAATTGCGGTGCCGACAGTCATTGCGAGTTTCTTCGGGATGAACGTGCCGGTTCCGCTCGCCGAAAATAATTTGGGCTTTTTAATCGTGATAGCGATAGCGTTATTGGCGTCAATCGTCGCGGCGATAGTCTTCTGGAAAAAACATATGTTCTGGGGTTGAGCTTAAGCCTCGTCGTTAGCGGCGGGGTTTTCTTTATTTTCTTCAGCGGCTTTAGCAGCGGCTTCGGCGGCGGCAATTTCTTCGGGCGGGCGATAATCTTTATTCGGCTCCAAACCCGCGAATCGATACAAGAAAATATATTCCTTCGGCTTGTAAGCGACGTTGGTTACGCCGCGCACTTTGTACTTGAAATTACGTTCGGCGTCGGGGTCGTCAAGATTTTCGCTGTATTCTCTGAGCAATCTGACAGCCGTATCGAAAGGCACAGGCTTCTTTTTGGGAGCGTAAAGTAAATTCTCATCGAACGCCATGAACTCGACAATGTTAATAAATTTCTCTTCAAGCGCGAGATATTTTTCCAACTTAGCGACGTCCGCGCCCTGTTCTTTAAGTTTAGCGTAACCGTCGAGCCAGCCGAAGAACTCATTGACGATATTTTGAATGCGCTCCTTGTTGTCTAAGAAAAACATTAACCGCCGAGCAACGCCGCGAATGCTGTAAGCAACCGTCTCCGCAAATTCGTAGAAAGGCGCACGGTCATTGCCTCTAAATTCGGATTCGGGATTCGTGACGTAATCCAAAAGGTTAGCGTGTTCATATTTAACCTTCATGCGGTCGGCGTATAACTTCAAGTCGTAAAGATTATCGTTGACTGCGCCCATGCCGTGCCCGAACGTCCGGAATAAAAGTTTTTGTTGCGCCTCGAATTTCTGATTCTCTTCGTCTGTGAAGACTTCGCGAGGTACGTAGCTAGCGACGGGGTTCATTATGTCACGCATTTCCGCCAAAGCTTCTCTGTTCCTTAAGCCGAAATTATTCATCATCTTGAAAGCTCTGGTCGCCACTTTCGACATAGACTGCCAATAGCGCACGGGCGAACTGTCGGGGTATTCAAACTTGAAATTGAACATCATCGCCCACATGTCCATATTAGGCGTAATGGTTGCTTTTCTATCAAACGGTTCAGGTTGCCCCGAATTGCTGTTGTAGCTTCTTATAAAATCATTGCCGGCTTTAATCGCCTCGAACATAACTGTCCGCGTCCGCACATCCATAGCCTCAATCTTAGCCGCCGAAACTTCCTTGACGGGCTGTTCTTCTTGCGCATTTTCGTCGGGGTTAGGGAAGGGCTTATTTTTTTTCTTTTTCTTTTTATCGCTGGGCACGAATTTAGGTTGAGCTTGTACGACGGGAGCGGCGGCTTGTTCAACCTGCGCGGGTTCTTCCTTAACGACGGGTTTAGGTTCGGGCGGCGGAGGCGGTGCAGGTTCGGGTTCGGGCGGCGCGAGAAATTTCTCCTTAAGCATGTTGTAAGCTTCCTCGCTGACCGCGCTGAGTCGATTGCCGACTTTAATTCCCTGCCCCGTCAAGAACGCGATTATATCTTTTTCGTCGCGCTCGATTTCTTTTGCGATTTGGTAGATTCTTTTTGACGCCATACGGTTTCACACTCCTAATAAAAAAATTTTTCTATTTACCTCGCCGAAGTTTCTCAAGCTTGGCGAAAACATCTGCGCCGATTCTATCGCCGACTTCGTTGCGTTTAACGGGCAAAGTCACATTGCCGAGATATTCTTTGCGCAAGTGCTGTTTAGCCCTTTTAACCGCCCGATAAAATTCTCGCGAAGGATGCCGATACGCGCCCGCCCCCAATATGACGGTCTCAATCGCCGCGTCCGAACTCACAACGTGAACCTCGCGCCGCTTGCCGACTTCCTCGTAACTCAGCCGCTCAATAACTTTATCCGCCGTCTCGTTGAAGCCGCTGTAAATTACTCGGAAAAAATCGTCGTAAATTTCCGTGTGCTCCTCGTCCTCGCTACGTGCGGCATCGAAGACCAAAGTTATCTCGAATTTTTCATACGCGCCGTATTCGTGCAAGCTCCTAATCAAAAATTCACGCGCCGTCGCCAAATCGTCAGTGTTAATCTCGCGCCAGATGTGAATCAGATTGTAGCCGTCAACCAGATAATGCGGTCGCTTCTTTGTCATTTTAATTGTCTCTGCGTAAAAATTTCGTACATAAGCACCGCGCCCGCCGCCGAAGCGTTAAGCGAATTAATTTTGCCGACCATCGGGATTTTTATCAACACGTCGCAACTTTCTCGCGTCAAACGCCTCATGCCTTTGCCCTCGCTACCGATTATTAAAACAATTCCGCCCGTCAAATCCGCTTGCCGAAAATTAATTTCCGCGCCCATGTCCGAGCCGATAATTTTTAATCCGAGTCCGCGCAGATTTTTAAGGGTTTGGGCGACGTTCGTAACTTGCGCAACTTTGACATATTCCGCCGCGCCTGCCGAAGTTTTAAATACTGTCGCATTGAGTTGGACGCTCCGACGTTTAGGGATTATCACGCCGTGCACTCCGACAGCCTCAGCCGTCCGAAGTATCGCACCAAAATTCTGAGGGTCTTCCAACTCGTCAAGCAAAATTATGAACGGCGATTCGTTTTTACTCTCGGCAAGCTCCAAAATTTCTTCGACGCTTACATAATTGACAGCCGCCGCCAACGCCGCAACGCCTTGATGTCGCCCGTCGCACAGCTTATCAAGTTTATCACGCGCTACAAATTCTACAACAACGCCCGCTGTTTTGGCAAGGGCAAATATTTTTTGAATCGAACCGTCGCGACTGCCCTCCGCGATAAAAATTTTGTTGACGCTCCGCCCCGACTTTAACAGCTCCATAACGGCATTGCGCCCGAAAATTAAATTGTCCATTCAAGTTTTCTCCTTAGGCGTCGCGATTAGCCAAGCCTGATTACGTTCGCCCTCCGGCAACATGCAATGATCAAACCACATCCAATAAAATCTGTCGAGGCTCCCGACTGTATAGCCGTCTTGATTGTGATCGCTCGTGTCGTAAGGGTCGGCGAAAATCAAAACGTCGTCATAAAGATCAGCAGTGCCCAGCGTGTCGACGCCGATTATAACGCGCCAATGCCCGCCCCATTCAACATTCTCAACGATAATCGGCTTACCCTGCGCAAGATTTTCTCTGACGAACTTTTGAAACGCAAATTCATCCATCGGCGGCGTATCCAATCTGCTTTGAACTTCCCAATCGATACTCTTAAAAAATTTTACCATGTTGCTGAGGCTCGTACCGATTTTCGGCTTGGTTTTTAATTTTTTAATCAGCGTCGGCTCGTCAAAATCGTCGCGCCCGAAATAATTTAGGACACTCCTCGCGGCGGCGGCTCCGCAACTGTATTCAGTTTCCTGCTGAACGTTCGGGTAATGCGTCAAGATAATTTTGTCGGCGGTCGAAGTCATGTTGTAAACGTCGAGACGCGGATAGTAAATCGAATCGTCATGATTAGCCGTGAACGCCGCGCAGATTAATAAAATCCCAATCAAAATCGTAACGGATAAAATTTTTTTCATGTTGACGCCTCCTTGAATGCCAGCTCGCAAATTTCTTCAAGCCGCATAAAATTTTTCCGTAAAAATAATTCTCCCAACAAAGCTTCAAAGCCGGTGCTCGCGTGATATTCGGCGACGGTTGCATTTCGCGGCGCGTGACTTTTGGCATTGCGTCCTCGTCTGAAAATGTCGCGCTCATCGTCCGTTAAAAAATTTTCTATCGCGTGATAAATTTTAGCCTGCGCGGTCGCCGAAACAATTTCCGCGCTGAGGTCGTGCAAGCGTGTAATGTTGTGCGTGACTTGCAAGAGGCGCGTCCTAACGTACAGATGAAAATACGCGTCGCCAATGTGCGCAAGAATCAGCGGCGACAACGTTTTAATTTCTTCGGCAGGAAAATTTAGGCGCGTTTCCATGTTGCTCCCTGCGGCGTGTCTTCGACGACAATTCCGGTTGCTTTGAGTTCGTCGCGAATTTTATCAGCCGTTGCCCAATTTTTAGCGGCGCGTGCCTCTTGACGGAGCGCAAGGATTATCTTCATAAGCGAATCGACAAGCGCAGATTCATCAGATTTTTCTTCCGCCTTCGTAACGGGTACGGGCTGTTCGAATATGCCGATTATCTCCGCCATCTCCATATAAATGTCGCGAGTGCGCAAGATTATATCGCCGTCAATCGTCACGGGCAAAATCTCGCCCTTAACAAACCCGCCGTAGTAACCGCCGATTTCCTTAGCCAACTCGAACATGTACGTTATCGCAAGCGCGGTGTTGAAGTCGTCGCTCATCGCCGCATAAAAATTCGACAGTAAACGCTCGCCCAAATCAGCCAGCCCGCAAGCAGGACTCGCCGTTATCGCAAAATTTTTCTCGCCCGTATCCTTTATGAACTCGCCCGCATGAACTTTACGCGCTAATTCATCCAGTTGCCAATAAGCCTTCGCCAACTTCCCGAAAAATTCTTGAGCCTCAATGATTCGCGCCTCACTGAACTCAAGCGGATTGCGGTAATGCGTCTGCAATAAGAAAAGCCTAACAACTTCGCCGGCATACTTCGCCAAAATCTCTTCGACCGTGAAGAAACCTTTCGTCGCCTTAACCATTTGCTTATCGGATTTGCTGGCTTTCTCGTTGCCGATTGTGATAAAGCCGTTGTGCAACCAGTACTGCGCAAAAGAATTTTCATCGCCGATTGCCGCTTGACTCTGCGCGATTTCGTTTTCATGGTGCGGGAAAATTAAATCGGAGCCGCCGCCGTGAAAGTCAAATTTCTCGCCCAGATATTTCAGAGACATCGCCGAGCATTCAATATGCCAACCCGGTCGCCCCGCGCCAAAAGGACTTTCCCAAGAAGGTTCGCCGGGCTTCGACGCCTTCCATAACGCAAAATCCATCGGGTGACGCTTACGATTATCAACTTCGACGCGAGCCCCAGCCATCATATCTTCAAGCTTGCGCCCACTCAATTTGCCGTAATTTTTATCCGCCTCGACGCTGTAGAAAACATCGCCGTTATCCAAAACGTAAGCAAAACCCTTGTCGACGAGCGTCTGAATCATCTTGATAATATCTTCCATCGTCTCGGAAACTTTGGGATAAATATCTGCGTGGCGAACGTTGAGCGCGTCCATACTCTTGAAATACGCCGCGATATTTTTCTCGGAAATTTCCTTCCACGTGACGCCCTGCTCATTAGCGGCTTTGATAATCTTGTCGTCAACGTCGGTGAAATTCTGCACGTAACGGACTTCGTAGCCACTTTTCTTGAAGAAACGACGAATTACATCCCACGTCACGAACGGGCGGGCATTGCCGATATGCGGCGCATTGTAAGGCGTCACGCCACAACAATAAATACTAACCTCGCCCTTCTTAAGCGGCTTGAAAATTTCCTTCGTGCGGCTCATCGTGTTGAAAACTTTAATCATAAGCAATCACTCCTTCTACTTCTTTAAATTGACTTTGGTACTTACTTTGTTACTTAAAGCGACTTCGATAGACGAGGTGCGCATTGCCTCGTTAGAAATTTCTGCGCGGGCGGCGGCAAGTTCCGTTTCCAATTCACTGACGCGAGCCTCCAACCTTTGAATCTGACGGAGCGCAATGTCAATCATTTCGCGTTCGGGGTCGGGCAAAACATTGTGATTCAAATCAACGTCAATCTCCTCCATAAGTTCTGCGCGGACGTTTGGATTATTAGCGTCGTAACCACGCGCCCTGCAAAGTTCCGCAACTGCCTCGCGATATTCTTCCTCGTTATGAACGCGCATTCCATGTAAGACGACGACGCGCCCCGGTATTCCTACAACGGTTGCATGCGGCGGAACTTCTTTTAATACGACAGAGCCCGCGCCGATTTTGGCATGGTCGCCGACTTTGAACGAGCCTAAAACTTTCGCGCCCGTCGCCACGACAACATTATTGCCGATTGTCGGATGACGCTTGCCCTTTTCCTTACCGGTGCCGCCGAGTGTCACGCCTTGATAAAGTGTCACGTTTTTACCAAGCTCCGCCGTCTCGCCGATTACAATTCCCGTCCCGTGATCAATAAAAAGTCCGTCGCCAATCGTCGCGCCGGGATGAATTTCAATGCCCGTCAAAAATCTGCAGAAGTTCGATACCAGCCGCGCAGAAACTATCCAGCCGTGTTTGAAAAGGGCGTGCGAAATTCTATGCAACCAAATCGCGTGGAGCCCCGAATAGCACAGGACGACTTCAAGCACGCTTTTTGCCGCAGGGTCGCGCTCAAAGACGACGCGTATATCTTTTTTGATACGCGAAAAAAATTTCATGAACATTTTTCTAAGCTCACCACAGCATACGCCGAAATTCCTTGTTCCGCGCCCGTAAAGCCGAGCCCTTCCTCCGTCTTTGCTTTTACGCTGACTGAATCAATTTCTACCTGTAAAACTTCCGCTAAACGTTCACGCATTTTTAGGATATGCGGTGCGAGCTTCGGACGTTGCGCGACGATTATCGAATCAACATTGCCGATTGAATAACCTTTCGCCGCGACAAGTGTGCAAGTTCTTTTCAGCAGTTCGACGCTTGAAATATCTTTGAACTCCGCCGTCATCGGGAAATGCTGTCCAATATCTCCGAGCGTCGCCGCGCCAAGCAATGCGTCTATTATCGCGTGAATCAAAACGTCGCCATCCGAATGCGATATAAGCCCCAGCGTATGTTCAATTTCAACGCCGCCCAATATCAATTTCCGATTCGGCACGAGTTCATGCACGTCGTAGCCAATTCCAAAACGAATCATTTAATTCCGCCTCTCAAAAAAGTTTCCGCAATTTTTATATCTTCGGGCGTCGTGATTTTTATATTCCGATAATCGCCCGCCACAATCTTTATCTCCAAGCCCAGCCGTTCAACCAAACTTGCGTCGTCCGTGCCTAAAAAATTTTCTTTCAACGCCGTATCGTAAGCACGCAATAAAATTTCCCGTCGAAAACCTTGCGGCGTCTGGACTGCGACTAATTCCCTGCGCGGCAGCGTCTGCTTAACAAATCCTTCTGCGTCGACAACTTTTATCGTGTCCTTTGAAGGAACTGCCGCTATTGCTCCGCCAAATTTCCCTGCCGCGTCGATTACCTCGTTGATTGTCCGCGCAGATATTAACGGGCGCGCCGCGTCGTGCACCAAAATTATTTCTGCGTCGTCGGGTAAAAATTTTAAGCCGTTCGCGATTGAATATTGCCGTTCGCTACCGCCGATAACCACGCGCCAAGATTTTAATCCTGTAGTTGCGTTTAAAAGTTTTTCTACTGCCTCGACTTCGTGCGCCGCGACTATCACGATTAAAAAGTTTATGCGCTCGACTTGCGAAAAAATTTTCAACGTCCGAATCAAAATCGGCTCGCCTGCAAGCTCCATTAAATTTTTATTTACGCCGCCGCCCATTCGACGACTCGCGCCCGCCGCCGGAAATATCGCCGTAACCATTCAAATCAACCCGTAAGCAATGAGCCGCCGAATCCCGATAAGAACGCCCGCCTCGTCATTGCTCTCCGTCTCGAATCTGGCAATTTTTTTCAAGTCGGGATGAGCATTCGTCATCGCAAAACCGTAATCGACCGCCTGCATCATTTCATAATCGTTAAGATAATCGCCGAACGCCGCGCATTCTTCGCGTTTGAAGTTCATGATACGCTGAATATTTTTAACCGCCTCGCCCTTGTTAATGCCCGGCGACATCACATCAACCCAATAATCCGAACTCAATACAACTTGCAAACTGTCGTAGAACTGCGTGAGCTTGTCGTAAATATTTTCCTTAGCGTTGGCAGTCGGGTCGAACAGCGCAATCTTCAACGGAATGTCGTTAAGTTCGTAGAAGCTGTCGACAACGCCGTTATGCGTGTAATATTTATCAAGCTCGGCGTGAAATTCGGGAGTATCTTGTTCGCGGCGGAGGTAAGCGTCCTTCTTGCCGCAGTACACGCGTAAAATATTTTCAAAGCCCTCAGTCGCCCTCAAAACTTTCCGCGCCGCCTCGAAACCTAACGGCGAACTGCAAACTTCCTCGCCCTTGTACATGACAAGCGTCCCATTCTCCGCAAGAAATAAAAATTCGTCGCGGTACTTCTCAAAAGACTTCAGCAGAGAGTAATATTGCCGCCCGCTTGCCGGTGCGAAGATGACATTGCGGCGTTTAAGTTCAGCCATTGCCGCGTCGAAACCTTCAGGCAAATTATTTCCACTCGTCAGGAGCGTGCCGTCCATATCGGAAAAAATTATCTTAACCATTAAAATTCCCCCCGAAAAAATTTTGTCGATTGTATCACGTGCCGCATATATTTGCAAAACAAAACCGCCCCCAAAGTTCGAGAGCGGTTTATTTGTGTCGAAACTAGTTTGAAATTATTTTGCGTTGGCGAGTTCCATGATAGCAGCAGCAGTGCCTTCGGAGCCGAGAACTTCTTTAATCTTGTGCTCGACGAGCTCTTTGATGTAAGCGCGTGCGGGCGAGAGATATTGACGCGGATCGAAGTGATCGGGATGCTGATTGAAGTGTTCGCGGATGCCGGCGGTCATTGCAAGGCGGAGGTCGGAGTCGACGTTAATCTTGCAGACTGCGGAACGTGCCGCTTTACGGAGCTGCGCTTCGGGAATGCCAACAGCGTCTTTAAGTGCGCCGCCGTTGTCGTTGATGATTTTAACGTACTTCGGAATAACCGAAGACGCGCCGTGAAGAACAATCGGGAAGCCCGGGATTTGTTTTTCGATTTCGGCGAGAATGTCAAAGCGGAGTTCAGGCGGCTCAAGAACGCCGGTTTCGGGATTGCGCGTGCACTGTTCGGGCGTGAATTTGAATGCGCCGTGGCTGGTGCCGATAGCGATAGCCAAAGAGTCGCAACCGGTCTTGGAGACGAATTCGACGACTTCTTCGGGTTTGGTGTAGTGGGCTTTGTCGGCATCAACGCTGACTTCGTCCTCAACGCCTGCGAGCTGACCAAGTTCAGCCTCAACCATTACGCCGTGCGCGTGTGCATATTCGACAACTTCTTTGGTCTTCTCGATATTTTCCGCAAAGGGATAGTGCGAGCCATCGAACATGACGGAAGTAAAGCCGCCGTCGATGCAGGATTTACAGGTTGCGAAGTCGGGACCATGATCGAGATGCAGAGCGATCGGAATGTCATTTACTTCGAGAGCCGCGCGGACGAGATGGACGAGATACTGATGATTAGCGTATTTGCGTGCGCCGGCGGAACACTGAAGAATGACGGGCGATTGGAGCTCGGCAGCGGCACTAGTGATGCCCTGAACGATTTCCATGTTGTTGACGTTGAACGCGCCGATAGCGAAGCCGCCCTCGTGAGCTTTCTTGAACATAGCTTTGGTTGTGATTAACGGCATTTGCATTACCTCCCAAAAATTTTTACACATATTCGCGGGACTTGCGCCCCTCTAAAAGACAACCGTATTTTAGCACACTCGCGGGCAAAGTTGCAACAAGTAACCAAAAAATATTTTGACAATTCGCATGGGAAATTTAATCGAGAGTTCGCGCCATGAAAAATCCGATTAAGATTATAGCAACGGCAAAAATTGTTCGTGTAACCCAGAAAGCCGTTATCAAATCCGCGCCAAAAATTCTCAGTAGCAAAAACAAAACATAGACGCCTAACGCTAAAAATATGAACGCGGCAAGCCAAAAAATTTTCATCGGGAGATAATCTGCGCGGTCGGCAAAATGTAAACAGGCAAGCGCGGGAAGTATCAAAATAAAAAATTCGTTGTGGAAGGAGTACGCAAAAAAAGTTGTCGCTAAATACGCAGGGCATGCCCAAAAAATTTTTTTATCCTTGAAGCCGAGCCGCCACGTTAGCCAAATGAATAAACATCCCGCGAACATACTCGTCAACATAGCGAGCGATTTGTCTTCGGGGAAAACCAAACTAAACAGTCCCGAAAAAACTACGTTGCCGCCCGTTTTTACCGAGAAAAATTCTGTCAGCAAAGTTATCGGCGATTGGTTGGTCATAAGAGCCGCCGCGCCCCACGCCAAAAAATTCATAATCGCCGCCGTCAACAAGACTTTAAAATTTTTCCGCAGAAGCAAAGCAAAACATATCGGCAAAGCAACTTGCGGCTTCACCATCGCCACGCCGATTAAGAGCCCTGACAAAATTGGTAATTCATCGGCAAAAATACAGCTCAGAATTAACAGGCAACAGATTACCGCTCCCGCGTTCCCGAAATACATCGAGATAAAGAAGCTCGCGAAAAATGCGGGAAGTATCATCGCCGCCAAAGGGAAAAATTTTTTGAGGACAAGTGCCGTCGCCAGCAAGAGGAAAATATTCAGCAGAATAAAATATTTTACCGCGTCTAACCACTCTAAAAATCCGGGGTAGAAAAAATTGCCGAGTACAAGTCCCCAAGGTGTCGTCGACCAACCGGCGGGAATGATTCCGATTTCTTCAATCAAAGGCGTTTTGATTCCGATTATCGAGTAAGGATCGACACCGCGCAGAGTGTAGACGCACAACGCCCATTGCCCGTGAAAATCAAAGAGCGGATATTGGGCTGCCCACCAAAAATTTTTCAGTTCAAGCAGTAAAAAATAATTCCCTGCAAAACAACACAAGCCCAACGCAAAAACAAGGCACGCGAATTTTTTCATAACGACTCCTCAAAAATTTTTACGTCAAGATAATCTGTACCCGCCGCTTTGGCACAAAGTCCGTCTCTATCGTCACGGTCGCCGATATAAAGAACTTCAGCGGGATTTAATTTGAACTCCTCCAAAATTTTTTTCAAACCGCGCGCGTCGGGTTTCATGCAACAAAGTTCGTCGGCGGAGAAAGCGGCATCCGGAGAAAATTCAATCGCGGACAATTTTTCGCGGACGGGATTATCGGAATAAACAATCATCCTCACGCCAAGACTTTGATAAAACTTAGCGGCGTCGAGGACTTTCTTCCGAGTAAAGAGACGTAAAATTTTCAGCGGACGTTCAATCAGCCACGTTTGCAAAATTTTTTCTACGGACTCTCTCGGAACTTTGTAATGTCGAACCAATTCCGCAAGTTGAAGTTCACGGAAATTTTTTGCCTCCGCGCAGAAACGATTTTCTCTAAGCCGCCGCCAATCTCGCAAGATAAAAATTTCTTTGATCCGCGTCGGACGGAAAAAATAATAGCTCGCCAGCCAAAGAGCCATAAAAATTCGCACGGGCAGTTGTCGAGTTAGTGTACCGTCAAAATCCAAAATCCAAGCCTTGTAATTTTTCATAAATGAATCAGTTCGTTCGTCGTAAAAATTTTAAGCGCGGGAATGTCAATCGTCATCAATACCGCGAAAAAAATTATTGACAGTAGACAGTAAATCATCAGCCCGCGTTCGTGATAAAGTTTTTCGGGCTTTTGAACCGCTGAATCTTTTTTGAACGACAGCCAAAAATAATAACAGTACAGCCCAATGAGGAGCGGCATGAACAATACCAATTCGATTCGATATTTCACGAGGAACACGCCGATAAAAAAGACCGAACACATTGCGTAGAAAAATGCGCTTATCAAGAGAGATGACTCCGAGTAGTGCGCGAAAGATTTTCTGTAAGCGGCGGCGAGTTCAGGGTTGTTAATCATGCGGTATTCGGCATAACGCTTTATCGCCATGAGGAACGCGCCGAGCATCCAATAACCCAATACTATGCTTGACGGCGGCAAAATAAATCCTTCCACGACGATAAACCAACCCATCAGCAGGCGAATCATGTTATTAACAGACTCAGTCAGCACGTCGAGATAAGCAAGGTCTTTCGTCCTAATCGGCTTGACGTTATAAAAAATTCCCATGAGCCAAAGCCACGTCGCCATTGCTAGAAAATAACTGTTGACGAGCGCGGCAATGCTTAATCCGACAATCGTCAATGCGAGCCACAGCAGAAAAATAATTTTGCCGTTCATTGTCTCTTTGACGGCGGCACGAAATTTTTTTGTTGGGTGATGCTTATCAAATTCAGCGTCGAGGTATTCGTTGATAACGTAATTGGCGGAGGCAATCAGACACGTCGCGAAAAAGCCCGCCAAAAGATTTTCAATGGAGAAATTTATTTTCGTAAGGAGAAATGCGCAGACAATTCCCGGCACGATAAAAAATTGCTTTATCCAATGGTCAAGCCTCATGATTTTAAAATATTTTTTCATGCGATTAATTTTTCTACATAAACTTTTAAATCTCGCTGAGGAACGCGGAATAACCTTTTTTAGTTTCGTAAATATCGATTTTGGAAGTCGCCTCAAAAGGCGCGTGCATACTAAGAACCGCAACGCCGCTGTCGATAACTTCCATGCCGTATTTCGCCATCATATAAGCGATAGTACCGCCGCCGCCCAAATCGACTTTGCCGAGTTCGCTGAACTGATAATGGACGTTGTGCTTATCGAGAATGCCGCGCAGTTTCCCGACGTATTCGGCGTTGGCGTCGCTGGAACCGCTTTTGCCGCGTGAGCCCGTGAACTTATTAAAAACCATTCCCTTGCCGAGATAAGCGACGTTCTTTTTTTCGTAAGCGGAAGCGTAAAGCGCGTCGTAAGCACTGGAAACGTCGGAACTGAGCATAAAAGAATTTCTCAACGCACGACGTAAGGCAAGTTCGCTGTATTGCCCGCAAGCATTCAGAACTTCCGCGAGCGTATTCTCCAAGAATTGAGACTGCATACCCGTCGCGCCATAACTGCCGATTTCTTCCTTGTCGACAAGCAGACAGCACGCGGTTTTGCCAAAAGTTTGATTCGCCGCCTCCAACATTGCAACCAACGACGTATAAGAACAAACTCTATCATCTTGCCCGTAGCCGAGCACCATACTTTTATCGAAGCCGAGTTCCCGCGCCTTGCCCGCCGGAACCAACGCGAGTTCCGCCGACATAAAATCTTCCTCGTCGAGGTCGTACTTATCCTTTAAAAGTTTCAGCACGCCTTTTTTGACGGACTCTTTATCGTTTTCTTTGAGCGGATAATTGCCGACGAGTATATCAAGCTTTTCGCCCTCGATAACTTTGTCAGCGGTTTTCTTAAGTTGTTCCTGCGATAAATGAATCAGCAAATCAGTTACGCAGAAAACGGGATCGCTGTCGTCCTCGCCGATAACAATTTCTACGACGCGCCCATCCTTTTTAACAACAACGCCATGCATTGCGAGCGGCAACGTCACCCACTGATATTTTTTAATGCCGCCGTAATAATGCGTGTCCATGTAAGCAAGCCCGCCGTCTTCGTAAAGCGGATTCTGTTTTAAATCTAAGCGGCAAGTGTCGATATGCGCACCGAGAATTTTCAAACCGTTTTCGAGAGGCTCAGTACCGATTTGGAAGAGCGCGACGGTTTTTTTCATGCAGACGCTGTAAACTTTATCGCCCGCCTTGAGTTTGATTTTATTTTTAATCACGTCGTCGAGATTTTTATAACCGACAGCCTCCGCGCACTTGACAGCCTCCAGAACACTTTCGCGCTCGGTTTTGCAACGGCTTATAAAATCGATATAGCCCGCCGCCAAATTTTCCATAGCCGCCTTATCCTCGTCGGTGTAGCCGCTCCAAATTGAAGGTTTCTTATCATTCTCTTCAGCCATTTTGCGTTTCTCCTTTTCGATTTGAATTTTTTTCCACTCGCGCAATTTCTCTCTGAGTTCGGAGACCTGCGCGGTAAGTGTTTTATCGTCCATGTATAACCTCAATAATTTTCAAAAAATCTTCGGCGGAATCTGCGCGGTTGAATGAATTCCTAAGCTCGGCTCCGCCCGTCAAGCCCTTAGTGTACCACGCGGCATGAGCCCGCATTTCACGGACGCCAACACGTTCGCCCTTGTAAAAAATAATTTTCTCCAGATGTCGACGCATAATTTCGGCGCGTTCGTTGACAGTCGGCGGAGGAAGTTTTTCGCCCGTCAAAAAATATTTCAGCAAGCGATTGATAATAAACGGATTGCCCTGCGCGGCTCTGCCAATCATCACGCCGGCGGCTTTAGTCACTTCAAGAATTTTATCCAAGCTGTCAAAATCTTTAACGTCGCCGTTGGCAATGACGGGGATTTTCACGGCGGCTTTGACTTTGGCGATTTCCTCCCAATTCGCCGCGCCCGAATAAAATTGTTCGCGAGTCCTGCCGTGTACGGTTATGAAGTCGACACCCGCATTTTCCGCACGTTTGGCAACTTCGACGGCATTAATCGTATCGCAACCGAGCCGAATCTTTACGCTGACGGGCAAGCTTACAGATTTTTTTACGGCGGATAAAATTTTTTCGAGGAGCGCGGGATTTTTCATGAGTGCGGAACCTTCGCCGTTCTTGACGATTTTAGGCGCGGGACAACCTGCATTAAAATCAATGACGGCAGCCGAGCCGAGTTGTTCGACGTAAGCCGCCGCCTCCGCGCAGATTGCAGGGGCGGAGCCGAAAATTTGAATCGCAATAGGACGCTCCGCCGCCACCGTTTCCAACATCGCCAAAGTTTTTTCGTTACGATAGTGAATGCCCGCCGCGCTTACCATTTCCGAAAACATCAGCAAATTTTTCCCGTCGTCGCCGATAAGCTCCCTAACCAAAATTCTAAACGCCGTATCAGTGACGCCCGCCATCGGCGCAAGAAATATCGGCGTCTTAAAAATTTCCGCTACCGTCATTGCGAGTTCCGTTCATATAAAACGCGCAAGCCGCTGAGCGTTAAGAAGTGGTCAATCTTATCTATCGTCTTTGATTCGCGGTGAATCATCTTAGCAAGCCCGCCCGTCGCGATAACTTTTGCATTCCAATCCGCGCCCATTTCCTCGCGAATCTTGCCGACAATCGCATCAATCTGCCCGACGTAGCCGTAAATAATCCCCGACTGCATACAAGTCGTGGTGTTGTGCCCGATGACGCTTTTGGGAGGGATAAGTTCAATGCGCGGAAGTTTTGCCGTCGAACTGAAAAGAGACTCCGCACTCGACACGATACCCGGCGCAATTACTCCGCCTAAAAAATCGCCCGTCTCTGAAACAACATCAAAAGTCGTCGCCGTGCCAATGTCAATCACAATCAGCGGTCCGCCGTAATGTTCAAACGCCCCGACAACGTTGACAATCCTATCCGCGCCGATTGCTCGCGGGTTTTCGTAGTTCAACTTAATGCCCGTCTTGATACCAGGACCGACAACCAGCGGGCGCACTTTGAAATAACGCTCGCACATTTTTGTTATCGGCACAATCAGCGGCGGCACGACGGACGAAATTATTATGTCCTTAACGTCGGAAATTTTCACGCCCTGATAGCGGAACAAATCGTTAATCAATATGCCGTATTCGTCGCCGGTCTTTTGTCTGTCCGTCGAAATGCGCCAATGCTTCATGAGATTTTTCCCGCTGTACGTGCCCATTACGATATTGCTGTTGCCAATGTCAATTACTAAAAGCAAGGAACCAACTCCTAAAAAATTTTTACTTTATCTGCGCCTGCGGAGCGTCGACTCGATTAAAGATAAATCGTCCTCCGAAATGTTAGGTTTTTTGACGTAGCCCGCCGCCGAAGATTTTTTTATTTCGCTGATGACCGAGAAGTCTCTGCTGTCCGTCATAATTATCACGGGGATATTTTTTAGCTTGGGATTGTTGCCGATTAGCGATAAAAATTTCAGCCCGTTAATGAAAGGCATATCTAAGCTGACAAGAATCGCGTCCATACTGTGCCCCTCTAAAATTTTCATACCCTCCGCCGCGCTTTGAGCCGAAGTTATCTCGCAGGGCAATCTATTCTTAAGCAACTCTCGTTCTTGCCGCAAGTCGAAAATATCATCGTCAACCAGCAGAATATTAAAGGAAGTTTTTTGACGAACTGCGACGGCGGACGAACTGTCATCTTCCTTGCCGTTAAGCAACTTATTAACTCTGCCGACGAGATCTTTAGGGGCGCAAGGTTTAGTAACATAATCTTGAACGCCCAATGAAAAGACACTAGCGACAAGTTCTTTTTGCGACGAGCCCGACATCATCATTACTGGCAATTCTTTAAAGCGGTCGTCATCGCGAATACGTTGCAACATATCGAGCCCGTTATAATCGGCGTCCAAAACGACAAGGCTTATCTCACGGCTGACAAGGACATTAATTGCGATAAGAGGATTGCCCGCCGCGTAAATTTTATAATCGGGCAAGCCGCGCTCCAAAACGATTTTGGTTATGCTGAGGTTACGCTCATCGCTGTTGACGATTAGAATTGAAATTTCGCCTCTGTCTACGGCGACTTTTTTCAAGGCATTACTTTTCAAAGTTTCCATGCGCTCGCCTTGTACTTTTGCGCGCTCTCTAAATTTTTCAAGACAAGCTTCGCAATACAGTCCGCTTTTTATCTGCTTGCCGCAACCCGCGCAGGGGCGTCCGAATAATCGAGCTCTGCTTTCTGAAGATCCCTTTCTTATCATGGTATCCTTCCTTACCTCCTCGCAGAAACTTTCAGGCTATTTTCTACAGTTTACTAAAATTCGCCGATATGTCAATAAAAAATTAGGGGCTAGGGACTAGGAGTTAGGGAAAAGTAAACTGGTTCCTGTATAAAAAAATCCGGTAAGCTGTTTGCCCACCGGATTGTGATTAAAATTTTTATCTCAGCTGTTGATAAGTTTCTGGTAAAGTTCAATGTACTCGTGCGCCGAATTTTTCCAGCTGTAATCGCTGTTCATGGCGTTGGAAGAAATTTGAAGCCAAACTTCAAACTGCGCATAAGTCGAAAGGGCGCGTTTAAGAGCGTACATCATTTCATGCGCGTTGTAGTTAGAGAAGACAAAGCCGTTGCCCTGCTTGGTGTACTTGTCGTACTGCTGAACGGTATCTTTCAAGCCGCCGGTTTCGCGAACGACAGGAGCCGCGCCGTAACGCATGGCGATAAGCTGACCAATGCCGCAAGGTTCGTAGTTCGACGGCATAAGGAAAATGTCGCTGGAGGCGTAAATTCTCTGCGCCAGTTCGTTGGAGAAATAAATATTTGCGGAAACTTTCTGCGGATAACGCCAAGCCAAGCCCTTAAACCAATCCTCGTAAACTTTATCGCCGGTGCCGAGCAAAACAAATTGGAAATCCTCATGCTGAAGGAGTTCGTCCATCATGCGGACAACCAAATCGAGACCTTTTGCCGCAACGAGACGCGTAACCATCGAGACGATCGGAATCTTTCTGCCTTGCGGAAGTCCGAGCAACTCTTGGAGCTTAATTTTGTTTTCGCATTTCTTATCGAACGCGGCGTAGGCGTCGGAGTTGTCATAGTTCACGAACAGATTTTTATCAGTCGCGGGATTAAAGACGGTGTAGTCAATGCCGTTGACAATGCCGTACAAATCATCTTTGCGGCTACGGAGGAGCCCGTCAAGGTGTTCGCCGAAATATTCATACTGAATTTCCTGCGCGTAGGTTTTGCTGACGGTCGAGACGTAATCGGCGTAGATAATGCCGCCCTTCATGAAGTTGACAGCATCGTAAAATTCGAGGTCGCCGTTGTTGAAATATTTCCAATCGAGACCGAGCACATCGCCCATAATATCTTTGGTGAAAACGCCTTGATACTTAAGGTTGTGAATGGTGTAGAGAGTTTTAATTTTTTCATAGCGTTCGTCGCCTTGATGTTCGAGTTTCAAGAGGACGGGAACGAGTCCGGAATGCCAATCGTTAGCATTGATGACATCGGGGAAGAAATCGAGCGCGGGCAAGCAATTCAGAATTGCGCGGCTGAAGAACGAATACCTTTCGGCGTCGTCGTCATAACCGTAAAGCCCCTCGCGAGCAAAATATTCCTCGTTGTCTACGAAGTAGTAAATTACGCCGTCGAGTTCGTATTTGTCAATGCCGACGTACTTTGTGCGCCAAGAAACGGGAATAGTTCCGTCGTAGACGTGCTCCATACCCTCGCGATATTTCTCGCCGATTTTGCTGAACTTCGGGAGGATAACGCGAACATCAACGCCCTGCTCCTTGAGAGCCTTCGGGAGTGAACCTGCCACATCAGCGAGACCGCCGGTTTTCACGAACGGAACAGCTTCCGACGCCACATAAAGAACTTTCATAATAGAAACTCCCTCCTGTATATTCTTGATGTTGGGAAAAAATTTTTTGGTTTAAACAATCACATCATGCTTAAGGAAAATGGTTGCAAGCGGCGGGACTGTTAAAGTTATCGAGTGACTGCGATTGTGATACGGAAAATCTTCAGCCAATAAACTCGCCGAATTAACGACGCCGCTACCGCCAAATTCTTCCGCGTCCGAATTAAAAACTTCGACATACGCGCCTTGCTCCGGAACGCCGATTCTGTAGCCTTCGCGGACGTTTGGAGTAAAGTTGCAAATCGCGATAAGATAATCGTCGCTGTCCTCCGCCTTGCGTATAAAAGATACTATGCTATTGTCGTTATCGTTGCAGTCAATCCAGCGGAAGCCGTTCCAATCGAAATCGACTTGCCAGAGTGATTTGTTATCCAGATAAAATTTGTTCAACGCCCGCGAATAAGCCTGCATTTGCGTATGCTTTTCGTATTGCTCGACGAGGTGCCAATCTAAGCTGTCGTTTTCATTCCACTCTATGAACTGCCCAAATTCGCCGCCCATGAATAAAAGTTTTTTACCGGGATGCGCCATCCAGTATCCGAAGAAACATCTCAGACCTGCGAACTTTTGCCAATAATCGCCGGGCATTTTATCAATCAGCGAACGCTTACCGTGAACAACTTCATCGTGACTGAGCGGCAAGATAAAATTCTCCGCGAACGCGTACATAAACGAGAAGGTAACTTTGTCGTGATTCCATTTGCGATAAATCGGGTCGAGGCTGACGTAGTCAAGCATGTCATTCATCCAACCCATATTCCACTTGTAATTGAAACCCATGCCGCCCATGTAAACGGGTTTGGAAATCAGCGGCCACGACGTAGATTCTTCCGCCATCATTAAGGCTTGCGGGTTATACTTGAAGACGGTTTCATTGAGCTTTTTAAGGAAGTCAACAGCCTCCAAGTTGCCGGTATCGCCGTAGCGATTTGGAGTCCACTCGCCCTCCTCGCGACCGAAGTTAAGATACAACATATTTGCCACGCCGTCAATCCTCAATCCGTCAATGTGGAACTCCTCGAACCAGAAAAGTGCGTTGGAGATTAAAAAGCTTTGAACTTCGGTGCGCCCGTAATCAAAATTAATCGTGCCCCAGCCGCGATTTTCAGAGAGTTGCACGTTATCGGATTCGTAGAGATTGACGCCGTCGAACTCGCGCAAACCGTGCGTATCCTTGCAGAAATGCCCCGGCACCCAATCCATTATGACGCCGATATTATTTTTGTGCGCCGTCTCGACAAGGTAGCGGAAATCATTCGGCTCGCCGTAGCGACTCGTGACAGCGTAATAACCCGTCGTCTGATAGCCCCAAGAATTATCAAGCGGGTGCTCCGTCAGCGGCATGAACTCAATATGTGTGTAGCCCATTTCCTTGACATACGCAATTAATTTATCGGCGAGTTCGCGGTAAGTCAGATAATCTTTGCCGTTGCGTTGCCAAGAGCCCGCGTGAACTTCATAAATCAGCATTGGGTGCGAATACGACGACTGCCGCTTTTTAAGCTCCTGCCACCTGTTATCCTGCCAATCGTAGTCTTCAAGGTTATAAAGTCGCGAGGCGGTATTGGGACGTTTCTCGGCGTAAAAACCGTAAGGATCGCTTTTGAGGATATGCGCCTTGCCGTGCGGCGGGAGGATTGCGTATTTGTAAGTGTCGCCCTGCTTGAGACCTTCGATAAAAATTTCCCAAGTCTCGCCGTCCTCAAGTCGAATCATGCGGTTGACGCGAGTATCCCAATTATTGAATTCGCCGACGACGCTGACTGATTTGGCGTGCGGAGCCCACAGCGCGAATCGTACGCCTTTTTTATCGTCGCGTTCGGTGAAGTGTGCGCCGAGCATTTCATAAGCCCGATAATTCGTGCCTTGATGAAAAAGATATAAATCGTATTCGCTGAGGTTGGAAGTTTTCATGAGCCGCCCTCCTTCCCGCTAATCGCCAATCACTGAATCTTACAAGGTTTAATGTTCCAAATTTCTGCCGCGTATTCGTCAATAGTTCTATCGGAAGAGAATCTGCCGGAGTTAGCAATATTCATAGCCGCCGAACGGAGCCAGCCCATACGGTCAGCGTAGCGCGCATAAATTTCTTGGTGCGCGTCGATATAAGCGTTGAAGTCCTTAAGGATAAAGAATTCGTCATTGCCCTGAATCAGATAGTCGCGAATCGAATGGAAATTACCATAGGAGCTGTCGGTGAGCTTGTCGACAACGAGGCGCGCATTGGGATTGCCGGTGTATTCGTTCCAAGCGGAGTAGGTGCCGTTTTCGTAGTAAGCCAAAACTTCGCCCGCCTTAAGCCCGAAGATAACAATATTATCGTCGCCGACAGCCTCTTTAATTTCAACGTTCGCGCCGTCGAGTGTGCCGAGAGTTATCGCGCCGTTCATCATGAATTTCATATTGCCGGTGCCCGATGCTTCCTTCGACGCCGTAGAAATTTGTTCGCTGACATCAGCCGCAGGATAAACAATCTCGCCGATTGACACGCCAAAGTTTTCAATGAATACGACTTTCAAGCGGTTGTCAATGGATTTGTCGTTGTTTACCTTGTCGGCAATGGCGTTGATGAGGCGAATCGTTTCTTTGGCAATGTAGTAACCAGCCGCCGCCTTACCGCCGAAAAGATAAGTCGTCGGGAGCGGTTTATAACTTGGGTCGGTTTTAATTTTTTCGTATTGCCAAATGATATGGAGCGCGTTCATGAGCTGGCGTTTATAAGAGTGAATGCGCTTAACTTGAATGTCAAAAATTGTATTCGGGTCGAGTTCAACGCCTTGATGTTTCTTGATGAATTCGGCGAGCGCAGTTTTACGAATCAGTTTAATCTCGTCGAGTTCCTTAAGAACTTTTCTATCGTCAACGGATTCATTAAACAAATCTAACTGTTCGGGGTGGCGGTGCCAGACGCGGCTACGGATAGTCCTGTCGATAAGGTCGGCGAGTTCGGGATTGTTGCCCATGAGCCAACGACGATGAGTTATGCCGTTCGTCTTGTTATTGAACATGCGGGGCCAATATTCGTAAAAGTCATGGAGCGTGGTTGATTTAAGAATGTCGCTGTGAATGCGAGCGACGCCGTTGACGGAATGCGAGCCGACAATCGCGAGGCGAGCCATATGAACTTCGCCGCCCTCGATAATTGACATTGCGCGGAGTTTATCAACGTTGTTCGGATAACGCGCCTTAACGTATTCGAGATGACGGCGGTTGACTTCGTCGATAACCATATAAATTCTCGGCAGGAGTTCCTTGAACATACCCACCGGCCATTTCTCCAAAGCTTCGGGCATAATCGTATGGTTAGTGTAAGCGACGACGCCGCGAGTAATTTTCCAAGCCTCGTCCCATTCAACGTCGTAATCGTCAACTAAAATGCGCATAAGTTCGGCGACGCAAAGCGCGGGGTGCGTGTCGTTAATGTGGATGGCGATTTTCTTGTCGAGAGCGCGAACGTTCCCGCCCGAACGGACAAAGTGGCGAACGATACTTTGCGTGCCCGCCGAAACAAGGAAGTACTCTTGAATCAAACGCATACGCTTGCCTTCGTTGGAACTGTCGTCGGGGTAGAGGTATTCGGTAATACTCTCGACGAACTCGCGATATTCATTTTTCTGGCGCATTTGTTCGTGCGTCAACATGCCGTAATCGGAAAAGTCGCGATTAACTTCGGCGTTCCAGAGGCGCAACGTGTTGACGGTTTTATTGTGATAGCCGACAATCGGCACGTCGTAGGGAACAGCCATAACCGTCATTGCGTTTTCGTGAACGAGTTTAAGCGAGCCGTCGGGTTGTTCCTTCATGTAAGCATTGCCGTTGAATTTAACGTTGATAGACTTGTCGGGCTTGCGATATTCCCAAGCAAAACCGTCGCGGAGCCAGTTATCGGGAATTTCAACTTGCTGACCTTGAATAATTTTCTGTTCAAAAAGCCCGTACTGATAGCGGATACTACAGCCGTGACCGGGCAAACGATGCGCCGCAAGTGAATCGATAAAACACGCCGCCAAACGTCCCAAGCCGCCGTTGCCGAGACCTGCGTCGGGTTCTTCCTCGTAAATGTCGTCGAGGTTAAAATCCAAATCCTCAAGAACTTCGCGGAATGCCTCATCAATGCCAAGATTAATCAAGTTCGCCTTAAGGAGCCGCCCCATAAGAAACTCAATCGAGAAATAATAAACTTGCTTCTCTTCCCTGTCCATGTAGGCGCGATTGGTTTTAATCCAGTTTTCGGAAATGACTTGTTTAGCGACTGCCGCGACCGTCTTGTAAATTTCATTCATAGGCAGTTCGTGAACGTCGCGCCCGAACATGATATGCGCCGAGCTGATAAAGCGCGCCTTGAGCGTTTCCTTGAGCTTCTCGTATTCCTTGCTGTGTGTAACTTTTCTGTCTGTATCTTTTGCCAAGAGAATTCCTCCTTTTACTGCGTGATTTTGATGTTTCCAAACGCCATTTTATCAAACGGAAAAACTATTGGCAACATTAGCACAATCACAGAAAGGGCGAATCTTTACTTAGGGGAAGTCGCCCGTCGGTAAAAATTCGCCGCTGTCTGTTCGTTAATTTAAAGCTCGACGAGTTTAGATTCTCGCATTCTTAGTCACAATGTACGGATAATTTTCCGCGCCCTTGAGCCAACGATTCTTGGTGATGATAACGTTTTTGTCGCAGATGACGGCTTCGACGCGCGCTCCATCCTGAACGTCGCAACGTTGCATAAGGATAGAATCTTTAACGACTGCGCCTTTGCCGACCGTGACGCCGCGGAAGAGAATGCTGTTTTCGACGGTGCCGCGAATCTCACAACCATTAGCGATAAGCGAATTTTTAACGCTTGCAGTCTCTTTGTACTGAACGGGAACTTCGTCCTTAACTTTGGTGAAAATCGGCCGTTCGTTGTTCATGAAGAGTTCTTCCCAAACTTCGGGCTTGAGACAATCGCGGTTGGCTTCGTAGTATTCCATAGTCGAATTGATATGGGCAACGTAGCCTTCGTGTTTGTACGCGCTGATTTTGAATTCGTTAGCATGACGAATCAAGCCGTCGAGGAGGAAGTCTTGTCCGCCGCGTTCATAAGTCGAACGAACGAGATAAGCAAACGTCGGAACGGGCATGAGATACGCGCCCATAACGTCCTTTTGCCCCTCTTTGATAGCCGGAACTTCAGCGAGGTCGGTGACGATGCCATTGGTGCTGGTTTCGATAACAACGCTCTTGCCCTCGCGGTCGGTCTGCGCTTTGGTATAAATCATTGTAATATCAGCCGAGCTCTTTTTATGGAAGGCAAGGACATCTTGGAAGTCGATATTGTAAATGTAGCTGGCGTTGGTGAGCAGGACATATTGTTTGCCGCTGAGTTCAGCAAAGTCGAGGTTGGCATAAATATCTTTGAGGTCGCCTTTACGCGAATCGTTATCGGGCAGGGCGGCGGGCAGATAAGTTAAGCCGTCGCGACGACGAGCCAAATCCCAATCTTTACCGGAGCGGATATGGTCGAGTACTGCGCGGGAGAAATCGGGGAGAACGAGTCCGACTGTGCTGATGCCGGAGTTGACCATATTGGAAATAGCGAAGTCAACGAGACGATAACGTCCCGCGAACGGCAGAGCCTCGACTGCGCGAGTTGCCGCCAATTCTCTAATCAGGCTGTTGCCCTCTTGAAGATTTATAATCCCCACTACTTGTTTCAATTCAAAGCACCTCCAAATTAGTGGTTAGCTGTCAGTGGTCAGGTTTCAGACTAACCCCTAGCCCCTAGTCCCTGACCCCTAATCCCTATTAAGCGTTGACGACTGAGCCTTCGGGAACGACGAAAATTTCGCCCGGTTTACCTTCGACTTTCGCGCCCGCTTTGATAACGGCGTCTTGAGCGATAATTGCATAGTTGACAATCGCGCCATCTTCGATAACCGCCGTCGGGAGGACAACCGAATTGGTAACCTTCGCGCCTTTGCCTACGCGCACGCCTTGGAAGATAACGCACTTATCAACTTCGCCCTCAATCTTCGCGCCTTCGTTAATCATGGATTGTTTGACGGCTGCATAAGGTCCTACGAAATGCGGCGGGAGCGACGGATTAGACGAGAAAACTTTTTGGTCGCCTTTGAGGTCGAAAGGCGGCTGATCTTGGAGAAGATCCATATTGGCTTGCCATAGGCTTTCAATCGTTCCGACATCTTTCCAATAGCCGTCGAATGCATAGGAGAACATGCGGGCGTTATCGGCAAGCATCTTCGGAATTAAATCGTTACCAAAGTCATGCGTCGAATCTTCTTTTACGCCGTCTTCTTCGAGGTACTTTTTAAGGAAGGGTTTGGAGAAAATGTAGATACCCATAGAGGCGAGGTTAGATTTAGGTTCTTTGGGTTTTTCTTGGAATTCGGTGATACGTCCGGTTTCTTTATCGGTAACCATGATACCAAAGCGCGGAGCTTCTTCCCAAGAAACTTCAAATACGCCGATAGTAACGTCCGCGTTGTTGTCCTTGTGAGCCTTAAGCATCCAAGAATAATCCATCGTGTAGATATGGTCGCCGGAGAGAATCAGGACGTAATCGGGGTCAGCGAGGTCGATAAAGTTAAGATTCTGATAGATAGCGTCAGCGGTGCCGCGATACCAATCCGCGCCCTTTTCGCGAGCATAAGGAGGAAGAATAAAAACGCCGCCGCCCGTGCGGTCGAGATCCCACGAGCTGCCGCTGCCGAGATAGTTATGGAGTTCGAGCGGCTTATACTGAGTAAGCACGCCGACTTTTTCGATACCCGAATTTGCACAGTTAGAAAGCGGGAAGTCGATAATGCGATACTTTCCGCCGAACGGTACTGCCGGCTTCGCAACGGTTTTCGTTAAGGCCTTGAGGCGGCTGCCCTGCCCGCCGGCCAATATCATTGCCAAGCACTCTGTCTTTCTCATAGAACAATCCCCCCTGAACGAAATACAAGCTCAACATTTCCGAAGCAAGGCTTCATTGACAAAAGCATTTCTACGCGCCGCCGCTTTTTCCTGCCGAAAATTTCAGAAAAATTTTTAATTCACACCGCCTTTATTAGTCAAGCGTCGCGAGAATATTTGCAAGAAAATTATCAACACCGCGCCGATAATCGCACCTGGAATTAAGCCGTCGAGCCCGCGCATAAGCGACATAAAAATCGGCGTGCGCATGTGAGCAAAAGTTTCAACCATTGAGCTTTGTCCGATTGTCGCCGCCATTATCAGCATAAAGCAAATCACTTTTGGGAACTTTTTAAGGAACGCCGCCATCGCCAACATAAACGCAGGGTGCCCAAAGAAAATTTCTTTCGTTCGCGGACGTGCGTAGAAAATTTGTTCGAGCAAGGCGCGGATTTTTATTTCAAAGCCCGAAACCGGCATTCCCGACGTGTGTCCGCTCCGTGCGATTAAAATCACGAACGCGCCCATTACAATCATCAACGCTAAGAAAATTTTAACGCTGATTGGTTTGTCGAGGAGCTCTTTTATTTGCACAGTCGCTAGGACATTTTTTCTGACTTCGTCGACGATATTAAACCTCTGCAAAAACGCGACGGCTACTAAAATCAGCGGTAAGATGAATGTTAATTTTATGCCGCGATAAATTTCAAACTCCAAGAAATACGACACGTCCGACAGCGCGCCCGATAAGTATGCCGCACCCGTCATCGCCATTACGCCCGTCACTAACAGCGCAAATCCCGAAATCCAAATCAGTTGCGCCGTTGATAAATTTTCTTTGAGCCGCATCGCCCGATTTTGTACGCGCACTTTGAATTGAATCACGCGGAGCAAATCGAGTTGCCAGATTATCGCCAACGCAGGAAATAAACTCGCGCTGAAAAACGCCGCCAATAGTCTGACTTTGCCGCCCGCCCCCATTAAAATCGGCACCGCCGCGCAGATTGCTATCACCGCGAAAAGTTGTAGCTGAAATTTTCTGTTGCGATTGAGACGCCGCGAGATTAACGATAAATACAAAACACCCGCCGCCGCTACTCCGATTATCACGAGCGCACGTAAGAAAACGTTCGGATAATAATTTTCAAAGGTGCCCGCCTTGCCGAATGTAAAACCGTCCTTTTCGAGGACTGCGCGGACTTCGCGGAAATATTTCATGTTGGTTTCGAGGAGCGTCGTATCGGGCTCAGCCTTATCAAAAATTCGCAGGAGGTTGATTCTGATATTGCGTTCCCTGTCCGTCGTCGACCAACGATTAACCGCCGTTGACATCGTAAGCTTAGGTTGTTCATCTTTAGGAATGGCGTAGAGCCGCGCAATTCTATCCTCGCCGATTTTCTGCGCCAAGTAATACATGCCCGTCTGCGGATAAAATTGTAGCTGGCTGAAGTGTTCAATCACGCCAAAGATAATCTTGCGCCGAGTAAAATTCATCGCCGTCAAGTCAAGGAAATTCGACGCGCCCAAAACTTCGGGACCATCAAAAACAATTTCGGAAATCGGATAACTCTCCAGCCTGTCGAAAACAAATTGAACATTCTCCGCCGTGCACTTACTAAAATTCATCGGACGAGCAAGAATCGTAAATCCAGCGGCACGCGCTTTGTTCATCTCTTCGCGGGGCAAGCTGAGTGGCATTCTCATAACCTCGCCATACTGCGCCTTGACTTCGATAACTTCAATCCCGCCGACTGAAAAAATTTTAACGCGCTCATTGCCCAGCCGCTGAATCAAAGCTTCCTTAGTGTCGTAATAATTTTCCAAGTCGCCGCCGATAACGTAAACCCTGTTGGGCGCGATAAGTCCAAATTCAATCGTCTGCCGCCAAAGGTCGTTGTTCAAAGTGCCGCTCTGATAATTACCTAGAATCGTACTGCCCGCCAACGTAAAAACTTTGCCTGCGCGGTCGAGTTTTTCAAGTGTCGAATCGTAAATCGCCAGCGAAGTTATGCCCGCCTCTTTAGTCATCTTTAAAACGTCGTCGAGTTCCAAGCCCTCGCGTTCGGCAAGATTGGCGATACTTTGATAATCAACCGCCAAATCGACTTGCTTATTTTCCGACTCGACAAAAAATCTTTGCCCCGCGATAATCAGCGCGGCGAACAGCCCAATCGCTATGACGATTAGGAGCGTCCTGTTGTAAGTAAATTTTTTCATAATCAATTCCGCGTCGCCGTGACGAATGCCTCGCCCTCGCGCATTTCAACTTCCTTAAATTGTAAACCAAGCGGCATTTTAACATTCTCCGTCAAATTAAAGTCGCCTAAGAATTTATCGAGATTGACGCGGCGCAGGACGGCATTTTCAACGTTTAAGTCTCCCATCTGGAAATAAAGATCTCCGTCGCGAGCTACAATCTTGCCGCCGATTTGAACGTCAGCATCCCTACCAAGAATTTTAACTTTGCCTGACGCGCTGATACCTTCGGGCTTCATGACGACTTGCGGATTTTGGAGGCGGTCAATTTTTTTAGCGAGGAAATCCCTAAGCCCGTCCGCCGTGATTATGCCGCTGAGTTCAAGCCCGCTGACAGATTTTAAAACGCGATTGGTATGCTCTTCACGGCTGATACCGTCCGTCGGCATGAGCAATTCCTTAACGTCAATGTGAATCGCTGAACCTTTAAGCTCCGCCTGTTTAAGATTGAGTTCGCCAATCGTCGCGTCGTCGGCTGTGCAGTGAAGCTTATCGATATAACCCAACGAAATTTTTGCACTCGGCAAGGCGTCCAGCGTCAAGGTAACATTCTGCGCGCCCGTGAGTTCAGTGACTTTGCCCTTAAGATAGTTCGTCAAAGCGCGCGGCACGGCGAACTGGATAAACGCGCCGACGGCAAGCAATAGGATAACTATCGCGGCTAAAAATTTTTTCATGTCAATCCTCCGTTAGATTTTAACATTTGCTTTGGCGGCGAGGTAAGCGCGGATAAACGAATCAATTTCGCCGTCCATAACCGCTTGAACGTTGCCAGTTTCCTCGCCCGTGCGCAAATCTTTAACGAGTTTATAGGGTTGGAAAACGTAGGAGCGAATTTGACTGCCCCACTCGATTTTTTTCAAGTCGCCTTCGAGACCGGCAATCTCTTGTTCTTTTTTCTCAAGTTCAAGTTCAAAGAGTTTGGCGCGGAGCATCTTTAAGCAACGCTCGCGGTTTTGAATTTGCGAACGCTCATTCTGACATTGAACTACAATCCCCGTCGGAATGTGCGTCATGCGGACGGCGGAGGACGTTTTGTTAATGTGCTGACCGCCCGCGCCCGACGCTCGATAAGTATCAACACGAACGTCCGCCATATTTATATCAACTTCGGTGGCGTCGTCGATTTCGGGCATGATGTCGCACGCACTGAACGACGTATGACGCCGCGCATTTGAATCGAACGGCGAAATTCTAACCAGCCTATGAATGCCCTTTTCCGACTTCAAATAGCCGTAAGCGTTATGCCCCTTGATAAAAAGCGACGCCGATTTAACGCCCGCCTCATCGCCCGGTAACAAGTCAACTGTTTCAATCTCGAAGCCGTGACGTTCCGCCCAACGCGTGTACATTCTCAAAAGCATTTGCGTCCAATCTTGCGCCTCAGTACCGCCGGCTCCCGCGTGCAATGTCAAAATTGCGTTGTTGGCGTCGTAAGGCTCGCTCAACATTATTTCGAGACGTAAATTTTCTAAGCCGCCTTCGATAGCCGCAATCTCCGCCGCAATGTCCGCCTCTTGTGAATCGTCTTGTTCCTCCAACGCGAGTTCCAATAAAATCTGCGCGTCGTCGAACTTCGCCACAAGATTTTTATAAGTCTCAATGCCCGACTTAACGTCGTTTAATTCCTGAGTAATTTTCTGCGCGGCGTCGGGATTATCCCAAAAAGTCGGCTCGCCCATTTTGTATTCAAGCTCGGCAATTTTTTCTTCCTTGCGAGCGATGTCAAAGTGAATCCCCCATTTCGTTCAACTTATCGCGCAGAGCTACCAACTCCGCCTTTCTATCTTCCAGCATTGAATCACATCCTTTTTAAGTTTTAGATTCCAATTTTATCTGAATGGCGTTTAACTTAACACCGTTAGAAATAATTTCCTCTCCATTTTTAGCCCAAGCTGTCCACTCGCCGTCAAATTTATGTATGCGATACAGAATGTCAAATTCTTTTGCGCCCGCCTCGTCGAGCCGAATTTTTACGCCGTAAATCGATTTACTTTTGCCAGTCGT
>CAJOHN010000008.1:0-218828 GCA_905234235.1 uncultured Selenomonadaceae bacterium
TACCGTCAGAGGCGGCGCGAATAAATCTATCACGGTTGTAAACTCTAAGGGCGCGGAAAAAATTTATAACTCTTCGGGCAACGTCGCTTGGTTCTTGGAAGACGATAATAATTTCTCCGCAGATAATCAGCTCGATTCGTTGGTTGAGACTAAAACCTGTTTGCCCGCGCAGATTGAAACTTCCCATGATTTGTTTAAGGAAAATATTTTCGTGACGTACAGTCAGAAGTGAAATAAAAAATCCCCCGTCGATTCGGCAGGGGATTTTTTTTTAATCGTTTCTAAGGGTGACGGTCGCCAGCGCGGCAACTTTATCGTCTTCTCTGGTTTTCATGAGGATAACGCCTTGCGTGTTGCGCCCGATCGAACGAATATCATCAACGCTCGTGCGAATCACAATGCCATCAGTGGTTATCAACAAAAGTTCTTGGTCGGGCGTGACAACTTTTATCCCGACGACTTCGCCGGTTTTTTCAGTGACTTTCATATTGACAAGCCCCTTGCCGCCGCGCCCTTGCGAACGATATTCTTCCGTTGGCGTGCGCTTACCAATGCCTTCCTCGCTGACGGTTAAAACTTCCGCGCCTTTTCTGAGTTTGTCCATACCGATAACGCGGTCGCCCTTCTTTAACTTAATGCCTCGAACGCCACGCGCATTCCTGCCCATTGAACGAACTTCCTCTTCGGCAAAAGAAATCGTCATGCCCTGCGCGGTTCCGAGAATAATAAATCGTTCGCCCTCCGTGAACTTCACGCCGATAAGTTCGTCGTCCTTGTCAAGCGTTATGGCAATCAAGCCGCGTTTAGCCATTGAACTAAATTCGCTGAGTTGAGTTTTCTTGACGATACCTTTACGCGTCGCCATAAACAGATAGCGCGCCGGGTCGAACTCCTTAACTTTAATCATCGCGGTAATTTTCTCGCCCGTATCGACTTGCAACAAATTACTGATGTGAACGCCCTTAGCCGTGCGCCCCGATTCGGTAATTTGATACGCCTTTAGATGAAAAACTTTGCCCTTGTTCGTGAAGAATAAAATTGTATGGTGCGTCGTGGTTATCAAAATTTGCTCGACGAAATCTTCTTCCTTAGTGCCCATGCCCGTGACGCCGACGCCGCCGCGCTTTTGCCGCTTATAAGTATCGAGGTCAATGCGTTTGACGTAGCCGCCGTGAGTGAGCGTGACAACTATATCGTCGTCGTCGATTAAATCTTCCGCCTCGAACGCCGTCAATTCCTCGCCGATAATTTCTGTGCGCCGTTCGTCATTGAACTTTTCTTTAATCGCCGTCAGCTCGTCCTTGATAATCTGCAAAATCTTTTGTTCGTCGCCGAGAATCTCATAAAAATTGTCAATCGCGGCGTGAACGTTTTGATATTCTTCCTCCAACTTGTTACGTTCAAGCCCCGTGAGTTTCTGCAACTTTAAATCCAAAATCGCTTGAGCCTGCGCGTCGCTGAAGTTGAAATTTTTAATGAGCTTGTCCTTAGCGTCGCCGACTGCCGGACTTTCGCGAACAATTTTAATCACAGTGTCGAGATTCTTAACCGCCGTCGTCAAACCTTGCAGAATGTGAGCGCGAGCCTTTGCCCTGTTTAAATCAAATTTCGTCCGCCGCGTGATGACTTCCTCTTGATGTTTAATGTAATGCTTAAGGATTTGTTTAAGGTTGAGGACTTGCGGACTGCCGTTGACGAGCGCGAGCATTATCACGCCGAACGAATCTTGCATTTGCGTATGTTTAAAAAGTTTGTTCAAAATAATTTGCGGGGTAACGTCGCGGCGCAGGTCGATTACAATTCTCATGCCTTCGCGGTCGGATTCGTCGCGGAGGTCGCTTATGCCTTCGATAGTTTTATCGCGCACGAGGTCGGCAATTTTCTCGATAAGCCGCGCCTTGTTGACTTGGTACGGCAATTCGGTAACGATGATTCTGCTTTTGCCGTTGGGAAGTTTTTCAATCGAAGTCCGCGCACGCATTTTAATTGAACCGCGCCCCGAAGCGTAGGCGTCGCGAATGCCTTCCTTACCGATAATCAAACCTGCCGTCGGGAAGTCCGGACCTTTAACGATTTTCATTAAGTCAGTAGTTGAAGCGTCGGGATCGTCAATCAGATAAAGCGTCGCGTCGATAACCTCGCCGATATTGTGCGGCGGAATGTTCGTAGCCATAGCGACTGCAATACCGCTTGTGCCGTTGACAAGAAGCTGAGGAAATTTCGCGGGTAAAACGCTCGGCTCTTTAAGTGATTCGTCGTAGTTGGGCACGAAGTCGACGGTTTCTTTATCAATATCCTGCAACATAAGCTCGGAGATTTTCGACATGCGAACTTCGGTGTAACGCATGGCAGCAGCAGGGTCTCCATCAACAGAACCAAAATTGCCGTGCCCGTCAGCGAGTTGATAACGCATAGAAAAATCCTGCGCCATACGAACAATCGCGTCGTAAACGGAAGTATCGCCGTGCGGATGATATTTACCTAAAACCTCGCCGACGATACGCGCCGATTTTTTATAAGGCTTGCCGCTCGTCATGCCCGCCTCCTGCATCGCGTAAAGAATCCTGCGGTGCACGGGCTTTAATCCGTCGCGAACATCGGGCAACGCTCGCGATACGATAACCGACATTGCATAATCTATGTAAGAAAATTTCATCTCATGTTCGAGATTGACCGGAATAATTTTCCCGTGTCCAAAATCTAATTCTTGCACTGTCTCACCTCTTCCAAAGTTTACCGCGCAGATTATAGCACCAACGTTGCGAAAAGTCTAACTTCAAAGGAAAAGCATAACCAACGCGCCGATAAACATCACGATACTGAAACTGTGCAGGGCATTTTGGACAGCGCGATTATGTTTGCCCGCGAGGGCTCCGATTAACGGGCGCAATAAAAATATCAGCAACGCGGTCGACAGGAAGAACAACGGCGTATCTCCTTCGGAAAGGGCGTAGGCTAACATGACGGCTGAAATTGCAACGCCGCTCGTCTCCGCGTGCGAAAGTTTTAATTTAATTTCGGACTCGCGAGGCGAAGATTTTTCCTTATCTTCCTTAGCTTGCGTTTCGCTGTCGACGAATCTTTTGCTGTGGAACGCTTTATGTTGCGAGGCGTCGGTAATTTTAATCGGCTCCTCGTCGATGATTTCTTCTTGGGGGTTTTTATTTTCCATAGTAATTTTTAATCGACTCGACTAAGCCGTTAATCGTGAACTCTTCGGCGACAACGGCGGGCGTCATACCAAAATCTTTTAAAGTCTGCGCGGTTATCGAACCGATTGCGGCGGTAGGAATTTTTTTAATGCCATAAGCCGCGACAAAATTTTTAACCGTCGAGGAACTCGTAAACGTCATCAAGTCAATAGAATCAAAATTAATCTGCGCGGGCAATTCGGCTTCGGTTTTGTAAACGGGAGCGATTGTGACTTCCGCGCCAAAATTTTTCAGAGCTTCGGGCAAAACGTCGCGAGCCTCCTCCGCCCTCACCAACAGAATTTTTTTCCCGCCGACAAAATTTTTCAAAGCGTCCGCCAAACTTTCCGCGACAAAATTTTTAGGCACAACGTCCGCGATTATCCCGAAGGTCAAAAGTTTATTCGCCGTCGCCGAGCCGATTGCCGCAACTTTGTTCAAAGCTCTCGCGTCCAAGCCGTGAACTTTCAGCCGCTCAAAAAATTTTTCAACGCCGTTCGCGCTCGTGAAGATTATCCAATCGAATCCGCGCAGATTTTTAATCGCAACGTCAATCGCCGAATAATTATCGGTAGGAGCGGCGATTTTAATTGTCGGAGCTTCGATAACTTCCGCGCCGAGATTTTTTAACGCTTTTGAAAGTTTGGAAGCTTGAGCTCTTGCGCGTGTCACAAGGATTTTTTTTCCGAACAAAATTTTATTATCGAACCAACGGAGTTTCTCGCGCAGATGAACAACCTCGCCGACGATAAAGATTGCGGGCGGCAAAATTTTTACGTTCGGAGCCTCTTTTAATGTTGTCACGACAGTTTCTTGCGAATTTTTTGTACCCCAACGAATCAACGCGGCGGGAGTATCGGGGTTGCGTCCGTGTTCGATAAGTTTATTAACTATTTGCGGCAAGTTTGCCACGCCCATTAAAAAAATCAGCGTATCAACCGCCGTAGAAATTTTTTCCCAGTTGATTGTCGATTCGGGCTTGGTCGGGTCTTCGTGCCCCGTAATTACCGCAAAACTCGTTGCAATGCCTCTATGAGTTACGGGTATTCCGGCGTAAGCGGGAACTGCTATCGCGCTGGTGACGCCGGGAATTATTTCAAACTCCAAATTGTTTTCGCGCAGATAAAGAGCCTCCTCGCCGCCGCGTCCGAAGACAAACGGATCTCCGCCTTTCAAACGAACAACGATTTTATTTTGCCGCGCCTCGTCGACTAGCAGTTGATTAATTTCCGTTTGCTTGAGAGTGTGACGCCCCGCCTCCTTACCAACGTAAATTTTTTTAGCCGCCGCGCAGAACTTCAAAATTTCATCATCCGCGAGCCTGTCGTAAATCACAACGTCCGCCGCTTGCA
This sequence comes from uncultured Selenomonadaceae bacterium, assembly GCA_905234235.1. Classification (GTDB taxonomy): domain Bacteria; phylum Bacillota; class Negativicutes; order Selenomonadales; family Selenomonadaceae; genus Quinella. The sequence goes on from CAJOHN010000008.1 coordinate 4,544, forward strand.
AAACTTCTGCCGCTTTTAACGTCAATAATCCAACGTCGCCCGCGCCCGCTCCGATTAAATAAACCATAGACATCACCGTTGCCCCAAATAATAATTGACGAATTGTTGAGCCGTGCGCCCGTTACGCCCCGAATGCGACATTTCCCAACGCAAACCTTCCAATCGCAACGTTTCCCCGTCAAGTTCAATGCCGCGCTTCCTCAACATGCTCCGAATTATTTCAAGATACTCCGCTTGCGTCGGCGAATAGTAATGAATTATCAGCCCGAACCTATCCGATAAAGAAATTGTCTCGTTAGTGCTGTCGTCGCGGTAAATTTCTTCTTGTTCATCGTTTCTATCGCGCCAAGTTTCACGAATCAAATGCCTCCGATTACTTGTTGCGTAGATCAAAACATTTTCGGGGCGAGATTCTACTCCACCTTCAATCGCCGACTTCAAATATTTGTATTCGGTCTCGGATTCGTCAAAAGAAATGTCATCCATAAAAATTATAAAGCGTTTGCTCATGAATTTGCGTAACGCCTCCATAATCTCCGGCAAAAATTTCAGTTGCGGCTTAGTAATTTGTAAAAGTCGCAGTCCGCTCGAATAAAATTCATTAACGAGAGCCTTAACGGAAGAAGATTTACCCGTTCCGCGTGCGCCGACGAGTAAAACATTATTGGCGGGCTTGCCGTTGACAAAGGCGGTGGTGTTGCCCGTCAAAAGTTCTTTCTGGTGCGCGTAGCCGATTAAATCATCGAGCCGAATCGTTTCAAAATGTTTAACGCCGATAAGTTTGCCGTCCCAACGGAAGGCGCGATAGGTCGCAATGTCGCCGTAGCCGAACTTTTTATAACGTTCAATGAAAACGTCGGCAATTCCCTGCGCGGTCGCGATAGTTTCCAAACATTCCAAGAGTCCGCTAAAAATTTTATTCGCAACGGTCGGTTTATAGTTGTTGAGGATTTTTAAATCGCTTTTGAACTCGCCGCGCAGAATCGGCAACAAAATTTCAATGTCGTGAGTAAAAATTTCGCGCAAATCATCCCCGATAAGCCCGCCGTGAATTTCAATCGTCGTCGAAATTAAATTCGGCTCGTGAGCGAGTAGATAAATCAGATACGAACGATAAAGATTGCCGCTTAAGCCCAAATTTTCTGCGCGCTCAATCAGCCTCGCGCCAATTTCAAATTCATCAGCCGCGCCCGTGAAAATTTCTTCGTCAAGCAGGTTGCGGCAAACAATTAAACCTTGCAAATTCATTTTAAAATCCTTTCCTTGTCCAAAATTTCTCCGTCGACAGTCTGAGCCGTCAAAAAAATTTCCGTCGCGTTTACATTCAGCACGATAAAACTTGGCGGCTCCTCCTGTAAGTTTCTATAAGTCAAGTTATCGATTTCTGAGTGCGGTTCAACGTATTTTTGGTCGCCCGAACGTCCGCATAAAATGTACGTCGTGCCCCGCGCAGATTTTTTACGTTCAAAAATTTTCCCGCGATTCCTGTAGGTGTGCAAATGCCCCGTGAACACCAAATCAATCTCCAACTCATCGAACAGCTCCATAAAAATTTCCGCAATGTCGTTGAACTTATCCTGCGCGTAGTCGTAAATATCCTTGTGCATAAAAACGATTTTCCAACGGCGATTTGAATTGGCGGCATCGCGTCTAAAAAAATATTCCTGCGCGGACTGCAAACCGGGTTTAAGCTTATCCAGCTCGGCAAATTGTGTGTTCAAGATAAAAAAATGCGCCGCGCCATAGTCGAACGAGTAAAAATATCCGCCGAACTTTTTGGAATTATTATCGGGCAACTCGAATTGATTAAGATAACCGGTCGGCAAGGCGTTAAACCAGTCGACGCCGTAGCATTCATGATTGCCCATGACAGGCGCGAAAATTCTTCCAGCCAAAAGTTTCTCCGCCGAATTAAAAAACGCCCGCCATTGATAATCAGCCTCTCCGTTGTCGACCAAATCGCCAACAACAGTAAAAATCTCCGCGTCGGGGAAGTTTTCAGCCGCAACGTCCGCCGTCCTCTGCCAAACTTCATAATGTTCGCATTGAGAATCTGCGCAGATTATCATTTGAAATTCTCCGTCGCCCGCCGTCCGTAAATCTTGCCAAGCCGTAGCGTTTTCGCCCGCGATAATTCTGAACTTATACAAACTCGCGGGCTTGAGATTTTCCAACGCGCAGAAATAAATTTTATCACGGCTTGCAACCTCAGTAAAATGCGCAGTCTCTTCGCCGACGAGTTGCCATTCCAAAGAAAAATTTTCAGCCGAATCCGATTGCCACATTATCATTCGCGAGGTTCTGGAGTCTTTGGTTACGATTTGACGCAAAAATTTTACGTTCAGCGGGTTGAAATTATCTTGTGGAGTATGCGCTTCGACAAATTTTTTCGGGAATAAGCCCAGCGCGATTAGAATTTTTATGAAGAATCGCCGACTCATAAGCCTTTTGCCAATCGTTCGGAATATTTTTCCGGCAAACGACAAATCTTCCCGCCGCTCGTGAATACGTTTGTAGAATTTCCTTCCGCTAAGAGTTTATCCTCGCCGCGCTTGCGAATCTCGTAACGAAATTGCATTTTGGCACGCGTCAAAGCTTCTGCAGTCGTAAAAATTTCCACATCATCATCAAATTTCGCGGGAGCACGAAACTTCGCGCCAATCTCGACAATCGGGAATAAAATTCCGTCGCTCATCATCTCGTTCAAGTCAATTCCAAGCTCACGAAGAAATTCAACGCGCCCCGTCTCGAACCAGCGGATATAATTTGCATGGTGCACGACGCCCATAACATCAGTATCGAAAAATTTCACGCGGTGAATCGTTTTAACAGTCATTTGAACGCCTCCTTAATAAAAATATAACATATCGCCGCGAAATTTTCCACACGATAAAGTTTACTATCAACCTCAATAAAAAACATGGTTGACAAATAAAAACGCGCTGTGTATCTTAGCGGGGATTTTAAAATTGAAGGAGATGCTTACATTGAAAGTAACAAGTCGGGAATTAGTTTTCGCAGGATTATTCGTAGCCCTGATCACAGTCGGAACCTTCATAAGAATACCGATTGGCGCGGATTTTTTTACGTTGCAATTTTTGTTCACATTACTTGCGGGGTTGGTACTCGGTGAACGGCTTGGAGCGTTTGCGGTCGGCGCGTATGTTTTAATGGGATTGGTCGGGTTGCCGGTATTTGCATCGGGCGGCGGAATAGCTTATTTATTCAAGCCAACTTTCGGATATTTAGCGGGGTTTATAATTCAAGCTTGGTTTTGCGGGAAATTTTCGCGGAAATTATCGGACGTGAGTTTCAAAAATATTCTCGGCGTGAACTTAATCGGCATGCTGATAGTTTACGCAATCGGAATGAGTTGGATGTATATCGTCTCGAATTATGTACTTGACGCGCCGTTGACGTTGTGGGTATTATTTATCGATAGCTTTGTACTTCAGGTGGCACCGGACGGTTTCTTATGTGTTTTGGCGGCGATTTTATCTTTACGTCTCAAAAAAGCGGGGATATGGTTTTGATGAGCAAATGTATTTTCGTGACGGGAACGGGTACTGACGTTGGCAAAACTTATGTGACGGCTTTGATTGTGAAAAAACTGCGCGGCATGGGAATTTCTGCGGGCTATTATAAATTTGCGGCGTCGGGCGAGATGATTGATAACATTCCTGCCGACGCTTGGCATGTTAAAAAAGTCGCCAACCTCCCCGATAAAAAATTTGTGTCGTATGCGTACAAAGAATCAGTTTCACCACATTTGGCGGCGCAGTTGGAAGGTCGCCCGATAGAAATTTCGGTACTTGAACGAGATTTTAACGCGGCGCAAAAAAGTTTTGATTTTCTGGTTGTTGAGGGTAGTGGCGGGATAATTTGTCCTTTGCGTTGGGATGATAAAAAAATTATACTGAGCGACGTGGTTAAGAAGTTTGACTTGCCGACGATAATCGTTGCGGATTCGGGACTCGGCACGATAAACGCCACAGTTTTAACCGTAGAACATTTGCGGGCGAAAAATATTCCGATAAAGGGTGTAATCCTCAATCGCTTTGATGAAAATCGTTTACTCGACGTTGACAACGCAAAAATGATAATCGCGCTGACTGATTTGCCGATAATCGCGGAAGTTCCATTGGACGCGTCTGAGATTGACCTTAAGATTAGCTTGACAACATGAACTTTAACGATTATTTTTGCGGGAAAACGGAGGGTAATTGATTTGCTTTACTTGTGCGCGACGCCGATAGGAAATTTAGAAGATATGACGTTCCGAGCGATAAGAATTTTGCGCGAAGTCGATTTGATAGCGGCTGAGGATACGCGACGCACTCGAAAACTTTTAACGCACTTTGAAATTCATACGCCGTTGATTAGATTCGATGAGAATTGCTCCGCGCAGGTCGCCGAAAAAATTTTGCAACGTCTTCAAGCGGGCGAATCGGTTGCTGTCGTGAGCGACGCGGGACTTCCTGCGATTTCAGATCCGGGCGCGGACTTGGTACGGCTTGCGATTGATAACGATATAAAAGTTTGCCCGATACCGGGCGCAAATGCGGCTTTAAGCGCGTTAATTTGTTCGGGGCTTGATACGACAAAATTTTTATTCGCGGGATTCGCTCCGAAGTCTAAAAAAAATCGCCGCGAGTTCTTAGAAAAACTTTCGACGGTCGAGGAGACGATAATATTTTACGAGGCACCGCATCGGCTGAAGAATTTCTTGGAAGAGCTGTCGGAAGTTTTCGGAGAGCGGCAAGCGGTTTTAGCGCGAGAATTAACCAAAGTTCACGAAGAGTTTCTGCGCGGAACAATTTCAGAGCTGACAGAAAAAATTTCGGAGCCGCGTGGGGAATTTGTCGTATTGATTGAGGGGCAAAAATTTTCGGAGCAGATTGACGGAGACTGGTTAGAATTTTATCGGAAACTTTTGGCTGAGGGGTTTGATAAAAAGTCAGCCATGCGCGAAGCGGCTAAAAAATTTAATGTCAGTCGCCGCGAAATTTATAACACATTGATTAGGGAGGAAATTTGATTGGAAACTTTTTACATCACGACACCGATTTACTATCCGAGCGCGAAGTTGCATATCGGGCACGCCTATTGCACAACCATTGCCGACGCCATCGCCCGATTCAAACGTTTGGCTGGCTACGAAGTATTTTTTTTAACGGGGAGCGACGAACACGGGCAAAAAATTCAACGTTCCGCGCAGGCTCAAGGTAAAACGCCGCTTGAATATATCAATCCGATTGTTGACAGCTTCAAAGACCTCTGGAAAAAATTTTATATCTCGAATGACGATTTTATCCGCACGAGCGAGCCGCGCCACGAGAAAGTTGTTCAAGAAATTTTCAAACGCATTCAAGCTAACGGCGACATTTACAAAGGCGAATACACGGGGCTTTACTGCACGCCTTGCGAATCTTATTGGACAGAGTTACAGCTCGACGAAAACGGTTGCTGTCCCGATTGTCATCGTCCCGTTGAGAAAGTTTCGGAGGAGGCGTATTTTTTCCGCCTGTCGAAGTACGCCGATAAAATTTTGCAACACATTGAAGAGCACCCTGAATTTATCGTACCGACCTCGCGCCGCAACGAAATGATTAACTTCATAAAGAGCGGGCTGGAGGATTTATGTATCTCGCGCACGTCGTTTGATTGGGGAATCCCCGTGCCCGGCGACGAGAAACACGTTATCTACGTTTGGTTCGACGCGGTTATCAATTACATAACGCCGATGTTCGCCAACCCGCAACTTAAAAAATTTTTCCCTGCCGATATTCATCTCGTCGGCAAGGAGATTGTTCGTTTCCACACGATTATTTGGCCCGCAATGTTAATGGCGGCGAATCTTCCATTACCGAAGCAAATTTACGGGCACGGCTGGCTTGTCACTGACGGCGATAAAATGTCGAAGTCGAAAGGCAACGTCGTTGACCCAGTTTTATTGGTTGAAGAGTTCGGCGCGGACGCTATCAGATATTTTTTGTTAAGGGAAATTACTTTGGGGCTCGACGGCAATTTTAATCGCGACGCGTTGATTCAGAGGATTAACGCCGACCTCGCCAACGACTTGGGAAATCTTTTACACCGCACGCTAAACATGATTGGCAAGTTCCAGAAAAAAATTCTCTTACCCGCGACGGATGGCACCGACCTTGATAAAAGTTTCCGCGCAGAAGCAATCGATACCGCTAAAAATTATCGCGAGCTCATGGAAAATATTCAGTTATCCGACGCCGTTAAACTCGTTTGGAAATTCATCAGCCGCGCGAACAAATACATTGACGAAACCACCCCTTGGAAACTCGCTAAGGACGCCGCGCAGGCTCAAGAACTTGCGAACGTTCTTTACAATCTCGCCGAATCGTTGAGGATTATCGGGATTTTAATTTCGCCGTTCATGCCGAATACCGCGCAGAAAATTTGCGAACAGTTAAAAGTTTCGACGGAGCTTAAACTTGACGACGCAGAAATTTTCGGCAAACTCGAAGCCAATCACGAAGTCGGCAAGCCCGAACAACTTTTCCCGCGCATCTTAATCGAAAAATAATTTCAGTCGTCAATTCAAAAGTCGCTCGCCGTTCAATGCGCGGTAAGCGACTTAATTTTTGCACCTCGAAAGGAGTTACCACTTTGACAACCTACATAAAACCCGCCGTAATGATTACGTTGCTGATTTTTATTCCGCCGCTCGGTCTGATTTTTATGTACAAGTATTCGACCTTCGACAAGAAAACAAATTTTGTACTCGCCGCCGTGTGTATCGCGTTTTTCGTCTACGCCAACATCACCGCCGGCAACGTTGAAAATATTTTCGGCAGTTCAAAAGGTTTTGAGCAGAGTTTGACGCCCGAAGAGTTCCGCGAAAAATTTAACGCCTCCGCTAAAAAACTCGCGCCGAATCTCGGACTGACTATCGAAGAACCGTTGACTGTTGACGATAAAAATTTCCGCCACGAATTTACGGATAAACTTGAACTTGTCGGGACGGTTGAAGGCGAACAAATTATCGAGCTGAAAATTTTCACCGAGCCCAAGACTAAGGACGAATCGTTTCAAACTATCAATGTACTTGGGCTTTTAATCGCGACGCTCAACCCCGAACTCGACGTTGACGACAGAAGCGAAGTCTTCCGCGATTTACGTATGCTTAAGGAAGTTTCGACGGAAGGCTCTTACGATTGGGAGACGACTCGCGGGCGCGTGAAATATTCTGTGCACGCCGATAAAGGCAAAGTTATTTTCGCCGCCAAACTTTCTTGATTGTGTCTTGTATTCATTGGCATATTATTTGACAGTTTATATCAGATTAAATATAATTGCTACGTGAAAAGTTTTATCGTTTAGATTTTGCAGGAGGGATTTTTTTAATGGATTTATCGCAACTACTCAATGACATCAATGATTTTGTATGGGGTCCGATAATGTTGGCGTTCCTCGTCGGCACGGGCATTTTCCTTACGATTCGGCTGAAATTTTTGCCGTGGATTAATCTTTGGTACGCAATCAAAATGATTATGCTCCATAAGGCAGAAAACAAGGGCGACCTTTCCCCGTTCCAATCGCTGATGACGGCGTTAAGCGCGACTGTCGGCACGGGTAATATCGTCGGCGTGGCAACGGCAATGGTGCTGGGCGGACCCGGCGCAATTGTTTGGATGTGGATAAGCGCGGCGTTCGGGCTTTCGACAAAATACGGCGAATCGGTTTTGGCGGTTAAATATCGCGAGACAAATTCTGTCGGCGAAATGGCGGGCGGTCCGATGTACGCTATGAAAAACGGTATCGGCGGCTCGCTCGGAAAAATTATGGCGACGGCTTTTGCAATCTTCGCGGTGTGTGCGTCGTTCGGTATCGGCAACATGACGCAGGCAAATTCTATAAGCTCGGCGTTCAGTTCGCTTGGTTTATCGAGTACCGTCACGGGAATTATTTTGGTTGTCTGTTCGTTGGCGGTTTTGATTCGCGGCGTCCACTCAATCGGCAAAGTTTCGAGCTTTATCGTGCCGAGCATGGCGTTTTTCTACATTTTGTTTACGGTTATAATTGTCGTCGTCAACTTTGAAAATGTTCCCGGCGGCTTAGCGATTATGTTGCAGATGGCGTTTTCGTTTGACGCGGTAGCGGGCGGCGTCGGCGGTTCGATTGTTGCGAGTATGTTGACGGCGATGCGTTGGGGCGTAGCTCGCGGCGTCTTCTCTAACGAGGCAGGTTTAGGTTCGGCTCCGATTGCGGCGGCGGCGGCGAGGACTGATCATGCGTCACGTCAAGGCTACGTCAACATGACGGGAACTTTTTTCGACACGATGATTATTTGCTTTTTGACGGGCTTGGTTATCGCGAGTTCGGGCGTGCTTGGCAGTGTCGACCCTGAAACCGGCAAATTAATTTCCGGTGCGCCGCTTACGATTCTGGCGTTCAGCATGGTTTACGGCGAGGGCGCAAAGTATATCGTTTCGATTGCGCTGGCGTTGTTTGCTTACTCGACGATTCTTGGTTGGGAATATTACGGCGAAAAATCTTTGGAGTATCTCGTCAGCAACCGCGCAGTGATTATCGGCTACCGCGTGATTTTCAGCCTTATAACTTTTATCGGCGCGACGCAAACGCTTGATGTTGTTTGGAATTTCTCCGACACCATGAACGGCTTGATGGCGATTCCGAATTTGCTTTGCCTCGTGATTCTTAACAAGGACATTGCCAAAGAGTGCTTTGATTACCAAGAAAATTTTATTGCTCGCGGGAAATAATTCGAGAAAAATTTTTCTGCAGTCTGCGCGGCTGTGGAATTTTTTTTTTGCCCGTTGTACAATGTTAAAAATTTTAGGGAAGGCGGGAGCATTTTGGCTAAACGTAAGACGAAAAAAATTGACAGGATAAAAATCAGCGCGTGCTACATGGTAAAGAACGCCGCGAAGGATTTACGCCGCTCGCTGGAGAGTTTGGCAAAATACGTTGACGAAATTATTATTGTCGACACCGGCTCGACTGATGACACCGTTAAAGTTGCGGAAGAATTCGGCGCGAAAATTATTCACGAGACTTGGCAAAATGATTTCTCGACACCGCGCAACAAAGCTCTACATGAGGCTTCGGGCGATTGGATTGTTTTTCTCGACGCCGACGAATATTTTGTAAACGATACTGCTAAAAATCTTCAAGACGCCATAAAACTTGCGCAGAAGTCGAACGAACGCGGCATTGTCATAAATCTTGTCAACGTTGATGCGGACGACGGCGATAAAATTATTAATTCGGTTTTTACGTTGAGGCTTTTTAAAAATTCGCCCGATCTTCATTACGTTGGCAAGATTCACGAGGAAGTTTATTTGGACGATAAACCGTTGAGTCGTGTGAAAATTCCCGACGATAAACTGACGCTGTACCATACGGGTTATTCGACTTCAATTAATCGTTCAAAGGCGGAGCGGAATTTAAAATTGCTGTTGGAGGAACTCGCCGCGCCCGATAAGCCGGAGAGAATTATTTATTCCTACCTTACTGATTGTTATTACACTTTGGAGGATTGGGCGAACGTCGAAAAATTTGCGCGCCTCGACATTGCCGCCAGAAAAAATCCTTCCAACCGTCCGATTCGGCTTTTGATTGAATGTTTGGAACGGGATCCGTCGCGTTTCGAGGAGTGCTTTGAAATTTCTAAGCTGGCTGTTGAACGTTATCCTAAAGTTCCCGAATTCTCTGCCAAACTTGCTGAGTGTCTCGCGCAAAAGGAAGATTATCGCGGTGCTGTTAAAGAAATGGAACGCGCCCTCGATAAGGCAAAAAATTACGGCGAAGAATTCGAGTCCAGTAACTTCAACGCGGATAAAGAAAAATCTGCGCGGGAACTGATTGACGAATGGGAAGAAAAAATTATCCTCACGCCCGAAGAAAAAAGCCGTAAAATTTCCGAGTTGAATGCCGAACTTGTAACCGCCACAGAAATTACTCACGACAGAGAAAAAACTGTAGAAATCGCGAAAAAAATTTTTGCTCTTCAACCCGACGACGCCACATTGCTTGAAAAAATTGCGTCGCTTTATATCGACTTCGACAAGAAGGAAGAAGCGGCAGCTGTCGTTGATTATCTTGAAGAAAACTTTCTGCCCTCGCCTTACCGTAGAATTTTAAGAGCGCGCATTTATCAGATGAACGATAAATTTCTTGACGCCATAAAAATTTTTGAACAAACTTTGGAACTCGCCGACGTCAGCCTTCTGTACAAGATGGTTATTCACAATTCGCTTGGGCAGTGCTATCGTAATATTGGCGACGCCAGAAAAGCCACTGAGCACTATGCTTGGAGTGCTAAACTTGATCTTTCCAACGAAAAAAATTCTCCTAAAATTGTACAGATGGAAAACATGCGCCGCGATGATTACAGCAATTTGCTTTTCAACATCCACAATCTTAACGTCAGCCGCGAAAAAATTTTTGAGGAGACGTGCGGCTTCAATGAACTTTTGACGTACATTCCGCGCTACAGTCACAATCGCAAAAAACATTCGCGCCATAAAAAAATTCGTGTCGGATATATTTCGCCGGACATTCGCTTTCATGTCGTGGGATTTTTCAGCCAACATCTTTTCACGAGCTACGATAAAACGCGCTTTGAAGTTTTTATCTACGCCAACAACATCGAGGACAGTATCACTAAACAGCTTAAAGAATATGTCGACGGCTTCCGCAATATTTTGGATAAGTCTGCGAAAGATGTTTCCGCGCAGATTCTTGCCGATGAAATTGACATTTTATTTGACTTGGCGGGGCATACGGCGGGCAATTCGCTTGAAGTTTTGGCTTACAAACCCGCGCCGATTCAGATTTCTGGGATTGGCTATTTTAATTCTACGGGGCTTGACACGGTAGATTATTTTTTAGCTGATAAGTACACCGACCCCGAAGGCTTGAACGAAAATTTTTTCACGGAGAAAATTCTGCGCCTCCAACACAGCCATTTTTGTTTTGTCTGGCACGACTTTCCGTATATGGTTGCGCCCGCGCCTTGCACCAAAGCCGGTTACGTGACTTTCGCGAGCTTCAACAATTTTACGAAGGTAACTGATGAAATGCTTAGGGTTTGGGGGAAAATTTTATCTGCCGTGCCGAATTCGCGGCTGTATCTTAAAGCTAAGTCTTTCAAAGAAGATTGCGGCGGGCTTGAAATTGCTAAGGAACGTATGACGGCGGCGGGCATCGAACTTGAACGCGTCGACTTTGAAGAAACCGAGAAAAAATACGCGCAGAAATATGAACGCGTTGACATTGCGCTTGACACTTTCCCCTATCCCGGCGGTGGTACCACTTGCGACGCTTTATATATGGGCGTACCCGTGATAACTTTGGTTGGCGAACGTCACAATTCGCGCTTCGGCTATTCGTTGCTTATGAATGTCGGCTTGGAGGAATTGTGCGCGTTCAGCGAGGAGGAATACATTCAAAAGGCGGTTGCGCTTGCCAATGACAGGGAACGCCTGCGCGAGTATCACTTGACGATTCGGCGGAAGATGGAAGAGTCGCCCGTCATGAACGATATGATTTACATGGGCGAGTTGGAGGCGGCTTACGAAAAAATTTTTAATGCTTGGGTTAAGGGAAAGTCTCTGCCCGATTTTCCGCAGGAGCCCGAAGTCATCACGCCCGAACTTTCCGATAAATATTTAAATCGCGCGTTGGAATATTTGAGTTTGGAGAATGAACTTGGCAATAGTGATTCTCCAAGCCGTTTCGATTTTAAACGCACGCTTTATTACGCCGAGCTTGCCGCGCAGTGTGAATCTAAGATTGATTCCAAACTTCTTTTGACGATAGCTGACCGCCGGAGTCTTTTGGATGATAATGTGACTTCGTATCACGTCATGCGCGAGGCAATGGATTATCTTTATTCGTCGAAGGGCGCGGAGGAGAATCAATCGGCGCATTACGTTTCGGAATGTCACAGGAAGATGGCGACGTACGCGCACAGGAACGGCTATCAAGTTGAGGCGATAGAAAATTATCAACGTGCTTTTGAACTTAGCGACAACGAAGCCACTAAGCTTGAATTTTTCGACGCGGTACTTTTGACGTTGCATTTTTTGGATATTCCCAGCGAGGAGATGGCGGCGTTCCATTTTGATTATCAAAAATTTTTCGAGGACGTTAAGCCGTTCACGACGTATCATAAGCGGCACGACAGGATAAGGGTTGGCTACATTTCGGGCGATTTTCGTAAGCACGCGGCATTTGCAGTTACGTTCGGATTTATTTCTTGTCACGACCGGAGCAAATTTGAAATCACTTGCTACAGTAAGAACAGGAAGGAAGACCGCTACACGGAGATTTACAAGAAAGCGGTTGAGCATTTTGTTGACGTTACGAAATTATCTGCTAAGGAACTTGCTAAAAAAATTCACGACGACGAGATTGATATTGCTTTTGACTTGGCGGGGCATACGGGAGAGAACGGCTTACCTGCTCTGGTTTATCGTCCTGCGCCCGTGCAAATTTGCGGAGTTGGTTACATGTCGACGACGGGCTTAAAGGAGATTGATTATTTCGTAACCGATGAAGTTCTTGACCCGCCCAATGAAAATCGCGAACAATATTTTAGCGAGAAATTTTTATACATGCCCGCGCAGTTCAGCTACGCCCGCCGCGAAGACGTCTCAACTCCCGACGCCGCGCCGTGTATAAAAAATGGTTATGTGACTTTCGGGACGATTTGCCGCTACCCGAAGATTAACGAGAACAGCCTCGCCATTTGGACGGAGATTCTTAATCAAGTGCCCGACGCTAAACTTCTTATGCGGGCGCAAGAATTTATCAGCAATAAAACCGTTGACAACCTTTACAACACGATGAAAAATCTCGGCTGTGATATGGACAGAGTTATCTTCCGCCCCGCTGTCAGCGATTATTTCGAGGCGATAAGCAAGATTGATATTATGCTTGACAGCTATCCGTACGTCGGTGGAGCTACTACTTTGGACGCGCTTTATATGGGCGTGCCCGTAATAACTTTTTACGGCGAACGTCATTCAACGCGTTTCGGCAAAAGTATTCTGCACAGTGTCGGGCTCGACGAGCTGGCGGTTAATAACGTCGAAGACTACATCAGCCGCGCAGTTTTCCTCGCTAACGATAAAGAAACTTTGGACGTGTTGCATAAAAATTTGCGGCAGATGTTTTGTAATTCGCCAGCTCTCGACCCGATAAAATATTGCCGACTGCTTGAGAAACATTTTGAAGAAATTTTAGCCGTCACCTTCGTGAATAATGGCTGAGATTGTTCGTGCGGTTCTTCAAATTTTCAAGACGCGTTCAAAATTCTACTTTACTTTTCGCGGAAAATTTCTTAAAATAGCGGCGTAGGTATGTTTCATCCAGAAGATTGAGTGGGAGGGGATTTATCGATGCTCAAAAGCATAGCTGTAATGACAAGCGGCGGGGACAGTCCCGGTATGAATGCGGCGGCTCGTGCAGTCACACGCACGGCACTTTATGAAGGAGTTCGCGTGTTCGGCATTAAAGGCGGATACAAAGGCATGCTTGAAGACGATATAGTCGAACTTCAGCGCAGTAGCGTCAGCGATTTGATTCAGCGCGGCGGCACATTTCTCGGCACGGCTCGTTGCAAGGAATTCAAGACGGAGGAAGGACGCCGCAAGGGTCTGGAGAATCTGCAGAAGCACGGGATTGAAGGTCTGGTAATAATCGGTGGCGACGGCTCGTTGACGGGCGGCTCTTTGCTGTCGAAGTTGGGCGGCATTCCGATTGTCGGACTTCCCGGCACGATTGACAACGACGTTTGGGGCACTGATTACACGATCGGTTGCGACACCGCTGCCAACACCGCTGTTGAGGCGATAAACAAACTGCGCGACACCGCGTCGGCTCACCGCCGCATTATGGTCGTCGAGGTTATGGGGCATACTTCCGGCTGGCTCGCGATGGTTTCGGGTATTGCCTCCGGCGCGGAATATATTATCGTTCCCGAAGTCAAATACAATATCGACGAAATTTGCGAGGAGATTGTTGAGTCTTACAAGGGCGGGCGTCGTTACAGCATAGTTGTTGTGGCTGAAGGCGCGTGCAGTGGCGTCGGCTTGAAGAACGTTATTGAGGAGAAAACCGGCATTGATACTCGCGTCTCGATTCTCGGACACATTCAGCGCGGCGGCTCCCCGACCGTTGAAGACCGCATGAAGGCTTCTCAACTCGGCGAACGTGCGGCACTTGCGATTATTTCGGGCGTGTCCAATGTCGTATTCGGCTTCGACGAGGGCAAAGTCGTTTCGATTAACCTGTTCGATTCGGTCAATAATAAAAAGCCGCTCGATCCTGAACTTGTTCGTTTAGCGAGCGTGCTTGTCTGAGGCATGAATAATTTTTGGAAGGCGGCGGCGATTCTCTCAGGCGTTGGGATTTATATCGCCGCCGTAATTTTTATTTGTCTTTACTTGGGCGGGCTTGCCGATGATTATTTTGAACTCGGAGGCAAGGGCAGGCTCTGCGGAATTTTTTTCGGCTTCCCAATCGCGGGCTACTCGCTTTATCGGCAACTTAAAAGCAACGGATTTATTTAGAGGAGTGATTTTATGGCAGAACAAATTATGGATTTCAAAGCGTTTTCGCAAGTGACGGACGCCCGTTGGTATCCGCGCTATCACATTGCGCCGCCGTTTGGCTGGTGTAACGACCCTAACGGCATGTGTTTTTATAAGGGGCAGTATCATTTCTTTTATCAGCATTATCCTTACACGCCGGAATGGGGTCCGATGCATTGGGGGCACGCCGTCAGCGACGATTTGGCTTATTGGAAACATTTGCCGATTGCTTTAAAGCCCGAAGAACCTTATGAGACGGGCGGCGGCTGTTTTTCGGGTTCGGCTATCGAAAAGGACGGCAAGCTTTATCTGATGTACACGGGGCACCTCAGCGCGACGCCGGAGGAAGAAGCGGCGATTGGTTTCGGGCATATCGAATTCCAATGCCTCGCAAGCTCGGAAGACGGTATTCACTTCACAAAATCCGAAAAAAATCCCGTAATCGAGGACATTGACATTAAGAGCGACGAAGTTTCTATCCACGACATCCGCGACCCGAAAGTTTGGGTTCATAACGGCAAATATTATGCGGTACTCGGCTCGCGCACGCCCGATATGCAACACGGGCAAATTCTTTTGTTTGAATCGAAAGATCTTACCAAGTCTTGGAGATTCAAAGCAATATCTGCGCGGAGTGAGGGAGATCTCGGCGGAATGTGGGAATGCCCGAACTTTGCAGAGATTGACGGGCAAGACGTGCTGATTTTATCGCCGATGGACGTTTTCAACAGCGAAAAATATTATCACGACAAAATTGCAGGCGTTCTTATCGGCAAACTTAATTACAGGTCGGGACTTTTCACTCACGGCGATTTCCAATATCTCGACAGAGGCTTTGATTTCTACGCGCCCCAAATTATGCAAACTCCCGACGGTCGTACCGTTATGATTGCTTGGATGGATATGTGGAACGTCGATATGCACGAAACTAAGGACGGTTGGGCTGGTATGATGACGATTCCGCGTGAGCTTCATGTTAAGGACGATAAAATTATCTCGACGCCCGTTAAAGAACTCGAAAAGCTCCGCAAGTGGAAGCCGATAACTCTTGAAGACGTTGTGATTGACGAGGCAACCACTTTTGACGGCGTTTCGGGCGAAGCTTACGAACTTGTTTTGAACATCGACGCCGCGCAGTCTAAAAAGTTTTCAATCGCCTTGCGCGCCTCCGAACTTGAACAAACCCTTTTGACTTACAACGCGAACGGAACTTTTAAACTTGACCGCACAAAAGCCGGCGAGCCGATTAATTTCCACTCCGTCCGCGAAATTCAAATCGAACCGTGCGAAAAGCTTAAACTCCATATTTTTATCGACCGCTCAAGCATTGAAGTTTTTATCAACGACGGCGATGAAGTTCTTTCGGCTAGAATTTATCCCAAGCGCACTTCCCAGAAAGTTATTTTCGTGCCCGAACACGAACAGCTTATAATCGATTCGCTGGAATATTACAAACTTGATTTCGGCGTCCCGCACCCGCACATTAAAGACGAGCCCGAAGATTTAACTAAGAAATTCCCATTCCTCAAATAAAATTTTTGGCGAATAAGAATCCTCCAAAGTCTTTCACGACTGCGGAGGATTTTTTATAAAAACCTTGACAAAAGGTCTTTGAGTGGGATAATGAATGTGAATTTTATCGAGGCGTTTTTTAGTTAAGGAGGAGATTTTATGGCTGAAATTCGTAATAGGTATCCTGATACGCTTTTATCGAGCACGAGTAGTGACGATTCTATCAAAAATGATGGCTGGAATGTAACTTATCTACGGTTTCCGCGCAGATTCGACGCTTAAAATCGGCGGCGGCTCCTATTCAACTAAAAAAAGTGGCGATGATGTTATTGTAACTGTCGGCGAAGGGAAAATTTCTCTGATAGGCGCGGCGAGCTTGTCGCAAGTTAATATTGAAGGTACAAAAGCGACTTCAACCACTTTAAAGGTTACAAATTCGACTAAATCGCCTGTCACGGTCGGTTCGGCTATTAAAACTATCAATGCTTCATCGAGAACTAAAGCAGTTAAAATTACGGGCAATGCGCTTGCCAATACGATTCAAGGCGGCTCGAAGAATGATACGCTTTATGGCGGTAAAGGCAACGATTCTATTCTTGGCAATGCGGGCAATGATAAATTGTACGGTGGCGCAGGAAATGATTCACTCTGGGGCGACGCAGGCGCAGACGTATTTTATTATGCAAAAGGCGACGGCAATGACGTAATTTGCGGCTTCGACAGCAAAGACACGCTCACATTGGATAATTTGGACTTCACAGCGTCTTACAATTCAAAAAATCAAGCTGTTACGCTGAAAGTAAGCAACGGCTCGATAACTTTAAAAGATTTCACGGCGACGACTTTCCACATCAACGACGACACTTATAAAATCAGTGGCTCGAAGTTCGCAAAGCAATAAAAATTTTTCGCAACAAAAAAACCTCCGCAAATCTGCGCGGAGGCTAATTTTTTTATCTTAAATCCTTACGACGCCGAGAATCTGAATTTCAACGGACTGATCAATCTCTGCGTGTGAAACGATTGTGAGGCCTTGCACCGAACGTTCGACGAGTTTACGGAAGTAGAGGCGCACGGCGGGGCTTGTCAACACGACGGCGGGATAACCGGCATTGGCGAGCTTTTCGACTTCGTTTGTGACGGAGGTAATCATGCGGCGCATAGAATCGGGGTCGAGGCTGACGTAGGAGCCGTGATCCGTCCTCTGAATGCCGCCGACAATTCGATTTTCCAACGCGGGGTCGAGAGTGATACAAGGCAACGTATCGCCCTGAACGACTTGATGAGTAATTTGCCTGCCCATCGCGTGGCGGACATACTCCGTTAAAATTTCGGGGTCTTTAGTAGCGCGGGCGTAATCGGCGAGCACTTCCATAATCGTAGACATATCGCGAATCGAAACGCGTTCGTTGAGGAGGTTCGACAAGACTTTTTGAATTTCGCCGATGCCCAAAAGTTCGGGGACAACTTCATCAACGAGCCCGTGATTAGTTTTGGCGAGGTTATCGACGAGGTTTTGAGTTTCTTGACGCCCGAGAATTTCAGAAGCGTGTTGCTTAATAATTTCCGTCAAATGCGTCGCGAGGACAGACACCGCGTCGACGACTGTATAACCGTTGAGTTCGGCTTGTTCACGCTGACTTTCCGGAATCCACAACGCGGGCAAACCAAACGCAGGTTCGATAGTTTCAATGCCCGGAATTTCTTCAAAGACGGTGCCGGAGTTCATGGCGAGGAAGTGGTCAAGCATAAGTTCGCCGCGAGCAATTTCCATACCCTTAAGCTTGATGATGTAAGCGTTCGGCTTAATCTGGATGTTATCGCGGATACGAATGGTCGGGACGACTAAGCCGAGTTCCAACGCGCATTGACGGCGAATCATAACGATACGGTCGAGTAAGTCGCCGCCCTGCCCCGTGTCGACAAGCGGGATTAACGAGTAGCCGATTTCCAATTCCATCGGGTCGACTTGTAACAGCGAGATAATATTTTCGGGGCGAGTGGCTTCGGTTTTTTCTTTAGCTTGCTGTTGTTCCTCTTTGACTTCTTCGGGGACGGCGTTTTTCTTATGGAGACTGTAGCCGATAAACGCACAGACTAAAGCGAGCGACGCGAACGGTAAGCCCGGCAGACCGGGAACGATTGACAGCATAAGCAGGACGCCCGTGTTGATAAAGAAAATTCGTTCGTTGTTGAAGAGTTGCTTGACGATGTCGGAACCGAGATTACCTTCCGAAGCGGCGCGGGTGACGATGATACCGGTTGCCGTAGAAATTAACAGCGCGGGGATTTGGCTGACGAGACCTTCGCCGACGGTTAAGAGCGTGTAAGTTTGGAGCGCGGTTACGGCGTCCATATCTTTTTGCGCCATACCGATAACGAAGCCGCCGCCGATATTGATAAGCATGATGATAATCGCGGCGATTGCGTCACCCTTAACAAACTTGGAAGCACCGTCCATTGCGCCGAAGAAGTCAGCCTCGCGTTGAATTTTTTCGCGGCGGACTTTAGCCTCAGCGTCGGTTATCGCGCCCTGATTCAAGTCAGCGTCGATAGCCATTTGCTTACCGGGCATTGCGTCCAACGTGAAACGCGCCGAGACTTCTGCGACACGTTCGGAGCCTTTGGTTATGACGATAAAGTTGATGATAACCAAGATGATAAACATGATGAAGCCGACGACAGGATTACCGCCGACGACGAAATTTCCGAAAGCCGTAATGACTTCGCCGGCGTAACCGTTGATTAGAATCAGGCGCGTCGAGGAAATATTCAAAGCTAATCGGAAAAGCGTTGTGACCAGCAACAGTGACGGGAAGACGGATAAATCGAGTGCCTCCTCGTTATAAATCGCGCTCATGATGACGACTAAGGCGATTGTGATATTGAGGCAAATCAGCAAGTCCAAAAGCGAAGTCGGCAACGGGATAATCATCATGATAACAATCATAACGAGAGTTACCGCGATGATAACGTCGCTGTACTTTTGGATAAGCGAGCCCAACGTTCGAGGTTCGGGCTCTAAAATATCTGCGGGTGCGGGCATAGGTTACCTCCTTTTTAGGGGCTAGGTGTCAGGGGTCGGGGATTGGGAGGCAACAATTCCCTGACACCTGACTTCTGATCCCTAATCCCTAACTTCTGATCCCTAATCCCTAACTTCTGCGGTGCTTTATTTTGTAGACGTAGGCGAGAATTTCCGCTACGGCTTGATACAATTCTGCAGGGACGGTGCCGCCGACTTCGACAGCCTCATAGAGGGCACGCGCCACAGGTTTATTCTCAACGATAATGATATGATTTTCGCGAGCGATTTGTTTAATGCGTTCGGCGACGAGGTCTTGTCCTTTAGCGAGGACGAGCGGCGCGACCATTCCTTTTTTATACTGGAGGGCGATAGCCAAATGCGTCGGGTTGGTGATGATGACGTCGGCTTTCGGGACTTCGCTCATCATGCGTTGCATTGCCATCTGACGTTGTTTCTGTTTGATTTTACCTTTGATTTGCGGGTCGCCTTCCATTTGTTTATATTCGTCTTTGACTTCCTGCTTACTCATCATCAAGTCCTGCGTGGTTTGCCAACGTTGATAAGCGTAGTCCGCCGCCGCCATTAGCATTATCACGCCGATAACTTGAAATGCCATTGTAAAAATTACGTCCGCCGCCGTCGCCAAAGACTGTGGTAAGTCGAAGAAAATAAATTGCGGCAGGAGCGGGATTTGGTCTTTGAGATAAAGAAAGAGGAAGTAGCCGATAACAATTATCTTGAAAATAGATTTGGCGAGTTCGACGAGTGAACGCTTAGAAAAAATTCTCCCGAAACCGTTAATCGGATTGAGGTTGCTGAGTTTTGGTTCCAATTTCTCCGTTGAAATCATCAGCCCGACTTGGAATGCGTTTATGCCGAGCCCGACGATTAAAATCGCAAACATCACCGGCATAACGGTTTTCGCCAAAAGAATCATGATTCCTATAAACAGTTCTGAAATTGCTTCGGTTGAAGTGCTCTGCGACAGGTGCGAATAAAGATAAACTGTGTACTCGGCGATATTTCCGTAAATGAACTCCCATAAAATCCGCAGAATCAGAAAGCCGATAAGCAGAACAAATGCCGTGTTAAGCTCTTGGCTCTTAGCGACTTGACCTTTCTTGCGAGCGTCTTGCCGTTTTTTGGAGGTAGGTTCTTCAGTTTTTTCGCCGTCGAAACGTTGCAAGTCGAAGACGATTTTTTTAGGTTCGTCGTCAGGGCGCGAGGGCTTTAAGCGCGATAGAAATATTGGCGTACATTTCATTAAAAATCACGTCCAGAAAGAGGATATAAAACGGCAGAATCATCGACAGCATACTCGTGCCGATTGTTAATTGGAGCGGGATACCGACGACGAAAATATTCATCTGCGGCATGGTGCGCGCGAGGATACCCATTCCGACGTTGGTCAGCAGAATCGCGAAAGTTACGGGCATAGCGATTTTCATTCCGTTCATAAAAACACCCGCCGTTAAATCGTTGATAAGTTGTGGCAGTGACGTATTCCAAACCATTGAATCAATCGGGATAACGCGGAAACTTTCAGCCAGCGCGGAAATAATTACGTGGTGCCCGTTGGTTATGACAAAGTAAATTACCGTCAAGTTGTAGAGGAAAGTTCCGATAAGACCGGTTTGCTGTTGAGTCGTCGGATCCATCATCTGCACGACTGCGAAACCAACTTGCATATCCATAATTTTACCAGCCATATTCACAGCCGCAAGCGCAATGTAGCCGACGAGCCCGATAAGCCAGCCGACGAATAATTCTTTAACGACCGTGAACGCGAACAGTAGAATTGTATCGGGAACTTGGATGACGGCATTTTTCACGACGACGGGGAAAATCACTATCGCCAGCAAAACCGCCGCGCAGGCTCTTATTCTGTAGGAAATGTTCAAGCTGCCCAGAAAGGGCGAAATAAAAAAAATGCCGCTCGAACGCGTAAGCACAAGTAAAAATGCCGCTACTTGTCCTTGAAGAATGTCGAACAAATCAATTTCCGTCAACCTTTCGACCTCCCGACAAGGAATTTAGCCGATACGCGCGGGCAAGCCGGTAAATATTCCCGAAAAAAATTCAACCATAATTCTGAGCATCCAGGGACCGAAAATTAAAATCGCCACGAAGACTGCAATAATCTTCGGGATAAAAGCCAGCGTCTGCTCTTGAATTGAAGTCGTCGCCTGAAAAACGCTTACCATTAAGCCGACCGTCAACCCTAAGCCAAGCATCGGCGCGCACACCAGTAAGACGACCATTAACGCCTCTTGACCAATTTGAATTACCAAATCTCCCGACATGACGCACCTCCGCTATCGGAAACTTACAATTATAGATTGAATCAGCAAGTGCCAGCCGTCAATCATCACGAACAACAGAATTTTGAACGGCAACGAAATCATGACCGGCGGCAACATCATCATACCCATTGACATGAGCGTTGTTGCGACAATCATATCTATGACGATAAACGGCACGTACAGCATAAAGCCGATTTGGAATGCCGTTTTGAGTTCGCTGATTATGAACGCGGGGATTAACACGAACGTTGAAACGTCTTCTTGCGAATTGGGGCGTTCGGCGTCCGATAAATTCACGAACAACGCCAAATCGGATTCTCGCGTCTGTCTGAACATGAACTCGCGCATTGGTTCGAGGACGTTGGTTATTGCTTCTTCCTGCGAAATTTGTCCCGCGAGGTAAGGTTGCAATCCGGTATCGTTCGCCTGCGACCAGTAAGGAGCCATTATGTAAAACGTCAAGAACATTGCCAGCGAAACTATAACTTGATTGGGCGGGACGTTTTGCGTGGCGAGAGCGTTACGTAGAAAGCCGATTATCACGACGATTCGCACGAAGGAAGTTGTCATCATCAAAATCCCCGGCGCGATTGTTGCGAGCGTCAAGACGGCTATGACTTGCAAAGTTGTTGAGACTTGTTCGGGATTTTCTGCCGTGCCGACTTCGACGTTTACGCTTGGGATTATCGGTGCCGCGTCCGCGCAGTTCATTAATAACATGCCCGCCGCGCAGATTAAAAAAAATCTTGCCAATTTCTACGACCTCTTTTTGAACAGAGGAATTTTCTTTACCAAACCCGACAGCGTGCCGAATTCTTGCGAGAACATATCGCCGGAATTCATAGCCTGCGCGTGCAAATGTTCGATTAAATCTTTGTCGGTTATTTCGCCGAGCAGGTTAATGTTGTGGTCAGTGACGCCTAACAAAAACACCCTGCCAGCCATTTCAACCGTGCAGACAGAGCGATTTGGTCCCAATGGTAAATTTTCCAGAATCCTGCCGCCGCTTGCCGACATACGCGCCGCGTTGAAGCGTCCGCCGATAAATCTTGCGGCGAAGTACGCCATAACCAGCACGACGGCGAACACGGCGAACAGACTTACAAGATAAGCAAGCGTCGACCACCACGAGACTCCGGTGGGTCTTGGATCGACTTCTTCATAGCCTTCCAAGTACCCGCCGACAGCCTCCGCAACAGAGCCGCTAAAACATATCAAAATAAAAAGCACGAGCGCAGTCGGGAGATAAAGCTTTATCTTATCAGTCATCAGCCGACGGCTTTGCGCACTGCTTCGAGCACGCGATCCGCTTGGAACGGTTTAACGATAAAGTCGCGTGCACCGGCTTGAATTGCCTCTATAACCATCGCCTGCTGTCCCATTGCACTGCACATGACGATTTTCGCCTTCGGGTCGATTTTCTTTATCGCTTTGACTGCGGAAATTCCGTCCATCTCAGGCATGGTAATATCCATTGTCACCAAATCGGGGCGCAGTTCGTTGAATTTTTCGACCGCCTTCATGCCGTTTTCGGCTTCGCCGACGACTTCATAACCGTTTTTGGACAGAATATCCTTAACCATCATTCTCATAAAAGCCGCGTCGTCGACGACCAAAACTCGTATTGCCATAATCCATCTCTCCCGTTTAAAAAGATTTAAGATTTAATTTCAGTCAA
Organism: uncultured Selenomonadaceae bacterium; assembly: GCA_905234235.1. Classification (GTDB taxonomy): domain Bacteria; phylum Bacillota; class Negativicutes; order Selenomonadales; family Selenomonadaceae; genus Quinella. The sequence goes on from CAJOHN010000008.1 coordinate 27,662, forward strand.
TGTGAACTGTTTTCAGGCTCTTAATTATAACCGATATTTTCATAATCGGCAAGACTTTACATAAGCGAAAAACTTTTATCACTTCAAATGGGCGGCGCGTTCGGCAGGCGTCGCGATTTCAGTTATACGCACGCCGAAGTTTTCATCGATAACGACGACTTCGCCCTTTGCCAAGAAGTGTCCGTTTACTTGTATCTCGACAGGTTCGCCCGCCAATTTATCCAGCTCCACGATTGAACCGGTTGACAAGTCCAAAATTTCCTTGATTGTCTTTTTAGTACGTCCGAGTTCAACTGTCACTTGCAACGGCACATCCAAAATTAATCCGATATTTGCTTCGTTAATTTGTACGGGCTCCATTGAAAGCGGCATAAACTGCGCTTGCGAGACAGGCATATTTGTTACAACGTTCGGCTGCATTTGAGAACCTCCATATCCATAACCCGGCGGTGGCGCGTATCCTTGCTGAGGTTGCGGCGGAGGTGGTGGCGGATAATTTTGTTGTGGCGGAGGAGGCGGCGCGGCTTGCGGTTGCGGCGGCGGAGGTGGTGCAGGTTCAGGTTCGGAAGAACCGCCGCCCATTAATGAATCGACCATTTCTTTGGCAACCTTAACCGTCAAAATCTGCATAATCTCGCTGTCGATTAAGCCGTCAACTTCCATGCGGAACGAGGCGCGTACCATAGGCTCGGTACTGTTTATCATGTCGCTTGAAAGATCTTCTTTGCCGAAGTCAACGAGATTAACTTTGGGCGGCGAAATATCAATTTTTTTATTGAACATAGTCGACAAGCTCGTTGCGACTGCGCCCATCATCTGATTCATAGCCTCGCCAACCGCGCTCATGTGAATTTCGTTGAGTTCGGTATCGGGATTAGTGCCGTCGCCACCCATCATCAAATCGGCGATAACTGCGGCGTCGGAGGCTTGGATTGCAAAAACGTTATTGCCGTCAATGCCGACAGTATAACCGACTTCGACGACAAGATAAGGTAATGGGTAATGCTGCTGGATAACATTCATCGGCGCGACAGAAACGGAAGGCGTCGTGATATTAACTTTGTGTCCGAGAAGAGTCGATAACGTCGTTGCCGCACTGCCCATTGAAATATTGCCGATTTCTCCGAGCGCGTCCTTTTCTATCGGCGACAAAATATCATCGGTATCATCGCCCATAGACGAGCCGCCGCCCGAAGAATCGTCGTCAGAATCGCCACCGGCTCCCGCCAACAGCGCATCAATTTCAGCTTGAGACAAATCACTCATCATCAGCCGCATCCTCTCCTTTTTCTACGACTTGAGTTATTTGCACTGCCAGCTTTTTGCCGAAAGTGCCCGGTCTGCAAAGAAATTTCGGATTCGACCCTACCATACACGGGAAATCCTCTTTGACTTTTGTATTTAACTGAAGCACATCGCCGAAGCCAAGCGTCAGGAATTCGCGGATTGTAATTTGCACGCGCCCGACTTCAACTATCAGCGGAACTTTTGTTTTGTTAAGTGTTCGACGAATCGCCTCCGCTTGCCCGCTCCTGTCGTCTTTTGCCGCCGACGCCGCTACCCAGAAAGTCGTCGTCAACTTCGACATAACCGGTTCAAGCACGAGGTAAGGTATACAAATATTCATAAAGCCTTCGACTTCGCCGAGTTTTGTTTGCAACGTGACGATAACAACCATATCATTTGGCGGGACAATCTGCGTGAACTGCGGATTTGATTCCGTCGCCTCCAAAATCGGATTCATCGGCGTAACATTCGACCAAGCTTCTTTGAAACGATCCATAGCCGAATTGACAAAGCGACGCATGACGGCATCCTCAATTTCGGTAAGGACGCGGGTTTTCATCGCAGTAGTACCGTCGCCGCCAAAAACTCTGTCGAGATAAGCAAAGGCAATTTCTGTACTGATTTCAAAGATTATATTGCCCTTGAGCGGCGGGACGCCAAGTATCGTTATCACGCTGGGATTCGCCAACGATTGAACAAATTCTTGATAAGTAAGCTGTTCAACAGACGCCACGTCAACATTAACCAAAGTGCGCAAGTGCGAACTCATATAAGTATTGAGCATACGCGCAAAACTTTCGTGGAGCATGTACAGCGTGCGGATTTGGTCTTTGGAAAATTTATCGGGGCGTTTGAAGTCGTAAACTTTAATTTTTCTGCTGGTTTCTTCACGCTTAAGGTCTTCCAGAGAACCCGCGTCGTCGTTAGCGGCGGCAAGTAATGCGTCTATCTGTTCTTGAGTAAGTACATCAACAGACAAGGTTCTCCCCCCTTACTGCAAGAGGAAACTGGTAATATAAACGTCGTAGACGGAGCCGCCACCGAGCGCAGAATTGAGCGCGTCTTTGAATTGCTTTTTGAACTCGTCCTGCTTATCGGCGTCGAAGTCTTCGAGCGAAGAGGCACGTAAAAATTGCGTTGCAACGTCGTTGACTTTAACTTCGGCGTCGGGTTGCAAGGTGTGTGTCTCCTCGTTTATGACGGATTTTTTGCCGGGATTGAACTCGACGATAATGCTGGCTTTGAGGAACTTGCCGCTGCGCGGTCCGCCGACATTAACGAGAATACCTTCCTTAGGGTCGCCGATTTTAACAAAGACTCCCGAATCGTGATAGCGCGGTCCGGAGTCTTCTTCCTCGCCACTGCCGCCGGGAATGTCGCCCATAACTTTTGTCGCGACGAAAAACGCAATACCGCCCGCCAATAATAAGCCGACTACAACTAGGACGGCGATTATTATTATGGTTTTCTTCTTTGAATTGTCGGGAGGAGGAGGCGTAGCCGTCACAACTTCCTTTTCTTCATCCGGCATAATTTTTCCCCTCCACGATTACATTTGTCTCAAGGCGCGGCGATATTTCATTACGCGGCGCACGACCTCTTCGGCAGGTTCTTCGACGATGAATTTTTTTTCGTTGACAAGTGTGATGACGGTATCGGGCGTCGTTTCGATTGTTTGAATCAGTTCCGCGTTGAGGATAAATTCTCCGCGCTTCTTGGCGTCCGAATTGAATCTCGTGAGCTTAATCATGAATTGACCTCCTGTTATAAGTGCGTTTTGTTGTGAAAATCTTCGCCGTAAATTTTCAAAACCCTTTCAATAACTAATCAAAAAATTTTCCGCGCAGATATTTTACACCGCTAAGATACTTTGTCAATACGCCGCTTGATAAAAGGCTTTGCCTGTCAAATATCTGAAAAAAATTTTTCTCTGCGTTGCAGGAATTATTTCATGGTGGATAGAAAATTCTTAATCCCTTAATCGGAAACCATAAAATTTTTTTGAGAAAATGTAGCCAAAAAATTTTTCAGTGTTATAATTGCGGGCATGAAATTTTGATTTGTTATCAAAGTCGGAGGTGTCCTTTCATGGCTGAGCGTGAAATAAAATATCGCGGCTTGAAGACTTTTCAAATATTCAGCGGCGAAATGAAAAGCGTTTGGATTTATGGATTTTATCTTAAGCGCGGGACTTACGGAGATCCCGGTCCGCAGGCGCACATTTTTGTTTACGAAAACGGTTACGAGGGTTACCGCGTAGACGCTAAGACAATCGGACAATTCACGGGGCTGGTCGACAGCACCGGTAAAGAAATTTACGAAGACGATATAATTTCTCCGGCTGATGGGCGCGTCGGCATTGTGGAGTTTCATAACGGCGGCTTTGTCGTCAATTACGGCGATGAGATTCGGCAAGCTCTTTACGACGTGCAGGATTGGCAGCTGACGATTTTAGGCAATCGCTTCGAGAATCCCGAATTGCTTATCAGTACTACGGCAAAAAAAAACGAAAACGTCGCGCAAGAAATCGAAGTGCAAAGCTTTGAAACTAAGTTCCTCGCGGAGGAGTGAGTCGCGTGCTAAAAAAATTTTCGGCGGCTCTCTTGGTAAGTTTTCTAATGTCGAGCGGCGCGGCGCAAGCTTACGATTTGCCGCAACTCAAGCCCGATAAAAAAGTTATTCAAAAGACAGGTTCAATACTCAAAAGCGACTGGAAAAGCGCGGAGCTTTTCGAGCAAAAAATTAAGGCGCGTTTGGCGAGCAATGATAAACTCGCGCCCGATGACCCTGCGCGGTTCGCGGCTGATAAAAATTTCGTCTTCGTAGCCTTTTATAATGACGCGCCGTTTTTTCTGGACAGGTATTCAATCAAAATCAAGAAGAATTCCGACGGCTTGAAAGTTTGGGAGCAAAAAATTTTCCCGATAAGCCGGAAATATTCTCCGAGAAATGCCAAGTCGACAAGTCAAAAGTTTTGTATGGCGAACGGCAAATTTTTCAACGCAACGAAACCTAAAGACGCCCTCGCAGATGTCGCGAACGACGCGGATAGAATTTTTCTCGAAGAATGTTTCAAGGTCGGTTATTTCTTCGCATTCGGAGAAGAGGTAAACGAAAACTAAACAGCAAAAAAAAAAACGTCGGCTTAAACGGTCGACGAATTTTTTTTACGCAAAAGGCGGAAGCTTTGAACTCCCGCCTTGAAATTTTCTATGTTGGTGGAGACGGAGGGATTCGAACCCTTGACCTCACGGATGCGAACCGTACGCTCTCCCAGCTGAGCTACGTCCCCAACGCAAGCGCGATTATAAACCTGCGCGCTGTCAAAGTCAAGAAAAATTTTTGTGCTTTCAATAACCGCGTGATATAATCGCGAAAAAATTTTGGGGAGATGATTTTATGTTCAGACCGCGCAGATTGCGGCTTAACGAAAATTTACGTTCGATGATTCGCGAGACTGATTTATCCGTCAAAGATTTAGTTTATCCGCTGTTCGTGGTGGCGGGCTCGAATGTTCGCGAGGAAATTCCTTCAATGCCCGATTGTTATCATTTATCCGTTGATAACGCCGTCGAACTCGCTAAAAAAATCGCCGCGCTTGGCATTCCCGCCGTTGAAATTTTTGGTTTGCCCGAATACAAAGATGAACTCGGCTCTTCGGCGTGGGATATGAACAGCCCCGTTCAACGCGCCATTGCCGCTATAAAAAAAGCCGTCCCCGAACTCGTTATCGTCGGCGACGTTTGCCTCTGCCAATACACAACGCACGGTCATTGCGGCAAGCTTTGTGGAAATTACGTTGACAACGACGCGACGTTAAAACTTTTGCAAAAAGTCGCTGTCAGTCAAGCGGCGGCGGGCGCAGATATTGTTGCGCCGTCGGATATGATGGACGGAAGAATTTCTGCCATTCGCGACGCCTTAGACGCTAAAAATTTCGTCAACGTCTCGATTATGAGCTACGCCGTCAAATACGCTTCGGGTTATTATGCTCCTTTCCGTGACGCCGCTGATTCCGCTCCGCAGTTCGGCGACAGGAAACAATATCAAATGGATTGTGCTAACGTCCGCGAGGCTCTTAAAGAAGTCGAATTGGATTTGGCGGAGGGCGCAGATATTATCATGATTAAGCCCGCGCTCGCCTATCTCGACGTCGTAAGCAAAGTGCGCGAGAAAATTAATCGCCCCGTCGCGGTCTACAATGTCAGCGGCGAATACGCTATGGTTAAAGCGGCGGCCCGCAACGGTTGGATTGACGAACAGCGAATCGTTATCGAGAATTTAACTGCAATGAAACGCGCCGGAGCCGACATTATCATCACTTATCACGCTATCGACGTTGCGGAGGTTTTGTCATGAAAAAATTTTTAGCAAGCTTACTAATCTTGATGAGTTTTTTTACGGCAGTTCACGCTGAAGTTCGGACTTATGAGGGCGTCGGCGAATACCTTATGACGGAGGAAATCGTTGACTTCGCTAAGCATCAAGCCGCACTCGACGCGGAGCGTAATATCCTCGATAAAATTTGCGTTCACATCAAAGCGCAGTCTACGATGATTAATAACGAACTCGACAACGACGAAATTATTGCGATGAGCGCGGGGATTTTGCACGTCACAGATACAAAGTTCAAAATTTCTGAGGATACGGGCGGATTTTTAGTTAAAGCATTCGTCACCGCCGAGATTGACTTCGACGAACTTCAAAAAATAATTGACGACGTTATTAAAGCCAGATGATTTTTGGGAGGGAATTTTAATGTGGAAATTAATTCGACGAGTAGCGGCAACTCTGCTGATTATTTCAAGTTTGCTGATTACTGCTATCGTCGGCGCGGCTGTTCAGATGTTCGACGGACAAGGCAAGTACATCATGAGCGACTTTGAAAATCACGACATCGCCAAGCAACGTGCCATTCAACGGGCAGAAAAAGACGCGCAGAAAAAAGCCGGCGTCTATCTAACTCAATTCTCTAAGTCCGTTAATTCGGAGCTGACAACCGACGAAATTTCAGCCGTCACGAACAACATCATCAAAGTTTCGGACGTGAACGTTAAACCTGTACCATTTGAGGCGAATGGCGAGGCTGGTTTGATGTACGAAGTGACACTAAAGGCGACAATCGACACCGACGGCATTTACGATTTTATCAACAGCAAAACCGAAGAAAAAATTACTCTCGTTCAACGGAACACACGCTTGCAAAACGCGATTCAAACGAACGACGCGCAAATCGAACTGCTAAAAGAAAAATACAGGAAGGCTAAAACTCCAACTGAAAAAGCCGCGCTCGTAGAAGAATCAAAGCAGGTTGACCGCGAATTTTTGGCGATTCAGAAAGTCGAAGAGGCAAAATATCTCTCGCTCGATACTCAAGGGAAACAAATCGAACTTTGCAACGAGGCTATCGAACTCGATCCCAATTACGCCGAAGCTTACAGATTTCGCGGGCTTGCTTACAGCCGTTTGCAAAATTACGAAGCCGCCTTCAAAGATTTAAGCAAAGCTATCGAACTCGCGCCCGATGACGTTTTGACTTACAAAGCTCGCGTGTTTATTTGCAGAGTTCATCTTGATAAATTTGATTTGGCGATTCAAGACTTAACGAAAATGATTGAGCTCGTCCCGAATGAAGCGGAGTTTTATTTTGAACGCGCAGAGATTAATACGTTTCTGAAAAATTATGCGGCGGCACTGCCAGACTATACAAAGTACATTCAGCTCAAACCAAATGAAGCACTTGGTTACGGCAGACGCTCAATGGTTTATATGGCACTCGGCGACAGAGCCAAAGCACAAGCAGACACCGCCAAATTCCGCCAACTTTATGAGGAGGAATCATTTTGAACTTAAAAAAATCTCTCGCAGGCTTCGTTGAGGCGAAAAAATTCATGCCCGGCGGCGTCAACAGCCCCGTGCGCTCCTTTTCCAGCGTCAATTCTAATCCGCCGTTCATTTCTCACGGCTCAGGCAGTCACATTTTCGACATCGACGGCAATTCTTACGTCGATTACGTCCTTTCATGGGGTCCGCTCGTGCTCGGTCACGCTCATCCGCGTATTGTCGACGCTCTCAACCGCCAAATCGCTCGCGGAACCAGTTTTGGTGCTCCAACTTTACTCGAAACGCAACTTGCAAGGCTCGTGAACCAAATTTTTCCGTCAATGCAGGTTATGCGCATGGTTAATTCCGGTACTGAGTCGACTATGAGCGCGATTCGGGTCGCTCGCGGCTTTACCAAGCGCGAAAAGATTATAAAATTCGTCGGTTGCTATCACGGACACAGCGATTCGTTGCTTGTCAAAGCCGGAAGCGGCGCGGCGACATTCGGAGAGCCTTCAAGTCCCGGCGTCACTAAAAAAACCGCTCAAGATACGATAACTTTGCCTTACAACGATATTTCAGCCGTCGAAAATGCTTTTAATCAGTGCGGCGAGCAAATTGCGGCGGTTATCGTCGAACCTGTCGCGGGAAATATGGGTTTAGTCCTTCCAAAAGAAAATTATCTGCGCGGACTTCGCGAAATTACTAAAAAGTTCGGCGCGTTACTGATTTTTGATGAAGTTATGTGCGGATTCAGAGTTTCGCTCGGCGGCGCGCAGGAAAAATATAAAATTACGCCAGATTTAACGTGTTTAGGAAAAATTATCGGCGGCGGCTTGCCATGCGCGGCTTACGGCGGTCGCGAAGACATTATGCGCAACGTTTCGCCCGACGGAAAAATTTATCAAGCCGGAACTCTCAGCGGAAACCCAATCGCGATGACTGCCGGCATTGAAACGCTTAAAATTTTGCTTGAAGACAATTTGACGGAAAAAATCGCCGCGAAGACTTCAAAATTGGTTGCAGGAATAAAAAATGCCGCGCAGATTGCCAACGTCACGATTCAAACGCCGCAAGCAGGCTCGATGTTCGGAATTTTCTTCAGCGATAAGGAAGTAACGAACTACGACGAATCAGTCGCCGCGAATCACGAACTTTTTAAGAAATTTTTCCTGTCGATGTTGGAAAATGGAATTTATCTCGCGCCGTCGCAGTTTGAAACGCTGTTTATGTCGGCGGTGCACACGGACGAGGACATAGAAAAGACAATTTCGGCGGCAAAAGTAGCATTTGAGGGCTTAAAATGATTGATGAACTTAAAAATTTTGTAGAAAATGGAATTAGCGCGTGCAAAGTTCTGGTAGTCGGCGATGTTATGTTGGATAAATATTATTTCGGCGAAGTGACGCGCATATCGCCTGAAGCCCCCGTTCCGATTGCAAAAGTTTTTAAAGTCGATGAAACTCTCGGCGGCGCGGCAAATGTCGTGCACAATTTGGCGTTGCTGGGCTGTCAAACGTCGATAATCGGGCAAGTCGGGCGCGATAATCACGGAGAAATTTTTTTGAGCAAATTAAAATCTTTGGGTGTCGATTATTCGGGCGTGATTGAGACTTCAAAGCCGACTACGACGAAAATTCGCGTGATAAGCGGTCATCAGCAAATGATTCGCCTTGATTTTGAGGACGCGACCGAACTTGACGCCGAATCAACAGATAAATTGCTTAAAAATTTCTTCGCACAGATTGAAAACGTCGACGCGGTGATTATTTCCGATTATGGCAAGGGCGTTTGTACGAAAAAAATCTGCCGCGAGATAATCGGCGCGAGTCGTTCGCAGAAAAAATTTGTAATAGTCGACCCGAAAGGCGATAAGTGGCAAAAATATTTCGACGCGAGTTTTATCACGCCGAATTTAAAGGAGTTTAACGCGATTTTGCCAAAAAAATTTTCCAACGACGACGAACAAATAGCGGAGGCGGCACGAAAAGTTATCGACGAATTTAATTTGAGCGGATTAATCGTGACACGTTCGGCAAAAGGCTTGAGTTTGATTGACGGAGAGAAAATTTCACACATAAAGGCACGAGCGCAAGAAGTTTTCGACGTTTCTGGCGCGGGCGATACTGTTATAGCGGTTTTTGCGGCGGCATTGGCAGGAAAAATCGATTCGGAGGCGTCGGCTTATCTTGCAAATGTTGCGGCGGGCGTCGTAGTGGCAAAAGTCGGAACTTACGCCGTAAATCGCGAGGAATTGTTAAATGCCTTATAAAAATCTTCCGCAAATAATTTTCAGCAAAATATTCCGCGCAGTGGTCGAATTTGAACTGATTGACGATGGAGACAAGATTTTAATCGGCATTTCTGGCGGCAAGGACAGTTTATTTTTGACTTATGCGCTTGCAACTTTGAAACTTCGCACAAAAAAAGATTTTTCATTGGTTGCATTGACGATTAACCCGAAATTTACGGAGGATTTTGGCGAAAAAATTCTTGCCGTAAAAAATTTTTGCAACGAGTTTGGGATTGAGCATACGACGCACGAAATCGACATTGCGGGCTTGATTCGCGAGCAAAACAATAAAAGTCCGTGCTACACTTGCGCATATTTCCGCCGCGCAGTCGTCAATCGCATTGCGAACGAATTCGGCGCGAACAAAGTTGCCTACGCGCACCATCTCGACGACGCGGTCGAAACTTTTTTCATGAGTTTGCTTTCAAGCGGGCAATTAAATACTTTTCAGCCAAAAACTTACCTTGACCGCACGAATTTAACGGTTATTCGCCCGTTGGTTTATGTTCGCGAGTCGGAAATTAAAAAATTCACGCAAGATTTTGAGATAATTAAATCGCCTTGCCCGTTCGACGGCAATACAAATCGTCAAACCGTAAAAAATTTGATAAAAGACTTGGAAAAAATTTTCCCCGACCTGTTTAATCATTTGGCGGCGGCGATTCGGAAAAATTCAATCGGTGAACTCTGGGACGCGCCTAAAACTCGTCAGCAGATGCGTGAAAGTTATTTTGAACTTAAAGGCTTGAAATAAAAAATCCCCGACGCTTAATCGGGGATAAATTTTTTACTTACCGAAGGAAATCTCCGCCTCGAACATTCTGTTCCAGGGGAATTCAACTTTGATATTGTCGTTGCCCGTGAAACTCGGCAAATTTCGTTTCGCGAAGCTTTCAAGCAGAGTAGCGCAATTATCGGCGGCGGCAAATTTTTTATCGTCCAAAACTTCGTAGCGACCATCGCCGGCAATCCAATCGAGTTGACTCGCGCCAATTTTCCGAACGTTCGCCTGATAAGCCCAATCGTCAAGGTAGCGGTGCAGAAGCAATTCGTTGACAAGATTATCATTCATGCGCGGCGATAAAATTCCGGTACTCAACGCAAAACCGCTTGAATTTGTCGGCGTATTCCAACCGGCATAAGCTTGCAACTTGAAAAGCAACCCGCGACGCTTGAATTGTTCCATGACGGCATTATCCGAGCCATTAGCAAAAGCAACATCGGCGACGATAACTTTTTTCCCGTCGCTTACATAATTCTGAACGGTGTCGGCGAAAAATTGCGTGCCCTCGCGAGCGTTCCCGTTATTAATCGTGTCGTCAGCCTCGAAAGTTCTGCCGTCGGGGTTGGTGTTGACGGCAAGGATAAAATCTGCGCGGGCTTCGTCGTCAATAAGAGTCGCGCCCGTCACGTCAATCGCCGCACGAATCGAATCATCAATCGGCTCGTCGGAATAAGCGGGGATAGTCTGACCGCCGCGCCCCCAGTTGTACTTGATAAAAATTTTTGGAGAAATCTTGGCACGTTCATTAGCGGCTCGCGTCAACAGCAACAATCCAAACTCGTCAATGCCCGCCGAAGTCAGATATTTATTTCGGCTCAATCCCTTGCCGTATTCCAAGAGCTTGCGACCTTCGTTGTGCGTCTGAGAATATGGCGCGTTATCGTCGCGACCAAGCAACAAATAATCGAACGTCTCACTGCGGGCGTAGTCGATTAATTTTTTATTGGCATCGAAATTTTTCTCGCGCCTGCCCATCCAATCTTCAATCGCCTTCGTCGGGATAAGCCGTTGCAAAAAATTGAATTCCTTAATCTCACGAGGCGTTAACCCTTCCAATTCCTGCTTATCCATTAACTCCGTCAGCCGGAAAATATTTGTGCCGTAGTAGCGATAATAATCTGGCTCCTCGTAGCCCGACGCCAAACCGGTTCGCGGCGTGCGCATTATCGAGCCGAATACATACAGCGGCAATTTCTTATGCTTATTCCTGAACTCGGCAAATAAATCTGCGCGGGCTAAAACTTCATCGGCGTCGAACTCATGTTTACGAGAGCCAACCAAACTTCCATAAAGCAAAGCGTCCGAAGAAATTACTGCCGCTGTCAAATCTTTTTTGGCATTTTTATTGAGCCAATCCCAAAGTAAATCGGGGTCGCCGAGATTTTCGCGATTGCCCAAAAGTTCTACGGGCGGCGAAATTATTTGAAAACCTGCCTTCTCCAAAACCTCAATCGTTTGCTTATTGACAATCGGTCTGCTGTCGTGCGGTATGTATAAAATTTTTTCCTTGACAACTTTTTTCCGTGCCGCGCAAGCGGGAGCTCCCGCGCAGATTAAAATCATCAGCACAAGGATACTCGCCGCCACGCGCCATAAATTTTTTCTAGTCACTAACCATTAACCACCAATCACTATTTTTTCCGAGAGGCGCGCATATCGCCCCATAAATCCCGCGCCTTGTCATAAACTCTCGGCTCGCGTTCGCGGACGCCTTGATCTCCGATAAGTTGCGACAAATACGGAACCGCCTTCTCCGGTTGACCAAGCCGCTTATAAATCGCCGCAATCAGATAGACAACCGCGTTATCCGTCAGCTCGCCGATTGGGAAATGTTCCTTAGCCAAAGCTTCCTCGTAAAAATTCGCCGCCTTGATAAGGAATTCCGTTTCCTGCTCCTTATCGCCCGCCTCGCGATATACCCACGCCAGTTGATGAGCGTACTTCGCCTTTTTAGACGCCTTGCCGCGAATTATATCTTGATACTTCAACGCCAAACGGAATGCAGTTGCGGCATTTTCAATCGTGCGTTCAGCGGCAAACGGGATTTTAATGTTCCGCGTGAGCAAAACACTGCGCAAAAGTTGTAAATGACGGTCGGGGATTTTAGTCGTGAAAGTTTTTTCGTCCGCCGCAAAGCCGCAATTCTCGCAAATCCAAACCGTGTAGTAGTAAGGATTAAAATTTTCGTAATGGGTGCAGGCGTCCTCGTCGCGACTTAAAACTTGGATACGCGAACGAGTTTTGACGACGCGCATTTTCTTTTCGCAGATGGGACAAATTTTTTCAACGACAAAAGTTTTATCAACAGCCATGATAAATTTACCGCAAATATTTATTGCAAAGGGCTTTAAGCTTACTTGCCTCCGCCTCCGCCAAATAATCGGGCTTAAGCCGCCAACTCCAATTCGCGCCGACGGTACCAGGTGTATTCATTCGATTTTTGCTGTCGAGTTGAAGAATATCCTGCATTGGAACGATAGCAAAACGCGAGTTCGAGGCGTAAGCGAACTCAATCAATTTCTTGCAAACATCATCGGGGCGGCGCACATCGGCACCAATCAGCGCAGCAATCGTCGCCTTGCTGTCGTTGTCAACATCTTCCATAAACCAGCCGACCGTCGTATTGTTATCGTGCGTGCCCGTGTAGGTTATAGAATTTTCGGGCGGAACAAAGCCGATACGTCCGTACTCGTTGAAGTGCAACTCGAAATGCAAAACTTTCATACCTGGGAAACCACAATCCTCTCTGAGCGTGTCAACCGCGTCCGTGATTATGCCCAAATCCTCCGCGACAATTTGCGCGTCGCCAATCTCCTTGCGAATCTCGTTGAAGAAGTTCAAGCCGGGACCTTTAATCCATTCGCCGTTAATCGCGGTTTTAGCGTCGCCGGGTATCGACCAATACGATTCAAAGCCTCTGAAATGATCTACGCGCACGATGTCGACAATCTCATAAATGCGCTTGAAACGGAGTTTCCACCACTTATAATGCGTCGCCGCCATCTCGTCCCAATCGTATTGCGGATTGCCCCAGAGTTGCCCCGTAGCACTGAAATAATCGGGCGGAACTCCCGCGACTTGTTCGGGATGTCCTTCCTTGTCAAGTTGGAACTCTTTTTGATTCGCCCAAGCGTCCGCGCTGTCGGCTGAAACAAATATCGGCATATCGCCCATAATTTGGATGCCGCGTTCGGAAGCGTATTTGTGAAGTTTATTCCACTGCGTCGCGAAGATAAACTGTTCAAACTCAACGAACAAAATTTCATCGGCGAGTTCTTTTTTGAGGGCGGCAAGAACTTTTTTATCGCGCTGTTTAATTTTGCTGTCCCATTCAACCCAGTACGCGCCGCCGTTTTTCTGTTTAATCGCCGCGAACAATGCATAATCTTCCAGCCAATAACTCTGCGCGGAACGGAATTTTTCAAAATCTTTTTTAAGATCGGCGTCGTTGCGGAGTTTGGCTTTGAAATTGTCGAACGCCTTTTTAAGAGCCGCGTCCTTGAGTTTGGCGACGCTTTCAAAATCTACGCGAACAGATTTGCCGAGCCGCGCAGGGATTTTAATATCGTTTTCGTCGAGGAGCCCGTCTTTAATCAGCGCGTCGATTGAAATAATCATCGGGTTGCCCGCGAATGCCGACGGCGATTGATAAGGCGAGTAGCCGTAGCCGACAGGATTAAGCGGAAGAATTTGCCAGATTGATTGCCCCGCCGCTTTGAGGTAGTCGACAAATTCAAACGCCTCCTTGCCCATGTCACCAATGCCGTATTTGGAGGGCAAACTCGTCGGATGGAGGATTATGCCTGCGCGGCGGTCGTAATTTTGTTTTTGCGGGACGTGATGGAGTAAAATTCCCTCAAGCGGTTCCAACTTAAACGAAACGCGCCCGCGAGCTACAGGATATTTTTTCTTGGGATTGTCCTCGTCGAAGGCGTCAACAAAAACTCCGTTAGCAAAATCGCTTACGTCGAAGCTGACTTCCTTGCCGCGAGTCTTAGCGCGATTGAACGCAACCAGATAAATATCGTTGGGAGCCTCGTGCCCGAAGACATCATGCCCATTGCGAATCACGCGGGCATAAGCAACCACATCGCCCTTGCTTGGCAACGGTAACAACTCGCCCGTCTGCAAAACTAACTTACTGTTGCGCATGGCGATAAATTTTTTATAAGTCGCTAAAAGTTCTTGGTCGCCGCCGCCCCAAGGATATGGACGCCGATTAGTCGGGTCTTTGAAACCTTGCATACCGAGTTCGTCGCCGTAATAAATGCACGGAACACCCGGATAAGTCATCTGCCATAGAGCCGCCATTTTTAAACGCGCCTTACCAAGTTTTTCAGCCGCCTCATCTAATCTGAATCGTGATTGTTCACCCGCCGGCATTTGGTCATAATAAGGAGCCTCGCCAAAAATTGTAACGGGGCGCATTATGTCATGGCTGGCGATTAAGTTCATCATCGCGTAGAAATTTTCTTTGGGATAATTTTCGCGGAGGCTTTCCATACGCCGCATGCAAAGTTCGCCGTCAATGTCGCCGAGAATAAAATCAAAGATATGCGCTCGCAAAGGATAATTCATCGCCGAATCCATTTCGTAGCCGCAAAGATATTGCCGCTGAACGCCGTAAGCAATTTTATTCGACGCGTCCTCCCAAACCTCGCCAATCATGACGGCTTCGGGATTAATTTTTTTCAACTCGGCAAAGAATAATCTGCTGAACTCGGCGGGGAGCTCATCGATAACATCAAGCCGCCAACCGCTGATACCTTCGCGCATCCAATGCTTAAGCACGCTATTTTTGTCGCGAATGATAAAATCCATATAACTGGGCGTCGTCTCGCGGACATTCGGGAGCGTATGGAAATTCCACCAGCTATCATAATCGGTCGGATAGTTGCGGAAGTCGTACCAATCGTAGTAGGGAGAATTTTTAGATTGGAACGCGCCAACCGAATCATACTTGCCCTTGCGATTGAAATAAATGCTGTTGGAGCCCGTGTGACTAAAAACACCGTCGATAATTATGCGAATGCCCTTAGCCTTAGCCGCGTCGATTAAATGTTTAAAATCTTCGTTGGTGCCGAGTATCGGGTCAATCTTATGATAATCGCCGGTGTCGTAATGATGATTGCTCTCGGACTCGAACACGGGATTAAAATAAATCGCGCTGATTCCAAGTTCCTTAAGGTAGTCGAGTTTCTCCTCGACGCCGCGCAGATTCCCGCCAAAAAAATCATAAGCGATAATCTCTTTGGTGTCGAGGTCTTTGAAATAAACGGGGTCATCATTCCAACTCGCGTGGAAGACTGCGCCCTCTTTCTCGACAATCTCATTACCGGCGCGATAAAACCTATCTGGGAAAATTTGATACATGACGGCGTGCTTAAACCAATCGGGAGTTTTTGCGCCCTTTTGATAGACAGTGATTTGGAAGGCGGGCGGATTATGGTCGTAAAGTTCGCCGATGCCGCCGAGCAATTCGGAATTGTTGCCGTAGTAATAAGTTTTGCCGCCCGTCACGATTATAAAATAGTACCAGAATAAGCAACCGTGATCGGGCATTTTAACGATAAGCGAATAAAATTTTTCTTCAGCCTTAGCGTCGCGAGTAGTGAGGTTAGACCATTTTTCGCCCGCGCCTTCTTCCCACGTATGCAGAAGAACTTGCTTGATTTGGGCGTTGGTTTTAATGGTAATGCCGAGACGAACATTTGAGCCCGCCTCCGCCGCCCCGACCGTCGAGCGGTAATAAATATTCTGCGAGTTGTGCAGGACGTTTTTCTTGTCAATCATAAAATCATCTCCGTAAATTATTCTATCAAGCTTAAAAGTTTTTGTATGTAAAGCAAATCCGAACGCGCTACCCAATTTGAATCGTGTTTTAAAGCCTCGCAAAAAAGCGGGAGAAGTTCCGTTTGAGTAAGGTTGCCGATTCGCTTGCAGATTTGAAATGGTCGCTCCAAAATTTCCGGCAATGCCTTTAGGAGTTGTTGAACATCTGCGCGGGTTATCGAATCCGATTTGGTTAAAGTTGTGTAGATCCACGCGAAAGCATATTCTTCCGCTGAAAGGTCGCCAATTTTTGTTCCCAATTTTTCTGCGACTGCGCGGCAAGTCAGAAACGTTTCCAACTTATCCGAAAGAAATTCCGCAGAGGCTTCGGAGAGCGCGCATTGAGTAAGCGTCTCGACTAAAGTTTTTTCAACGCGGCGGATTCGTTCGGCGTCGCTTTCAATGTCAAAATTTTCTGCGCGGGCGGCACGATATTCCAAGATACTGTCGTCGAAAACTTCATTACGGTCGTACGCCTCAAAAGTTTTATCATTGCAAGGATTGCCGATAAAATCTGCCGCGCCTCTTTTTGTTTTGTTGTCATATTCTTCTTTGGATCTAGTTATGTAATGATTCACAGTGATTTTGTCGGCGAGGATAGGATCGTTTCGCCAATAAGGGACTCGTTCGCCATTCGAGTTGACAGCAAATTTCTCATCGAAGTACAGTACAAAATGCGGATTGAAAACATAGCGGATAAGTCGCGGATTGGCGATTGTCTTGACGTGAAAATTACCGACGCACAAAGAATCTTCCTTAGGTTCGATAAACCAATCAGTCGGAGCACGATGCGTAAATCTCTCCAAAATCCCGCGAGAATAATCTGCCTTATCTTGCCCGTTCGAGCCGAAGCATTGCCAATTAACAGCCAAACCCGCCGCATTGGGATTCGACGATAAAATTTCGTCAACGACTTCAATAATACCCCCCCCGTATTATTTTTAGGGAAAATAAATTCGTCCAAATCAATGAACGCCAAATATCGACTCTCGAAACGATATTTATTAATCGCGTCTTCGTAAGCGGGATATTGCATTGCCTTACCGGGAAAATCTGTCAGCGTCACCAAATTCGCCTCGACATAAGGCGCAAGAATTTCCTTGTAATCGTCGGAGCTGTCGTTGTTGTAAAGATAAAAATGTTCGACGCCCGCCAGCAAATGATAATCGAGCCACTCCCTCAAATATTTACCTTCGTCCTTGAAAATCGCAACGATTGCCAAGTCGTAAAGGAATAGATTTCTGTCAACCATTGAACTCACCTCGCGAAGGTTATTTCCCTAATTTTCCCGTCAACCCTTTTATTTGCGCCAAAAAATTTTTCAGGCTTGATTCTAACTTCAGCTTGCGTTATAGTAAAAAAAAATTTATATCAAGGAGTATCTCATGAAAAAATTTTTTTACTTAGTGCTTATGGTTTTGCTGACGGCAAGTCTCATCGGTTGCGGGCAGGAAGAAAAATCCGGCGACGTGAATCAAATTCCAACTGAAGTCGCGAATCCTCAAAGCCCCGATAATCCTACAGACGAGCCGCAACCTTCCGAGCCGACGCCCGCTCAACCCGATAAAGATTATATTTTAGCGGCGGATGATTTGTCTAATCTTCAGCTCGACGACCCGACTAAGCCCGTTTACGACAAGTATATTATTTGGGAACGGCAAGAAAAGGGTTTGCCGATAACCTTGCCCGACTTGGAACCTTACGAGGCGGAGTCGACCATTTATCTGACTTTCGACGACGGACCCGACGATAAAGTTACGCCGCAAATTCTCGACATACTCAAGGCGGAGGGCGTCAAGGCGACTTTCTACGTTTGCGGCAACATGGTTGATACTTATCCCGATGTGCTTAAAAGAATTTTCAACGAAGGGCACGCTATCGGCAACCACAGTTACAATCACCGCTACGACCAACTTTATTCCAGTCCTTGGAGTTTTATGGAGCAAATTATCCAGACCGACAATGCCATTAAAAATGTTATCGGCGTGCGACCGTTTATAATCAGAGCTCCCGGCGGCGCGGGCGGCATGTTCAGCGCGAATTATTGGGCGATGATTGACGAATGCGGCTACGTCGAACACGATTGGAACGCCTTAACTGAAGACGCTACGCCTTCCAAGCCGAACGCCTCCCAGCAAATTAACAACGTCCTTAGAAATTTGGGCGATAACCCGCCGCGTTCCGTGATTATCCTCATGCATTGCAACAGCGATAAAACCGAGACTGTTAAAGCACTGCCGGAGCTGATTAAGTTCCTGCGCGATTGGGGTTATAAATTTGGCGTCGTTACTCCGATGACTCCGCAGCCTTGGTGATTTTCTGAAAACAAAATAAAATCTCCCGCCGATTTTGACGGGAGATAATTTTTTTATCTGGTTAATTTTCACGCGGCATTATCCTCTTTTAAAACGTAGCGCATATACAACGGCAGTTTTTCAATCGTCTTGTCCAAACGCGGATTTTTTCTCCAAAGGTTGTACTTGTGCAGTTCCGATTCCGAACGCCCGCTCCTGAAGAATTGGTACACGCCCTTTGAAAAATCTTGCGTAAAAAGGTAGTACCGCTTGCCGTTGGAGATTAAATAGAAATGGAGCTTCTCGTTTAGTTTGTTGACTGTGATTTTGTTCTTCATGAAACATTCCTCCCAAATGAAATATCACTGAAACTTTCCACCGCCATTTTAATCGATTTTTTTCCGCTTGTCCATAAGCAAACTGTAAATCTTATGAAAAAATAATTCTCCTCTAATCGAATTCTAAAGTGTTGACGGCGGCGGGCATGGGCGATAAAATTTTTTTAGAGGAGGCGATTGAATTGCCGATATACAACGCGCAGATTTTGGAGGTAGACGCGGCGGAAACTCGTCGATACGCGGGCTTGAAAAAAGCGGCTGACTTCGGCGAAAAAAATATCCGTGACGCCTGCGCGGAAGCTTTAATTCTGTCGGAAGTGCGCGGCGCGTGGAATGTTTACGATTATGCTGATAATATCGTCGAAAGCGAGCCGCCCCTTAAAATTGCGGGCAAGTCGATTATCAAACACCTCGACGGTTGCGAAAAAGTTATCTGCATGGCTGTGACGGTCGGCTTTGAAATTGAACGCGAGATTAGTAAAAAATTTGAACGCGGCGAATATCTGGCTTCGGTACTTTTGGACGCGGCGGCAACTGCGGCAGTCGAACAGGCGGCTGATTTGATGGAGAAAAATTTTGCGGCGAAATTTTCTAAGGACGGTTACAAAATGCGTTGGCGATTCAGTCCGGGCTACGGCGATTGGAATTTGACAGCGCAGGAAAAACTTTTTACAATCGCGGGCGCGGAACAAATCGGCATAAGTTTAAGTTCGGCGATGATGTTGGAGCCGCGTAAATCAGTCACGGCGATTATCGGACTCGAAAAAATTTCCGCGCAAAAAATTTCTTATAACGAAAAATCCTGCGCGGCTTGCGATAAACTCGATTGCCCGATGAGGAAATAATTTATGATACGGTTTTTCAAGGAGATGTTGCGATATATGAAACGAAACGACCCGTGTTGGTGCGGCAGCGGCAAGAAATATAAAAAATGTCATGCAGACTTCGACGCGAGAATTGACGAAATAAAATTTATCAAAGCTAAGAATCAAGTTCGCCCGCCACACAGATTGATTAACAACGCGGCTGATATTGAGGGCATTAAACGGGCGGCAGTTATCAACACGGGCGCATTGGACTTGATGAACGAACTCGTCAGGGAAGGCGTCGACACTTTGACATTAAACAACGCCGCGCACGAATTTATTACAAGTCACGGCGCACATCCGAGTTGTCTGGGCTTTGAAGGTTTCCCCAAGAGCATTTGCATTTCCGTTAATAACGTCGTCTGTCACGGCATCCCGTCCAAAAAAGAAATTCTCAAGGCGGGCGACATTCTTAACATCGACATAACGACTGACCTCGACGGCTACTTTGCTGACGCCTCGCGCATGTATACCGTCGGCGAAATTTCTCCCGAAGCTAAAAGATTAATCGATACGACTCGCGAGATTATGGAGGCGGGCATTGAGGCGGCTAAGGCTTGGCATTTCGTCGGCGACATCGGCGCGGCTTGCGGGAAAATGGCGCGCGATAACGGCTACTCCGTCGTAACTGATTTGGGCGGGCACGGCGTCGGCAAGGAATTTCATTTGGAGCCGTTCGTCAGTCACGATTGCAAGGCTGATACGGGAATGTTAATGGTGCCGGGCGTCGTGCTGACTGTCGAGCCGATGATTAACGCGGGCAAAAAAGAAGTTGTCGTCGACGCGGACGATAAATGGACTGTTCGGACTAAGGACGGAAGTTTATCGGCGCAATGGGAGAAAACGATTTTGATAACGGAGACGGGCGCGGAAGTTTTGGCAAGTTAGGAGCTGATAAATTGAAAGCAGTAATTTTATCAAGCGGCGGGCTCGATTCGACGACGTGCCTCGCTATGGCTGTTAATAAATACGGCGCGAAAAATGTTTCGGCACTTTCTATTTTCTACGGTCAACGCCACGCCAAAGAACTCGAAGCCGCTAACAACGTCGCTGAATTTTATAACGTCGCGCACTACGAACTTGACGCCGCAGAAATTTTTAAGTTATCGCATTCGGCTTTACTCGACACCTCAACCGAATCATTGGAAGAAAGCTCCTACGCCGCGCAGATTGAAAAAAATAATTCGCCGCGCATTGCAACTTACGTGCCGTTCAGAAATGGGCTTATGTTGTCTATGGCGGCGAGTTTCGCTGACAGTCTTTACGACGACGATTTTATTGAAATTTATATCGGCGTGCACTCCGACGACGCGGCGGGGCATGCTTACGCTGATTGCAGTGCGCCGTTCGTTGCGGCAATGAGCGCGGCAATTAGAATCGGCACGTATGAAAAAATTCGATTGGTCGCGCCGTTCCTCTGCCAAAAAAAATCCGACGTGGTTAAAGTCGGCTTGGAACTCGGTGCGCCGTATCATTTGACTTGGAGCTGTTATGAACGCGGCGATAAACCTTGCGGGAAATGTGCCACTTGCCTCGACAGAGCCCAAGCTTTTGCTTTGAACGGCGTTAAAGACCCCGCTTTGACTTGACGGCAAATTTATGTTGTGTTAAACTGCGTCAATCTTAGCCTCAGCGCGGTTCGTCGACACTCCGACGCGGACTGAGCTGACGGACAAAAAATTTACGCAGGAGGAAACGACATGTTAGACAAACAAGCAAAGCAGGAGATTATGGAGAAATTCGCCATGCACGAGGGCGATACCGGTTCGCCGGAAGTCCAAATCGCACTTTTGACGGCGCGCATTTCTTACTTAACCGAACACCTTAAAGAGCACAAGAAAGATCATCATTCGCGGCGCGGCTTATTGAAAATGGTCGGGCAACGTCGCCGCCTTTTGACTTACCTCAGCAAAAAAGACATCACTCGTTATCGCGAACTGATTGCGCAGTTGAATCTCCGCAAATAATTTTTCTAACAAGTACACCGACGGGACGAGCTTTAGAGCTTGTCTCGTTTTTGTTATAAAAAAATCCCCCGCCCAAGTTCTGAGCGAGGGTTTATAGTAATTTCCATACGCTTGCTTATTTAATTTCGACAGTCGCGCCGACTTCTTCGAGCTTAGCCTTGAGAGCTTCAGCATCAGCCTTCGAGATTTTTTCTTTAACGGGAGCAGGTGCGCCGTCGACGAGAGCTTTAGCTTCCTTAAGACCGAGACCGGTTGCTTCGCGGACAGCTTTGATAACTTTAATTTTTTCTTGACCGACGTTAGCGAGGACAACATCGAACTCGGTTTTTTCTTCTTCGGGAGCCGCTTCAGCCGCAGGACCAGCCGCCGCCGCAACCGCTACAGGAGCCGCCGCAGAGACGCCAAAACGTTCTTCCATAGCCTTGACGAGTTCGGACAATTCCAAAACCGTCATGCTTTCGATAGCTTGCATAATTTCTTCTTTAGTCATTTCAAATTTCCCTCCAAAATTTTCACGCGACCCAAATTAAGCCGCCGCTTCCTTTTCCTTCTTCTCGCGAAGAGCATCGACGACGCCGACGAAATTGCGAATAACCGCCGACATAACGCCCACGCAATTTGCAATCGGAGCGTTCATGCTGCCCAACAACTTCGCAACAAGAACCTCGCGGCTCGGCAAATTCGCCAGAGCCTTAACGCCCGCCGCGTCGATAACTTTGCCCTCAACCATACCGACTTTAATCGTAAGAATGCCGGGGTCTTCGAGTTTATTTTTCTTCATGAAGTCGCAAAGAACTTTCGCCGGAGCAACTGCATCCTCCGCAGAAAAAGCCATCGCGGTTGTGCCTTCCAAATGAGTATCGAGCCCTTCAATGCCGGCTTGTTTGGCGGCAATGCGGAGCATGGTATTTTTAACGACTTTATATTGAACGCCCGCCGCACGAAGTTCACGGCGCAGTTGCGTATCGGTCGCGACGTTGAGCTTGTTGTAACTCGTCAAAACAACGCCCTTAGAATTCGTGAGCCAACCTTTAATCTCGGCGACGACTGCTTCTTTTTTAGGCGTCACTTTGCTTGTAACTGCCATACAATTTCACCTCCCAAAGCTTAATCAAAAAATCCTCCGACCGCGCAGACCGAAGGAACTTTTAATGCCAAAGTTACTTTCGACCTGAGCAAGTACTTTAATCGGCGCGCCGAACTTGCCTTCTGCGGTCGTATTAGGTTTCAGGGATTACTGACCCCTGACACCTAGCCCCTGACACCTTAAATCTGAATCGGGACGCCGGGACCCATTGCCGCCGCTAACGTGATAGACTTAATGTATTGTCCCTTAGCCGCCGCCGGTTTCACTCGAATCAAGGTATCGATAAGCGTCTGATAATTTTCTTTAAGCTTGTCATCCTCAAAAGATTTCTTACCAATCGGGCAATGAATGTTGCCCTGTTTATCGGTGCGGTACTCAACTTTACCGGCTTTTTGTTCGCTGATAGCTTTAGCAATGTCGGGCGTGACGGTGCCGAGTTTCGGGTTAGGCATAAGTCCACGCGGACCGAGCAATTTACCTAAGCGACCGATAACGCGCATCATATCGGGCGTAGCGACTGCGACATCGAAATCAAACCAACCGCCTTGAATCTTCGCCGCCAAATCAGCGGAGCCGACGTAATCCGCACCTGCCGCTTGAGCCTCAGCCGCTTTCTCGCCTTCAGCAAACGCTAAAACTCTTTTGGTTTTGCCAATACCATTGGGCAGGACAATCGCGCCGCGAACTTGTTGGTCAGCGTATTTCGGGTCGACGCCCAAGCGCACATGCAACTCAATCGTCTCGTCGAATTTAGCGGTAGCGGTTTTCTTAACGAGGGCAACAGCTTCCTCAGCGGTATAAAATTTGCCGTCTTCGATGAGCCCTTGAGCCTCGCGGAATCTTTTACTTTGCTTTGCCATTAAAATTTTCCTCCTCGCGGTACAAACGATATTATCTCCCGCAGTGTCGAATTAAGCGACGATCTCAATCCCCATTGAACGAGCGGTACCTTCAATCATACGAGTAGCCGCCTCGATTGACGCCGCGTTGAGGTCTTTCATTTTGAGTTCGGCGATCTCTTGGGCTTTAGCGCGAGGCAGTTTGGCGACTTTAGTTTTATTAGGTTCGCCCGATGCCTTTTCGATACCCGCCGCTTTTTTGAGTAAGACTGCTGCCGGTGGGGTTTTGGTTATGAACGTAAAGGAGCGGTCTTCATAAACAGAAATCTCGACAGGAATAATCAAGCCTGCTTGTTGAGCCGTGCGGTCGTTGAACTCTTTGACGAACGCCATAATATTGACGCCCGCCTGACCGAGCGCAGGACCTACCGGCGGCGCAGGAGTTGCTTTACCTGCAGGAACTTGAAGCTTAACGACTTTGGTAACTTTCTTAGCCATGTGTGCACCTCCTTTCAGCAGTAACTGTAACAAACAGAATGACAACATCAATTGGCGAAAACCCGGCGCGCATGGACGCGCGCCGCCCCGCGTTGAAAACGTGATGTTTTCTAGCGGGGACGCCCTTTTCTTTTGTAACTTTTCTTTTGGGCGTAGCAAAAGAAAAGTTTTTCAAATCTTTTCGACTTGGCTGACATCCAAATCAACCGGCATATCCTCAACCAAAACTTTAAGGCGTTGCTTGGCGGCGTCGATTTTCTTGATAACCGCGAGCCGATTTTCAAAAATGCCGTCGATGATTCGCACGTTGTCATTAACTTTGAAGCCGAGAGTATTATCGGTGGCGCGCCCGTCGACAAGCTCAGTAAGGATACGTTTTGCCTCTTCCTCGCTCAGTGGAATTGGATCTTTCTCGGAGCCGACAAAGCCCGTGACGCCTTGAGTATTGCGCACGACGAACCAAGAATTATTATTGACAATCATATCGACGAGGACATAGCCGGGAAAAACTTTTTTCTTGACGACGCGCCGTTTGCCGTCCTTAAATTCGGATTCATCACGCATGGGAACGATAACATCAAAGATAACGTCCTCGAGACCTTGCGCGGCGATTTTACTTTCGAGCGTAGCTTTAACGCGTTTCTCGTAGCCCGAAAAAGTATGAACGACGTACCAAGCGCGATCGGAAATGCGTTCCGATTCGGCAACTTTTTTTTCCATTGCGATTTGTCCTTTCAGCCGAGAATGATTCGGAATAATTTGGCGAACGCCGTATCGCAAACCCAAATCAGTGCGCAAACGATGACAACTGCCACTCCGACGACGCCCGTATAAGAGACGAGCTCTTTATTGGTCGGCCACGAAACTTTTTTGAGCTCGGTGCGGACTTCCCTGATGAATTGGATAATGCTTTTTTTGTCGCCCTTTTGCTCCGACAATTATCTCACACTCCCCGCGAAATTACTTTGTTTCCTTGTGCGGAGTATGTTTCTTGCAAAACTTGCAATACTTTTTGAGCTCGATGCGGTCGGGCGTATTTTTTTTGTTTTTGTTAGTCCTGTAGTTGCGATTCTTACATTCGGTGCAGGACAAGGTTATGTTCGTCCTCATGATTCAGCCTCCCGATTTTTAATTCAATAAGCCCCTTGTTCAGGGGCGTTAATCTCAAGTGGTGGCGGTACACAGATTTGAACTGCGGACACAGCGGGTATGAACCGCTTGCTCTAGCCAACTGAGCTATACCGCCGCTGGAGCTGATGACCAGGATTGAACTGGTGACCTTATCCTTACCAAGGATACGCTCTGCCGACTGAGCTACATCAGCGTTGGTTGCGGGGGAAGGACTTGATGAGCCCGACGAGCTACCGACTGCTCCACCCCGCGTTGCTTGTCATGTACGCTTTGTACATAACAGGGCGCATGTTACCACACACTTTTAATTTTGTCAATAAAATTTTTCGGGCAGGAAATTTTTGAGGAACTAGGAATTAGGAACTAGGAACTAGGAATTAGGAGGTTGAAATTTTGATTCACATAGTTATTGATTTGGAGATGAATCCTGTCAGTAAAAGTTTTAAAGACGTGCGGCGGTTCATGACCGACGAAGTTATAGAAATCGGCGCGGTTAAGCTCGACGATAAATATAATTTTGTCGACGAATTTCAATGCTACGTCAAGCCCGAATACGGCGAAATTACCAAGCACATAACCAAACTGACAGGCATAACTCAAGAGACCGTCGCCGATAAGCCGACTTTCCTCGAAGCTTTTCAAAATTTTATGGATTGGATTGGCACGCGGGATATGACGCTTTACTCTTGGAGCAATTCCGATATAAATCAGCTCCGCGACGAATGCAAATTTAAAATGCCTAAGTACAAAGTTAGCGAGTTGGAACGGCAATGGCGAGATTTGCAAAAGGCGTTCGACGACAGAATCGGTTTGCATTCGAGTCTCGCGCTTAAACACGCAATCGGCGCAATGAATCGAGACTTCGAGGGCACGCAACATACGGCTCTTGCGGACGCGGCGAATACTGCGGCAATCCTCGCGCTGTTGCAGGACGATGAAGAATTTTTCCGCGTCATGCAACCCGTGATTGACATCCTTAAGCCCAAAGAACTCTCGCAATCAATCGGCGACCTCTTCCCCGAACTTAGCAAATTGAAATTTGGTGATTGACATGAAGACGTTAGGAATATTGGGACCGAAGGGCACGCACTCGGAGGAGGCGGCACTTTGGCTGAAAAAAACTTTGCACGAAGATTATCAACTACAAATCTGCGCGGACATCTTTGAAGTATTGACGGCGGTTAAAGAAAAAAAGTTGGACGCGGGATTGGTGCCCGTCGAAAATTCGTTGGAAGGCTCGATAAATATCACACTCGCCACACTGGCGCGGAGTGATACCTTGACAATTTCTCGCGAACTCGTTTGGAAAGTTAAAAACTTTTTAATGACAAAGCCGCTCGTCGACGCACGGGAGATTAAAAAAATTTTCTCGCACGCTCAACCGCTCGCGCAATGCAGAAATTATCTTTGTAAAAATTTCCCCGACGCCGAGATTGTCGCGACGACTTCAACCGCTCGCGCCGCTGAACTTGTTGCCGCCGCCGATGATAACTTCGCCGCAATCTGTACCGAACGCGCCGGGAAGTTGCACGCCTTGACAATCGCCGCCAAAGACATTCAAGACAATCCGAATAACTTCACGCGATTTTTCGAGATTCGATACAAGCCTCGCGACGCCGCTCCCGTTGAAAAATTCGACGGCGATAAAGTTTTGATTATCTGCCAGATTGACGGCTCCCGCGCAGGTTCGCTGTGTGAAGTGCTTGAAGAATTTGCACAGCGCGGCGTCAACATGACTAGAATTGAATCACGCCCCGCCCGAACTATTTTAGGCGCGTATATTTTTTTCTTCGACTTGGAAACCGACGCGGGCGACGCCGCCTTGAATGAATCAATCCGCGCCGTTTACGACAAAAGTATTTGGCTAAAAAATCTTGGCGTCTTTCCGGTCATACACGCATAAAAAAATCCCTCCGCTTTGGGGGGATTTTTCATTTTGTCGGTTACAACTTATTTCTTAACCATAACATCAAAACTAAATCGTTCGGAGGGCGGGAGCAATCTAATTTCCAAAGCTTCCGCGAGAATATTTGACATCGTGCAATCGCAACGCAATATTTTTTGCGGTGACCATTGTTTGTAAGCGGCAGGCGTCCAAGAATTGTGTAGAAGGATGAGGTCGGTATTAATTTCCGCCAAGTGATGATTTTGCTTGAAGTAGTATTCAAAATAAGCTCCAAGATAAGGATTTACGGGGTAAATTTTTTTAAGTGCGTCATTGATTATTTTCAACTCTGGCTTATGAATATTGGCGTCGAGTATTTTCATTTCATCAGG
Organism: uncultured Selenomonadaceae bacterium; assembly: GCA_905234235.1. GTDB lineage: Bacteria > Bacillota > Negativicutes > Selenomonadales > Selenomonadaceae > Quinella. Next base: position 54,978 of record CAJOHN010000008.1, read on the forward strand.
ATGAGCATTTATGTACGCACTAATGAAATCGTTGCCCATGAATGACCACTCTATTTTTGTCGCAGGCGTCAATTCCCAAATTTTTTCGCGGATGTAATTTACCCAAAGTTTCATACATACTGCACAGGGTGGTGTGTTTATAAAAGCCATGTGGTGTCCGAAAAAGATAGTTTTATGCTTATCGTCGGGGAGAAGATATTTTTCGGCACTGGAGTTCAAAATTATCGTGTCAATGTCCATCCAAACACCGCCGTATTTGGCAAGCAAAGCAACTCTTATCGCGTCAGCAATCATCGGAAGAGAAAATCTGCCAGAAAATAGATTCAAACCAAGTTCGCGCACGTCAATGAACTCTCCGATATTTTTGTAATCGAGGACGACGATCGTGGCATTTGGTAAAAATTTTTTCCACGTCTCCATACAAAGTTGCAGATAATACGGAATGTTTGTACGCGGCTCCCAAAATGTGTAGATAAACAACTTAAGCACCTCCAAAAAAAATTTTAAAAACGCGTGGTTAATTTCCTTGTCATATGAACACAAAAAGCCCCCCTCAATCGAGGAGGACTTTCTTTTTTCGACAACCAAAATTTATTTTTTGAGCATATCTGCAAAGCGTAAACGATTTATACGGGGGGGGGTAATATTTAACGCCTCCATTAAAATGTTCGACATCGTGCAATCGCAATTCAATACTTCTTGCGGAGAAAATTTCTTGAAATCGGCAGGCGTCCAAGAATTATGCAAGAGCAAAAGATCTGTGTTCATGGCCGCTAAATGAAGATTTTGATTAAAGTAAAACTCAACATAAGCCTTAATGGAATTCCCTAACTGAGCATATAATTTTTGTTCTGGTAAAGTAGGATTGACGTCAAAAATGTTTACTTCTTCGCGATATTTTCCTAAGTAAGGATTTACAAATTTATTGCCGAGAAAATCCCAAGTTATCTGAGTTTCCGGCGTCAAGTTCCAAATTTTTTCGCGTATGTAATCGAGCCAAAGCCTCATTAACGTTGCTCCGGGTGGTGTATTGATAAAACATATCCTATAACCAAAAAAACAAGTTCTATGCTTATCATCAGGGAGAAAATATCTTTCGGCACTGGAATTTAAAACTATCGTGTCGACATCAACCCAAACGCCGCCGTGCTTGGCAAGTAAAGCAACTCTTATCGCGTCAGCAATTATCGGGAGAGAGAATCTGCCGGAAAATAAATTCAAGTTGAAGTCGCATATGTCAAGAAAATCGCTGATATTTTTGTAGTCGAGAACAACGATTGTGGCGTTCGGCAAATATTTTTTCCATGTCTCCATACACATTTGCAGATACCAAGGAATTTTATCGCTTGGCTCCCAAAAAGTATAAACAAACAATTTAACCATCTCCATAAAAAAAGTGCGTCACTTCTTACCTTCGACACCGAAACGAGAACGTGATTGCGGAGGCGGCAAAGAAATTCCCAAAGCTTCCGCTAAAATATTTGTCATCGTGCAATCGCAACTTAATACTTCCTTATCCGACCATTGCTTAAAAATTTGCGGCGTCCAAGAATTATGCAAGAGCAACATATCAGCATTAACATCAGCCGAATGAAGATTCTGCTTGAAATAATAATCGACATAAGCATCTTGGAAGGAGGTCGCAGCAACGCCGTTTTTTATCTCCGGCATGACAGATTTTGGGTCGAACAGCTTCATTTCATCGGGATATTTTTGAACGTATTCGCTAATAAAAGCTTTGCCCATAAAATTACCATTAATGCTTGTCGTGGGAGTCAGATTCCAGACATTTTCGCGTATGCAACTGAGCCAAAGTTTCATACACATCGCGCCGGAGGACGAATTTATAAAAGCAGTTTGGCACGTTTTGTTAGCAATATCCGCAAAAAAGATTGTGCGATGTTTTTCGTCGGGAAGGAAATATTTTTCAGCACTTGAATTTAAAATTATTGTGTCGATGTCAATCCAAACGCCGCCATGTTTAGCAAGCAGAGCAACTCTCAACGCGTCGGAAAATTGCGAGAAAGAAAACCTGCCGGAAAGTAATTTCAGCCCAATATCGCGCATGTCTACAAAGTCGCGAAGATTTTTATAATCGAGAAGGACGATTGTGGCGTTCGGCAAATATTTTTTCCACGTCTCCATACACATTTGCAGATAATAGGGAATGCTCGTGCGCGGCTCCCAAAAAGTATAAACAAACAATTTAACCACCTCCAATAAAAATTTTAGCAAAAGCCTGTTGTAAGGTCAACTTTATTTTGTCAGCTCGATGAATTTTTCCTCCAAAGATTTGCCCGCGCAGAGATTTTTTGTCGCGTCCAATGCAACCAACTTTCCGCGATTTAAAATTGCCACGCGGTCGCACAAACTTTCCGCCTCCTCTATGTAGTGCGTCGTCAATAAGATTGTAATTCCCTGCGCCTTCAAACTTTTTATCAGCTCCCAAATTTTGCGGCGGACTTGCGGGTCAAGCGCGACTGTCGGTTCGTCCAAGAATAAAATTTGCGGGCGATGAATCAATGCGCGAATGATTAGCAAACGTCTTTTCATGCCGCCCGATAATTCCCGTACAAAAGACTTGCGAACTTCTGCCAGCTCCACGAATTTTAACAGCTCGTCGATACGTTCAAGCCGCGCAGATTTTTTTAAGTGATGAAGTCGCCCGTGCAGTTCCAAATTTTCCTCGACAGTCAAATCTTGGTCAAAGTTTAAATGTTGCGGCACAACTCCGAGCAAACTTTTGATAAAAATTTCGTTGCCGTCAATCGAACGCCCTTCAAAGAAAATTTCGCCCGCCGTCGGCTTGAGTTGCAACGTCAACATCTTAATTGTCGTAGTTTTACCCGCGCCGTTCTTGCCGAGTAGCCCAAAAATTTCCCCGCGCTTAATTTTAAAACTTACCTTGTCGACAGCCCGAACCGTACCGAAAATTTTTTCAACGTCGATAAGTTCAATCATGCCCCACCCTCCCGAAAAAATTTCCGAAATAAATTTTCGCGCTGTAAGAAAAAAATCCTTGACAGTTTTAAAATCAGCGATTATAATTGCGCCTGTCTTGAAGTTGGGAGACATGGGGTTGTAGCTCAGATGGTTAGAGTGCCTCGTTGACATCGAGGAGGTCACAGATTCGAGTTCTGTCAGCCCCACCATTTTTTTTACCCGCTCGCTTAGCTCAGTTGGTAGAGCATCTCCGTCACATGGAGGAGGTCGGGGGTTCGAGTCTCTCAGCGAGCACCATAACAAGAAATCACAAATTGCCTTCCAATATCGGAGGGCGATTTTTCGTTTAAGCGTCAAAGTTTTCATTGAAATTCGCCGCAAACGCCAACACCGAAATTTTTTCCGCGCCTAACGTCTGCAAAACTTTAGCGCACTCCTTACAAGTCGTGCCCGTCGTAAAAATGTCGTCGACGATTAAAATATTTTTCCCTCGCAAGTCCAGCAGCTCCACCGCCGCGAATGCTCCGCTTAAAATTTTTTCACGCTCCGCCTTAGTGCGATTGTAAAGCTTCGGCGTCGGCAACCGCCTGACCAAAATATTTTCCAACGGCAAATTTTTCCGCGCCAAAAATTCCTCGAAAATTTTTTCCGTCTGATTAAAGCCGCGCTCTTTTAATCGTTCTTCGTGAAGCGGAACCGGCACTGCAATATCAACGCCGCTTAACAAAATTAAAATCTCCTCGCGATTGGAAACGTCGTCGAGGATTTTTTTCAACGCGGGTATCACGTTCAAATTGTTATCGAACTTCAGTTTGCGGAGTAATTCTCGCGAACCGTCACGGTACTTCGTCACACGCAAAACTTTATCCAGCGGCGCGGGCGGCTCATCATAAAAATCAACGCGCAAAATTTTTTTCTCGCAAGCCGCGCAGAGTTGATAGCGTTCGTCGACCATCTCGCGGCAATTCGGGCAACGAGGCGGAAATAAAAAATAAACCAACGCCGACCATACTTCTCGCAAAAAATTCATAAATGCAACCTCCAAATTGTATACAGAATTTTAAACAGCTCGCGTCGAAAATTATTTGCAATGCCGCGTGCCGTGTGTTAAACTTTTTTTCGCTAGTATAACAAAATAATTTTAGATTTAGTAGGTGAGGACTTTGAAAGGGAAATTGATACTGGAAGACGGCACGACCTTTCGCGGGCAACTGTTCGGCGGCTCGAACGCTACCACAGAGGGCGAAGTCGTCTTCAATACCGGCATGACCGGCTATCAAGAAATTCTGACTGACCCGTCGTATTGTCGGCAAATCGTCACGTTGACTTATCCGATAATCGGCAACTACGGCACGGCTAAGGAATTTAATCAGAGCCGTAAAAGTTTCGTCGGCGGCTTGATTGTCGATGAACTTTGCGAAAAACCTTCGGGCTCGAACATGCAAAAAACTTTAGCCGAATTCCTAACGGCGGAGAAAATTCCTTGCCTCTACGAAGTGGATACTCGCGCCTTGACTAAAAAAATTCGTTCGGCGGGCACCATGAAAGGCGTTATCGTCAGCGAATACACCTCGCAGAATACGATTAACGAGATGATGGCGTTGCCGATTCGGAAAAATGTTGTGGAAATGGTTACGACGCCTGTCATGTACACGCTCGACGCCAGAGCAAATCCGCTTAACGTCGTGACGATGGACTTCGGTATCAAAAGAAATATCCTCGACGCGCTCCGCAAACTTAATTGCCGCGTGACTGTCGTACCAGCTAAAACTCCCGCCGAAGCAATTCTCGCGCTCAATCCCGACGGAATATTTTTATCCAACGGACCCGGCGACCCTAAAGACGTGCCGGATGTCATCAACGAAGTTAAAAAACTTATCGGCAAGCGTCCGATTTTCGGCATCTGCTTAGGGCATCAGATTTTGGCGTTGGCAATGGGCGCGAACACTTACAAACTTAAATTCGGGCATCGCGGCTCCAATCAACCCGTTAAAAATTTGGAGACGGGCAAAGTTGCAATCACCGCGCAGAATCACGGCTACGCAATCGACGCGAAATCTTTGCAAGGTCTGCCGGTTGAAATTACTCACGTTTCGCTGAACGACGGCACGGTTGAGGGTTTTCGTCATACGTCATTGCCGATTAGTTCTGTGCAATACCACCCCGAAGCCGCGCCCGGTCCGAATGACAGCGTCCGCTTGTTCGATGAATTTATAGACAACATGAAAACTGCTAAGGGGGCATAACATTGCCTAAGAAAAAAAATCTCAACAAAATAATCGTAATCGGCTCCGGACCGATAATCATAGGGCAGGCGGCGGAGTTTGACTACGCGGGCTCGCAAGCATGTCGTTCGCTGAAGGAGGAAGGCTTGGAAGTTGTCCTCGTCAATTCAAATCCCGCAACGATAATGACCGACGCCAACATTGCCGACCGCGTTTATATCGAACCGTTGACGGTAGAATTTTTGACGGCGATAATCGAAAAGGAACGCCCCGACGGTTTGCTCGCGACACTCGGCGGACAAGCTGGTTTGAATTTGGCAGTTCAGTTAGCGGAAAGCGGCGCGCTTGAAAAATATAACGTCGAACTCTTGGGCACGTCGATTGAGGCGATTAAAAAAGCCGAAGACCGCGAACTTTTCAAGGAGACGATGGAACGAATCGGCGAACCCATTCCCGAATCAACAATCGTCGAGGACATTCACGGCGCGATTGACTTTGCTAATCAAATCGGCTATCCGCTGATTGTGCGCCCCGCTTACACACTCGGCGGCACGGGCGGCGGTATCGTCAACAATGAGGAAGAACTTATCGAAACGACTCTGCGCGGACTTAAATATTCGATGATTGGGCAGGTGCTGATTGAACGCAGTATCGCGGGCTGGAAGGAAATCGAGTATGAAGTTATGCGCGACGGTAACGACACTTGCATAACGATTTGCTCAATGGAAAATTTCGACCCCGTCGGAGTTCATACGGGCGATTCAATCGTCGTGGCTCCGACTCAAACGCTTAACGACCATGAATATCAACTTTTGCGTTCAGCGAGTTTGAAGATTATCCGTGCGTTGGAAATTGAGGGCGGTTGCAACATTCAATTTGCACTCGACCCCCACAGCGATAATTATTACGTTATCGAAGTCAATCCGCGTGTCAGTCGTTCGTCAGCATTGGCGAGCAAGGCGACGGGTTATCCGATTGCCAAAGTCAGCGTCAAAATCGCGATTGGCTACACGTTGGATGAAATTGTCAACGCCGTTACTAAGAAAACTAAAGCTTGTTTCGAGCCGAGTGTTGATTATATCGTCGTCAAGTTCCCGCGCTGGCCTTTTGATAAATTTGTTTACGCCGATACGACGCTTGGCACGCAGATGAAGGCAACCGGCGAAGTCATGAGCCTCGACAGGAGTTTTGAAGGCGCGATTCTTAAGGCGGTTAGGAGTTTGGAGATTGGCGTTAATCGTCTGCACATGGACAAGATGGACGATTGGGACGACGCCAAAATTAAAAAACGTCTCAGCCGTATTGACGACGAGAGGCTTTTCCTTATCGCGGAGGCTTTGCGCAGAGGTATCGCGACCGTCGAAGAAATTGCCGACATCACTAAGATTGACAAGTGGTTTATCGAAAAGATTAAAAACATTACCGATATAGAAGTTCGCTTGCAGAAAGGCGAGCTTAATGCTAAGACGTTGCGCGAGGCAAAACTTTTGGGCTTGGCAGATAAATCAATCGCGGAGTTGACGGGCACGAACATTAACGCCGTCCGCGACATGCGCAAGCAATTTAGGATTCTGCCCGTGTACAAAATGGTTGACACCTGCGCGGGCGAATTCGAGGCAATGACGCCTTACTATTATTCGACGTATCGCGGCGAGGTTGATGAGGTTGAAGTCAGCGATAAGCGCAAGATAATTGTTTTAGGCTCCGGACCGATTAGGATTGGGCAAGGCGTCGAGTTTGATTATTGTTCGGTGCATAGCGTCTGGGCATTGCGCGAGGCGGGCATTGAAGCGATTATAATCAACAACAACCCTGAAACCGTTTCAACTGACTTTGACATCTCCGATAAACTTTATTTCGAGCCGCTCACGACTGAGGACGTTTTGAACATTGTTGATAAGGAAAAGCCCGACGGCGTTATCGTGCAATTCGGCGGGCAGACGGCGATTAATTTAGCGGCAAGTTTGGCGGAGGCGGGCGTTCAAATTTTCGGAACGAGCGTTGATAACATTGACCGCGCAGAAGACCGCGAACGTTTCGACGAAATGTTGACGGAGCTGGGCATTCCGCGCCCCAAAGGTATCAGCGTCACGAATCTTGACGACGCGATAAGCGGGGCGGCTAAAATCGGTTATCCTGTTATGGTTCGTCCGAGTTATGTTTTAGGCGGGCGCGCAATGGAAATTGTCTACAACGAGGAAGAGCTCCGCGATTACATGAGCCGCGCCGTCAAAGTTACGCCCGATCATCCTGTGCTTGTTGATAGATATATGCAAGGCACGGAGGTTGAAGTCGATGCGATTTGCGACGGAGCCGACGTAGTTATCCCCGGCATTATGGAGCACGTCGAACGCGCAGGCGTCCACAGCGGAGATTCAATCGCCGTTTACCCGCCGCAAACTCTTCCGTCCAAAGTCATTTACACGATAAGCGACTACACTAAACGCCTCGCACTCGCGCTGAACGTCAAGGGCTTGCTGAATATTCAATACGTCGTGGCGGACGGGCGCGTCTATGTTATCGAAGTCAATCCGCGTTCAAGCCGTACGGTTCCATTCTTAAGCAAAGTCACTAATATTAAAATGGTTAGCGTGGCGACGCAAGTTACTCTCGGCAAAACGCTCAGAGGTATGGGCTATTATCCCGGTCTCGTCGAGCCGAAGCCTTACGTTGCAGTCAAAGCCCCCGTATTTTCATTCGCCAAAATGCAAGACGTTGATATTTCTCTCGGTCCGGAAATGAAATCTACCGGCGAAGTTATGGGCATTGATTATCACTACGCGCGCGCATTGTACAAAGCAATTACCGGCGCGGGTATCAGCATTCCCAAAAACGGTTGCATATTGTTCACGGTTGCCGATAAGGATAAGGAAGAGATGAAACAACTCGCTAAAGCATTTTCGGAACTCGGCTTTAAGATTGTGGCGACGGAAGGAACTGCGCGGGCGTTGCAGTCAATCGGCATTAACGCGGAGATTGTCGGCAAAGTTCATCAGCGCAGTACCGATATTATCCACATGATTAAGCTCGGCAAGATTCACATGGTCGTAAACACTCAGGCTCCCGGTAAACACGTTGCCAAAGACGGCTTCCGCATTCGGCGTGCGACGGTTGAGTTGGGCGTGCCTTGCTTTACCAGTCTCGATACGGCTTGGGAAGTTATGAGAGTTTTAACGTTCATGCGCGACAGAAGATTAGTCTATTCGCTGGCGATTCAAGATTACGTCGGCGGCGGCGACGCCCTATCATGAGCAACGTTGAAAGAACAATAAATAATCAGCTCTTCGGCTGGGATGACGAAAAGGCAGAATTAAATTGGCAAAAGCATCACATAAAGTTTGAAAGTGCTGCTCAAGTCTTTGCAGACGAAGATCGAATTGAACGTTTCGATTCTTTGCATTCGGAAGAAGAAGACAGATACATAACAATCGGGCGTGTCAGAGAAATTTTGTTTGTCGTTTACACCGAACGCATAAATGCTGATAACATTAATGTCACACGATTAATCTCGGCAAGAAGAGCTACCAAACAAGAACGGAGAGATTACTATGATGGTGTACAAATGGATTGATGTCGGTGCGCCGCTCACACCCGAACAAATTGCAGAACTGGATGCATTATCGAAAATGAGCGATGACGATATTGTTTTCGATGAAGATTGCCCACCGCAAACTGACGAACAGCTTAAGCAATTCAGACGCGTAAATCCTCGACGTAAGGAAAAGGCAGTAAGCTAATTAAAAGTCTCGACGCGCAAATTTTTTCCGTCAGTTTTAAACTTGATTAAGCCGTCGCGGTCAGTGCGATAAATTTTAGTCGGGAGATTTTCAAGCCGCTCCAAAACCTCAGCGCGAGGATGCCCGAAAGTATTCCCATAGCCGACACAGATAACGGCGCACTTCGGATTGACGGCGCGTAAAAATTCTTCGCTCGAACTGGTCGCGCTACCGTGATGAGCAACTTTTAGAACGGAGCTTTGAACGTCGACGCCCTCGCGTAAAATTTGCGCTTCGACTTCCTTAACCAAGTCGCCTGTGATTAGAAAACTCACACCGCCGTATCGAACGCGATAGACGTTGGAGATTTCGTTGCCCGTCCCGACGTTCGGCGCAAATAAAATCTCAACTCGTACGCCGTCAACGTTAAAAATTTCTCCGGCGTGACCTGCGCGGAGTGGCGGCAAATATTCCTCAGCGATACCGAAAACCGCCGCATATTCCGATTTACTTTCCCCCGCAGTGATAACCTCACCGACGGGGAATTTTTTTATTACCGAGCCCGCGCCGCCCGAATGATCCTCGTGAACGTGCGTCAAAAAAATTTTATCGACCTCGCGAATGTTTTCATGCTTAAGATAAGGAACGACGACGCGCCCGCCCACGTCAAACATTTTCTCGCGAACACCGCCCGTATCAAAAATTAAACATTTGCCGCTCGAAGTAATTACAACTGCGCAATCGCCCTGCCCCACGTCAACAAAACTAACTTCAAGCTCCCCGCCGAATCGGAAAACACTCAGCCCAATCAAAAAAATTATCGGCAACAAAATAATTGCTCGACGTAAAATCAGCGCGGCATAATAAAAAAAGCCCGCCCATAATCCAATCGTCGGCACTTGAACCGCACTGAACGGCAAGCTCGCAAAAACTCGATTAAGCTCCGCGCCCGCGCCAAAGATTAACGCCTCGCCCGCAAAAAATATTTTTCCCGCTACAGGAACGACCGCCACAAGTATTCCGCCTAACAGCCCGCCGATAATTACAATTTCCAACAGCGGCATGACAAATACATTCGCCAAAACCGAACTCAACGATACTTGATTAAAATACCACACGATAACCGGCAAGCTCGCCAGTTGCGCCGCGATTGTCATTGACGCAGGCTCCGTAAAAAATTTCGGCAAACGTTCCATCGCGTTTCTTAAGTCTTCCGATAAGTACATCAGCCCCGCCGTCGCCGTGAAGCTCAACTGAAAACTCACGTCGAACAATAACAGCGGTTGATTAATTAGCATTGCCAACGCTGTTAATGTTAAAAGCCTCGCGCCCTCAGCCTCCGCGTCCAACGTTTTAGCAAAGAAAATTAAAACGCCCATCGTCGCCGAACGTAAAACTTGCGGCAACAATCCGCTCAGTATCGCGTACGTGCCGATTACAAAAAATCCTATCACAAACGTCACGCCGCGAGGAAATTTCAGCAGTAAGCACAACCACGCCGTCGCCATTGCCAACATGCTCATATGCGAGCCGCTCACCGATAAGATATGTACAATCCCCGTCGTTTGAAAGTCCTCGACGAGTTCGGGATTAAGCCCCGCGTAGCCGCCGAATAACATCGCAAAAATCGCCGCCGCATCCTCCGCAGACATTACTTCCGCCATCGACGCGCGATAATGTTCACGAATCGCCGCTACCATCCTTAAAAATTTTATCCAAAGCCCTCCGTCAACTTCTTCAATCGAAATGCCTTGCTTGCCCGCCGATAATCGCGCCGTAATTTCATTCGCCTTCATACGCGTAACGCTGTCGATTTGCCCGGGATTATTGTAATTGTGCAGGAGCTTAAGGTTGCCGCTCGCAGAAATTTTATCGCCAATCCGCGCTGTCGGTAACTGTTCATTTTCTTTTGGGTAGTAAGTCAGAATCAAGCCGCCTTGCATTTCTCCTTGAACGTCGACGACAAAACGCATTTGCCTTAAACCGTTCGGCAAAGTTTTTACTTGCGGCTCCTCGCGAATCACGCCCGATATTTGAACTGCTTGTCCCGCGAATTTGGAAATGTCATTGGGCGGCAAGTTATCGACTGATGAAAATCTCAAGCCGCCGAGTGTAAAAAAAATTATCGGGAAGATTATCCACGCCGTCAAATTTTTCCGTCGCCACGTGAAAATTATTCCGCACATCACCAACGCCGCGCAGGTTCCGATTAAAAATTTTGGCGAGCGATGAAAATGCTCCATAAACAAAACGCCCGCCGCCATTGCCGCGAGCCAGACGTTTAGCATTGCGTTTGAAATTTTTGGTTTCAATTCAGCACCTCAAAACTTTATAATCGCCGAACATTTTTTCAAGCTCATTGCGAGTGATTAACTTAACGCCGCTTTTATCGGCAAGTTCGCAGGCTCCCGACGTAAAATTTTTAGCGTTGGTGACGACTACGGGTTGAAATTTGTGATTATGTTTATCGTTATAGTAAGCGACAGCCGTATAAATTTCTTGAACGCCATCATTGCCAATCGATTTAGTGGGATTGTTTGTGTGCTTACATTGAATCAAAAGCCCCGTGTTGTCCGCCGTCGATTTAACTACGACATCCGCGCCGTAATCGTTTGTATCGGGAGTTTTCTCAGCCGTAAAATTTTCAATGGCGTTGTACAAGTCGGCAATAATTTTCTCGAACGCACTGCCCTTGACATCGTCGACAGCTTCAATCGTCCAGTAAGCCGAATCTAAAATTTCTTCGGGCAAATTCAGCAAGCCAATCAAAGTTTGCACATCGGCGGAAGTTTCGGTGGTCGGGAATAAAATTTTCGCGCTCAAATTTTTCTTGTAGCGTAACAGCGTTTCAAGATTCTCGTCGAAAGTTTTGCCGCGCAGATTTTTATTGCAAGCCAGCGGCAAGTAAACGTTGACAATTTTTTTCTGCCCAATTCGATAAACGCGATCCGTCGCCTGATTTTCTTTAGCGGGGTTCCAAGTCCGTCCGAGATGAATCACGTTGTTAGCCTCAATTATCGTGAAGCCGACGCCCGCCGCCTCAGGTGAAAGTATCAGCACATTAAAGCCGCAACTCGCTTTGAACTTGTCGATTATTCTTTGACGCGCCGCGCCGTTCATTTCTCCGTTAATCGGCGGCAGAATTTTTATCCCGAACTTTTCTTCGAGCAGGTGCTTTAATATCGCTTGCATTTTTCGATTCGTGACGAAGACTAAGACTTTCTCGCCGCGAGCTTTTATTTGGCGTAGGAGCGCGAACGTTTTAATCAGCCGCGCAGAACGATTGATAACTTCGTCGGCATCGAATTCAAAAAATTTTTCCAAAGCCATCGTATCGAGGTCGGGATGTAAAGAGACTTCGCGCAGTTTGTTGATAAAAATTAACGGCGAAGAGAATCCTCCGCGCCGATATTTTTCAAGCACCGCCGAATAAATTTTGCTTTGATAAGGTGGCATTTCCTCGCGTTCAAGATAAATATTTTTCACGGGCAGTTCGGGCAAGTTATCTTCCTTCATGCGCCGGAGGAGTAGCGGCTCCAATTTCTGTTTTATTTCTTTGCCGAGCTGAGTAATATTTTTGTCCGTTAAGCCGTCGATATATTTTGCTTTGAAAGTTTTCAAGTCGTCGAGGTGCGCGGGCTGAACGAAATCCATTATGCTCCACAAATCTACCCAAGAATTTTCTACGGGCGTCCCGCTGAGACAAATTGCGAAGTCGTATTTCATCGCCTTTAATGCTTTGGTTATGCCCGCGTCGGGATTTTTAATTTTCTGCGCCTCGTCCGCGATTATGCAACTCCAAGAAATTTCGGCGAAGGAAAATTGATAGTCGCTCAAAGTTTCGTAGGTTGTCAATGCCAGCGCGTTTGACGGTACATTTCTCAGCGATAGTTTTTTCTTTTTATTCGGCGTGAGTTCGTTCGTGAAAAATTTTCTTAAGCCGTTTCCGTGCAATGAAATTACCTCGCTGAAAATGTTTCCGCGCAGAAATTTTTGGTACTCTGCTTGCCAATTCGTAAGGAGTGCAGTCGGTGCGACGATTAGCATTGGGAAATTTATCTTCTTGTAATCCGCGCAGAATTTTTTTAGCCCGCCGATAAAAATCAACGTCTGCAAAGTTTTGCCGAGCCCCATATCATCCGCGATTAAAATCCCGTGCCAACCTTTCTGCCACAGTTGCGACATCAACCATACGCCTTTAATCTGATGCGCATGAAGTTTTACTTCGGGACAAAGCACATTGGCAAAAAATTTCCCTTGTCGTTCAGCAGAATTCTTTTCATAGATATTGCTCTCGATATTTTCTTTTATCTTGAGCCCGATAATTTTACGGTCGCAAGGTCTTTTTGGTATGGGGATTTCAGTTGGAAAGTTACCCTCGCCCCAATTAATTTTCCAATTCAAATTTTGATACGAGCCGATTGTAATTTCTTCGACGCCGATAACGCGGTCAGAGTAATTGAAATCAAACGCCTCGCCTGTAAATAATTCTTTAGGCTGAAGTTTATAACGGAAGGCATCGGCTTTACTCAATGTGCCGACGGATTTAATTTGCGCAAGCCCGTCGCGTAAAGTCTCGCTGAAAACGTATTGAGCATTCCTGCCGCTATACACTCCCAAAATTTTATTGCGATTTTTAAAAGCCCCTTGAAAGTCCGCGCTATCGAGTTGTTCCAATTTGCCGTCGTGATTTTCCAGCAGAATGGGCGCAACTTTGACGGAGTCGCCGCTCTCTTGAAAGTCAACGTCGAGTTTATCGGGCACAATGATTTTTTTATCGGAAATGTATTTGTCGATACGCGCCGCCGCCTTTGGTGCCTGACATTGAATTTTTCTAATGGTAAGCAACGGCTCCTCGCGTAAATTTTCATTGCCGAACTTGACAAGATTAATCAGCGCGAATTGGTCGGCGTTAAGTCTGAAAAAATTTTCTCCGACGCAAAGCAATGCGCCGTTAATTTGCGATTCGACGCGACAACCTTCCGAGTTCAAAAATTCAACGACGTATCTAAAAATTTTCCCGCCGATATAACCTTCCGTCCGAATAGAAATTTGATAAGGGTTGCACGGCGGCAAATTCAAAAGTTCCGCGTCCTCTTCCGACAATATAAAAGATTTTTCAAACGGAAGTAACGTGCCGTCCTCCAACATCTGCGCGAATTCCTCGAAAATTAATGTCTGCAACTTTGAACGCACTGCCGCCGATAAATTTTCTCGCGGGAAAAAATATCCTTTGTCTGTCGCTTGCCAAATCAATTTCTAATCCCCCCCCAATCTTTTTCCGTTGTAACAATACCACAACTATCTTTAAGCCACTTGCTTACTTTATTTTGCCAAGAAACTATTTCGTCTGAATCTTCGTCACGTGAATCCCTATGAGGTTGTCGGTAAAGATATTTCTCATCCATCATCTTCTTTTTCGTAAAACTGTGTCCGATATAATCTTTGACTTGAGGCGATTGATAAACTCGTAAGGCTCCGTTATGACTCCATTCGCCAAAAATATAGCCGTCGATTTGAAAGAGAAATCCGCTCTTGTCCGCATCTTGGTTGCCTAATAATCTGCCGTGTGTTCTTCTGTCTTCTAATCGATAAGCGATTTCTTGCGCATTTTTTCCAAGCACAACCCATGTATTGCCGATAGATGGCAGATAAGCCCGCCAAAATGTTTCACGCTCATTCCACATGTCGAGATTGTTTGAGGCTACTGCACGTGCGGCTATACCTATAGCCCTCTTTAAAGCTTCATTAAGAGCTTCGCGAGTAATTTCAAAGAAAATCCTCAAGTCGTCTTCTGCTATCCAAGCACAAAAAATTTTCTTTGATTGCTCCGAGATTCTATCCCAACTGAAACGTCTGTCACCAAAACGCGGGTCGCCCAGTCTCTTGTAAAAAACTTCCAAGCATTTCTTTTTGCCGTGACCTGCGCGGTGGACAGTTTGAATCAGAGCGTCGGCAATGGCAGGGAAAATATTTTTGTAAGTGTCGAACTCGCTATCAAGTTCCTCCAGAAGTTTAAATTGGTCGGCGAGTGACGAGAACGGACGTTGGAAGAAATTTTTCAATGACTCTTGAATAAAGTTCGATGTCTTATAAAAATTTGTCAAGCCGAGTTCTTCAAGCGCATTCTCGACGCTTAACTTCTGCGCTAAAAAACTTACCATGTTCGCCATGCTATTATCAGCAAAAAGTTTATATTTGGAGGCGAAAATTTTCTTCAGCCGCGTCGAGTCTTCCGTGAATTTCGTTGGAATAAAACTCAACCGCTGACGCAAAAGCTCCGTCTTAGCCGAGTCGTCGTATTGATTCAGATAAACATTGACAAGCCCGCTCAAGTGGCGTTTATTGGAGAGGTCGAGCAAGGTTAAAATTTTTTTCACGCCGCCGATAGTTATTTCTCGTTCGTAAATTATGAACGGCAAACTTCGGAGCTCACGTCGCATAAAATTATAATCGCCGCGCAGAAATTTCTCCAAAGCTTTTTGTCGAACGTCTTGGGGCGGTGTAACAGTGAATTCCTTATCGCCAAGCTCTTCCACAAATTTTTTAATCGCGCTCATGTCCGGATTAAAAGTTGCGGCGTCCAAACGGCGCGCGACGTTACGCAAATCCTTAATCGCCCCGCGCAGTTCGTTCATCTCGCCAACTCCTTCCGCATAAATTTAACGATACTCATATCCTTTTCCGACGGCGGCGTCATAGAAAATCTTATATCGATTCGCCGATTTTCGCGCCGCCCCGCCTCCGTAGTGTTATCTGCTATCGGGCGTGTATCCGCGTAGCCGCTAACCGAAAAAATTAGTTCGCGCTTATTGTTCGGGAACCACGGTAAGCGCGGATTTGTGCTACTCATCGTCAGCCAAGTGTTTATCGCCCGTTTTGTTGACAGCTCCCAATTTGATGGAAATATTCCATTGTTTATCGGGACGTTATCGGTATGCCCCTCGATAAAAATTGTTTCGACGCGCCCTTTGAATTGCTCCGCTTCCAACGCGGTTTCAAGTACACCGCCCAATTTTTGTATGACGATTCGCCCTTGAGGTTTCACGTCGGCAAGTCCCACGTCGAACAACACGCCCTCTGAGATTCTCAATATGCCGTGTTCGTTATCTATGGTAACTTTGATTCCTTCGCGCTCCAATTCCTCCTGCATGAACCGTAATAACTCTGCGCGGGTTACGTCGTTTTGAGTTAGTTGCGCCGTTACTTGGCTGAAGTTCAAAATAAAATACGACAGCACCAAAATAAATATCGCAAGCAAGCCCGACATCAAGTCACTGATACTTATCGTGAAGTTATCCTGCGCGGGCGTATCGATTTGCGGCGTTCGTCTTCGCATTCAATCACCCCCGCTGATTCTGCTTAACGTAGCCCACAACCTCGCTGAAGTCTCCAATAATCTCGTCAAGCCCGCTTAGTGCTTTAGTCATTTCGTTGCCGAATTTGGTTAAAGCGTCGCTTAACTCGTTGCTCGTCTTGACGTTGTAGTTGTCAAGGCAGTCTTTGATAGTTTTCGTCGAGCGTTCAAATTCGTTAGCAATGCCGTTGAAATTATCAACAAAAGCATTTAGCCGCGCAGATAAATCAGTAAGATTTTGGCTAGTCGTTTGATTAGTGGCGGCAAGATTGGTCATTTGAGTTGTAATTTCTCTGCGGAAATTCTCTGCGGCGCGAGTGGTCTCTTTTATGTGATTGGTGAGTTGCAAGGCACTTTGCTTGACGGGTTCGGCGGCTTGATTGAGCGAAATACTGGCATCGTTCATGACTTCCAAATAAGTTTCCGTATCGTTCAAGAGTATTTGAACTTGCGCAAAGGTTTTCTTTGTCGTCTCGTTATGACGGTCTACAATCTCACGGAAGGCTTTGACAGCCTCGCTAATTTGTGTGGCGTGGTTATGCGCGGAGTTGTTAAGAATATCTTTCTGCTGTTTTGTAAATTCTTCCAACTGACCAATCAAATTTTTGATGAGCAAATTGAAATTACCAATGGAGCCTTCCTGTTGAACTTTAATCTTTTCTGCCAAATCTTCCAGAGCTTTGTTTAAGGCGGCGAGCGTTAATACAAATTCTTCAAAAGTGGCGGCGCGTTCCTTAGCAGAATCTTCGGCGTGTTGTCTCAAATTTTCGTCCAAAGCTTTCAGCGTATTTAAAAGTTGCTCGTTCATGGTTTTAGAAACTTCGTAGGCATTCTTTAATTTCTCGTCGATACTGTTTGAAAATCTGTCGAGAGCCTCAGAAAACTTGTCCATTTGTCCACCGACTTTTTGGGAGAAAATTTCGCCGAGTGCTTTAGAGTCGCCCTCTCCTAATTTATTAATCGCCGCGCAGATTTTTTCTGTCGAACTGCCAATATTTTCATCAATCTTCTCAATAGAGTTGCAAATTTTATTGGTCTGCGGCAAAAGTTTTTCTTCCAGCTTGGCACACAAATTTTCTATGACACTATCCATGCGATTGTCAAGCCCGTCGTAAATCGCTCGCGCAACGTCTTCGCCGATATTTTGTAAGATTGTTTTTTGACTGTCAATATTTGTGTCGATACTTTGCAATGTCGTTGTTTGGTTTTGAGATTCCGTAAGATTTTTCGCCAGCAAAGAATTTCCTGCTGCAATTTGTACATCGATATTTTGCAGAGACGCCGACTGAGTTTGAACTTCGCCGTAACTTTTCTCCAGCCAAGAAGTTTCTGCCGCAATTTGTTCGTCGATGTTTTGTAACTCCGTCGTCTGCTCTTGAAACTCGGAATGACTTTTTGCTAACCAGTCCTCTGCCGAACGTCGCGGAAAGTTTTCGTCAAGTTTTTCTGCCAACCGTTGAACATTTCCTTGAAAATTTTTCAAAACTACATGATGAACCAAGCTGTAGACGAGCGCAAAAAAAATTCCGACTAACGATGTCACGAAAGCGGTTTCAATACCCGACAAAAGCTTTTTAATGCCTTCCTTCAAAACATCAACGTTACCACTTGTCATGTCGATACCGATAAGCCCAGCCGTCAAGCCCGCAAACGTTCCCAAAATTCCTAAGCCCGTAAAGATACCGCCGTAATTTTGCCAGAAAGTCATATTCATGCCGCGAGTTAAATTTGCCACGTTAAAAAATTCTGCCGCGTCGGTCGTTGAATATTTTTTTACAGTCAACGTTTTCTTGAAGTTTGTCCAAGTAGGCAATAGCCGCTTATGATTTTTAAACAAGGCATCAATGTTTTGAAACTCTTGCGGCTTCTCCAACCCGTTAGCAATACTTTTAAGCTCCTTGTTGATAGCTGAAATTTCTCCCACGCAGAGAAAAAAATAAACCACGAACAAGATAATAGCTATTGCAAGCGATACCCAGAATAATGGCGATGTCAACATCTTTACTAGAAACTCAATCAACTAGTTCGTCCCCCTTGCTATGGATTTATTTTTTTATCGGGATAGTCAATGTGAAAGTTGTTCCTTTGCCGAGTTCGCTATCGACAGCAATCGCTATCCCGTGACTATCAGCAATCCATTTGGCTATCGATAAGCCGAGTCCCGTGCCGTTCGCCTCGCTGACTAAATCCTCGCTGTCAATGCGCACGAAACGTTCAAAAATTTTTTTCTGATTCTCGGGCGCAATCCCTATGCCCGTATCTGAAATGCTCAACGAAATTTTTTTGCCCTTAACCGCCGACGTAACACTTATCGTGCCGCCCGCCGGAGTATACTTGACTGCATTATCCAAGAAAACTCGAATCATCTGCCGAATCGTCGTTTCATCGCCGTAAATCTGCGCGGGTTCATTTTTAATCAGCTTAACCTCGTGCGTCTCGACAACTTTTTTCATCTTGTTCATAACGTCGCTGATTATGTCGTCCATATCCAAAGTTTTCTTGTGAAGTTTTTGCGTATGCTTATCGGCGCGCGAAAGGAACAAAAGATTTTCCAACAAATCCTGCATGTTCTGCGCCTCTGAACGAATGGCTTCTATGGATTCGTTGACGAGTTCCTTATCTTCCATGCCGTAACGTTCCAACGCTTCAATGTAACCTTTAATGACAGCGGTCGGCGTCCTCAACTCGTGCGAGGCGTCCGAAACAAATTGCTGTTGTTTGTTTATGCCGCCCTGTAACCTGTCAAGCATATCGTTAAGCGTCTTGGCAAGCTTATTAAGTTCATCGTCGGCGTCGCCGAGAGGAATACGCCCGCCCATTTTCTCGAACGCAATTTCACGCGCCAAAGAGTTCATGATTTTTATCGGCGTCAAAACTCTGCGGCTGATACCCAGCCCGACAAGCAACGCCGCTATTATCCCCACAATATCCAGCGTAAAAAGAATTTTTTCCAAGTCATCAAAGAGAATCAGCTCGGAAGTTATCGTCCTGAAAA
This sequence comes from uncultured Selenomonadaceae bacterium, assembly GCA_905234235.1. Classification (GTDB taxonomy): domain Bacteria; phylum Bacillota; class Negativicutes; order Selenomonadales; family Selenomonadaceae; genus Quinella. The sequence continues at coordinate 74,214 of CAJOHN010000008.1, forward strand.
AATAAAGCGTTACAGTTTTATTTTCGTGCGTGTAATCCATTTTGGCACAATAAACCAGCGCGGAGCCGAGTTGAGCAACTTCAAATTCGCTGTCGGCAAAAATCGGCGGGTCAACCAAAAGCCCCGCGTAAAACCGTTCAATCGTCGGATAATTTTCGTCGGTGTCGATAAAAACATTCCCGTCATCATCAGCAACCCTCAGCACGACGCCCGCAACCATCGCGCCGCGAAATGCATTCGGATTAAACGCGCTGTAATTTTTCTCCAGCTCGCCGAAGATTTTTTCAACATTCTCCATGCTGTAGCGGATTGTTTTCTCAGCGGGGCTGTAAAGCGCATTCATGACGCCCAGCCACATCGCAAGATTTATTACCGCGAGCAGAATCACGAAGCACGCCGAATAGCCCAGAGTTATCTTCGTGGAAATTTCAAAGCCATTAACTTTACGCTTAATTTTTTCTATAACGTCCATGAAAAATACCTTTCTTATCTAAATTTAATAATCGTAAGCGCATGATACAAAATCGGCGTGGGAATGTAAAGCAAAATCGGCTCGTCAAGAAAACACTTGACTTGTAAAAGGTTAGCGTTTATAATGCGCACGTTGACGGCTAAAACGTCGACGCGGCGACATAGCCAAGTGGTAAGGCCGAGGTCTGCAAAACCTCTATCCCCAGTCCGATTCTGGGTGTCGCCTCCAACTTAGTAAATCACGGCACTGCCGCAACCGGTGGTGCCTAAAATTTTGACAGGGGCAAAATCATGTTTGAAGATTTATCCCAAAATATCCAAGAAGCCTTCCGCAAACTTCGCGGGCACGGCAAACTCACCGATGACGACATCAACAAGGCGTTAAAAGATGTGCGCATGGCGTTGTTATCGGCGGACGTGAATTATAAAATCGTTCGCGACTTCGAGAAGGCAGTTAAGGCTCGCGCACTCGGCACCGAAATTCTCAGCAACTTGACGCCCGCGCAGTCCGTGATTAAAATCGTCGACGAAGAACTTGCAAACTTAATGGGCGGCAAGGCGGCGAAGTTAAATATTTCCTCGCGCCCGCCAACGATTATCTTAATGGTCGGACTTCAAGGTTCGGGCAAAACAACTTCCGCCGGTAAACTCGCGTTGCTCATGAAGAGGCAGGGTAAACGCCCCGCACTCGTCGCCGCAGATATTTATCGCCCCGCCGCTATCAAACAGCTCCAAGTTGTCGGCGAGCAGGCTGATGTTCCCGTTTTCACAGAGGACATTAAAGACGCCGTACAAATCGCTAAGGACTCGATAAAATTCGCTGATAAGCACGCCCGCGACGTTTTGATTATCGACACCGCCGGACGTTTGCAGATTGACGAACGCCTCATGCAGGAGCTTGAAGATATTAAAGCTACCGTCAAGCCGCACGAAATTTTATTGGTCGTCGACTCGATGATTGGTCAAGAAGCTGTCAACGTCGCTGAAACTTTCCACAACGCGCTCGGCGTCAACGGCATTGTCCTAACCAAACTCGACGGCGATGCCAGAGGCGGTGCGGCACTTTCAATCAAGGCGGCGACAGGTTGCCCGATAAAATTTGTCGGTATGGGCGAGAAACTTGAGGCTTTGGAAATTTTCCACCCCGACCGTATGGCGTCAAGGATTCTCGGCATGGGCGACGTTCTCAGCTTGATTGAAAAGGCGCAATCGACAATCGACGCCAAAACCGCTGAGAAAATGGTTAAGAAAATCAAAGCCGATGAATTTACGTTGCAAGATTTTCTTGAACAACTTCAGCAGGTTAAAAAGCTCGGCTCGCTTAATGATTTGCTCGGAATGGTACCGGGTTTAAGCGGGCTTAAGAAAAAATTAACGGGCGTCGACTTAGACCTTGACGGCAAAGAAGTTAAGCACATGGAAGCAATTATTCTATCGATGACGCCAAAGGAACGCGCTGATACAAGCATTATCGACGCCAAACGCCGTAAACGTATCGCGCTGGGCTCCGGCACTAAAGTCGCTGACGTTAATAAGCTCCTTAAGCAGTTCGAGGAAATGCGTAAAATGATGCGCCGCTTCCGTGTCGACCAAGCGCAACAACAAGCCTCAAAAAAAGCTAAAGGCAAAAAAGGAAAAATTAAAAAGGGGAAGAATACTAAACCTAAAATGCCGACGCTCCCGAATCTCAGCGGACTCTTGGGACAACTCGGCGGAAAGTTCCTCTTTAAAAAATAATACCGAACATTGGAAAGGTGGTGAGATCGTGGTAAAAATCAGGCTCAATCGAATGGGCGCGAAGAGGCAACCCTTTTATCGTATAGTCGTAGCGGACAGTCGTTCGCCGCGTGACGGTCGCTTTATCGAAATCGTTGGCAATTACGACCCGACCAAAAATCCCGCCATTATCAATGTCGACGAGGAAAAAGTTATCGGCTGGATCAAAAACGGTGCACAGCCGACCGATACGGTTCGCTCGCTCCTCAGCAAGAAAGGCATCATGAAAAAAATTCACGAGGAACGTAAGGCAACCAAAGCGGCAGAGTAAATAATCGAACAATTTAGTTGAGGTAAAGGATCATGCAAGAACTTGTAATAGTGCTGGCAAAAGCACTCGTTGAAAAACCCGAAGAAGTGCAGGTAGAGGCGGTCGAGGAAGAGGATCGCACAGTTTTAAAACTGCACGTCGCCCAAGAAGATATGGGCAGAGTCATTGGCAAACAAGGGCGAATTGCAAAAGCGATTCGTACCATAGTCAAATCCGCCGCAACTCGCGAAAAGAAAAAAGTTTCAGTTGACATCGAATGAACATAGGCGCGGTAAGCTTAAGGCTTGCCGTTTTTTGTTACAAATAAAGTTTCCGCGCTAAAGGAATTATCGCCCGCCGCGCAGAATATAAGCGCAAACACTTCGGCAAAAACGGAAGGAGCTGTTGAGTCATGGCAACATTCAACATAAGAGGCAAGAACATCGAAATCACTCAGCCGTTGCGCGAGTACGTCGAAAAACGCGTCGGCAAAATTACTAAGTACTTCGATCACATGGACGAAATTTCTGTATTGCTCTCGGTCGAGAAGGATAGGCAAATCGTTGAAGTCACGGCGGAAGTTCGCGGCGGCTTAATTCTGCGCGGGCAAGAGTCTAACCTCGACATGTACACCTCGATAGATTTGGTCGTCGAAAAGTTGGAGCGTCAAATTCATAAGCAGAAAACAAAACTCGAACGTCGGTTCCGTAACGGCGGCATGAGGTCGGAGGCATTCGCCGAGTCAAAAGTCCAAGTCGAGCGCGAGGAAGAGGCAGAATATCCCATTGTCAAGACGAAACATTTTGTCGTTAAGCCGATGGATGTGCAGGAAGCGATTATGCAGATGAATTTGCTCAATCATGCGTTCTTCGTTTTCCGCGACGCGCAGACCGAACAAATTTGCGTCGTTTACAAGCGTCACGACGGAGCTTATGGGCTTTTGGAGTTCGATGGCTGATTTAAATTTTTTTATCGGCGTTGACGATTGAAAAGTTGCGTGTTAAAATACGCGGGCAGTCGATTTTTCGAGTCACAAGCGGAGGGAGGGATATTGAATGGCAAATGAAGTCAAAGTTGGGAAAAACGAATCCATAGACAGTGCTCTCCGCCGCTTTAAGCGTACCTGTCAGAAAGCGGGCACGCTAGCCGAAGTTCGCAAGCGTGAACATTACGAAAAGCCTAGCGTACGCCGCAAGAAAAAATCGGAGGCGGCTCGCAAGCGGAAGTATCGTTAATCCTTATCGACAAATAAAAAAGGCTGCTGTCTTCCTTGCGGATTGAGACGGCGGCTTTTTTCGTGACATTAAACTTGTTTCTAATCTGTGTTTAACAATCGTAATTCATAATCAATTTACATCGTATGAAGGGAGACTTACATGCAACATGCCCGAAAATAAATCTTCGCCGCCTAAGGACAGGACAGGGATAATTTCTATCATAAAAGTTTTGCAACACTTCGGCGTTAAGGATTTGCAAAAAGTCTATGATAAATATCCCGACACGGATGACAAGCTGGACTGGAAGAGGCTTCAGAAGATAGCGAAAAAGTACAAAGTCAACAGTACGCTGATTCGCCCGACCGCTGAAGAATTGCGCACGGTTGAATATCCCGCTGTCGCCAGAATGAATGACGGCGCATATATCGCAATCGGCAGCGTGAACGAGGAAGTCGTTTTAGCGATTGACCCGCGACAAAATAAGCCACAAGCCATTCCAATGAAGGAATTCCTGGAGAGCTGGTCAAACGAGATGTTAATGTTCTCGGCGGCTCTCAGTTGGAACTACGTTAAGAAAAAATACAATCTCGACTGGTTCCTTAAAGTTATCAAGCGTTATAAAAAATCACTCTTTGAAGTTTTGGCGGGTTCTTTCTTTGCCCAATCACTGGGAATTGTTTTCCCAATGATTACGCAGGTTATAATCGATAAAGTCATCGGTAACGGCGGCTATTCCACGCTGACGGTTATCGGTTGCAGTATGATAGTTTTTCTTTTTATACAGTCACTCCTTAACGGCTTGAAAACTTACATACTGAACCATACGACAAACAAACTTGACGCAATATTGGGCACGCGGTTATTCCGACATTTAATCGCCTTGCCTTTGCCGTATTATGAACGTCGGCGCGTCGGTGATATAATGTTACGTGTTGGGGCACTTGAACGTGTTCGCGGATTTTTTACGGGTCCTGGCTTAACGGCGATTCTTGACGCTGTCTTTTCGATATTTTTTATCGCGTTCATGTTCTGGTATTCAGTGCCGCTGACTTGCATAGCACTCGTGACGATACCGCTTTACCTGCTCCAACTTTGGGCGTTACCTATTATAAGGGGCAAGCTCGAAGGCATTTGGCGTGCAATGGCGACAAACAATTCTTTTATGATTGAGTCGATTTCAAACGTCGAGACAGTTAAAGCATTGGCGGTTGAGCCGCAGTTTGTCAATAAGTGGGAAAATCTCGTAGCGATATATATTCGCAGACATTTTGAGATGGCGAAGTTCAGATTGTTTATGGAAACCTTCAGAATGTTCGTTGAATCTTCGATAGGTCTGGCGATCCTTTGGTACGGCGGCAACATGGTTATGAACGGCGAATTTACGCTCGGACAGTTGCTGGCGTTTCAGATGTTATCGGGACAAGGTCTCGCGCCTTTAAAGAAGGTCTTGATGATGTGGTGGGAACTTTATATGTTCAGATTCTCGCTCGGACTTATCGGCGACATTTTAGGCACGCCTATGGAGCCGGTCGTTCAAGATATGGGCAAACGCGGCGCAAACAAAATTAACGGCTCGATTGAAATGACTAATGTCTCCTTCCGATACCGAGTTGACTTGCCGCTTGTCTTGAAAGGTATCAATCTTAGTATCTTGCCCGGTCAAAAAATCGGTATCGTCGGGCGTTCGGGTTCCGGCAAATCTACTTTAACAAACCTCGTGCAAAATCTTTACATTCCCGAAGAAGGCAGTATCGTTATCGACGGGATAAATACTCGCGAGGCAAATCTCTCGTGGTTGCGCGACCAAATCGGCGTCGTCATGCAGGAAAATTATCTTTTCAAAGCCAGCGTGCGCGACAACATTGCGATAAGCCGCCCGACTGCGACTATGGATGAAATTATTCGTGCGTCGCGACTTGCCGGTGCTCACGATTTTATTTTGGAGCTCAAGGAAGGTTACGATACAAACGTCGGTGAACGCGGCGACAGTTTATCCGGCGGGCAACGTCAACGTATAGCTATCGCTCGCGCTCTCCTTTCCGATCCATCAATTTTGATTTTCGACGAAGCAACTTCCGCGCTTGACTACGAATCCGAACGAATCATAATGAACAATATGGGCGCAATCGGGCAAAACCGAACTATGCTTATCATCGCACACAGATTAAGCGCGGTGCGTCATTGCGATAAAATAATCGTCATCGATAAGGGCGAAATCGTCGAGAGCGGATCCCACGAACAGCTTATGAAACTCGGCGGACTTTATCGCTATCTTCACGATCAGCAAGAAAGTAGAGGGTAAGCGCAATGAAAAAGAAACTAAAGAAATTTTTCAAATGGCTCATTCACGGCGAGGATCGTGAAAAGGAAACAGAATTTCTGCCGGCAATACTCGAAGTGACGGAAACGCCGCCATCTCCAATCGGGCGATTCGTCATGTGGACGGTTTTGGCTTTGATAGTCTCGGCAGTAACTTGGTCTGTTTTAGGGCATATCAACGAGGTTGCAGTCGCGTCGGGTAAAGTTATTCCTTCGGGGCAGATTAAAACCGTTCAAGTTAAAAATAAGGGTATCGTCAAAGAGATTAACGTCGAGGAAGGGCAACTCGTTCAAGAGGGCGATGTGCTTGTTGTCCTCGACCCGACGACAACCTCAGCAGATTATGACAGCTTGCGGAAACGTGCCGCTTATTACAAATTGGATATTCAGCGATTGACGGCGGAGCTTACTCAGCAACCGTTCACGCCCGAAGAAGACCCCGACCTTGAACCGCATGATTTGGCGGCGGAAATGGCTCTTTATCAAAGTCGCACATCCGATTATCGTACCCAACGGCAAAGTCGCGAAGATGTTATTGCTCAGAAAGTAGCGAGACTTCAAGCGACGCAGGCATCTTATGAGAAATACGCAGAAGTTTTAGCTATCGAACAGGAGAAAGAAGCGCGCCTCGTCGATTTGAGCGAGCAGAATGCAATTTCTCAATTTCAACTCCTTGAACAGCAAAGCCGAACGATTGAGTATACAAAAAATGCGCAGTCAGAACTTGATTCTCTCAACAGTATCCGCGCAGAAATCGCCGAAGCTCAACAGAATCTTGCCAACGTCGACGCTTCTTATCATAAGGACATCATGACCGCGCTTGTTGAGGCTAAAAAAGAATATTACTCCGTGACTGAGGCAATTAAAAAGGCGGAAGAAGATTCTCGCATGTCTGTAATTTACGCGCCCACGTCGGGCAGAATTTACAATTTGGATATTCATACGCTCGGCGGTATCGTCACGGACGCGCAACCTTTAATGCAGATTGTCCCCGAAGACGCCAAGCTTGAGTTTGAAGTTTACGCCGATAACAAGGACATTGGCTTTATCAAAGTCGGGCAAGAGGCGGAAGTTAAAGTCGAGACATTCAACTTCCAAAAGTTTGGTATGTACAAAGCGGAAGTTTTAGAGATAAGTGCGGACGCCGTCAACGAACCTAACAATCAACAGCGCGATAAAAAATATAAACTTATCCTCGACCCGACCAGCAATAACATTAACGTTTACGGACAGCCCGCCAAAATCGAAGTGGGCATGAACGTCAGCGCGGAAATTAAAATCAAGGACAAACGCATTATCGACTTCTTCCTCGATCCGTTCCGTCGCTATACGTCCGAAGCTTTAAGGGAGCGTTGATTTATGGCAGAAAATAAAAATCAAACTCCCAACGACAAAGGTTTAGTTCCTTCTAAGGGGCAGGCTCCGCAGAAATCGGACGGGCAAGCTCTGGGCAAAATCACGCCTAAAAAAGTTCCGTTGGATAAGGCAAAGCCCGGCAAACTCGACACTGAAGTTCAATCGCCGGAAGACGGCGGGCTTGTCAACGGCATTGATACGGGGCTTGCATGTCTCGTTGCCATTGCGAAATACTACAATATCCCAGCCGATTATCGACAGATTGAACGCGCTTACGTCTTGGAAGAGGGCAGTGTCGATTTTACGACGATTGTCCGCGCCGCCCGCGAATTAAAGTTGAAGGCTCGCAAGTACGAAGGCTTGACGGAAGCGGATTTAGATAAGCTCGTTTATCCCGTCCTAATAAAGCTCCATTCCGGCAGAAGCGTCGTCATCACGACAATCCGCGAGGGAAATATTTACGTGATGGATCCCGTCTTCAGCCAACAGCCCGTTAAAGTTGACCGCTATAAACTTTTAATGGACTGGACGGGCGACGCGATTTTATTCACACGCCGCTTTGAACTCGACAGGAAAAAAAGTAAGTTCGGTTTCAAATGGTTTATCCCCGTCGTAGGCAAATATATTCCTCTCCTGCAGAAAGTTTTATTCATGTCGCTTATCCTGCAAATACTCGGTTTAGCGGGACCAATTTTCACGCAGAATATTATCGACAAAGTTTTGGGGCACCGGTCGGCGTCGGCGTTGAACGTTTTAATTCTCGGTATGATTATCTGCGCATTTTTTCAAAACTGGATGACGGCATTGCGCACGTACCTTTTTACGAACATAACGAGCAAACTGGACGTTGTACTTTCTGCGCGGCTGTTTAAAAATATTACAGCATTACCGGTAAGCTATTTCCAAAAGTGGCAAGTCGGCGACGTTGTATCACGTACCGGCGAGCTTGAAACTCTGCGCGGATTTATGACGGGCGCGAGCATGATGATTGTCCTCGATATTGTCTTCGCGATAACTTATTTTGTCGTGTTGTTCCTGTACAATAAAATTCTAACCGCCGTCGTCGTCATCATGATGCCGTTTTTCATACTGCTGAATTTAATTGTCGCGCCAATTTTTAGGCGTTTCATTAATGACAAATTCTTAATCGGCAGTGAAAGCCGTTCCTTCCTTATCGAAACTATAACAGGCATTAGCACGGTTAAATCATCGAGCGTTGAAGGGCATTTTATCCGCCGTTATGAGGAAGTATTGGCACGCTACGTTAAGGCTTCGCTCGACGTTGTTAATCTGGCGAACGTCGCTAACACAATCGGCTCGTTTTTGCATGGCATGTTCCAACTTATAACTTTATGGGTTGGTGCTTATTGCGTTATGGAGGGCGAGATAAGCGTTGGCGAATTGGTTGCCTTCCGTATGTATTCGGGACAATTAATCGGACCGATTATGCGCCTTATTAACCAGTGGCAGAACTTCCAACAAGTTCATGTTTCTATGGATCGTTTGGCTGACATCATGGACGAAGACACAGAGCCGACGTTCAACCCCTCCCGCACGACCCTTCCGAGCCTGCGCGGCGACATCGCTTTAGAAAAATTGGCATTCAGCTACACGCCCGAAGGCGGCAAAGTTTTAGACAACATCAACATAAAAATCCCCGCCGGTATGAAAGTCGGTATCGTCGGACGTTCGGGCTCCGGCAAGTCGACGCTTACAAAATTAATTCAGCGACTTTACCTCCCCGATAACGGCAGAATTTTAATTGACGGCGTTGATATTGCACAAGTCGAACCGGCATGGCTCAGACGACAAATCGGCGTCGTGTTGCAGGATAGCAAACTTTTCAGCGGCTCGGTCGAAGAAAATATTCGTATCGCCTGCCCGAACGCCACGCATGAAGACGTTGTAAAGGCGGCTAGATTGGCGGGCGCGGATGAATTTATCAGCCAATTCCCGCACGGTTATGATACTTTCGTCGGCGAACGCGGTAATCTTTTGAGCGGCGGTCAACGTCAGAGAATTGCTATCGCCCGCGCTTTAATTTCAAACCCCAGCATTCTGATTTTCGACGAAGCTACTTCCGCACTCGACTACGAATCAGAAAATATTATCATGAACAATATCGAGCCAATTTCTCGCGGGCGTACGATGTTAATGATAGCGCACCGCCTGTCGACAGTCCGCGATTGCGATGCGATTATCGTTATCGAAAAGGGGCGCATAATCGAGGCGGGCACGCATGATGAGCTTATGAAGCGCAACGGCGTTTACGCTAAACTTCACCAAGCACAGATGGGTTAATTCAAGAGGAGGTTTCTATCGTGAATATTTTTATTCTGCATCCGTCTTTCCCAGCACAATATTTAAATCTCGCGCCGTATCTGGCAAGCAATCCGGAGAATGACGTTTACTTTTTGTCAAAGGAAAACTCAATCAACGCGCAACTTAAAGGCGTAACGCTCGCTCTTTATCCTAAACCTAACGAAGAATCGGAGAAATGGATTAGCACTTGCGGACCTTTACGACCTGCAGCGGAGGCTGTCGTCGAGGGGCAAGCAGTCCTTCGCGCTATGGAGTGGCTTGCTAAAGAAAAAAATGTGAAGCCCGACATTATAATCGGGCACACGGGCTGGGGCTCGACGCTTTACTGTAAAGATATGTATCCGAAAGTTCCGATTATGGGCTACTTTGAATGGTATTATCTGGTTGAAGACAGCGATTGTTATTGGTGGCCCGATGAAGTTCCGCAGATTGGTAACCGCATTTCGATTCGCACGCGCAACGCTCATCACTTAATGAACTTGGAACTTTGCGACGCGGGCATTTGTCCGACTAAGTGGCAGTATTCGCAATTTCCGGAAGAGTACAAGCCTAAGCTCAACATAATTCACGAGGGCATTGATACGCGTTTTTGTTCGCCCGACCCAAGCGGCAAACGTCCCGGACTTGTGCTTGACGACGTTGAACTTAATCTGCCCGAAGGCACCGAGATTATCACTTACGTTGCGCGCGGCTTTGAAATTTATCGCGGCTTCCCGTACTTTATGGATGCGATTCGTCACGTGTTGGCTCGTCGCCCCAATACTCACGTCGTAGTTGTCGGCAAGGATAGAATTTGTTACGGCGCACAGCTTAAGGATACAACTTATCTCAAAGAGGAAGAAAAGAAGGGCGGCTATCCTACTGACCGCGTGCACTTTGTCGGCTTAAGAAATCGCGGCGACTACCAGAAAATTTTGCGGGCGTCGAGTTGTCATGTTTATTTGACGCGTCCGTTTGTGCTGAGTTGGTCTTGTCTTGAGGCGATGAGTTTTGCTTGCCCGATGGTTTCCTCTAAAACTCCGCCCGTGCAAGAGGTTATGGAGGACGGTGTCAACGGTTTGCTTGCCGAGTTCCGTTCGCCGTATCACATTGCCCGCAAGATTGAAGAACAACTCGATGACCCCGAACGCGCAAAGAAATTAGGCTTGGCGGCGCGTGAAACAATTCTTGAACGTTTCGAGTTGATGAAATGCATGAAGGCGCAGGAAGATTTAATGTACCGCTTAGTTCGCTGAGGGCACCGCGATGACTTTTGAAACTTTTATCCCTGCGCGGGCAAAGGCGGTTCTTGAATTGACCGGCGACGCGCCCGCTGACTTTGAAACGTCCGATAAAAAATTCACGGAGATTCAGCCCGAATGCAAGTACACAGTCGCTGAGGATTTAAGCAACGTCAAGGGGATTTTCGACGCGATTTTAGTTCAGAGCCCGCTTATCGGCACGCTTAACAATAAAAAACTCGTCGCGCTGATAAGAAAAATCGCCGGGTATCTCAAAGAAAACGGCACGCTGATTTTTACGTTGGATAATATCGGGTACGGAGAAAATATCGCCGCGCTGTTGGAAGGTAAGCCGCCCAAGTTCAAAGTCACGCTGACTCAAGGGGAACTTAACGACGCGATTGAAGAGGCGGGCTTGAATGTCCTCCGCTCTCTGAACGCGGGGCGCAGTACTCAAGTCAGGCGACAAATCGCTGACCTCGCCAAGACGGAGCTGGCAGTCTTCGTTTATATCTTTACAGCATACAAAAAGGAGCCGCCGAAAAAAACTTTAATTCAAACGCTGATTGGCGAGTCGACAGTTTGCGCACCGAGCCGCGTCCATATGCCCAACGCGTTTTTCATGACGGAGCCGAATGTTTTTATCGTATCGTCGCGAGTCGGCAAGCCGTATAAACTTTTCGACCGTGAACAATTTGACGAGCGAATTTTTATCAATCAGCGGATGTGTTTCCCGTCATTCGCAGTGGGATTGGATTTCTTCAACGTCCTGCGCGAAAAGGAAATTTTATTCATCTCGGAAATGGACGACCACCCTGTGTTGTGGGAAGACGATTATAAAAAGACGGCGTGGATAAATTTCCGGGCAGTGCACGCGATTCAAACGTCGACGCCGTACTTGGCGGACTTTCTTAGCCAATTCAATCCGCACGTCACAGTTTTTCCGAATCATTTACGACGCTTGCCGCCGCCGCGAGATTTCCTTGAAGAGTTTAAGCATAAAAAGCCCGTGACAATATTTTTTGGCGCGCTTAATCGCGATGGAGATTTTATTGAGCTGTTGCCGATTCTTAACCGATTCGCGCATCAATACGGCAGTAAGTTGGAGTTTAAAATTTTAGCGCGGAGAAATTTGTTTGACGCGTTGGAGTCGGAGCATAAAACTTTTGTCGGGGATATGCGGCGGTACGAGGGGCAATTTGTTTCTTACGAGGCTTACGAGGAGGCAATTCGTTCGTCGGATATTGCGTTGTTGCCGCTCAGGGATAACGAGTTCAACCGCGCCAAGTCTGATTTGAAATTTATTGAATGCGCGGCGAATGGAGCAGTAGCGTTGGCGTCGCCGATTGTTTACTCGAAAACCATTGAAGACGGGCGCACGGGCTTTATCTATCGTGACGAACGAGAATTTATCAACAAGCTGAACATCCTAATCAAGAATAAAAATTTACGGCGCATGGTGGCGACTTCGGCTTATAATTACGTTAAGCGCGAGCGATTGATGAGCCAACATTATTTGGAGCGGCTGGATTGGTATCGCGAACTTTTGGCGAAGTTACCGGAATTGACGGCGGAAGCGGCGCGGCGTATCGAACGATTTGCGCCGTTGTTCAAAAAAGAAATTGCGGAGTTCAGAGCGCGCTTGGCAAAAGATTCGCAACGGTTACCATACCAAACGGAAAGGAAATCGGTTAGCGGCGCGGAAATAATTATCCCAGAATAAATTTGAAACGGGGTGATGAAAATGTTGGAAGTTCAAAGTTATAGCGGGGTGTTGGCGATGTCGCTGACGTTTTACGCTTTGGCAGGTATCGCGTTATTGGGCGTGATTGTCGTGGTGTATTTGAACAATCGCGACTCCAAAAAGAATGCGGGAATGCTTGACGAGCTTATCCTTGACGAACGCCAGCAAAATCGCGACGGTTATACGAGCGTCATTGACAAGAGTAAATTTCTTGGCGCGACGGGCGTTTGTGTGACTGACTTACGACCTGCGGGGACGATTGCTGTTGATGGAGAACCGATTGACGTTGTGGCGGAAGGCAGTTTCGTCAAGCAAGGTGCCGTCGTCAAAGTTATCAACGTTGATGGCTCTCGCGTCCTCGTCCGTCAAATTTAGAGAGGAGGTTTTACTTATGGACGATGTTCTATTCGGCACATTTTTTTTTGTGGTAATTGGAATGGGGATTGCGTCGGTCTTCCTGCACTTCGTACCAATCGGGCTGTGGATTTCGGCGTTGGCGGCGGACGTACACGTCGGGATATTCACGCTGATAGGAATGAGAATGCGCCGCGTCCCTCCCGCAAAAATCGTTATGCCTTTGATAAAAGCCAACAAGGCGGGTTTGGATGTCAATGTTAATCAGTTGGAAGCGCACTACTTGGCGGGCGGCAATGTCGATAAAGTTGTTGACGCTTTGATAGCCTCGCAACGTGCGCAGATAGTTTTGCCGTTTGAAAGGTCGGCGGCGATTGACTTGGCAGGGCGCGACGTTTTGGAAGCCGTTCAAATGAGCGTCAACCCGAAAGTTATTGAGACGCCGGTTGTTTCGGCGGTGGCTAAGAATGGTATCGAATTAAAAATCAAAGCGCGTGTCACGGTTCGGGCGAACATTGACAGATTAGTCGGCGGTGCGGGCGAACCTACGATTATTGCGCGTGTCGGCGAGGGTATCGTTACGACGGTCGGCAGTTCGGAAATGCACACGGACGTTTTGGAGAGCCCCGACGATATTTCTAAAACTGTTTTGGGCAAGGGGCTCGACGCGGGCACGGCGTTTGAAATTTTATCGATAGACATTGCGGACGTGGACGTCGGAAGGAATATCGGCGCGCAACTTCAAACCGACCAAGCAGAGGCTGATAAACGAATCGCGCAGGCTAAGGCGGAAGAACGGCGGGCTATGGCAGTCGCTAAGGAACAGGAAATGAAAGCCTACACGCAGGAGATGGAAGCCAAAGTCGTCGAGGCGCAAGCGGAAGTTCCTCACGCGATGGCAGAGGCTTTGAAGTCGGGCAAGCTCGGCGTCATGGATTACTTCAACATGATGAACATTCAATCCGATACTGAAATGCGCAAGGCTGTCAGCGACGCTGGTAAAAACAGAAAGCATATCCCCGCGCAGAAATAATCAATTAACAATCTCGCAAGTTGCAACGTTGCTTGCGGGATTTTTTTTTACAAACTCCGTTGCAGGACGAAAATTTTTTGCTATAATAAATCCCAAAGATGATGATGGATAAGTTTTATCAAGGAGGAGTTTATATGGCTATAATGATTAACAACAGCTTCGACGCAATCAGCCCAATGTCGATGCTAAAACAAAACAGGCTCGTTTCCCAGAGAGAAACTCAGAACGTGTCAACAAAAGTTTTGAATATCAACGACGCAATCAACAGTGTATCCGCTTACTCTCTTGAGGAAAGCCTACGAATCAGGACGCGCACTCTTAATCAAGTCAACAAAAACATCCAAGATGACACAGCCCTCCTCAAAACCGCGCAGGGGAGCGGCAATTCAATCGTCGATTCAATCAAAGAAATTCAGGATCTGGCGATTAAGGCTACCGATGAGACGCTTACGGATAACGACCGCCTCGTAATTCAAAAGGATATTAATCGGCTCGTCAACCAAATCTCGTCGGACGCGCAAATTACTTTCAACGGCAAGAAACTGATTGACGGCTCCGCCACGACCGGAAATCCGGAAACTGCAACGGTGCTCAGTAATGATTCGCTTTACAGAGGCACAACCGCCAATACCGCGTTGACTGCATTAAGGAACAGTAGCGGCATAAATCTTGGCATTGAAGCCTCCGACCGAATCACTGCCTCTTACGTCAAGGACGGCAACATTTACACTGCAAATTTCTTGGCGGGCAATAACAGGCTCGAAGACGTTTTCAAAAATCTCAATGCTACAAACGGCTTGACAACAACCGATAACGGTATGACGGCATTTACCGACGCGGCATTTGTCGGCGGCGGAAGTGGAATATTGAAACCGCCAACTATTCGCCCCGAACCGACTGCTCCGACAAATCCAATCGCATTCAAACCGGTTGCCCCGACGCTCACAAAACCTGTAGAAGTTTCAATGCCCGTCGTTCCCGCAGAGAAAATTGAAAATTTGACCGCGCCGCCTAACATTGCCGATTATGAAAACGTGGAAGATTACAACGAGGCTGTAGCGACTTACGACGCGATTCAAGCCGGAACAATCAAAGTTTTGGAAAAGCCGACCGAACCGACGGACTTAACCGACCCCGATTATGCAACGAATTTGGACGCTTACAACAAGGACTTAGCCGCTTACAATGCCGCCGTCGCAAAATACGAATCGCAAACTGCCGAAGAACGCACTGCGGCTATCGCGGCTTACAGCAAATATTTGACGGACAAGGAAGCTTACGATACCGAGCAGGAAAATTATGCGGTAGCCCTTAAAGAGTACAACGACTACAAAAAGGATTACGATGAAAATCTTCTTCCGGCGTATCAGGCGGACATGGAGCTTTATCGTGCAGAGTACGCGCAGTATCAAAAAGATATGGCTGATTATCGCCAGATGACTGCTTATGCTGTTCAATCCGACAGTGACGGCGTACACGTTGCGGCTCGTAAACCGGGACTTGAAGGGCAAATTTCCGGCGTGTCAATTAACGTAACTGACAGTTCGGGCAACGCCAAATCGTTAGCAAACGCCGCATTGAATAACTTCAGGACAACGACTTTCGCGGCGGATGCGCAGGAAGATAATTCTATGTTCTTCCAAATCGGCGACACGATTAATCAGTCAATAAATTTCGGTTTCAACGACATGCGGGCGGAGGCTTTCGGGCTGAAGGGAGCCAACGGCAACATAATCAGCATCTCGACAAAGGCAGACGCTGATGCGGCTGTATCCACCATAGCAAACGCGTTGAGTAAAGCGACCGAACAACTCACTACTATGGGCTCTTCGGAAAAGAAACTCGGCTACATTGCAGACAGCTTGTCGTTTGAAATCAGCAATATCGAAGAACCGGATTCACTGGTGCGCAACCTCAGCATGGCAAAAACTTTGACGGTATACTCCGCAAATTATTTCCGTAACAACACGTCGCAATCGATATTCGCGATAGCAAATCAGCATTCAAGTTCGGTACTGGGTTTGCTCAGATAAATATTAAATTTTACTTAAAAAGCCCTGCAGGTCGCCGTTGAACTTGCGGGGCTGTTTTTTATTCTGTATAATTCGCTTAAGGAGGGATTCTTATGGCTGACATTAAGGAAAAAATTTTGGCGGCGGCGGAGAAAAATCTTAAAGCTTTAGGCAACGCGCTCGGCAAAACCGTCGGGGAGGCTCTTGAGGCTGATAACGCGAACCTCGCCACCAATTTATATCTGCAACTCACGGACGTTAAGGACAGTTTCACGCGCATTTACGGCAAGTTGAAGGACATCCCCGACGAAGTTTATACCGAAATTGCCAAGACGCTCATCGGCGAAATTGATTCGATTATCTTTGCTCAATATTCTTCTGACAAAACCGAACTCGTTAAGCAAATCGCAACGCAAATCGGTAAGCTGTTCACTAAAATTCCGAATCAAGAAGTTACCGTCGACGGCACCACTTATAAAATTTCGTTCAAGGGCAGTCGGCTCGGACTTAAAGGCAAATTCATCCGCGTTTCCGACGGCGATAAAGAATCTTGGTTGAATTGGAAGAGTGAAAGCTACGGTAAAAAAATTCTGGCGCAGTATGTAATTTCGCTTTTCAACCTCGATAAATATTTGAGCGGAGATACGTTGTCAAGTTTCATTACGCTTGTGGACTCGAACGGCTACGAATTATTCAGCGCGATTCTTAAAAACGATACCACTCAAAGCGCGCTCAAGAAAATTCTCGGCAGTAAACTTTTTAAAGCGATTGGCGGCGAAAATCTTCAAACCAAACTCGAAGAAACGCTTCTATCCGTCAGCGATGATAAAGTTCGCAACGCCTTGACGACTTACGTTGAATTGAATACCGCTTACAATAATCTGGTTGCGGAACTCGATAGCGGCGACATAGACAGTTTATCTGAGGCGTTCACGAATGCCGCTACGACGTTGCAGAGTTCGCTGAAAACTTTGGGCGTGACGGTTAATCTTGAAACGTTGCCGACGGATTCTATTGAACTTACTTACAACAAAAGCAATACGGAAGTCACGATTCCCGCAGGTTACACGGGCGAGCTTAAGACTGCCGATTATAAAAGTTCAGTCAAAAAAATTTACGCGGGCGACTTAACCGAAGACATCATCATAAACGGTAACGCCAAAGCTAATTCCATTTACGGCGGCAAAGGTAACGATACTTTAATCGGCGGCAAGGGCAATGATACGCTAATCGGCGGCAACGGCGCGGACTTTTTCGTTTATAATTCGGGCGACGGCAGAGATGTTATCGCGGACTTCACGGCGGGCGAGGATAAAATTTATTTGGCAAGCGGTTCAGTCGACAAGGCAACGGCGAGCGGCAAGAATATTACTTTCAAAGTCGGCAGCGGTTCAATCAAAGTTCAAAACGCTAAGGACAAGGAAATTACAATCGCACTTTCCGACGGTTCAGAACAAAAATATCTTAACGGCTCGCGCATTTCCGACGACGGCTCAACTTTAATCGTTACCAATTCCGATAAATCAACCGTGACGATTGGCGCGGCGATTGAAAATGTTGATGCTTCTGCGCGGACGACGGCGATTAAAATCACGGGCAATGGCTCGGCTAATTCAATAATCGGCGGCAGTAAAAATGATTCGCTGTACGGCTCGGCGGGCAATGATACGCTCAAGGGCGGCAAAGGCAACGATAAACTTTGGGGCGGCGACGGCGCGGATACATTTATTTATGAATACGGCGACGGCAAGGATACAATTTTTGGTTTCGACGATAACGATACGCTGACGCTCGACGGGCTCGACTTCACCGCGTCCTACAAAAACAAGGCTGTTACGTTGAAGTTTGATGACGGCGGCTATGTTATGTTAAAAAATTTCACGGCAACAACTTTCCACGTCGACAGCGACACCTACAAAATCAGCGGCTCCGAATTTAAGAAACAATAATCCAAATGAGGTGCGAACTATGGAACTCGCAACAATTTTTTTAATCTGGCTGGCGGTTACGATTATCGACAACCTCGCCAAACGTAAGAAAAGACGATTACCGCCGAATGATTCGCCCGACTTTGATATTCCCACGTTGCCCGGCGACCCGAATTTTCCCGGCGAAGAAGTTCCGATTTTTATTGAGAATCCGCGACAGGTTGAATTTCGACAAAAAAATTCTCCGCCACGACAAAAAAAAGTTTCCGCGCAGGAAGTCAGCAAGGTTGAGGAGGCGGATGAACTCGACTTAAATTTAACGCCGTCGAAAGTCATAGACGCTTTTATCTTGGCAGAAATTTTGGATAAACCTAAAGCCTTGCGGAGACGATAATTGGAGGTTGAAATTTTTTGGCGATTTTGAAGTTGAAACCCGCTTGCAAGGATTATCTTTGGGGCGGGCGGCGGCTTGTCGAAGAGTTTAGTATTGTTTACGATAAAAAAATTTTGGCGGAAGCTTGGGCGTTGTCTTGTCATCACGACGGCGAATCAACTATTGAAGGCGGCGCGACTCTTTCCGAATATATAAAAGTTCACGGCGCGGAGATTTTAGGAAAAAATTGCCGACGCTTTAAGGAGTTCCCGCTTCTGATAAAGTTCATTGACGCGAGAGAAAATCTTTCCGTGCAAGTGCATCCGCCCGATGATTATGCTTTGAATCACGAGGGGCAACTCGGCAAAAATGAAATGTGGTACGTCCTCGACGCCGACGAAAATTCTCTGCTGTATTGCGGCTTCAATAAGAAAATTTCTCGTGATGAGTTTGTTGCCCGCGTTAAAAATAATTCGTTGCTTGAAGTTCTCAACGCTAAAC
The DNA here is from genome assembly GCA_905234235.1 of uncultured Selenomonadaceae bacterium. Taxonomy (GTDB): domain Bacteria; phylum Bacillota; class Negativicutes; order Selenomonadales; family Selenomonadaceae; genus Quinella. The sequence goes on from CAJOHN010000008.1 coordinate 93,090, forward strand.
CTGCGCGGCGCGGCGATGTGATTTTTATTGCGGCGGGGACGATTCACGCGGTCGGGAAGGGGATTTTGCTCGCCGAGATTCAACAAAATTCTAACGTGAGCTATCGCATTTACGATTACGGCAGAGGTCGCCCGCTCCATATCGACAAAGCCCTCGACGTGATTAATTTAAATCCTCCGAAACTGCGCGGCGAAAATTATCCGCACCTTGCCGCCTGCGATTATTTTGTTGTCGACAAGCTTACAATCGACGGAGAATTTTTATCGGAAGTTGATGAGAAAAGTTTTTTGAGCGTGTTGATTTTGGGCGGCGAAGGGAAAATTTCTTGCGGCGGTAAGGAATTTTTTTATCGCAAGGGTGATTCTTATTTTTTGACGGCGGGCGCGGGTGCGTGGAAAATTTGTGGCTCGTGCGACGCGCTTTTAACGACGGTGCCTCCGCATGAGAAAAATTTTTGACGCCTATCAACTGGTCGGCAATTATTCAACATTCTTTGACCAGATGATGACGCGGGCGAATTTACCTGCGCGGCTGGCATTGAAAATTTTTTGGGGATTGGACGCGACGGCTTACGAGAAATTTTTAGCGCAAGCATTCGCGGGCATACCGAAGAATTTTAGCGGGCGATTGTTGGAAGTTCCGGTTGGGACGGGCGTTTTATCTTTGCCTGTTTATCAGAAGTTTAACGGCGCGGAGATTTTTTGTGCAGACTACTCGGATAAAATGTTGGACGCGGCGCGGGTTCGGGCAAGTCGTATGAATCTGCGCGGCGTTAAATTTTTTCAAAGCGATGTTGCGGCGTTGCCGTTCGCGGATAATTTTTTCGACGTGGTTTTATCGCTTAACGGCTTCCACGTCTTCCGCGATAAAAATTCTGCTTGGTCAGAGACTTATCGGGTTTTAAAGAACGACGGAATTTTTTGTGGTTGCATGTACGTTAAGGGCGAGAATCGGCGGACGGATTTTTTTGTTGAGAAATTTTGTGAGCCGCAGGGATTTTTTTCGTCGCCGTATGAAACACTTACGAGCTTGAAGAAACTTTTGAACGAACGCTACGCCCGCGCAGAAGTCACTAACGTTGAATCGTTCGCGGGCTTCGTCTGCACAAAGTAAGTTTGCTTATTCGCGCCGATATGTTACAATGTCGCCCAATAAAACAAAAGCGAGTCGGAAAATTATGAGCAACTTTATTGAACTTGGTAAAAGAATTTATGACTTAAGCAACCCGCGAGAGGCGCACAGATTTACGGTGTTCGTGGCGCGTTGTTGCCTACATCCTCAGCGCATGAATCGCCTTGAAAAATTTTTTGAGCAATCGGAGTTGCTGAGTAAAATCGCGGCGGGTTATCCGTTCGTCTATGAACAGGCGACGCGGGCATTTTTTTATTATCGGTCGACGTTTGATGAGCGTGTGCGGCTGATTCAAGAGCATATGCAATTTTTAACGTCGCGATTCACTGAGGATTTTCTCCTGCGACTTTATGGCGATAAAAAAATTGAACTGTGGCGGATGCCGCTGGATGAGACGCTCGGCGAAATGAATTTAGTTTTATGCGCGGAGTCGGGGCAACGTAAGGAGGGGCTTGCGGCGTTGATGTTGGATTTGCCCGATGAAACGCACGTCTACCAGATTTTATTTTGGATAGCGCGAGACTCCGATAAAGATTGGGCGATGTGGATTGGCGCGTTGCAAGGTCCGAACGTCGACGACGCCCGCGAGCTGATAAAAAAAATTACCAAGAAATGCCACGCTTACCGCACGAAAAATTTAATCCTCTACGCCGCGCAGGCTGTGGCAAGGAATTTAGGCTTGAAGAAAATTTTCGCCGTCACGAACGAGGGCTACTACGCAAATAATCATCTTCGCCGCGACAGAAAACTTAAAACTTCGTTCAGCGATTTTTGGGCGGAAGCGGGCGGCACTCCGACGAGCGACGCGAGGTTTTACGAATTGCCGATTATTGAGACGCGCAAGACTGTCGAGGAAATTCCTTCGCACAAGCGGGCGCAATATCGTCGGCGATTCGAGTTGCTGGACAAGTTGGACGCGACGGTTGATAAAAATTTGCGAGGTTTTGAACGTGCGGATAGCGATATTTGAAAACATAATGACGCCGGGCGGGCACGAAGTCGAGTTCGACAGGATTTTAGTTGAGGAGTTTAAAAATCTTGGTCACGCGGTGGAGTTTTACGTTCCCGAAAATTTTTCATTCCAATTCGATTATCAAACGCCCGTCAACAGGTTAAAAGGCGATGCTGTGACGTACACGAACTCTCGCGGGCTGAAGAAAATTTTAGCGGCGGCGCGGCGTGAAATTAATCGGCAACGTTGGTACAGTCAGCTTTTCGACGCGCAGAAAAATTTTGACGCGCTAATAATCCCGACTTCAACATACAGATATTTACGGGCATTGAATCACAGCGAGTTGAAAAAAATTTCTGTGCCGCTGATTTTTATTTTGCACGGCATTAATCCGACGGAGGCTCCAAAATTTTTAGCGGCGGCTGATAAACTTTCCTTCAACAAAAATATTAAGGCGGTTGTGCTGACGTTTGGCGATGATATTTTTGGCGAGCGGCGCGACAATATTTTTACGATTTATCCGCCGACGTACACCGCCCGCGACATAAAAATCCCTGCCCCCCGACCCCTGATCTCTGCCCCTTTAACAATCGGCTTCTTTGGGCAGTATCGTCGGGAAAAAAATCTGCGCGGGCTGTTGGAAGTTTATTTGAAGGGCAACTATACGCGCAAGGTTAAGCTGATGATTCAAGGCTCGACAATGCACGCGGAAGATTCAGAGGACTTTGAAAAAATTATCGAACAATATCGCGGCGTCGAAGGACTGAGTTTTTTGCACAAGGGATTAATCGGTGCGGAGTGGCAAAGGACGATTATGAACGTCGACGCGCTGTTAATGCCGTATTCTGCGCCGCGCTATCGTTATCATTGGGGCGGAATGCTTTTCACCGCGATTGGATTTGGCAAGCCCGTCGTTGCCAGTGACGATATGAATCCCGAAGTGTTTGAGCTCTATCGTGTCGGCGAGACTTTCAAGAGCGGCAACCTTGATGATTTAGCTCGTGTGCTGGAGGATTTTATTAACGGCTTCGACAAAAATTTTCCGACGTACAAAAAGAATTTGCAAGCGGCGGGGGAAGATTTTTCGCCTGTGAATTTTGCAAAGCGTCTCGAAAAAATTATGGAGGATTTTAATGGCTAAGTTATCCGTGCTGGTTTTGGCTAAGAACGAGGAAAAATTTATTGGCGCGTGCATAAAAAGCGTAAAGGATTTTGCGGATGAGATTATCGTTATCGACGACTTCAGCACAGACAAAACCGCGCAGATTTCCAAAGAGCTTGGAGCTCGTGTAATTCAACGCGGGCTTAACGGCGATTGGGGCGGACAACAAACTTTTGCGATTCAGCAGGCGAAGTTCGATTGGGTTTTCTGTATCGACGCCGACGAACGCGCAACTCCGCAACTTTCAACCGAGATAAAAAAAGTTCTCTCGGCTGATGATAAAAATTTTGCTTGGCGGACTGCGCGGCTGAGTTATTTTTGGGGGCAACCTCTTAAGCACGGCGGCTGGTTCCCCGATTACGTCACGAGATTATTTCCGACAAAAAATAGTTATGTTACCGGATTCGTTCACCAGAAAATTCATCACGCTTGCCAAGAAAAAAATTTTGCCGAGTCCGCTTATCTTATCCATTATCCTTATCGCGATTGGAATCATTATTTTAACAAGCTGAACTTTTACACGACGCTTGCCGCGAAAAAAGCTCACGCACAGGGCAAGTCGGCAGGAATTTTGGATATGATTTTGCATCCTATTTGGGCTAGTTTCAGAATGTATGTTCTGCGCGGCGGTTTTTTGGACGGGATGATTGGATTTATTCTTGCGGGTTTTCATTTTTTTTATACGATGGCGAAGTACGTCAAACTTTATTATTACGGCAAGGAAAATGTTCATATTACAGAGGAAAATAATTCATGAAAAAACTAGTCCCTAGTCCCCAGTTCCCAGTCCCTAAAAATATTTTGGTCAATGCGCTGGTAAATCTCGGCGACGTGGTGTTGACGACTTCCGCGCTTGCCCTTATCAAAAAAAATTTCCCCGAAACGCGAATCACAATGCTTGTTAAACCCGTTGTCGCCGACGCTGTGATTGATAATCCCGTTGTCGACGACGTGATTGTCCTAGATTACAAAGCTAAGGAAAATTCGTTCAGGAAAATGCGCGAACTCGTCAAAGATATTCGGCGCAGAAATTTTGACTTGGCAATTTCATTCGACCGTAAGCTTCGCCCCGCTTTGATAACTTTTTTTGCGAGGATTCCGCGCAGAGTTTGCCCGTCGAAAGTTTTTGACGATAATAAAAGCCGCGTGACATTGCTTTATACCGACGTTATAGAAATTTCTCACGACCTCAATAAAACGTTGCAAGCCGAAACTTATCAAGAGATTGTTCGCAAATTTTTTAAGATTGACGGGCACGAAACGCCTAAATTCCCCGTGAAAAATTCTCCCGTCGCCGATAAATTACTCGCCCGCCTTCCGCAAAAAAAATTTAAAATTGCGTTGTGTGTGAAGGGAACTTTTCCGCTCAAAACTTGGAGCAAAGAATATTTTGCTGAAGTTGTCCGCGAGCTGAGGAAAAAATATGACGCGGCATTTTTTATTGTCGGAGCACCAAACGATAGAGATTATGCTGACGAAGTTATTGCGGAAATGGGCGGCGGCGTTGAAAATTTTTGTGGTAAGACTTCGCTGACTGACTTGGCAGAAATTTTTCGCCGCACAGATTTATTTATTACCGTCGACACGGGAGCCACGCACATTGCCGCGACGACCGGCGTTAAAATGGTTACGGTTTACGGTTGCACGAGTCCCGACCGTTGGCACCCAATTAATAAAAATGCCGTCGCCTTGACGAGCCGCGAGCCTTGTTGTCCTTGTACAAAAAAAACTTGCGATAACCCACTCTGCCTAAAAAATGTTACCCCCGCGCAGGTTCTCGACGACGCGAGTAAATTTCTGGCTTAAGATTTTTTATGCAGTACCGATAAAGTTTGCAAAGACTTTCTAAATTCAAATCAATGCTTTCTGATGAATTAACAGGCGTTGAAACATTTGATGACATGTGGAAATCGACGCTTGGGAATTATTTCGGGCAATCTTCGCAGATTTTTTATCATGTAGTGGACGCATCGAGCATTTCGCAGGAAGTTTGGACGCATAATGACTTTCCATACGAAAAATTTCTTACAAATGAAGTTGATGTGAGCGTTTTGAACTGGAAACCGACGCGCTTTAATCCTTCGCCAATTTACGGCTCGACGAGTGGAGGCACGATTATGGGATCGGACGAAGAAACTTTACGGCAAATCGAAGTTGAGCGCAAAAGAAAGTTGCAACGCAAGGAATTCAACGCTGAATTATTGGAGCAAGCACAAATTCAATATTTGCTGAATCGTGACTTGAACGAAAAACTTTTAGTGTAAGACAGTAAAAAGCCAAAAGCCTCTGATGTTTTCATCGGAGGTAATTTTTTATTGCGTCGAAATGTTTTTAGCGATAAAATTGCCCTCGAAAGAAGTTTAGAGGATATTCCAATGAAGATTTGCTTATTCATAAAAGATTTTGCCGTCGGGAAAAAATTTCTGCCTGACGGTCGCCCGACTAAAAGCGGCGCGGAAATTCACGGCGAAAATCACGCGCTCCAACTTATCAAACTCGGTCATCGCGTCACGATTTTTACCAAGAAAAAATTTTTCTTCACGGCGGCGCGAGAAAATTTGAACGGCATTGATTTGGTAAGGTTGCACCCACCGATTCGTTGGTTGGAAATTTTTTTGCGCCTGCTTACAAGACACAGGGACATCGACGCGTTTTATATCATCGGGACGCCGAAATTTGCGGTGTGGGCAATTTTATTTGCTAAAATGTTCAAAAAACCCGTGACGTTGGCATTGACGGGTAAGGCGGAGATTTTTTCTGTTGATAATTGGCGGAATAAAATTTTTGCAAAGTGCACGCGTTACATTGCGACGACAAAAGAAATTCGCGACGGTTTTATTAAGAGCGGCGGCATTGCGCCCGAAAAAATTTCTATCTTGCCGCACGGTATCGACACAAATAAATTTCCCAAATCGAATCCTGCGCGGCGGCGTGAATTGAAAATTGCTTACGGCATTGAACCTGCGCGGAAAGTTTTATTGTTCTGCGCGAGGGTCGTCAAAGATAAGGGCGTCGACACGTTGCAGGACGTTTGGCGGATTTTGCATAAAAAATTCCCCGACGCGATTTTATTTGTCGTAGGCGGCGGGATTAATGAACTGCTCGACGAACTGCGAAAAACTTCGGCTGAACTCGACGATTCAATCAAAGTTATCGGGGAAGTCGACGCGCCACAGGAATTTTATCAAATGGCGGACGTGTATATTTTCCCGTCGCGGCACGAGGGCTTACCGACATCGTTATTGGAGGCAATGGCGAGCGGACTTCCTGCAGTCACGAGCGACATAGGCGGTTGCGAGGACGTGATTGAAAATAATTTTAATGGCTACCGCGTGGATTCGGAGGACGCGGCAGCATTTGCGGAGAAAATTTCGATTCTGTTCAATGACGACGAGCGCAGGAAAATTTTCGGCGAACGAGCGGCTGAGTTGATTCGTGACACGTGCGATTTTTCGATTGTCGTGCCGAAATTAGCAGAGATAATCGCGAGGTGAAGGAATGAGCGATAAAAAAATTTTTGAGATGGCTGAGGCTTGCGGGATTTTTGATTTTGTCGGCGCGGAAGTTGATGCGGAAGAAGTTCCGACGGCGGGCAATTCGTTTTTCGATAAAAGTTTTTTCGGGACGCGAGTTTTGATATTAGCACCGCACCCCGACGACGAGATTAACATTGCGGGCAATATGATTTTGACAATGGCGGCGGCGAAGGCTGAGATTTTTGTTGCGTATTCGACGAACGGCGACTTTGAAGTTTCTGCCGAGACCAGAGCTAAAGAGGCTGTCGACGCGTTGAAAATTTTGGGTGTGCCACGCGATAAAATTATTTTTCTCGGCTACGGCGACGGGCATAAACTTTCCGACACTCCGACAAAATCTCCGGCAGGGCACATTGAAACTTACGCGGCGGAAGGCTTTACTGATTACGCTAAAAAAACTTTCGGGCGACCCAGCCTCTATACCCGCGAAAATTTCAAGCGCGATTTGAAAAGCCTTATCCTCGAACTCCGCGCCAATATAATTTTTTGTGTCGACTTCGACAGCCACGCCGACCACCGCACGTTGTCGATTTTGTTTGAAGAAATTTTGGGCGAGATTTTATCCGAGCGCAACGATTATCATCCCGAAGTTTACAAAAAATTTGCTTACGCAACTGCTTTTACTGCCGCGCCCGATTTTTACGCGCCGAATCTTTTGTCGACGCTTAAGCCCAAGCTCGGCGAGACTGATACTTACGACTTTGATTTTATCGACCGCGCAAATTATATTTGGGCAAATCGCGTGCGTTTCCCCGTCATGCAACATCAGACGATTCTGAAAAATAATCCGATTGCTGAGGCTGTCTTCGCGCACAAATCGCAACGTAACGAATGGAACGCTCTCCGCATTTTGAATTCAGACGAAATTTTTTTTGAACGGCGCACTGACAGCCAAAGTTTTTCCGCGAAAGTTACTGCGACATCCGGCGACGCCTCTAAGGTTCGCGACTTCAAAATTATCAACACAACCGACGTTACCGCCGCGCCCGCGCAGATTGATGATAACATTTGGCAAGGCGATAAAATTTTTTTTGAATGGACGGAGCCCGCGCAGGTTCGGAGGATTATTATCTACGGCAACCCGCTGGACGATTCGCCAGCTAAAATTTCTTTGCGTCTCGAATTGGCTAATAAGCAAGCCGTCATTGACAAGGAAGGAATTTATTTAGATAATGTAAAAAATTTTAACGCGGAGCTTCCTAGTCGCGGGCGTCCGTTAGTGATTGACGTTGAGAAAATTTTTGTGACGCGGGCTGAAATTTCGGCTGTCGACGTCGGGAAAAATTTTGGACTGGCGGAGGTGGAGTTCTTCGCCAATGCCGAGCCCTTACATAAACTTCCGCCGTTCATAAAACTCACTGTCGACGACAATTTTATTTACCGCTACGCCGTGCCTTACGAAGTCGAGAAAATTTCTGTCGGGCTGTATCGCTTCAACGTCAGCGCGCCCGTTAAAGTCACTGCCCTCGCCGATAACGAAAAAATTTTGTCGGAAATTATTGATGATGAATTGATTCTAAACTTCGGCGGCGCGACTGAAATTATTTTGACGGCGGAAGTTATCGGTTCGGATATTTACGACCGCGCAATTATTCGGCGTGTTGGAGATTTCGCGCAGATTCAACTGAAAATTTGGCAGTGGCTCGACAAGTTACGGGTTCACAAAATCAGGAAGGTCGACAGATGAAAGTTTTAACGATTAACGAGGAGCTTTTTATCGGGGCGGGCGGGCATCAAGCGACGTACATTCACCCGATTGATAAGACTAAGTGCATAAAAATTCCGCACATGAAGGACGACGGCGACGTTCGCAAAGAAATGCGCTATCGGAAAATCTGCGCGGCGAAGTTAGAAAAGTCGCGGCTCGTGACTGAATTTTTCGGGACGGTTGAAACAAATCTTGGGCTCGGCTATGTTTTTGAACGCGTGATTGATTACAACGGCAAGACCAGCCAAGATTTGAAAAATTTTTTGCCGAAGACTAAACCCGATGCAAAAACTCTTCAACGAATCTGGACAATCCTGCTGAATTTCAAATCGGACTTCCTGCACGAAAATATCGCGATAGTCGACTCGGACATAGAAAATTTTATGGTGCAAGAGCATTCGCCGGGAGCGTATCGAGTGCGAATCGTCGACAATATCGGCACGCCCGTTTTAATCCCGTTAGTCTACTGGTTTGAATTTGCGGCGGCTTGGAAGGCGAAGCGTCGTTGGAATAAACTCGTTGATTCATTTGCGGCGGATTACCCCGAAATAATTTTGCCGGAGTTCGCCGCACAACTTAAGGAGAAATAAATCATGCCGATAAAAATTTCACTCGACGCGGCGATGTATCAAGTCGTATTGCTGTTGGCGTTCGCGGTGCCATTATCAACAGCCTTAGCGAGTGTCGCCGTCGCAGTCGGGACGTTGTTAATAATTGTTTGGTCTGTGCGAAATAAATCTTTGCCGCAATTCGACGCGAAAATTTTGGGAGTGTTAGCGGTTTATTTATTGTTGCAAAGTTTTATCGCGCTGATGTCCGGCGAACCGTTGACGAGTTTCCGCGAAGTCTTTGGCGAGTTGCATAGATTTTTCCCACTGATATTTGCGATGACGTTCATAAAAAAACAACAGCAACTTTGCGGCGTCTTAATCGCGTCGATGTTGGCGTTCCTTATAAACGACGTGGCGGGCATATGGCAATATTTTGTACTCGGCGAGCCGCGAGCTTCGGGCTTCAACAATTCGCCGACGGCTTACGGTCCGTTTGTATTAATGCAGTTGCCGGTGTTGATTTATATCGTTCAGCTGAAAATAATGCCGACGCTTTGGCGCAGGATTTCCTTATTGGCGGTCGGCGCAACGTTGATAGCGTTAATCTTGTCGATGACGCGCGCATCTTGGCTGGCATTTATCGCCATGATAATGATCTTCGTCGCCTTGCATAAAAATTATCGCCGCGTGACTGCAAAAATCTGCGCGGGCTTGGCGGTAATATTTTTAATCACCGTGCCGATTTCGCCGAACATCCAAGAGAGGCTCTCAACTTTTATCGATTTAAAATTCCAAAGCAACAGCGAACGCGTGTTAATGTGGAAGTCTTCTTGGGAAATTTTTAAGGACAATCCGATTCACGGCGTCGGGCAAGAAATGTTCGTCAAAGTTTACAACGGGCAATACATTTCGCCGGAAGCAAAGGAGCGTACCAATGAGAAACGTCGTGGGCATTCGCAAGCGCATAATAATTTTTTGAACGTGGCGTGCGAGAGAGGATTAATCGGCTTGGCGGCGTTTATCGGGCTGTATTCGTATTTTTTTTGGAAATTTTTTACTCAGCTGAAACGCGAAAAGGAATTTGCATTCGGCGCGGGGACGGCGGCATTTTTAATTCTCGCCGCGCTGATGATTGAGGGCTTGATGAACACTTACACGAACATGACTTCGATAATGCGCGAATTTTGGTTGTTATCGGGCGTGATGATTGCGGCGGAGAATGTATCTAAGAGGTGAGACTTTTTGACGATAGACGAAAAAATTTTTGAGGCTCCCGAAGGCGAGGAGTGGGTTGACGCGCCTTTAAGCGACGAACGGCGGGCGGCATTGGAAGAATTTGCGGAGAAACTCGGCGTGAAATTTTTGCACATTGAAACTCTCGACGTTGCCTTGACGCATAAATCATACGCTAACGAATTTGAGCCGCGCATAAAGTACAACGAACGCTTGGAATTTTTAGGCGACGCGGTATTGGGCTTGGCGGCGGCGACGTATCTTTTCGAGAACTTCACGCACTTAAAAGAAGGCGAACTGACTAAGACGCGTTCTGGGATTGTTCGGCAGTCGACACTTACACGCATTGCAAAGGAGATTGGGCTTGGTGAATTGATATTGTTCGGACCGACGGAATTTCCTTTTGGGCGCAATCGCGATTCAAATTTAGAGGACGCGTTGGAGGCGGTTATCGGCGCGATTTATTTTGATTTAGGCTGGGAAGTTGCCCGCGATTATGTTTTTCGACAGTTCGGAGCCGAGTTTGAGCGCGTCAAAGTTACGGGCATTCCTAAGGATTACAAAAGCAAGTTGCAGGAAATTATTCAGAGTCGTCCGCCGAGCAAAGTTTCATACGCTGAGCTTAGTGCGAGCGGACCGGATCATAATCGGACGTTCGTAGCGGCGGCATTGATTGACGGGAAAATTTTCGGGCGCGGAGTTGGGCGCAGTAAAAAAGCCGCTGAACAGGAAGCGGCAAGAAAAGCTCTCCAGAAGTTGGGCGAACTTGGTTAATAATTTTCAAAGTCGGCGGCGATATGCTTGCCGATAATTTTTTTTATTCTGCTAAGGGGATAAGGAAGTTCGTAGTCGTTGAAGTAGCCGATTTCGACAATGCGAGCCTGCGCAACTTCGTTACTCCTTCCGGCGGGAACATCAACCACGTCGCCGACAGCGAGCGTCTCGTCATCGGTGCGGTAAGTGTAAGGCTTGTAACTTTCTTTGAAGCGGACTTTGCAGAGAATATATTTACTTCGCGGCGGCTCAATTTCTGTTGGCAACGGACAAAAAATTTTAGCCGTCAAATCGTCCGCGCAGGTTTGAATTTCTTCGATAAAATTCATAAGACCCGGCAAAAAATTTTCGTTGTAAAGCGTCTCAAAAGTTTCAGCCGAACCGTCGTGGCGAACAATTTCAATCTTTGCCTGCGAACTGAAATTTGAATCGGCGAGTTCAATTTCATCAAGGATACTTTGGCAGCTGTCGAAGAATTTTTTAATGTCATCGCCCGCGTCGTAAATGTGGCTGGAATTTTTTTTATCAATCGTCAAAGTTTTATCGCGGCGGTCAAGCGTCAAACTTTCCTCCGAATAGTTCAGCGTAAATTTTTCAAGGCGGTTGCTGTTGATGAACTCCAATTCAGGAGCCAAATCGTTAAGCCAATCCAAAAGTTGCTCCCAATTTTTTGGATAAGCTCCCGCGCCTTGCCCGCGATAAATTTTTTTGCCGTCATTGAAAAGCAATTCCCAACGCGTTTCAGCCGGAGCTTCGGACGAATAATTTTTCTCCCATGAAAAAATTTCAAGCGCGTCGAGTTCGTTAAGCTGTTCGGTAGAAATTTTAACGACGGGAGAAATTTTTTTATCCACGTCAAGCAAGCCGCTCCGCAAAATTTTATACGACGCCGAACTACCCTTGATAAAAATTTCAATCGTCTTGTAACCAATCGTCGCGCTACCAATCGTGAACTTTAAATATCGCGCCATCATTCAATCTCCCATAAGAAATCTACAGTGTCGATAGCTTTAATCTCTTCGGGCTGGAAGTTGAACGAATTTTTATCGGCGGGAGCGCACGCGCCACATACAATCGTTTCACGAGCGGCGACTTCATCCCAAGAATAATTTATTTCGAGGAGCTTGCCGAGCTTAACGCCCGATGCCGCGCAGAGAATTCTAGCTTTACGTTTGGCGTCTCTGGCGGCGGTCTTTAAAATCTTGTCGTTGAAATCGTCGGCGTCCTTTATCGCAAATGCAATGGAAATTTTCGGCTGAGATAAACTGGCGGCTATCGCGTCGACGGCGGCATTTAATTTATCGTTATCGAAATCAAAAGTCAGCCGCAAATCGTGGTGACATTCAAAACCGATAAAAATTTGCCGCGAACGTTTAAAGTTACCGTCGCGATATTCTTCGTCCTCGTAAGCCGAACGCACATCAAAATTAATCGTCTTTAAGTCTTCGGCTTTGAAACCGGCTTCGACAATCGTATCGCGGAGCACTTCGACTTGCTGACTTCCGATTTTCATTGCGGCGGAGTATTCGCTGTTCTGCGCGGTCAAACTCAGCGACAAAACGACTTGGTCGGGAATCTGCGCGGCGTGCCCCGTCCCTCTGATGTGAATGGTGCGTTTTTCTTCCGTCATAAAATTGCCTCCTTTTCTCGCGCTAAAATTCCACAAAAATTTTTCACGCCCTGCTTTGACATGACATAAAAATTATTCTAAACTTCAAGCAGATAATTGAAGGGAGCCAAAGAATTTTGACACTGACTGAAGAAATACAAAAGCGGCGGACGTTCGCGATAATCTCGCACCCCGACGCGGGTAAGACGACGCTTACAGAAAAACTTTTACTTTACGGCGGCGCGATTCACTTGGCGGGCTCGATAAAGTCTCGTAAAACTCAACGCCACGCCGTCAGCGATTGGATGGAGATTGAAAAGCAACGCGGCATTTCCGTTACGAGTTCGGTTTTGCAATTCGACTACGCGGATTGCCGAATTAATATCCTCGACACGCCCGGGCACCAAGATTTTTCGGAGGATACTTATCGGACGTTAATGGCGGTTGACAGCGCGGTTATGATTTTGGACGCGGCTAAGGGCGTTGAGGCGCAAACTAAAAAATTGTTCAAAGTTTGTCGCGAACGTCGCATACCGATTTTTACTTTTATCAACAAACTCGACCGCTATGGCAAAATTCCGCTTGATTTGCTTGACGAGATTGAGAAAGTTTTAGGCATTCCGACTTACCCGATGAACTTTCCGATTGGTACCGACGGCAAATATTTGGGCGTTTATGACAGGCAAAAGAATCGAATTGAACTTTTCGCTGACGATACGACGCACGGGCAGAAGGAACGCGCTTCAGAAATTTTTGCGGCGGATGATTCGGCGGTTATCGCGAGAATCGGGCAAGAAAATTTTGACGCGTTGCAAGATGATTTGATGTTATTGAACGAGGCGGGTGAAGTTTTTGATAAGGCTAAGATTGACGCGGGCGATTTGACGCCGACATTTTTTGGTTCAGCGATGACGAATTTTGGCGTGCAGAATTTTTTGGAGGAATATTTAAGGCTTGCGCCGCCGCCCACCCCGCGCATTTCAAGCGACGGAATTATTGAGCCCGAAGATGAAAAATTTTCGGCGTTCGTGTTCAAGATTCAAGCCAATATGAATCCCGCGCACCGCGACCGGTTAGCGTTCATAAGGATTTGTTCAGGGAAATTCGAGCGCAACATGACGGTATGGCACGCGCCGACTGATAAGCTTGTCAAGCTCGCGCAACCTCAACAATTTTTAGCGCAGGACAGGCAGATAATCGACGAGGCATTTCCGGGCGACATCGTAGGGTTATTTGATTCGGGGATATTTGGGATTGGCGACACTTTAACTGACGCCGCGCATAAATTTAAGTTTGAAGACTTCCCGACGTTCCCGCCGGAGAAATTTGCGCGCGTGCAGGCTAAGGATACCATGAAACGCAAACAATTCGCCAAAGGCATTGACCAGTTGACGCAGGAAGGCGCGATTCAGTTATTCAATCAAGTTGGCGCGGGCACGGAGTCTTACGTCGTCGGGACAGTCGGCACGTTGCAATTTGAAGTTCTTCAGTATCGTTTAAAATCGGAGTATGGCGTCGATATTCTGATGACGATGTTGCCGTTTGAAGTGGCGCGTTGGCTAAAATTTAATGACGGCGCGAAAGTTACTCCTGCGAGTCTGCGCGGAGCCGATAGAGGAATGTTTGTGCTTGACCGCGCAGATAATCCCGTGTTGCTTGTCGAAAACGAATGGGCTTTGGGCTGGATAAGCGATAATAATCCTAAGCTTGAAATGAGTGCGACACCTTAATTTGCCTTTAAGTCGCAAGAAATTTTTTTCGATATATAAACACAGAAGGTACGCTAAAAAATTTTTGCAAGGTTAATAATAAACAGGTGGTGGAAGTCATGATTGTAAATAATGTGAACTCGCCGGCTAAATTTTATTCAAATTCGGTGACGGCGACGAGATACGCCAATGCGGCAAGTTACGTTCGCGGCGTGCAAAAAAGCGACACGTTTACTCCGTCGGGGGAAGCGCAGAGTTTCAGCAAATTGCTAAACAAACTCAAAAGCGAGCCCGAAGTCCGCGAGGATAAAGTCAACGCGCTCCAAGAGAAAATTTCTTCGGGGCAATACCTCGTTTCGGCGGATAATATCGCGATGAGTATTTTGACGAATCGTTTCTGAGGCGGCGGACATGTGGCAAAATTTGATTGAAACGCTCGACAAGCTCGGCGAAGTTTACGACAAATTGGCGACGCTCGGCGAAAAAAAACGCGCCGCATTAGTTGGAATCGACATGCAGGGGCTTTCCGGCATTCTCGACGAGGAACAACTCTTAACGGCAAAAATTCAAAAGCTGGAACAAAAACGCCTCGAACTTCTCAGAGACTTGTCGAAGTCGGATAAAAACTTAACCGAGAAAACGCCCGCTAAAGATTTTTATCGTTCAGCTCCGTCCCGCGCTATAGAAAAAAATTTGATTCAGCTCCATAAACGCCTCAGCCAAAACGTCGACCGCGCTTTGACAATCCGCAATAATAATCAAATTCTCGCGCAGTGTGCATTGGACGCCGTGCAGGGGCAACTTAATAAATTAAGCGGCGCGGCGGTCGAACCTACTTACAGCGGCAAGGGCGCGGGCGTCGTCACTCATCAGAAAAAATTCGACTTTAAGGCTTGAGGGCTTGGCTATGGACGAGACGATTAAAATTTTGCGCGAACAAGCAATACTCTGCGCACATCTGCCCGAACTTTTCGACGCACTTATAAAAACTATGGAAAGCAATTCGCCCGACGTTCAGGAGCCGATTCGCAAGATTGAAGCGACAATGCGCGACATCTCTAAGAACGTGCAGAAGGCTGAAGAATTTTTAAAGAAAGTCAAAGCGACGTCGTTCGCAGAATATATCGCCGCGCAGGAAAAAAATATTCAGCGGGACGTGGCGGAGAAACTTTTAAAGAAAACAGCCGACGCTCAAAGCCGAGTCGAAAACCAAGTGGCGCAACTTAAATTGCTGCTTAAAAAGGGCAATGATTACGTCACATTCAATCTGAACATATTATCGCGAACTACAACGAGCAATACTTACGGAGCAGAGGCGCGGACAGGTTCGCAACGGGCGCGGCGCATGTTCGAGGCTAATGTTTAGGGGCTAGGATTCAGGGTTCAGGTGTCAGTACTGTCCCCCGACCCCTAACCTCTGACCACTGATTAGGGAGAAGGGATTGAGTTATGAGAGCAACATTTTCAGGGCTGAATACGATGGTGCGCGGCATTATGGCAAATCAACTGTCGCTCGACACCACAGGTCACAATATAACCAACGCCGGCACTGAAGGCTATTCACGCCAAACAGTCACTCTGGCGACGACTTACAGCGAGGAACGCGGCAGTTTACATGGTAGCGTACAGGTTGGCACCGGCGTCGACGCGCAGGCTGTTGAACGCGCTCGCAATATCTACGCCGACATTCAATACCGCAACGAAAATCCGTACCAAAAATATTACGAAACTATGTCTGTCAACTACGACAAAATCGAAACTATTTTCGACGACAGTAAAAATTTGGGTATCGAGGCGGCGTTGAATAAATTTTATCAATCGTGGGTTGACCTTTCTACGAATGCTTCAAATTCTTCCTCGCGCACTCACGTTATCGAAAACGGCAGAAACTTAACCGATATTCTTCAAACGTCTGTCGCGGAACTTCAAGACCAAATCAAATCCGAATACGACGATCTTAAATCCGAGCTTAAGGAAGTCGATGACATCCTTAACGAGATTGTTCAGTTCAATAAGCAGATTACCGCGCAGGAAGTCACGGGCGCGACTGCTAACGATTTACGCGACCGCCGCGATTTGCTTGTCGATAAGCTGTCCGATTATCTTAACATTTCCTTTACGGAAAACGAGTTCGGCTCTTATCAAATCAATTCGGGCGGCATTACTCTTGTCAACGGCTATTCGCGGGCGCATTTGGAGATTAGCGACGGCGTTGATTCAAGTTATTTTGGTATCGATTACGGCATCACCGACTACAACATAAAAATCGCCGAAAGTAATATGGTTTTCATACCGCAAAACGGAATTCTTAAAGCGCGTTTCGATTCAATCGCTGAGGACAAAGCTTATATCGATAAGATGGCGGACATCGCAAGTTTCATGCTGACTGCGTTCAATGAACAGCACAAGCAAGGTTGGGATATGGACGGGCACAGCAAGAATGGCGAATACGCAAATACCACCGTCCCGGATACGATTAATTTCTTCGGCGAAGGCTCAATCGAATATCAATACCGTTACGACGCCGAGAATAAGAAAAATTACCTCTACAAATTCGATGACACCTTGAACGAGGATAAAAAAACTTTGAGCGGCGTGCAAATTATCGCCGAGCTTGAAGTCAATAGCAAATTCAGCGAGAATCGCGGCGACCGTTACATTGCGGCGGCGACGAGTAAACAATACAACGAGTTGACGGGCACTTGGGAGGACATGGCTTGGGATAAACGTACCGGCGACGGCACCAACGCGGTTTATCTTAGCGAGTTGTTCAATATCAGTTTGGACACGATTAACAGCGACGGCAAGGCAAATGCGCTTGTCTCGAAAAATTTTGTCCTGCGCGATTTGAAAGGCAATGTAATCCTCGACGCTAACGGCAATCAACAGCCCGCGACGGCTATCTCGACTTTAAGCGTTAATTCTTTTTATCAAAAGTCCATGTCGACTTTGGGCATTGACGCTCACTCTACCGATGTTAATTACGACGCAATGCAGGCGATTATGACGCAGGTAACTAATTGGCGCGATTCGATGTCGGGCGTTGATTGGAACGAAGAACTTACCAATATGATTAAGTTCCAAAAGGGCTTTGCGTCCTGTTCGCGTTGCTTGAATGCTATGGATGAAATGCTTGACCGCCTTGTTAATTCAACCGGCGTCGTCGGCAGGTGATTTTAGGGATTAGATTAAAAGATTAAAAGATGAAAAGTGGACAGGGAAAACCCTGACCCCTGACACCTAGTCCCTGAACCCTTTTAATCTTATAATCTTTTGATTTTAAAAAGGAGGAATTAACATGGGTGTAAGAATCGGCAGTATGCACTTCATGTATAACTATCAAAACTCGCTCAATAACGCCTATCAACAGCAAAATAAACTTTTCGAGCAGGCAGACGGTTCATCACTGCACCGCGCCAGCGATAACCCGATGAATTATTCCAAACTCTTGCGCTACAACGTCAGCGAAAACGAAAATAATCAGTACCGCGAAAACATCAAGACGGCGACCTCTTGGATGAAAAATTCCGATGACGTTATGATTCACATGACCGAAATGATGCAGACGTTGAAGGAGAAATCCGTTCACGCGGCGAATGCTGACCCTGTTGAAGACGATTACTCCGCAATTCATAAGGAAATGTTCGCGCACATGCAGGAATTGGTTTCGGTAGCGAACTCGCAACTCGGCGACAGATATTTATTTTCGGGGCAAAGAGATTTGGTTAAGCCTTTTGAAATGACGACTGAACTTCACGATCGCGGCTTGCCGAAAAATCTTGACGTTTCACAATCGGCTTTCTTCAAGGGCACCGACTCCGACTACAACACCGAACTTTTCCAAATGTTGGCGGTAACTGGCGAGGACGGCAATACTTACTACCTCGAAACCGACGGCGGCAGATTCACGGATACAAGCGATGTTAAGTTCAATCTCTACACAAAAGAATTCGTCGACGAAGGCTATAAAGATTTAATTGCTCGCGGTTTCAGCAACATTAAAGAGGCGGAGGAAGCCGCTAACAACGGCAATACTGAAATTAAAAATCTCCTCGACGCGGGCAGAATAAAAGACAACACCCTTGATTTCCAAGTGTCCGATTACTTCACGAATCAAGGTTTGCTCAAAGGCGACACCGGCATTGAAATTAACGGCAAGAATTATACTTTTCAGACGACCCAGCAAAATATCGTGACTTACAACGGCGATAATAATCTTATTTCAATGGTTAAGCTAAACGGCGCGACCGATCCCAATGCTGATACCGTCAACTCTACGGGCGCGGGAATGTTCGGCAGAGATATTTTCGACAATGACGCCTCTGGCAATACCGCTTCCGGAACTGCCATGCTTAATGAACTCTTCTGCGTTTGCTCCAGAGTCAACGATTCCGATGTTCATTGGATGTCCTCCGACGGCGTCACCGTTGCAGATGTTGCCCACTCAACTATGCTTGTTCAAGAAACTAAAATCGGCGCACGCCAGCAACTTTATAACCAAGTCGAGACAATGCTTGACGCCCAAGCCGATAATATCACTGAAGACATCACCAACGTTAGCGGCACGGACGTTGCGCAACTCGCCACTCAACTTATGCAACAGACTGCGCTTTATAATCTGGCGTTGTCGCTTGGCGGGAGAATCCTTCCCCAATCACTTGCCGATTATCTCTAATCTTTGAAACTCTAAAAGTCTTATCCTGCAGGCGTCAACGAGTTCTCCGTTGTCGTCTATTGGTGTTTTCGGGATTTTTATTCTCGGCAAAAATTTCGGACTCACGGCAGGAAATTTTATGGAAAGGAGGGAATTAGCCATGATGGTGAGGTTAAATACTCGACATGAATTGCCGCAGATAGCGATGAGGCAAACGCACGCGAGGCTTGACGAATCGGGAATAGTTCAGCCGCAAATAAGAGGCAGGAATCAGCAAGCGCGCTCGAATCAAACCGTTACTCAACCGAGCTTGTCGTTGGATAGCTATCAAAGCAGAAGAGCTTACGGCTTCAGGAAACACGGAGACTTAGCGGCGGAACGCGGGCAAAAAGGTATCTCCGACGCCCAATCCGCTACCAGTCGACGCACGCAGGAGGCTTGGGCAAGTGCCACTAACGGCGCAAAACGCGGCAATGACGTTGTCCAAAGAGTTAAAGCCGACATCTTCTCTGATTATCAAGCGCGACCGGTTTTCACGACCGCCGCCATTCCAGACCCGCAAGTGCAGGGTTATCAAAGTGAAGTCGTCGGCGAGCCGGAACTCAGTGACATTTCCGTCGATATTGAAACCGCGCCAAGCGCAAGGATTCATTATACGCCGGGCAGTGTGGAAACTTATCTTCAAAACGAAGGCTTTATCCGCCACTGGGTTTCGATGGATCATTACGACATCTACGCCTAAGCCGAGAAAATAGTTTTTCAAGCTGTCGGGGGAAGTTCAAAGGAGGAAAGTTGTATGCGTAAAATTTACACCAGCAGATTTGGTGAGCTTGAGGTTGATGAAAAGAAAATCGTTTATTTCAAGGACGGCATCCCCGCGTTCGAGACCGAGCATGAATTTGTTATCCTGCCCTACGAAGAGGAAAGCCCCTATTACTTCATGCAGTCGCTCAATACGCCGGATTTGGCTTTCTTGCTGACGATTCCTTTCCTTTTCTTTAACGACTATTCGTTTGAGATTGATGACGATACGGTTAAGGAACTCGACATTAAAAACCAAGATGACGTGTTCTATTATTCAATGGTTACAATCCCGAACGGATCCATTCGTTACATGACGGCGAATCTTCTCGCCCCAATCGTCCTCAACGGCGAAAACATGCGTGCGAAGCAAGTCGTTTTGGAAAAGAGCACCTACACGACGAAGCATCGCCTCTTCCCCGATTCTGCTAAAAAGGAGGGATGATTCAATGCTTGTCTTGACGAGGAAGCCTCGTCAGCAGATAATGATTGGCGACAACATCATCATTAACGTCGTGGAAGTGCAGGGCGAAAACGTGCGTATTGCGATTGATGCGCCGCGTGACATCAAAATTTATCGCGGCGAAATCTATCGTGCGATACAAGAGGAGAATCAAAAGGCGGCTCAAAAGTTGGACGTCGATTTACACGGCGCGTTGCCGCTCAAGGAGATTTAATTACAAAGGAGTGTGTTTTATCATGGTAGGGAAAGTAAATGAGATGGTCACGGCGGCAGTCGTTGTAGACTCGGCTTCAAAGACGCAACCGGTCGGCGAACAGGACTTCGCGCAAGTTAAACCCGTGCAAGTTAAACCCGTCGACGCAAAACCCGCAGACAAAATCTTGACGCCCGCAGAAGAACAAGAGCAGAAGGAAAAAGCCTCCAGCCTGCAACCCGGCACAATGTCGGAGGAAACTGTCAGCCAGATGACGGAAACTTTCAACGAGCTCATGGACAAGATTAACTGCGATGTCGAATTCAATTACAATCGTAAAGCCAATATGTTCAACGTCAAAATGATCGACAAGAAAACCAACGAAGTTATCAAGGAATTCCCGCCCGAAGAAATGATTGAGAATATGATTAAGGCTAAGGATTGGTTGGGCGCATTCATTGACAAGGCAATTTGAATCGACGCCCGTCTAAGGAGGGATTAACATGGGTGTCAACGGAATTTACGGCTTGTCGGGTTCGGGTATGGACATCGAGTCGATGGTTAAAGTCGGCATGATGAGCAAACAAAACGAATACGACAAGATGGCGCAAAAATACACTAAGAACGAGTGGATGAAGGCTGATTATATCGAACTCAGCAATAAAATCACTACGTTTAATTCGTCGTCTCTCTCGCAATACAAAATGTCGAATACCATGAACGCCAAAAGCGTAGAAAGTTCCAGCGCGGCTTCGGCTGACCTTATGAATCACAGCGTTGATGTCTTGAGCCTCAGCTCCAACGCTTATCTCGTCGGCACAAACACCATGAAACGCTACGCCATCAACGGTGCGTCTTCGGCAGACCAAACGAGTATTAGGCTTGCCGATGTGTTGTTTAAGGAACTCGATGTAACGGGCGGCTACGTTTCCGGTAGGGTTGCGCCTTCGGATATGGCAGACGACGACCGCGACGATCCAAACTATACGGCGGCAGATGGCAAAAGAGTCGGTGTCGCTTGGCAATTCGGCAAGGCAGACATAGTTCACACTTCCATTGACGACATAGCGACGCATTGGGAAAAATATAACTCAGCGACGGGGCAATGGGAAACTGCTGATCCGCTTTCTTCCTCTTCAAATAGAACCAGTTGGGTTAATAGTCAAAAGGCAGATGCGCAAAATGCTCTCGGCTCTGAATGGCGACATGCGTACAGTGCCACTTATGGAATTGACGAATGGCGCACCAAAAATTCGAGCGGCAATTTTCAATCAACCGCAACCGACCCTGCGTCGATAGATGAAACCACGTGGAAAAACTTCCTTGCAAGTCAGAATAAGCAAACTGAATGGAGGCTTGTTGCGGACGGGAAACGGACTGAAACCGCCGCCGCACTTAGCAATATTGATGTTAATGCTGACGAACCTAAGGCGTTTTCGTTTACGCTTTCTGACGGTGTGACAACCAATGATGACGGCACTTTAAAGGAAGTAACAATCAGCTACAGCTACAAACAGTTGCTTGGCGACGGCGATACGGATGGCGTTACGTTCAACGATTTGGTTAGGGAAATAAACAACAGCGGTCTGAATATCAAAGCCAATTACGACGCGGATCACGACAGGTTTTCCTTCTACAACTCTAAGAGCGGCGACGAAAACGGCATAATAATCAAACTTGATGCTGACGACGGCTACACGGGTACACGCGCCTCTATGGTTGCCAGAAATTTCTTTAACAACATGGGGCTTTATCAGTCTAGGAACGGCGAGCTTTACGGGCACGATGATAGCGGTAATGTTGTTGCGGCAGAAGAAGCCGATAAGCAGACTTTGAAGTTTAGCGTCGGGCGCAGCAATGACTTCATGGGCGAGAACGGCAAAATTAAAATCGACGGCGTCACATACAACGATGTTGTCGATAACAAACTCACCGTCGGCGGCATAACTTACACTGCGCTCCTCCGCAGGGAATGTTACAGGCAGTACTCCCGCGACCGTCTCCGTTTCGCAGGACGTTGACGGGATTGTCGACAAGGTTAAAAGTTTTATCACGGATTACAACAAGCTCCTCGCGAGCCTTTACGAGAAATACGACGAAAAGCCCGATTCAAATTACAAGCCGCTTACCCAATCGCAGAAAGACCAAATGAAGGAAGAACAAATTACCAAGTGGGAAGAAAAGGCTAAGAAGGGCTTGCTTTACCACGATCAGACTCTCGGAAAGATTATCATGAACATGCGTAGCGCGGTTACTGATACTGTCGAGGGCGTCGATAGCAAGTACAATTCGGTTTTCAGTCTCGGTGTATCGACAACGGGCATTAAGGGGCAGTTGGTTCTTGACGAGGACAAACTCAGGAAGGCTCTCTCGGAGGATTCGGAGGCGGTTTATAACGTCTTCGCGAAACTTGATTCCGAAAACCTTAACGACTCGGCAAAAAGCGGTGTGGCGCAACGTCTCGGCGATATTTTCGTCAGCGCGACTAAAACTATCAAAGACCGCGCAGGTTCATCGTCCGACATTACTGAAGACAGCGATTTGAACAATCTCTTGCGCAACCTGCAGACGAAGATGAGTAACTTTAAAAAGCTTATGTCTTCGTTTGAAACCGCGCTGTATAAAAAGTATGACGCAATGGAATCGACGCTCGCCAAACTCGGCACGCAATTAAATTACGTCATGGGTAGCACAGGGCAATAAGAATTTTTTTGAGGAGTTGGTTTGAAATATGGTCAATGCGGCAGAGGCATACAGACAGCAGAGGATTTTGAACGCGCCGCCGGAACATTTAACGCTTATGCTGTACAACGGTTGCCTGAAGTTTATTGATGACGGCAGAGCGGCTCTTGAGGTTAAAAACTACGAGGAAGCCAATAACCAATTGCAACGCGCACAACGGATAATTTCCGAGTTTCGCTTGACGTTGAACTTCGACTATGACATTTCGCATCAGTTACTTCCGCTTTACAATTACGTTTATGACAGATTAGTTGAGGGGAATATTAAGAGCGATTTGGCGCAGATTGACGAGGCAAAGGGGATTATTACGGAATTGCGCGACGCTTGGTTCCAAGCAATGAAGACTGCACGAATCGAGAAGGGCGAAGGCGCAGGCGGCAAAGGTTATGCTTGATGAAAAAGAAACCGTTGACGCGGAGGAAGTTTTGAATCAAGCGCGGATTCTTTGGCGGAAGTATTTCACGCTGACGAAGGAACTTCTGAAGTTCAGCGACCAGAAAGACAGCGATTTATTCATGGAACTCGTCGACCAACGCGGACGGCTTATCGAGAGGATGAAGGCGTTACCCGAAAATAATTATCGCGAATCCGAAGAATGCAAGGCGATGATTGAGCAGATAATTCCGATGGACAAGCAGATAATATATCGGGCGAAGGCGTGGCTGAATAAGTCGCGGCGACAAAACAGCGCGGTTCGTTCTTACGATTTGCTGGAATCGGCGGGGTTGCGCGGGACGGTTTTCAACAGAAAATATTGACGGAAAAAATTAAAAGACTGGTGGAGTTTTTCACCGGTCTTTTTTTATCTTAACTTTTATGTTTGAAAAACTTTTCTTTTGCTGCGCCCAAAAGAAAAGTTACAAAAGAAAAGGGCGTGCCCGCTGAAAAACATCCATGTTTTTACGCGGGCGGAGCCGTCATCCATGACGGCTCCCAATTACGTTGTTAAATGATGTTTTTTTCGTAGGCGTCGTAAAGAGATTTTAGCTCTTCAACCTTATTGTAAATTTCAACTTGCAGACGCGACGCCGTTTCATATTCGCCGGAGTTCAGCGCGTTGATTAGTTGAGTGAATAAAGATTTTTCGTCGATTGAATCTTTGGCGAGTGCGGCACGTAATAAAAAAATTTTGTTCCAGTTGTAGGCGTCGAGGTCGGTTACAAATTCGGCGTCGATTTTTTTTGCTTTACGGACGACATTGCGCAGTTCGGGCAGGATTCGCGAAATTAATTCAGTCTTCCAACGTAAAAGTGCGCCGTCGCGGAAGGCGTTGATAATTTTTTCCTGCAAAGCTCCGCCGCTCGATATAATTTTAACTTTGTCGGGATAATTTTTGAACGCTTGCATATTTTCCCAGACGGTTGCGGGCGGCTTACCGAAAAGTCTATCGCGTTCGGCTTGCGTGAAGTCCTCGAAAACATCTTGCTCACTGCGATAGGCGCGATTTTTCTCAAGATAAAAACCTTCCGTACCCGCGTCCTTACTAAGTTCAGATAAAAGTTCGGGCGTCTTATGAGTTATCGCCATCTTCACGCCGTCGAGTATCGCCGAATAGCACGCCGCCAATACCAGATAAATATTCGTGTAGGGATTGCAAGCGCGTAGTTCAAAACGAGTAGCCATTGGATTTTTCAAGTCCCGAATTAAGCTGACGAGAATTGTCCTGTTCCGCGCAGGAATTTTAGGCGTATTGCCGAGCGAAGTCACGATACAAACGGGAGCCTCGAAGCCAGGCTTTAAACGGTTCAAAGAGTCATTGGTCGCGCTGACGAACGGATTGATGACTTCATAATTTTTCAGCAAGCCCATTAACGCGCCGTAGCCGACGGCACTCATATAATCTTCGGCAGGATTTTTCGCGGCAAATAAGTTGTGAATTTTTCCGTCCGCCGTCACCGCCGCAAGTCCAATGTGCGTGTGTTCGCCGTTGCCCGCAAGCCCAATCATCGGCTTGGCTTTGAACGTAACTTCCAAACCATTAGCACGGAAAATTTCCTTAACGACTGTCCGAACGACAATTTCATTATCGGCGGCTTGCACAGCGTCAGCGAATCGCCAATCAATTTCGAGCTGTTCGCAAACGTGCGTTAAATGCCCCGACTCGTCAATCTGCGCCTTAAGCCCGCCAACTTCCTTGTGTCCCATTTCCACTTGCAAGCCGTACTTATCAAGCTCGATTATCGACTGCTCCAACGCGCAACGTACCGCGCCGTGCGTCCGCTCCCAATATTGCTCCTGCATAATTTCAGCCGCGCTCATTTCCTCGACTGAAGCCTCTTCAAGCGGCGTCTTTACCCAAAATTCAAGTTCGGTTGCCGACGTAAAAACAATGTCGATAATTTCTTTGCCGCTCACGTCTAAGCCGTCAATTTTCGGATGCTTATGGAAAAGATTTACCAACTCGCGCTTAACGTGAATCAGCGTATCAGTTAAAACTGCGCGGGAGTCGACGCGTTTGCCCTCGTGAATCAGAAAGCCGGGAATTCTCAGCGTGCCGACGGGATTATTCGTGACGTTGTCATAATGTTCAAAATTATAATCGACGAACCAATTAACGGTCGGGTCGACGGGCATATCAACTTTGGCATTGTTGAGCGTAGCAATACCCGGCAACACGACGCTTGAACCGTCCGTCTGAACAGCTCGCCCCGCATAAAATTCGTCAATGTCCTTGATAAAAATGCGCACGGGAATTTTTTCGTCAGTATCGTTACCCGCCAAATCAATTCCAACCAGCGACACAAATTTTATTTCGGGGTGCTCGCGTAGCTGACGAATAATTTCTTCCTTCGGAGTGTTCGCTTTAATCGTGTACAATAAATCTGCCATAAATCCACCTCCAATAATTCCGCCACACTTTACCATAAAAATATTTCATGAACAAGTTTTTAACTTGCCGTCGCCGTGATTTGTAAATATAATCTTGCCGAGAGGAGGAGACGTTATGAAAAAATTTTTGAGCGCGTTGATAAGAATATGGAAGATATAAGCAACGCCACTGAAATTGCACGCGTAGAAGCGAGGCGCGACGCCTCTGAAAAAGCGGGGACGGCTATAAAAAGTTATTCGCGAGTTGGAAGCGGAACTTAGAAAAGCTAAAGCAGAAAAAAATCAGCACGAGTTTGACCTTAAGCAGAATCAATTTTTAATCGCCAAATACGAGCGCGACTTGGACATCTACGACTTCGACAAAAAAATAAATCTGCAAGACATGATGGCGACTGCAGAAAAATTGGCAACCCTTGACGCGGGCAATGCGGCGGCATTTCGTGGGATTGTTTACGTCTATCGTCACGAGGACAAGATTCAAAACGTCGTCGAATACTGCAAACAGATTTTGAACGCGAACACGTCCGTTGAGTTATCGATTGAAGCTTGCGCTCAGCTCGGCGATATTTACTACAATGAAATTTTCGACACGCCGACTGCTAAAAAATACGTCGACATGGGAATTGCTTTCGTTAAGAAAAAATATTCCAAAGCTGAGATTGAAAAGCTCGTCAACGGCACCAACGTCGAGATTGTAGATTTCAAATTCGTCGGGCGTTCAAATACGGTCAGAGAGCTTTATGTTTTAAAGTCTGACATCGAAAATATAAACCCCGAGTTTGACCGCATGACAACAATTAAAGATTGTGAGCTTGTCGAGGATAAATTTTATAACATTAAGTACCGCGTCGATTGGTGAAATTATTTCTGAAGCTTCTTCAAATCTTTGTCGGTTACGGCGATTCTCATTGTTACTTTGCAAATTAAGTTTCCTTCGTCGTCAAAACAAAATTTGGCGTTACCCGTTTGCCGCGCATTTTTTGAAACGAACTTAAAAGCCTCGCTGTCATGTAAAATAAATGCTCTGAATATCTCATGTTCAGTTCCGTCAGCATCATGTTCAATTTTAGTATCGGTTGTTACTAAAATTTTTTCGGTAAGAACTGCCAAAGCATCCATACGAGCGATTTGACGAGCAAGATTTTTATACATGGGGTCTTTTTGGTCATAATTATCCAGATAATAACAACCTTCGGCTTCAAGATATTCTTCTGCAAAAGCTGTCGAACTTACTAAGAACATCAGCGCGAACACCGCGATAAACTTCCGAAACATTTCAATCACGCTCCTTTAAGGTTGTTCCCAAAATCTATCACATTTCCTTTTTAATGTCGACAGGCAACGGCGATTTATTGTATAATGTTAAAAATTTTTTTGGAGGTCGATTTTATGTTGAAGAAAACTAAAATCATCTGCACGCAAGGACCCGCTACCGACGCGCCGGGCGTTATCGAGAAGCTCATCGAAAACGGTATGAACGCCGCCCGTTTTAATTTCTCGCACGGAGATCACGCGGGGCATAAGAAACGTATCGACGCAGTAAAAGCCGCCGCCGCGAAGACGGGCAAAATCATTCCGCTGATTCTCGATACCAAAGGTCCGGAAATGCGGCTCGGTCTGTTCAAGGGCGATTCTGTTCAGCTCGTCGAAGGCAACAAATTCATCCTCGTCAACGACGACATCGAAGGCGACGAAACTAAAGCCACCGTCAACCACAAGCTCCTTTACACCGAAGTTAAAGTCGGCGATAAACTTCTCTTGAACGACGGACTTGTTGAGTTGCGCATTGACGAGATTAGAGGCAAAGACATTTACACGACGATTCTTAACAGCGGCAAGATGAGTTCGCGTAAACGCGTCGCCGCGCCGGGAGTATCGCTCGGATTGCCTGCCGTCAGCGAACAGGACGAGAAAGATATTATCTTCGGCATTGAAAACGATATGGACTTTGTCGCGGCGAGTTTCATTCAGCGTGCGGCAGACGTTGAGGAAATTCGCGCTCTCATTAATAAACACGGCGGGCACATGGAAATTATCTCCAAGATTGAGAACCTCGAAGGCGTTAAAAATATCGACGACATTATTGCGGCGAGCGATGGCATTATGGTTGCGCGCGGCGACTTGGGCGTCGAAATTCCCGCCGAAGACGTTCCCATTATCCAAAAAGATATTATCAAGAAATGTAACGCGGTTGGTAAAGTTGTTATCGTCGCGACGCAAATGTTGGAGAGTATGACGACGAATCCTCGCCCGACCCGCGCAGAAGTTTCCGACGTTGGCAACGCAATTCTCGACGGCGCAGATGTCATTATGTTAAGCGGCGAGACTGCAAGCGGTAAATATCCCGTCGAAGCCGCAACCATGATGAATCAAATCGCACTGCGCATTGAGGAATCTCTCGAATACAAAGAAATTTTCCTTATGAAGGGCATGGGCAGGAAATATTCTCACACCGACGCCATTGCGCACGCGACCGTTCAACTTTGCTACGAACTCAACGCCGCCGCGATTATCACGCCGACTAAATCGGGTTATACAACTCGCGTCGTCTCGAAATATAAGCCTAAAGCTCCGATTATCGCGTTCACGCAGATAGATCAAGTTGCTCGCCATTTGAACTTACGTTGGGGCGTCTTCCCGATTTCCGGCACGCCTTGGCTCGATATTGTTCAGATGATTGATTACTCGGCGACAAGCGCGCTTGAACATGATTACGTTAAGAAAGGCGACCTCGTTATTTTAACGGCGGGCATGAAGTACGGCGAAGGCGGCACCAGCTCAATCAGACTGCACACGATTTAAAATCCCCGATAAAAATTTTTGCCCGTCAATGCGACGGGTTTTTTTGTGTTATAATCTGCGCGGAGGCGATTAACTTTGGTAAGAAAATTTTATCCGTTGCGCCCGATACAGCGTTGGCTGGTCGATACGCACTTCAATAAGGCAAAATCAACGATGATGAATATCGGCGGGCTGTTCAAACTTGCGGCGGCAATAGACATGGAACGATTAGCGACGGCGATAAATCAAGTGATAACGACGCACGACGTTTTTAGTTGCAGGCTGGTATTTCATCCTCAGACAAGCGAGTTATGTCAAATTTTCAATGAGGAGATTGATTTAGTTCGCGTCGAACATTTGACCAACGAAGAATTTCAAGCACGGTTAGAAAAATTGCGCGAGCCGTATTACTTGATATACGAGCCGCTTTTCCGCATTTATCTGATTGAGACGCCGAGCGCGAAGTATCTCTACGTGGATTTTTATCATGCGATAATGGACGGCGTATCGGCGGCGTATCTGTTTTGGCACGAGATTAACAGAGCTTATCGCGGGCGCAAAAGTAAACGCGAACCGTTGAGTTATGCGGCTTATGTGGAAGAGGAGGCGAACGTTCCAAAAGAAAAGTTGGAGGCGGGGCACGATTACTGGCGGAAAATCCTCGCGCCCTTTGACGAGAAAAAACATTTGCCGCCCGTAAACGTTGAAGGCGTAGCGGCATGGACTCAAGGGAATTTCGATTATACCTTCCGCGACTTCAAGCAGGATTTTTTTATTGACAGCGGCTTGAATGAAAATACTTTTTTTCTCGGCGCGTGTATGTTGACGCTGGCGAAGATTACGGGCTCGAACGAAGCAATAATGAGTTGGATACATAACGGACGCACTAAGCCCAGTGAATATCGCATAATGGGGCTTATGCTGGAGCAATTTCCTTGCGCGTTCGACTTCCACGAAGACATTACCATTGGCGAATTCCTCGACAAGCTCACCGAACAGATTAAAACCGGCATGAAGTACCGCAAGAGTTTGGAAGTTGTTTATGACGAGGGGCTTGAAGATGATTGCGTGAGTTTTATTTTCCAGAAGGCGATGCACGGCAATTTACTTTTAGACGACACGCCCGCGCAGGTTGTCTACTTGCCGCCCAATGAAATTTCTGCCGTCGAAAACGCGCTTGACATTGAAATAAACGCTGAGGACAAGGACGCTTACAATTTATTTTTAGATTACGACGCGAGCCGCTATTCGGAAAGTGATATGAATAATTTCGCTTTGACGCTTGAAAAAATTTTGTTAGACATGCGCGATACCAAACGATTAATTTCCGGGATTCTTGGCTGAAAAAATTTTTTCCATAACGAAATTTTTTGCGATGTGTAACTTGATTGACACACCGCTTTTTTGTATAATGCGGGAAATTTTTTTTGAAAGGTTGCTGGGAAATGAAAAGAGAACTGATACGCTTGGAAAATATAGCCAAGTCTTTTGGGAATTTGCGCGTGCTCGACGAAATTGATTTATCGATACACGAAAGCGAATTCATAACATTGCTCGGACCGAGTGGTTGCGGCAAGACGACGATGCTAAGAATAATCGGCGGCTTTGAAATGCCGGACACGGGGCGCGTGATTTTCGACGGCAAGGATATAACGAACTTGCCGCCCAATCGAAGACCGATTAATACAGTTTTCCAGAAGTATTCGCTCTTTTCACACATGAACGTTGAAGAAAATATTGCCTTCGGACCAAAAATCGCGGGCAAGTCGGCTGATTACATTCGTGACAAAATTAAATACGCGCTGAAACTCGTCAACCTTGAAGGCTACGAAAAACACGACGTTACAAAACTCAGCGGCGGACAACAACAACGTATCGCTATCGCCCGCGCAGTCGTCAACGAGCCGAAAGTTTTATTATTGGACGAGCCGCTTAGTGCTTTGGATTTAAAACTCCGCCGGAACATGCGCCGCGAACTCGTCCGCATAAACAAAGAGACCGGCATAACTTTTATTTTCGTGACGCACGACCAAGAAGAGGCGTTGTCGATGAGCGACCGCGTTGTCGTCATGAATCAAGGTTACATTCAGCAAGTCGGCACGCCCGAAAATGTTTATAACGAGCCGGAAAATGCGTTCGTGGCTGATTTTATCGGCGACAGCAACATAATCGATGGCATCATGGTTCGCGACGGCTTGGTTAGAATTTTGGGCAGGGAATATCCTTGCGTTGATAGCGGTTTCCCTGAAAATTCTCCCGTTGACGTTCAGATTCGCCCCGAAGATATTAAACTTGCCGCGCCGCAGGAAGGTGCTTTTAATGGCGTTGTAACCCGCGCAGTTTTTTGGGGCATGTCTTACGATATAAACGTCGAGGCTGACGGTTTTGAATGGCTGATTCAATCGACGACGGGGCGCACGGTTGGTGAGAAAGTCAGTTTACACGTCGCGCCGGAAAATATTCAAATCATGAGCAAACCGCAATCGGAAGACGAGGAGGTTGCTCAAGATGTTTAATCTCGGCACGCGAAATATTTTGCTGATGCCTTTTTTGATTTGGGCGGGGCTTTTTATTTTTATTCCGCTGATATTTATCGTCTGGTACGGTGTGACTGATTACGACGGAAATTTTTCATTGGCGAACGTCGGATTGATATTTGAGCGCGGATATTTGGACGCGTTGAAGTTATCGATATGGCTCGCGCTAATCAGCACGGTAATTTGTTTACTGATGGCGTATCCGCTGTGCTTAATCTTGACGGAACGTCAGCGCGACAACACGACGATAATATCGCTACTGTTCATATTGCCGCTGTGGATGAACTCGCTCCTGTCGACGATGGCTTGGCAAACGATTTTGGAGGGCAATGGGATAATCAATCAAATCGTGCGGCTGTTATCGTTGCCCGACCTGCAGATGATAAACACGGAAGGCGCAATCGTCTTGGGCATGGTTTATAATTATTTGCCGTACATGGTTTTGCCGCTGTACATCACATTAACAAAAATAGACAGGAGAATTTTAGAGGCGGCGCGAGATTTAGGCGCGAACTCTTGGCAGACGTTCATAAAAATAATTTTGCCGCTTAGTTTACCGGGCGCAGTCAGCGGAATCACAATGGTATTTATCCCTGCGCTCACGACGTTTGTTATCAGCGCATTGCTCGGCGGCGGCAAGCTCCTCCTTATCGGCAACATTATCGAACAGGAATTTACTTTCCAATACGATTGGCACGTCGGCTGTGCGTTATCGGTGATTCTGATGATTTTTATCGTGCTGAATATGATTTTGACGACGATGTTTGATAACAGCCACGAGGAGGAGGATTTTTAATGCGATACGTCAAGCAGATTTACCTCGCGATAATTTTCTTATTCCTCTACGCGCCGATTGGAGTTTTGATAGCGCAGTCGTTCAACGCGAGCCGTTATCGGGGGCATTGGACGGGCGTGACGCTTGATTGGTACACGAAACTTTTCAACGACGCCAGACTAGCCGACGCCTTATCAAACACGTTGACAATCGGATTGTTATCGGCGGGCATTGCGACAATTTTAGGCTTGATAACGTGCGTGGCGATGAAGGAACTTTCGCGGAAGTGGCGGGCGACGTTCCTTAGCATAACGAACATCCCGATATTGAACGCGGACATTGTCACTGGAATATCTTTAATGTTGTTGTTTATGGGAATGGGGCTCAAGCTCGGCTACGTGTCGATTTTGCTGGCGCATATCGTCTTCAACGTGCCGTATGTAATTTTGTGTATCATGCCGCAGCTGATGGCGTTGGACAAAAGTTTTTACGAGGCGGCGTTGGATTTGGGAGCGTCGCCGTTCAAAGCGTTTACGAGCGTAATTTTGCCGGAGTTGCGACCGAGTATTTTTGCGGGCTTTTTATTGGCGTTCACGATGTCAGCAGACGATTTCATAATTACTCACTTCACGAAGGGCGCGGGCGTCGACACGTTGACGACGGCAATTTACGCGCAGTTGAAATTGGGCATTCATCCCGAAATGTACGCGCTTTCTACTCTGGTATTTTTTACCGTGTTAATATTTGTTATGTTGTTCGCGATTAATCGTCGCAAGTTGAAAAAATATGAAGAGGTTTTCTAAGAAGAGCCTATGAAAAGCAAATACCCGGCGCACACGGACGTGCGACGCCCCGCGTTGAAAACAGGATGTTTTCTAGCGGGTGAGCGTCTTTCTTTGCATACTTTCTTTGACGCTAACAAAGAAAGTATGAATAAAACATATGAGGAGGTTTTCTAATGAACAAACTTAAAATTCTCGCGCTTATCTTAGTGAGCTGTCTGACGTTCGGTTGCGGTTCGGGCGGCGGCGATAAGGCGGAGGAAAAAGTCTACGTGTACAGCTGGGGCGATTACGTTGACCCCGAAGTCTTGAAGATTTTCGAGCAGGAGACGGGTATCCGCGTCGTCCTCGACGAATTCGACACTAACGAGAGCATGTATCCTCGCGTGGCGGAGGGCGCAGTTCACTACGACGTTATCTGCCCGTCCGATTACATGATTCAAAAACTTATCAGCAACGATTTGATTCAGTCGTTGGACTTCACGAAACTCCCCGAAGCTAAAAAGAATATCGGCGAAGAATTTTTCAAGCAGGCTGAGACGTTCGACCCCGGCAACAAATACGTCGTGCCTTACTGCTGGGGAACTGTCGGCATAATCTACGACAAAACGAAAGTTACTGACCCCGTCGACAGCTGGAATATTCTTTGGAATGAAAAATACGCGGGGCAAATTCTTATGCAAGATTCGGCTCGCGACGCGTTGATGATTCCGCTTAAGCTTATGGGCAAAAGTTTGAACGAAACTAATCAAGACGTTTTGGCAGAGGCGCAGGCGATGTTAAAGAAACAAAAGCCGCTCGTTCAAGCCTACGTTATCGACGAGGTCAAAGAAAAACTTATCAACTCGGAAGCGGCGATGGGCGTTGTATTTTCGGGCGAGGCTCTGATAATTTTGCAAGAAAATCCTAACATGGCGTTTGCAATTCCTAAGGAAGGCACGAACTTTTGGATTGACGGCTGGGTTATAACTAAGGACGCACAGAACGTCGACAACGCGCACAAATTTATCAATTTCATGTGCCGCCCCGACATTGCCGTTAAGAATTTTGATTATCTTGGCTACTCGACGCCGAACACTGCCGTCCGCGATTTGGTAGAGGATGAAGAAATTAAAAATTCGCCGATAGCTTTCCCGTCGCCCGATGATTACAAAGGACAGGAAACTTATCAATATCTCGGCAACAAAATGGACGAGTACTACAACAATCTTTGGATGCAGGTTAAGGTTGATTAATTGCAACGGAG
This sequence comes from uncultured Selenomonadaceae bacterium, assembly GCA_905234235.1. Taxonomy (GTDB): domain Bacteria; phylum Bacillota; class Negativicutes; order Selenomonadales; family Selenomonadaceae; genus Quinella. The sequence continues at coordinate 127,258 of CAJOHN010000008.1, forward strand.
CCGTGTGATTTTCTTGCAAAATTCATGCGGCTCTTTTTTATTTCGTGATACAATCTTGGAAAAATTTTATGGAGGTGTGAGTCGTGAAAAAATTCTTGGCGGCAATGATTGCGGCGGGCAGTTTACTTTTTACGTCGACAAGTCACGCTGAAATTCAAACGTACACGGGCGAAGGCACATACATAATGAGCGAGGGCGAAAGTCTCGGCGTGGCGAAGGATAGGGCTAAGATGGACGCCATGCGCAACGCGCAGGAAAAAGCTGGCGTTTACATTCGTAGTTATTCCAAGATGAAAAATTTCGAGCTGGTAGACGACGAAGTTATTGCGATAGCGAGCAACATAATTAAGCTTGTGCAAGACCCGCAGTATTATCCGTTGGAAGCGGTGGCGAATCTTGAGGGCGTATTGGTTAAGGTTACGATTGTTGCCAACATCGACAGCGACGACCTCAACAAGTGGCTGAATAAGAGCGACCCCGAAAAGCAAACACTTATCGCGCAGAATCGAGACTTGCGGAAACAGCTTGAAGAGCAAGCCAGAGAGTTGGAAGAACTTAAGCGCAAGTTGTCGGGCGGCGCGACTCAGCAAGATAAAGCCCAAATCACTCAGAAAATTGTTGACGAGGAGAAAGTTTTCTTATCGACGCAGAAAGTTGATGAGGCTTGGAAATTTTACAGCAGAGGCGATTATTCGGGAGCGGCGCGTCTCCACGACGAGGCGATTGAACTTAATCCGAACAATGCCCGTGCTTACTACGGACGCGGCACCGCTTATAACGGCTTGAAACTTTATCAGCTGTCGATTCCCGACTTCAACAAAGCCATTGAGCTCGATCCGAAATATGCTTATGCGTATAACAATCGCGGCAACGCTTACAACGATTTAAAAGATTATCGGCGGGCAGTCGAGGATTATAACAAAGCGATTGAATTTGACCCGACCGACACCGCCGCTTACAACAATCGCGGGAATGCTTACAAAGGGCTCAAGGAATATAAGCTTGCCATTGCCGATTACACCAAAGCAATTTCGCTAGATTCAAATTATGCTTTGCCTTACAACGGGCGCGGTAACACTTACAGAGCTTTAAAGGAGTTCAAGTTAGCGGTAGCCGACTACACAAAGGCGATTGAAATTAACCCGAATTACTCTCAGCCGTACAATGGGCGCGGGAATTGTTATGATGATTTGGATGATTATCCTGCCGCGCTTGCCGATTACAATAAAGCTATAGAGTTGGAGCCGGATAATGCTCTGCCTCACAACGGGCGCGGGAACATTTATTATTACTGGAAGGATTATCAGCAGGCGATTGAAAATTACAGCAAGGCGATTGAACTCGACCCGAATTATGCTTCGGCGTATTTTAATCGCGGCAACGCTTACAGGAAAATAAACGAATATCGTAAAGCAGTTAAGGATTATGACGAATCTATCCGCCTCGACCCGACTGATATTAAAGCTTACAAAAGGCGCGGCGACGCTTACAATTCTCTTGGCGAATATCAACTTGCCATTGCCGACTTCAACAGAGTTATCGAAGCCAATCCCAAGCACGACACCGCTTATAATTCTCGCGGCAATGCTTACGACAGCTTGGGCGAATATCAAATGGCGATTAACGATTACACAAAGGCGATTGAGATTGACCCGCGTGATGAAGTAGTTTATTGTAATCGCGGCAACACGTTGCGCAAGTTCAAGCAATACGACAGAGCTATCGCCGATTTTAATAAAGCTATCGAACTGGATCCCAAATACGTCAGGGCTTATAATCTGCGCGGCGTGGTTTATCATGAGAACTTTAATCAATACGACAGGGCGATTAACGATTACAAAGCCGCAATAAACATTGACCCGAATTATCGTTATGCTTATGCCAATTTGGGGCGCGTGTACACCGTACAGAAAAAATACGGAGAAGCTCTCGCGGCTTTTGGTAAGGCGATAGAAATTGCTCCGAAATATGCTTATGCTTGGTGGGAACGCGGTAAATGTTACGAGGCTATGGGCGAGACTGCCAAAGCTCAAGCTGATTTTGCTAAGGCGCGGGAACTCGGCTACAAAGGCTGATTCTACATAAAAATTTTTTGGGAGGTAATTTTTTTGCTTGATATGAAATTCGTACGCGATAATTTGGATTTGATTCGCGCTATGTTGAAGAACCGTAATAATTCTTTGAGCCTCGATAACTTCGCGGAGCTTGATAAAAGACGCCGCGCAATTTTGGGCGAGACCGAACAACTTAAAAGCCAACGCAATGCAACTTCAAAAAAAATCGGCGCGATGAAAAAAGCCGGCGCGGATACCGAAAAAATTTCTGCTGAAGTCCGCGCTATGGGCAATAAAATTTCCGAACTCGACAGCGAACTCCGCGACGTTGAAAGTAATCTGCGCGATTTACTTCTACATATCCCGAACATTCCCGCTGACGACGTTCCGATTGGTAAAGACGATTCGCAAAATCCCGAAGTCAGACGTTGGGGCACGCCGCGCAGTTTCGACTTTGAACCGAAGGCGCACTGGGATATTGGTACCGCGCTGAATATTTTTGACTTCGACCGCGCAGGCAAAGTTACGGGCGCGAGATTTACTTTTTATCGCGGACTCGGCGCAAGGTTGGAACGCGCTTGCATAAATTTCATGATGGATTTGCACTCAAATAAGCACGGATACACCGAAATGCTCGCGCCGTACATCGTCAACCGCGACAGCATGATTGGTACGGGGCAACTGCCAAAGTTCGCGGAGGATATGTTCAAGCTTGAAGGTTTGGATTATTATCTCGTGCCGACTGCCGAAGTCCCCATGACGAATTTTCATCGCGACGAGATTTTATCCGCCGAAACTTTACCCGAATATTATTCTTGTTACACGGCGTGTTTCAGAGCTGAGGCGGGCGCGGCAGGGCGTGATACTCGCGGCTTGATTCGTCAACATCAGTTTAACAAAGTCGAATTGATTAAGTTCACTAAGCCCGAAGATTCTTGGAACGAATTGGAGAGCATGGTTGATGCCGCCGAAGACGTTTTGCGCACGTTGGAAATTCCTTACCGCGTTGTTCTGCTTTGTACGGGCGATATGAGCTTCACTTCCGCCAAAACTTATGACATTGAGGTTTGGATGCCCGCGCAGAATAAATATCGCGAAATTTCTTCCTGTTCTAACTGCACTGACTACCAAGCTCGCCGCGCCAATATCAAATTCCGCCGCGATAACAAGTCTAAACCCGAATTTGTCCACACTTTGAACGGTTCGGGTATTGCTGTCGGCAGGACTGTCGCCGCTATCCTCGAAAATTACCAGCAAGCCGATGGTTCAGTTAAAATTCCTAAAGCTCTCGTGCCTTACATGGGAGTTGAGGAGATTCGCGCCTAATTTTTATGTTTTTCGCCCCAATCACACATCATATCTAGTAATGGTATCAAAGATTTGCCTCGTTCAGTCAAAGAGTACTCAACTTTCGGAGGAAGTTGCTCGTACTCTTTTCTTTTTGTCAAATTATCCGCCTCTAATTCCTTCAAAGTCCGATTTAACATGAAAAATGATACTTCATCGCCCAAATATCGTTTCATTTCGCCGAATCTCACGACGCCGAACTCCATTAGAGTATAAAGAACGCGCAGTTTGTATTTACCCTTAATAATTTTCATCACGTAAGCTAATCCTGTATTCTCGAAATTTTCATCGCCCATATATGGTTTTTTGACAATATTTTTCTCAGATTCCTGATTAAATTCGCCGCCGCCTGTACGATTGTAGCCGATTTGCGGATTATTGGCTTTGAGATAGTTTATGTAAAAAATTTCTTTCGCGTCGAGTTCTTCCTTAGTTTCACAAACCGCGAGAACTTCGCACATAAATTTTTCCACGCCGTGCTTGCGAATTGCTTTGCCGATAAAAGTTTGCGCGTATTTGTGCTCGTGGAATCGTTCTTCGACTGGACGCCGCGTTTGACCGACATAAATCTTGCCGTTGTCCATGTTTGTGAGTTTGTAGACAAATCCGTACATATTCGCTCCGCCTTTCAATTTGACAACGCGGCGCAAGCAGTTTATAATGAAAATACGAAAAGGCTTCGCGCCGTGTTCGGAGTTTTAGTTTAGCAACTCGATTCTAACACACGCGGAGTCTTTTCGCAACCAAAATTTGATGAAACACCTCGATTGGACAGAGCGCGGACACGTTTTGGCGGGCGGCGTCATGAAAGTCGGCGACATAAAAGGGCATAAGGAGTTAAATGACGCTTATGAACTCGGAAAAGCCGTCGCGCAGGGTAATTCGCTTTGAAAAGCTCTTTTGGCGAAAGCCGCAAGGTTCAAATTTCTAATCGGTTACGGTTTTAACTCACTAAGGAGGAAATTTTTATGACAATCAAGGATTACGAGGAAATTCGCAAAGTCGCGCAACTTTATATCGACGGCGGCAACGGCGACAGCTCCATTATGAAGCCCGCCTTCCACAAAAACGCCACGATTAACGGCGAACCGATTCAAACTCTCTTTGACGACGTGGATAAAGCCGGAAAAACTTCTGCACGGGCAACGGTTGACATTCTCGACGCCACCAACGACGTTGCCGCGATTAGAATCACTATGGAAGATTGGCACGGGCAAAATTTTGTCGATTATCATCTCCTGCAAAAGGGCGCAGACGGTTGGAAGATTATGGCAAAAGTTTTCACCGAGACTAAATAAATCTGCGCGGCAAAAATTTTTCCTCTGCGAGGTTGCGGAGGATTTTTTGTTTGAAAATTTTCTGTTACGGTGTAGAATAGGCGCGTTGAAAATTTAAGGCAAAGGAGCAAGGTTTATGCCCGTAATGGAATACTTGGAACGTAACGCCGCGCTGTATGGCGATGAGGTTGCGCTGGTTGAATTGAATCCGGCGGTAGCGGACGGTCGGCGCATGAGTTGGAAAGAATTCAGCTTGATTGAATCGAATTCGTTCGCACCGTATCGTCGGGAGATAACTTGGCGCGTTTTCGACGAGAAAGCTAATCGTTGCGCGAATTTATTAATTGAACGCGGCATACGCAAGGGCGATAAGGTCGCAATTCTGATGTATAACTGCTTGGAGTGGCTACCGATTTACTTTGGCGTGCTGAAGACGGGCGCGATCGCGGTTCCGTTCAATTTTCGCTACGATGCGGCGGAAATTTTGTACTGCGCGGAATTGGCGGAGGTCGACGTTATCATTTTTGGACCGGAATTTATCGGACGTATTGAAACCAACGCTGAGCGACTTTCCAAGGGGCGGCTATTAATTTATGTCGGAGACAACTGCCCCAGTTTCGCCGAAAGTTATCACATAATGGTTGACGATTGCTCAAGTTTAAAGCCAATGGTGGGCGGAATCACGGAAGACGACTTCGGAGCGATATATTTTTCGTCTGGGACGACGGGATTTCCGAAAGCGATACTTCATAAGCACCAAAGTTTGACTCAAGCGGCGCAAATGGAGCAAAAACATCATTTAACGAGCCGCGAGGACAATTTCTTATGCATACCGCCGCTTTATCACACCGGAGCGAAATTTCATTGGATGGGAAGTTTGGTTGCGGGGAGTAAAGCTGTTTTGTTAAAAGGAACGAAGCCCGAAATAATTTTGGACGCGGTATCGAAAGAAAAATGTACAATCGTCTGGCTTTTAGTGCCTTGGGCGCAAGATATAGTTGACGCGCTGGACAGAGGCGATATTAAGCTTGAAAATTACGATTTAGAACAGTGGCGGCTCATGCATATCGGAGCGCAACCTGTTCCGCCGAGTTTGATACGTCGTTGGAAGAAATATTTCCCACATCACGCCTACGACACGAATTACGGGCTTTCAGAGTCGACTGGACCAGGTTGCGTGCACTTGGGATTAGAAAATATCGAAAAAGTTGGCGCAATCGGCGTACCCGGCTATCGTTGGGAGTGCAAAATTATCGACGAACACGGCGCGACGGTTCCGAAGGGCGAAGTCGGCGAGTTATGCGTTAAAGGTCCCGGCGTCATGACTTGCTACTACAACGACCCGAAAGCTACCGCCGAAGTTTTGAAGGACGGCTGGCTTTTGACGGGCGATATGGCAATGCAGGACGCGGAAGGTTTTTATTTCCTCGTTGACCGCAAGAAGGATGTTATCGTCATGGGCGGCGAAAATATTTATCCCGTTCAGATTGAAGACTTCCTGCACAAGTTCGACAAGATTAAGGACGTGGCGGTTATCGGCTTGCCTGACAGACGGCTCGGCGAAATTTCTGCGGCGATTATCGAAATTAAACCCAACGTCACTTGCACAGAGGAGGAAATTAACAACTTCTGTTTGGATTTGCCGCGTTATAAACGCCCGAAGAAAATTATTTTTGCTGAAGTGCCGCGCAATGCCACCGGTAAAATTGAAAAGCCCGCTCTTCGTAAACGTTACGGCGCGGATAAACTCGTCGCGTTGGAAAATCGCAGTTAAAAAAAAATCAGCTGCCGCTCAATCAAGAGTGACAGCTTTTTTTATGCGAAAAATTTTTTATCAGTTAAGTTTCTTGTTCTTGTAAATTTTAATGCCCTTAAGCGACGCTTCCAAAGCCAAACCTTTAGTCGTCATCTGATAAACCCAGACGCCCGGCGCAACATATTCCGCGCCCTCGACGGAACCGCCGCTTACACCGTCATTGGCAGAAGCCTCCGCACTCGCCCCGAAACGAGTTTTGCCGATTATAAAATTTTCCCAAGCCTCATGAGTGTTAATCAAGAAAATAAGATTGTACTCCTTCGCGCCGAGCCCTAAGCCTGCAGAAAGTTCCTTCATGCGCAGATAGACGCGTTCGCCGGTTTTGTTGTTAATCGCAACGCCGCGCCCGTGAGCGTCTCCGAAGATGCCGAGCTTAATTCCCGTATTGCTCAGCGTCGCGTAAGCGTAGCACTCTTTGATAACGCGTTCGGCATCGGGATATTTCTCGTACAGTTTTTCTAACGTCTTGGCTGAAAGTTCATCGATTTGCTGACGTTGCTCCATTACAGTTGCTTTGTTCGCCGCGAATACCGTTGTCATCGTGAACATACACATTAACACCGTCAACATCACTAAAAATTTTTTCATGTCGTCACCTGATTACAAAAAAGCGGCAGTTCAAGGGAATAAACCGCCGCACAAAATTTTACGAACTAAATTTTATTTCATCGTTACAAGAGGCTTGCCGGTCATTTCGGAAGGAATTTCCATGCCCGCCATCGTCAAGAGCGTCGGCGCAACGTCACAAAGCGCACCGTCTTTAACTTCGGCGACTCTATCGGAAACAACGATAATCGGCACAGGATTTGTCGTGTGTGCTGTGAACGGCTCCTTAAGTTTGTAATCGAACATCTGATCCGCGTTGCCGTGATCCGCGATGATAACAACTTCGCCGCCGACTTTCTTCATGCACGCGATAAAAATGCCGACGCAGACATCAACCGTCTCGACAGCCGCAACAGCCGCTTTCATAACGCCCGTGTGCCCGACCATGTCGCCGTTAGCGTAGTTGAGGATAATGAAGTCGTATTTCTCGGAGAGAATCGCTTCGGCAACTTTCCTCGTGACAGTCGGCGCACTCATATCGGGTTTGAGGTCGTAAGTCGCAACCTTCGGGCTCGGAACTAAAATTCTATCTTCGCCCTTGTAAGGCTCTTCGACGCCGCCATTAAAGAAAAACGTAACGTGCGCATATTTTTCAGTCTCGGCGATACGGAGCTGATTCAAGCCCGCCTTGCTGATGACTTCGCCCAAGCCATTCTGAACACTCTCCGGCGGATAAGCAACGTCGACATTCAAACCTTCCTCGTATTGCGTCATAGTCGCGAAAGGAATTCCTACAATCTCTTCGACACGCGGGAAGCCGTCAAAAGATTTATCGGTAAAGGCATGCGTCAATTCGCGGGCGCGGTCGGGGCGGAAGTTGAAGAAAATAATTCCGTCTTCCTTGCCGATACCTGCATAGTCGCCGATAACAACGGGATTAACAAATTCATCAGTAACTTTGGCGTCATAGGAGGCTTTAATCGCAACGTCGGAGGAGGGCTGTTTAGGGGCGTCGGCTTTGGCAATGGCGTCGTAAGCCTTCTGCACTCTGTCCCAACGTTTATCTCTGTCCATTGCGTAGTAACGTCCGCTGATCGTAGCGATTTGCCCCGCGCCGATTTCCTTAATTTTTTGTTCAAGCTCGGCAAGATATTCAGCGGCTGAACTCGGAGGAACGTCGCGCCCGTCGAGGAAGCAATGAACATAAACTTTCGCGACGCCTTTTTTCTTGGCAAGTTGAAGCAAGCCGTAAAGATGTTGAGTGTGGCTGTGAACGCCGCCGGGAGAAACCAAGCCCATTAAATGCAACGCGCCGCCCGAAGCTTTAGCCTTATCGATAACGCCGACAAGAACCTTATTCTCGAAGAAATCGCCATCACGAATTGCTTTGGTAATTTTGGTAAGCGGTTGATAAATAACTCTGCCCGCGCCGATGTTCATATGTCCGACTTCGGAGTTGCCCATTTGCCCGTCGGGAAGTCCAACGTATTCGCCGGAAGCTTGAAGTTTAGCGTGCGGATAATTTTTCGTGAGTTCGTCGAGAACGGGCGTCTTGCCGACTTGAATCGCGTTGAATTTGTCGGTTTCGTTGCCGATGCCCCAGCCGTCCATGATGATTAAGCAAATCGGCGCGTGTTTAATTGTTGCCATTCGTTACACTCTCCTTTACTTGTTAAGAAAAACCGCCAACCTAACAACTAGCAACTAACTTACTAGCCACTAAATTGGCGGCTCTACTTACTATTTTTAACACGATTACTTCAGAAGAATCGCGATAACCATTGCGGCGATACCGATTATAACGGCGATAGAAGTATTGCGGACGTGCTTGCCCATGCCGTCAATCTTGGCATCCATATTTTTTTGCATGTCTTTCATGTCTTGGCGAATTTCTCGAATGTCAGCGTCTTGCCTTTGCCGCGCTTCACGACTTTCCGCAATGAACATGTCAAGTTTAGTTATTACGTTGCTTACTTGCTGTTCGAGCGTCGTTACTTTCGTTTCGAGTTTATCAACTCGCGTTTCAATGTCCGCCATGATAATCACCGCCCTTCTGATGAGCAGTTTGGAATTTGTTTAGAAATTGACAATCGCGCTGAAGTCTTGAGCTTTGAGGCTCGCGCCGCCGACCAATGCGCCGTCAACGTTAGGTTGTTGCATGAGGTCTTTAATCGTTGCAGGTTTAACCGAGCCGCCGTATTGAATGCGAATCGCGTCCGCCGCTTCTTGCCCGAACTTCTTAGCAACAGCTTCGCGGATAGCTTTGCAGACTTCCTCAGCCTGTTCAAAGGTTGCAGTTTTGCCGGTGCCAATCGCCCAAATCGGCTCGTAAGCGATAACGAGTTTCTTGACTTCCGCAGGCGTGAATCCGTCAAGGTCTTTCTCAATCTGTCCGACGACGTGAGCAATATAAGTATTAGCCTCGCGAATTTCAAGCGGTTCGCCACAGCAGATTATCGGGGTAATGCCCGCGTTGAAAGCAGCTTTGGCACGTTTGTTGACGCCTTCATCAGTCTCGCCGAAATAATCGCGACGTTCGCTGTGTCCGAGAATGACATAATCAACGCCAATCTCATTGAGCATGCCGGTAGAAATTTCGCCGGTGAATGCGCCTTTGGCTTCCCAGTGAACGTTCTGCGCGGCAACGTGAATGTTGGTGGATTTAACAGCCGCCGCAACAGCCGCAAGCGCAGTAGCAGTCGGAGCAACGACAACGCGGCACTCAGCATTTTTAACGAGCGGAATCAATTCTTCGACGAGCGCGACGCCCTGTTTAATGGTGTTGTTCATCTTCCAGTTGCCCGCGATAATCGGAGTGCGTCCGACGCCGTCAATCGCGTCAATGCCGGGCAGAACTTTGCCTTCGAGGTATTCGAGGGTTGCGCCGCCGCCGGTGGAGATATGGGAAATTTTCTTATCGAGACCGGTTTTCTTCAACGCCGCAATGGAGTCGCCGCCACCGACGATTGAAATCGCGCCTTTCTCAGTAGCTTCAGCGACAGCCGCCGCAACTGCGAGCGTGCCTTTAGCGAAGTTATCAAATTCAAAGACGCCCATAGGTCCGTTCCAAATAATCGTCTTCGCGCCTTCGAGGGCTTTGACGTATTCTTCGGAAGTCTTTTCGCCGCTGTCGAGACCCATCCAATCATCGGGGCACTGGTCAACGGGAACAGTTTTGAACTCTGCATCAGCCGCAAATTTATTGGCAACGACGAGATCAACGGGCAGGACAACTTTAACGCCCTTAGCCGCCGCTTTTTCGAGCAGGGATTTAGCGAGTTCAATCTTATCCGCTTCGAGGAGAGATTTGCCGACGCCGTAACCTTTAGCCTTGTCGAAGGTGTGAGCCATGCCGCCGCCGATAATAATCGTATCGACTTTGTCAATCATGTTGCTGATGACGCCGATTTTATCGGAAACTTTCGCGCCGCCGATGATGCCGACGAACGGACGTTGCGGAGCCTCAAGGGTCTTGCCGATGTAGTTAATTTCTTTTTCCATGAGGAAACCGGAAGCGGTTTCGAGGAAATGGGTAATGCCGACATTGGAGGCGTGAGCGCGGTGAGCCATGCCGAATGCGTCATTAACAGCGATGTCAGCGAGTGCGGCGAGTTGTTTCGCGAACTTGGGATTGTTTTTCTTTTCTTCCTTGTGATAGCGAAGGTTCTCAAGCAAGAGAATTTCGCCGGGTTGGAGAGCGGCGGCGGCTTTTTCTGCGGGTTCGCCAATGCAATCTTCTGCCCATTTGACTTCGCGTCCGAGAATTTCAGCGAGTTTCTTAGCGATAGGTTTGGTGGAGAATTTGGGCTCGCGAGCTTCGGTGGGTCTGCCGAGATGGCAACCGATAATTACAGCCGCGCCCTGTTCAAGCAGATAGTTGAGAGTCGGGAGCGTCGCGTCAATGCGTTTGGTATTGGTGATGTTCTGGTTTTCGTCCATAGGAACGTTGTAGTCGACGCGAAGGAATACCTTTTTGCCTTTCAAGTTGATGTCGCGAATGTTTTTCTTGTTCATTAGAAAACCTCCCTATAAGTTTAACCCACTAATCGAAAACGACCCGGCTCAACATTGACGAAGAGCCGAGCCGTCACATTTTTAATCGTGTTTAGTTGCTAGTGATTACTTAAGTTCCGCGAAGTACTTAATCGTGCGAACCATCTGGCTGGTGTAGGAGTTCTCGTTGTCATACCAAGAAACGACTTGAACGAGGGTATTGCCGTCGCCGATTGGGCTGACCATAGTCTGGGTTGCGTCGAAGAGCGAGCCGAATTTCATGCCGATGATGTCGCTGGAGACGATTTCTTCTTCGTTGTAGCCGAAGGATTCATTAGCCGCCGCTTTCATGGCTTCGTTGATTTGTTCTTTAGTGACTTCGCCTTTGACAACCGCAAAGAGGAGAGTGGTCGAGCCGGTCGGGGTCGGGACGCGCTGAGCTGCGCCGATGAGTTTGCCCTTGAGTTCGGGGATAACCAAGCCGATAGCTTTAGCTGCGCCGGTGCTGTTCGGGACGATGTTGCATGCGCCTGCGCGGGAGCGACGGAGGTCACCTTTACGCTGCGGACCGTCGAGGATCATTTGGTCGCCGGTGTAAGCGTGAATGGTAGCCATAATGCCGCTTTGAATCGGAGCGAGTTTGTGGAGAGCCTGAGTCATCGGAGCCAAGCAGTTGGTGGTACAAGAAGCCGCCGAAAGGACTTTCACGTCGGGGGTAAGGGTTTGATGGTTGACGTTGTAAACGATAGTCGGGAGGTCATTGCCGGCAGGAGCCGAAATAACGACTTTCTTCGCGCCAGCTGCCAAGTGAGCCGAAGCTTTGTCTTTGCTGGTGTAGAAACCGGTGCACTCGAGGACGACGTCAACTTCATGTTTGCCCCAAGGAATTTCTTTTGCGTCTTTGATGGCGTAGATGATGATCTCTTTGCCGTCGACGACGATAGAATTCTCTTTAGCCTCAACCGTGTGTTTGCCTTCGCCGATCTTGCCGCAGAAACCGCCCTGAGCGGTATCATACTTGAGAAGGTGAGCGAGCATCTTCGGGCTGGTGAGGTCGTTAATCGCGACAACCTCATAACCCTCTGCGTCGAACATCTGACGGAACGCAAGACGACCAATACGACCGAAACCATTGATAGCAACTTTAACAGCCATTAAAAATACCTCCCTATACACTGTAGAAACTCTTGAAAAATAAGCCTCAACTTGCCGCTAATGTTACACCAAAAGTTTTTGAGTGTCAACAAATTTTCGGAACATTTTTATTTCAGTCTCGTTTCATAAAAGTATGTTTGCAAATTCAAAATCACTATGCTATAATTTCCCAAAAATTTTTCAGATATGGAGAATGCAAATGGAAAAGGAAACTAAGAAAACCAAATCCAAGAAGAAAGTTACAACCGTTGAGGCGGTCGCGCCTGTCACTAAAAAGAAAAAATCCGCGCCCGTTGTCCCTGTCGCCGAGCCCGAAGTTAAAAAGAAAAAAACTGCGTCGGCTGTCAAGAAGAAAAAATCCTCTACCGAATCCGTCGAGCCTGCACCGGTAGCGGCTCCGAGTTTGCCGGGCGTATCCGTTATCATTCCGATGTACAATTCTGCGCGGTACATTCTTACCTGCTTAACGAGCGTCCTTAATCAGACGTTCAAAAACTTTGAGGTTATTTGCGTTGATGATGCTTCGACCGACAACACGGTTGAAATTGTTAAAAAGTTCGCCGCAAGAGACGGCAGGATTAAAGTCATTCGCCTTTCCAAAAATTCGGGCGGAGCCAGTGAGCCGCGCAACACCGGTATAAAACTAAGTCGCGGAAAATATATCGCCTTCCTCGACGCCGACGATATGTACACCAAAACCGCCCTCGAAGAACTTTATACCCTTGCCGAAAAATGGCGTGCAGATGTCGTTCATACCGAGCAAGTTTACTTCCCTGAAAATAAAACAATCGACGTGACACCCGAAACAAAATTCACGACATTTAGCAAGGAAACCGGCGGCTTTTGTAAGGAGCCGATGCTTGAAACCGATAACCTCGCCAAGCGCGTGCAGATGTTCTATCAAGGACGTTTCTTCGGCTGGGTTCACAATAAACTTTATCGCCGCGATTTCTTGATGGGCAAAAATATTTATTTCGACAAACTCCTGACTTCCGAAGATATAATTTTCTATTTCAAAGTCATTTGCACTGCGCCGCGTATCGTTCGCGTCCCGAACATTGTTTATATTTATCGCAACAATCCCGATTCAATTACGCGCAAAATGGTTACCGTCGAACAATCTTTGCACGCCTTGACGCACCTTATGGTTGAAGGCTCAAAGATTATGGATGATTTTATGGGCGGTTTTGATTTCTTTGTGAAAAATCCCGGTTATCGTCAGTTGCCGGTTGATTATATCGTTCAGCAGCATTTGATTTGGACGCAAAAATTTTACGAGAAATACACAACCGCGCAACTCGACGAAGCCGTCCGCAACGAAATTAAAAAATATTGCGGAGAGTTCACGCCGTTCTTTGCTTACCTTTACAATGCCATTCACACTTACCGCCGCAAACTTACCAAGCATAACGAGGAAGTTAAAGAATTATCGGCGCAGAATAATGCCGTCAGCAAAATGCCGCTCGTCAGTGTCGTTATCCCCGTTTACAACGCGGCAAAATTTATTCCGCAAGCACTCGGTAGCCTTTTCTATCAAACCATGCAAGATTTTGAGGTTGTCGTTGTTGATGATGGCTCGACAGATAACAGCGTTGAAGTCGTCGAGAATTTGGCGAAGAAATTTAACGGGCGAATTCGCCTCATCAGGTTGCCGGAAAATTCAGGGACGCCCGCCGCGCCGCGTAATCGTGGCATTCAAGCCGCTCGCGGAAAATATATCGCTTTCCTCGACGCTGACGATTTGCTTACCAAAACCGCTCTTGAAGAATTAACCAAGCTCGCTGAAAAATCGCAGGCTGATGTCGTTCGCTTGCAAAACAACGTCGTTTTATGGGGCGGTAAAATGCGTCCTGTCAACGCGCCGGGAATAACCGACTTTGCCGCGCTGACTAATCCTCAAAATTTCACGGGACAAACTTATTACAAGAACAGACTGACTCAGCCGACTTTAGAATCTCCGAATGTCGGCGAACGCGTCAAGAGATGGTTAAGTTTCACGCCGAATAATTTCTGCGCGGCTTGGCTCCAATTCTGCCGTCGCGACTTCCTTATCGACAATCAAATTTTCTTCGCCAAGAGTGAGGAAGTTTCATTTGCATTCAAGGCGTTCTGCCTCGCGAAGAATTATCTTAACGCGCCCAATGCCGTCAACATTATCAGACCGTTGGAAGGTTCATTCACGCGCCAGAGAATCAATCGCCCCGAATACTTCCAAGAAAAAGTTCAGACTTTGAATGAAGGCTTCGGCAGTTTCAAAGCCGTTATGGACAAAATCAGTTTCTTCAAAGAGCACGAGGATTATCGCTACGGGGTTCTTGATTGGTTTGCTAATTATGTGATTCAGAGCACGCTGATTTTCTACGCGCAGAATCCCACCTTCAAGCTTAACGGGCTTATCGAAGATAAATTCAATGACGACACGCCGCTTGCCGCTTACTTGTTTAATGCGGTCAATCAGCATCGCCTGCAGATTTTGAAACTTCAACGGGAACTCGCCACGCTTAAGAAATAACAATTCCTTGACATAAAAATTTCTCCGTCATATTATCGGCGGAGATTTTTTTTAGGAGAATTTCTATGCAAGCTCAAGATAACGGCGCAGTCAAAGATTTAACGGTCGGGGAACCTGCGCGGCTGATTTTTTATTTTACGTTACCGCTGTTGGCGGGCAATGTTTTTCAGCAACTGTTCGGATTCGTCGACACGCTGATAGTCGGCAGATATTTAGGCGTTGAGGCATTGGCGGCAGTCGGTTGCACGGGTTCGCTGATGTTTTTAATGTTAGGATTCGTCGGCGGCATGACCAGCGGCTTTTCGATTTGCACGGGACAAAGTTTTGGCGCGAAAAATTTTGACGGCGTGCGGAAGAGTGCGGCAATTTGTATCGGGTTGAGTTTTGCGGCGTCGGTTGTGCTGACGGTTATCGGCGTAACTTTTTGCCGAGATTTATTAATCGCGATGGACACTCCGCCCGAAATTTTAGACGGCGCGTACGATTTTATTTCAATCGTTTATGGCGGCGTCGTGATGTTTGTCTTCCTGCAAATGTTGACGAATTTAATCCGTGCGCTCGGCGATAGTAAAATGCCGACGGTTATTCAAGCGGTGACGCTTTGCATAAATATTCTACTTGAACCGGTTGCGATTATCGGCTTGGATTTAGGGATACCGGGCTCGGCGGCGGCTACGATTGTTGCTTTGACTCTCGGAAATATTTTGTGCATCGTCTACATTAAAAAGCGCGTGCCTTATCTTCATGTAACCCGCGCAGATTTCAAGTTCGACAAGGAATTTTTAATTGAGCATATGAAAATCGGCTTGCCAATGGGTTTTCAATCGTCAATCATAGCGATAGGCGCGGTCGTATTGCAAATTGCATTAAACGGATTGGGAAGCGTGGCAGTAGCTGCATTCGCGGCGGCGCACAGAGTTGACGGGATAGCCGTAATGCCGATGATGTCATTCGGCGTGGCGATGGCGGCTTACACGGCGCAGAACTTCGGAGCTAAACAATTCGGGCGAATCGTCGACGGCGTAAAAAAATGCGTTTTGATGTCGTGTTCGTTCAGCGTATTGGTCGCGGTGTTCAATATTTATTTGGGCGCGGAGATAATTGAATTATTCGTGGGCGCGGAGGCGGTACAAGTCATTGAGTACGGGCGGCTGTTTTTAATCATCACGGGCATATCGTATTGGGCGTTGGCGTTGCTGTTTATTTTTAGGTTCACGTTGCAAGGATTAGGGCAGAGTTTTGTTCCGACGCTGGCGGGGATTGTCGAATTGGTAATGAGAATAGCGGCGGCGATTTTCTTAGTCGATTGGCTGGGATTTTTAGGCGCGTGTTTAGCGGCACCGATGGCTTGGATAGGCGGGCTGTTGCCGTTAGCGGTTGCGTTCTTCATGACTTCGAGAAAACTTTTGCGAGGTGAAAAATTTTGACGGACGAAATTTTTATGCGGGAAGCGTTGAGGGTAGCGCGGAATGCTGAGGGGCGAACTTCGCCGAATCCGTTAGTTGGGGCGGTTATCGTCAAGCATGGGAAAATTATCGCGGAGGGTTGGCATAGAAAAGCGGGGACGCCTCACGCAGAAATTCACGCGTTGAACATGGCGGGCGAGCTTGCAAAAGATTCTACGCTTTACGTGACGTTGGAACCGTGTTCGCATTTCGGGAGGACGCCGCCTTGTGCAAATAAAATTGTCGACGCGGGGATTAAAAAAGTTGTTGCGGCGATGAAAGATCCGAATCCTAAAGTTGCGGGGCGCGGCTTTGAAATTTTAAGGACAGCCGGCGTCGAGGTTGAAGTTGGAATTTTAGAGGCGGAGGCGCAAAAACTTAACGAGGTTTTTATAAAATGGGTGACGAAAAATTTGCCGTTCGTGACGATGAAATTTGCTTGCTCACTCGACGGGAAAATTGCTACGGTCGGCGGCGAATCTCAATGGATAAGTTGCGAGGCGTCGAGGAAATTCACTCATCACCTGCGCGACATCAACGACGCAATTTTAGTTGGGATTGGAACTGTGCTTGCCGATAATCCGAGCTTGACGACGCGATTAGTTGACGGGAAAAATCCTGTTCGCGTGATTGTCGACAGCAACGCCAAAATTCCGCTTGACGCAAAAGTTTTAGATAAATCTGCGCGGACAATAATCGCGACGACTGAGAATGCTTCGCGTGAAAAAATTTCTGCACTTAAAAATCGCGGCCTCGAAATAATTTTTGCGGGCGACGGTGAACGCGTTGACTTGAAAATTTTAATGGAAAAGTTAGCCGCGCAGGAGATAACTTCGATATTGGTTGAGGGCGGCGGCACGATTAATTTTTCTATGCTGAAAGCGGGGCTTGTCGATAAAATTTTTGCGTTCGTCGCGCCAAAGATTATCGGTGGTAAAAATGCGCTGACGGCGGTTGAAGGCGCGGGCTTTGAAAAATTATTGGAGGCGGTCGCGTTGAAAAATTTAACGGCTGAACGTCTCGGCGAAGATATTTTAATCAGCGGTTACACGGAGGCTTGAACTTGGACATAAAAAAAGAACTGCCACATTTTTATATCGGCAACTCATTGGGCGGGCAACAGGAATGGTATTCGCGAATCACAGATTTTGGAATGCACGTCGGCGGTTGCGCGGCGATAACGGCTTGCGACTGCGCAATTTACTTTGAAAAATATTTTAATCTGCGCGGCTTGTACCCTTTTGATTTGGAAAAAATTTCGCGCGAAGATTATTTGCGCTTCGGAAAAATTATGGAGCCGTATTTATATCCGCGTTGGTCGGGCGTCGACAAGTTGGAAATTTATCTTGACGGCTTCGGAAATTTTTTGAGAGACAGAGGCGTTAAAATAAAAATGCGCGGTTGGAGCGGCGAAAATAATTTCTTGGAGACTTGCAAGATAATTTCCGCGCAAATTGACGCCGGTTATCCTCTGCCGTGTTTGAATTTGAATCATCAGGCGCGGATTTTGCAGGATTATGTTTGGCACTGGTTTATTTTGAACGGCTACGAAATTCGCGACGAAAAATTTTTCGTCAAGGCGGTTTCATATGGGATTGGACGTTGGTTTGACTTCGCGACTTTGTGGGATACGGGTTACGAGCGGAAAGGCGGGCTGATTCTGTTTGAAATTTGACTGCGACAGGTGCGGCGCGTGTTGCAAAAATATTCGGCTCTCGAATTTCTCTGCTGAATTGGACAGGGGCGACGGCGTCTGCAAATATTTGACGGCAGAAAATCTTTGTGCGATTTACGACGAACGACCAATTTTCTGCAACGTCGACGCTTACTACGAAAAATTTTTATCGGATAAAATGAGCCGCGCAGATTTCCATAAAATAAATCATTCGGCGTGCGAAAAACTTAAAAAAAATTTGACAGCGCAAGTTAATCGTGCTATTTTTTAGTTGTTTGGAGCGTCAAGGCGATTAATTTTTACGGAGGAAAAAATGTTCACGGGGATAATAGAGGAAATTGGGCGGCTGAAAAATTTTGACGGCAGTCGAATAGAAATTGCGTGCGAAAAAATATTGGACGGCATAAAAATCGGCGACAGCATATCTGCGAACGGGATTTGCTTAACGGTTGTCGATTTCGGCGAGAATTATTTTGCGGCGGACGTTATGCCTGAAACTTTTCGTAAGACTTCGCTGGCGGATAAAAATTTTAATCTTGAACGCGCTTTGAAGGTCGGCGATAAATTCGGCGGGCACATTGTCAGCGGGCACATCGACGGCGTCGGGAAAATTTTAAGCATTCAAGCCGAAGGCAACGCGCTCTTAATCGAAGTAAAAGCGGAAAGTAATTTGTTACGGCAAATCGCGGCGAAAGGCTCCGTTGCGCTCGACGGGATCAGTTTAACGGTTGTTGACGCGGGCGCGGAAAGTTTTTCAGTGTCGATGATACCGCACACCCGCGAAGTCACGAACTTTAAAACAAAACAAATCGGCTCGCTCGTCAACATTGAAACGGACATTTTAGCAAAATACGTTGAGCGGCTGATGAATTTCAAAGAAACGCCGCCTATAACGCGAGGTTTCTTAGAGGAGCACGGATTTATATGATTGAATTTGCGACGATTGAGCAGGCGATTGACGACATTAAACGCGGCAAAATGATTGTTGTTGTCGACGACGAAGACCGCGAAAACGAGGGCGATTTAATTGTTGCCGCCGAAACCGTCACGCCCGCCGATATAAATTTCATGGCGACTTATGCTAAAGGTTTAATCTGCACGCCGATTGACGGCAAACGCCTCGACGAACTCGGAATCGGGCAGATGGTTGAAAAAAATACCGATAATCACGAAACAGCGTTCACGGTATCGATTGACGCGTTCGACACTGAAACGGGTATCTCGGCTTACGAACGTTGCCACACAATTAAAATGTTATTGAATCCCGAAGCTAAGCCGTCGAGTTTCCGCAAGCCGGGGCATGTTTTTCCGTTGCGTTCAGTCGAGGGCGGAGTTTTACGCCGCGCAGGTCACACCGAGACGACAACCGATTTGGCGCGGCTAGCGGGATTTTACCCTGCGGGGCTTTGTTGCGAGATTATGGACGACGACGGGCATATGATGCGCACCGAAAATCTTAAAAAATTCGCGGCGAAACACGGGCTCAATATCATAACGGTTCGCGCTTTAATTGAGTATCGCAAACGCACGGAGAAATTCGTAAGAAAAATCGCCGACGTGGATTTTCCCAGCAAGTACGGGCGTTTCAGATTGAAGGCTTACGAAAGCATTCTCGACGGCAAATGTCATTTGGCTCTTGTTAAGGGCGATGTCGCGGGCAAGGAAAATGTTTTGGTTCGCGTTCATTCCGAATGTTTGACGGGCGACGCTTTAGGTTCGTTGCGTTGCGATTGCGGAGATCAACTTGCAACGGCTCTTCAAAAAATTGATTCGGCGGGCGAAGGCGTCTTGCTTTACATGCGGCAGGAAGGGCGCGGAATTGGTCTTGCCAATAAAATTCGCGCTTATGAGTTGCAAGATAAAGGTAATGATACAGTCGAGGCGAACATTTTACTTGGCTTTAAACCCGACTTGCGAGACTACGGCATTGGAGCGCAAATTTTATCGGACTTGGGCTTGACGACGATAAAATTGCTGACGAACAACCCCGCCAAACGCGCAGGGCTTGAAGGACACGGCTTAACGATAACCGAACGCGTACCGATAGTGATTGCGCCAACCAAATTCGATAAAAAATATCTCAGCGTCAAAAAGATAAAAATGGGACATGTATTCGAGGAGGAAAAAGAATGAACATTTACGAGGGCAACATCAGCGGGAAAAGTTTTAGGTTCGCGATAGTGGCGGCGCGTTTCAACGAGTTCATTACCGAGAAACTTTTGAGCGGGGCATTAGACGCCTTGAAACGTCACGAGACGCCTGAAGAAAATATTTCGGTAATTTGGGTGCCGGGCGCGTTTGAAATTCCGATTGTGGCAAAAAAATTAGCGTCGCTGAACAAGTTCGACGCAATAATTTGTCTCGGAGCCGTCATTCGCGGCGCGACTAGTCATTATGATTACGTTTGCAACGAAGTTTCAAAAGGCATTGCGCAAGTCGGACTTCAAAGCGGCGTCCCGACGATTTTCGGCGTCGTCACCACTGAAAATATTCAGCAAGCGATTGAACGCGCAGGAACTAAATCCGGTAACAAAGGCTTCGACGCGGCGATTTCGGCTATGGAAATGGCGAATCTCATGAAGAAGATGACGAAGGACGAGGCATTGAACGCCCCGCGCAGAAGAAGAGGTCGTCGCCCGAAGAACGCTGAAGAAATTTAAATTTCAATGACGGAGCCCGTTAAAATTCTGTCGTTGAAATGATTCATAAAATTTTCTCCCGAACAATGACACGGGAGAATTTTTTTTACGCCAAAATTTTTAAGCTCGTCGATTGTACGAGAAATTCTTTTTTGCGTCGCACCCGTCAAATGTAAGCCGCCAATAATTTTAACGATCGGCAAAGCAAATCGTTCGCGAACATCAGCAACGATATTCAGAATGCCGCGATGAGCACATGCAACTACAATCGTTAATCCGTCGCGCCCGCGCAGAACTAAAATAATTTCGTCGCTGAAGTCGTCGGGAATTTTTTTATCGCCGCGCACAAATTTATTCGCGATGGTTTCAAAATCATAACGCCGATTAAAATTTCCGACAATCCAAACCGTATCGTCAAGTTTAATAACGTCGCGGCAAATTTTCTGCGCAATATTTTTCTCGGCTAAAAAGTTTTCGTCGAAGCCGCAACCGCGATAAGTTTCGTTGGAAAATTTTTCTTCCCAAAAGTTCTCGCCGATATAAACGGTTTCAATTTGTGCGAACTCCAAAAGTTTTTTAAATCCGCCCGAATGATCGTAATGCGAATGACTAAGCACAGCAATTTTTATTCCGCGCAGGTCGACGCCCAAAATTTTTGCATTGTCAAACGCCGCGCCCGTATGTCCGCAGTCAAAAATAAATTTCGTCTGTGAAGTCTCGACTAAAAAGCTCAATCCGTGTTCGGCTACAAGCTTTGAATCAGCAGGCTTTGTATTTTCAATCAGCACCGTTAATGTTGCCGACAATGAAACTCATCTCCGTCTCGAAAGTCGCGCCGACTTCAAGTTTTATGATACCTTCTTTATCTTTAAGCTCGCCCGCGAAGTCTTCATAATCGGCGTGCCCCAGCCAAGGCTCAATGCAGATAAACGGCGCGCCACCCTGCGCGGGAGTCCAAAAGCCCCAATACGGGAAATTTTTAGCGCGGACGGTTATCGATTTGGAACTCTTACGCGAACAGACAGAGACCTCATCAGATTTTAAATCGTCAAAAACAAGAGCGTCGCCCTTAAATAAATCGTAGTTCAAAGCAAGTTCGGTGCCGTCAAGCGTCGGGATTCTGTCGTGTGTAATGGAACCGCTCGCGGCAAGCGGAAGGCGTGAGGATTTTTCTGCGCGGTTGAATTTCAGGTAACAATCCTCGAACTTTTCTCCGAAGGCAAGCGGACAACTCAACGCAGGATGCGCCCCAATTGAGAAATAAATTTCCTTGTCGTCGGCGTTGGCGACTTTCCAACCAACTTTAACCTCGTTGCCGATAAGTTCAAAAGAAATTTCCAAGCGGAACTTGTAAGGATAAACTTTCAAGGTAGCGGCGTTGGATTCGAGCGCGAAAGTCAGCTTGTTGTCAGTGGCGTCAACGAGCCAAAAATTACTTATGCGAGCGAACCCGTGTTGCCCTAACTCAAATTCCTTGCCGTCAACGCGATACTTGCCGCCATTAACCTTGCCGACAATCGGGAATAACACCGGCGAAGAATATTTCCACCAAGTCGGGTCGCTGTCGAAAAGATATTCCGTGCCGTCAGAGAGCGCAGTTATCGACTTCAACTCCGCGCCGCGCTCCGCCACCGTGATTTTAAGAACGTCATTCTTAAGTGTGTACATAAAAATTCCTCCTAAAATTTTATCGCCGTGAACTGTGCCGCGTAATCTCGACCAGACCGAGCGGCGTCATGTCCACGATTTTTGTTTTATTTCTGTCAAGGGCGGCTTGTTCGCGCAGAAAGTCCATCAGAATTTTTTTATGCGCGTCGCTATCCATATCGATAAAGTCGACGATAATAATCCCGCCGATGTCGCGCAGTTTCAGCTGTCGAAGGATAAGCTCCGCCGCCTCCAAATTGGTTTTCAAAATCGTTTCGTTAAAATCGGTGCGCCCGATGAATTTGCCGGTGTTCACGTCAACCGCTGTTAAAGCTTCGGTCTTGTCGATGACGATTTGCCCGCCGCTCGGCAAACTCAATTCGCGCTGATTAATTTTAGAAATTTCTTCCGCCACGTCGAACGCCTCAAAAATCTGCGCGGAGCCGTCGTAAAGTTTAACGTTGCCGGTAAGTTCAGCGAGCCGCCGATAAATTTTTATGTTGTCAACGATAAACTCCGTATCAGCAGTGAATTCGTCGCGCAAAATTTTTTCAATCAAATCATTGTCGCTGTAGAGGAGAGCGGGCGGCTTACGTTTAGAATTGCGCTCCAAAATTTTTGCCCAAAGGTCTTGAAGCTTATCGAGGTCGTTAAGCAAAATATTTTCGTTGCAATTTTCAGCCGCCGTCCTGACGATTAAGCCCGAACCAATCGGACGAATTTTTTTAGCCAGCGTATGAAGTCGGGAACGTTCCTCGCCGCGAATTTTATTCGACACGCCGATATAATTCAACGTCGGCAGAAAAATTACAAATCGCCCAGCCAAACTTATATTGAGCGTTGCCCGTGCGCCTTTCGAGCCGATTGCCTCTTTATCTATTTGAATCAAAACGCTTTGCCCGACGGAAAATTTTTGCGCCGCGTTAAACTGCAGGAAAGCATTTTTATCGCGCCCGATGTCGATGAACACCGCTTGCATACCCGGCAAAAAATTTCTCACGCGCCCCTTGTAAATGTTGCCGATAATTTTTGGGCTGTCGTCCCGTGAAAATTTAATCGCGCTGACTTCACCGCTATCAATCACGACCGCGCAGGTTTCGCCCATTTTGCGGCTAATAATTATCTTCTTCATTGAATCACTTCCGAAAACATTTTACATTACCGCGCCGATTCTTGCAAAAAATTTTTTGAAAAAATAATTGTAATTTTCAGCCAAAACATTATAATGCCATTAAGAATTAACGTGGTATTTTGGTTTTTATTTAGGAAGGGGAGGTTTTTATGGCAACACTCAGTAACAGCACGCCCAACAAAATTGTTACGGGCACGAGCGGCGCGGATTCGATTTACAACAGCGGTGATTCAGTGACGGTCGACGGAGGCGCAGGCAATGACTCTGTAAGCAACGACGGCAAATATGTAATAACAATGACAGCATTAAGAACTACGCACTGATGAGCACGATTTACGGCGGCGACGGTAACGACACAATTAAAAACTTCGCCAATAATGTTTTTCGCTCAGTGGCGGCGCGGGTTCCGACACTATTAAAAACAGCGGCATGAACGCCAAAATCTACGGCGACGCGGATAATGATTCAATCTATAACGCAGGCTCCACTGTCACTGCTTACGGCGGCTCCGGTAACGATACCATTTATCACGGCGGCTCGAATTCATCGGTTTACGGCGAGGCGGGCGACGATGTCATTTCCATAATCGGCGGCATCTATACGGCAAAAGTTTCTATCAGCGGCAGCACCGGTAACGATACCATTTACGGCAATTCGTCGCATCACACCATGATAGCGAATTCGGGCGTCGACTTTATCCAATACAACAACGGCGACGGCAACGATGTCATTTACAATTTTGAACCCGTAGACACGCTCCAAATTGGCAACGGTACGACTGACACTTTCTCAAAATCAACGGTCGGCTCGGATATTTTGGTCAGCGTCGGCAGTGGAGTAATTACACTTAGCGGCGCGGCGACTTTGTCGAATGTCAATATTTTGGGGAAAGAAGTTGCCACCGTTAATCCGTTGCTCATCACTCTCACCGAAAACGCTGACACTTACAACAACAGCCTTGCCGGCGCGACGATTTTAGCTCTCGGCGGTAATGACAGAATCACTAACTCTGGCGCAAATGTTTTCGTTGACGGCGGCGCGGGCAACGATTACATCTACGACAACTACAGCAACACTTTTAACACAATCCTCGGCGGCGACGGTAACGACGTGATTATCGGTTTCAAGGCGATTGATACTCTTCGTATTAACGGCGCAGTAACCCACTCAACGATAAAAAGCGGCTCGGATATTCTCGTCTCGGTCGACAGTGGAGTCATAACACTCAAGGGCGCGGCAAGTCTTTCCTCCGTCAATATCGACATAAAAGAGCTTAAAGATTTGCTGGTCACTGGTACAGAAAATGCCGATACGCTTAGAAATAATCTCGAAGACGCAACGATAAACGCACTCGGTGGCAACGATTACATTTACAACAGTGCCGCAAATGTCTCGATAAACGGCGGCGCAGGCAAGGATACGATTTATGCTTATGGCAAAAATGTAACTGTCGACAGTGGCGCAGATGCCGATTACATTATCAGCGGCGGCGACACTCAGAAAGTAAGCATAAATAGCGGCGCAGGTAACGATACTGTCTACAACGGAGTATATGGCGACAATGCCACAATCAACACGGGCGACGGCGATGATTCTGTTTACAACGGTTATATGAATGTCGCAGGTGTGAAAGTAAGTTTGGGATCCGGCAATGATACTCTTCGCGATTGGTCTTACAACGGCACGATAAACGGCGGCAAGGGTAACGACTTAATCCAAATGGAGCAAGAACATATACGGAATGTTATTGAGTATGCTGCCGGCGACGGTAACGATACGATCTACGGCTTCAATCCCACCGATACACTAAGTTTGACAGGCGGAACAGTAACGGGCTCGGTAATTTCGGGCGACGACCTCGTCTTGAAAGTCGGGACAGGCTCAATTACTTTCAAAAATACTCGAAGCGTCAATGTAAACGGAACAATTTTCAATCCCTCTTCCAAAACGGGCACGAACAGTCACGATTTCCTTACAAACTTTAATGACAATGCGACAATCAACGCACTCGGCGGCTCCGACAAAATTGCCAACAGCGGTTCCAATGTCTTAATTAACACCGGCGAAGGCGATAACAGTGTCGGCAACTACGGAGACAACACGACAATCGTAACCGGCAACGGTAACAATACAATCCTTAGCGGCACTTACATGCATTCAAATATCCGCGCAGGTGCAGGCAATGACTCCATTCACACCGGCTGGACTTCCTCGACAATAGACGCAGGAGCTGGCAACGATACCATTGTTGTTCACTATGCCTCTTCAATTACAGCAGGCGACGGCGATGATGTTATCTACGGCTATGGTTCAACCGATACGATTAAAATTGCCGGGAATTACTCCACTTCGACTGTCGGCTCTGACATTCTTATCACGGTCGGCGACGGCTCTATCCTGCTCAAAAATGCCAAGAATTACACGCTCAACATCGAAGAAATCAAGAAAGAACCCTACTTGAAACTTGAAGACGGCAATGCAGTTTATTATGACGAGAACGACGAAGTTTTGTTTACAATTTATGGCATCAGTTCTTCTGCAAAGCTCGCCGACTTCACGATAAGCGGCACGAACGTAACTATTGCCAAGAATGCGCTCGGCGAAGATGACGTTTCTCTCGAAGGCGAGAGTTACACGCTCAAATTGGCGAACGACGTTCCCACAGTCTCGACGGCAACAAACGGCGGCTGGAGTTCACTCGTCAACGGCAAAGCAACTTATACCGCAACAGCCTACTCCGATTATTACACGCTTGACGACAACACAATAACTTACACGGCAAGAGAGGGCGGCGAAACATTCACAATCAGCGGCATAAAATCGACGTTATCAAGTGCCGTTGCGGTCGACGAAGAGAATAAAGACGTTACGCTGTACAATGCGGCATTGGGTACAAATACAATCACGCTCGACAGTGATGATTATTCACTGTATCTCGACGAGAGCGTTATCCAAGACGCGGGCGATGCCGAACAAAAATTTACCGCCTTCACGAACGGCACGGCGACTTACAAAATTTTCGGTGACAGAGCTTATTACGCGCTTGAAGGCAACGAAGTTTCTTACGTGGCGGCAACGGCAGATAAGCAATTCACAATCAGCGGGCTGGCAAATAATCTGATTTTGGAAGACGGAGAGCTCGAAGGCGTTACGGCTGTGGTTGAGGAAGATACTGTCAGATTTATCCTTTCCGAAAAAGCTCTCAAAGATTCCGACGTTACGTTGAGTGGCACTAATTGCACACTTGAACTAGCTGAGGAGGTTACAACTGCCGCTGTTGCTATTAACGGTTGGAGCGAAGTTGTCAACGGTACCGCTTCCTACAGCATAAACGGTAAGTCGAAATATTACACACTCAGCAACGGCAAGGTCGTTTATCATGCTCCGATAGCGGGTACACTTCAACTTACGCTTGAAGGTCTCGCGTCGACGGCAACAATGGAAGACGGCGAAATTGACGGGCTCGAAGTAAACGGGAATTACTTGACGATTTCAGCCGCCGCAGTCGGAAAAAATGTCACGCTCAAATACAACAACGGCTTTAATATAACTTTGACGAATGACGTTAAAAATACTTCGTTCACGGGACAGCCAATGCCGACTCTATTACCAACTATGGTAAGGATAATTCAATCTTCGGCGGCGCGGGCAATGATTTTGTCCGTCTCATCGGTAGCCAACCCAATACGATTAATACTTCACAAGGCAACGATACGATTAAGCTCGACACGGCAGTTCAATCGTTTACAGCTCAAGGCTTCAATGTCGGCGACGAAATTCAGCTTGCAAGCGCGGTAACCAATTTGACAACGGTTAGCGGCGGAATTAACTCGTGGACAACTTCAATCAATAGCATTGCCTACAAGCAGTCAACAGTGGCAGGTGCGAAGCTCAACGGCACAAAGATAACTTACGACTCGCTCAGCGGCAACAACGTTATCCTCAACAATACGGCACTTGCCAATCGCAAATCGAATACAATCTCGATAAGCGGCGGCGATTATAAACTCGTATTGGCTGGCGGCGTAGACACAATTAAAGAAAATACTTCGGGTTGGAAAACGCTTACAAGCGGCAACGTGGCTTATCTTGAGGGCGGTACGGGCGAATATTATTCTCTCGCGGGTAACGGCAAAAGTGTTACTTACTATCCGTCAGTAGCGGGCACAAATAAAGTTGAATTCAGCGGCGTCAAAGGCACTCCGACACTTAACGGAAAGACAATCAGCTTGGCGGCGACCAATTTTAATAGCAACGTTGCTGTCGTCTCGAACGCAGGAAAATATTCCTTCAATTTGAATGGCGACATCGGCGGCAAAACTTTCACGGGCACTGCGAAAGCTGATTCAATCACAAGCAACGGTTCCAATGTTACAGTCAACGGCGGCAAGGGCAACGATGTTTTTATCTTCTCCAAAGGAACCTCTACAATCGCCGATTATACTTCAAATGCCGATAAAATTTCTCTCAACGCCGCGCAGATTTCCGATGTCTCACTAAACAACAACGATATAATCTTGAAACTGGGTAGCAATGACGCTCTCACAATCGCGAACGGCAAAAATAAAAAAATCACCGTCAAGAACGGCAAAACTGTGCAATATATTTTCGGAGACCACGTTATTTTCAACGCTGGTAAAACGTCGGCTTCTCTCACGTCTGCGGCAACAAATTTCAGCTCAAGCGGTTATTCGTCACTTGTTTCGGTCGACGCGACTAAAACCTCAAATGCAGTAAATATCGTTGGTAATGCCAAAGCCAATAAGATTTATGCGGGCGCGAAGGGCTCAACACTTAACGGCGGCAAAGGTAATGATACACTCTACGGTGGCAACGGAGTTGACATTTTCGTTTACGAGAAAAAAACCGGCAACGACGTTATCCAAAATTACACTTCGGGCAAAGATAAAATCAGTTTGGGAGCCGGCGCGAGCATTGCAAGTTTCTCGGTTAATAAGACGGGCGACGCGGTTTTTAAAGTTGGGAGTAACAACCTTACCCTTAAAAAGACTGGCGACGAAAATATCTCCGCTAACGGCAAAAAAATTACGGTAATCGACGCGAGCGGCAACCAAACTACTCAAACCTACTTCGAGGATAAAATTACCACCAATAAGGGCGTTACGTTGAATTCGTCATTTGATAGCGAAGTCTTTACTGCCGGTAGCTCCGTCGTCACGGTCGATGCGGCGCAAGTCGGCAATTCATTCGTCCTAAAAGGAAACGCCAAGAATAATATTTTAACGGGCGGCACGGCGGCAGACAATATCAAAGGCGGTAACGGAAAAGATAAACTCTACGGCAACAATGGCGATGATACAATTTCAGGCGGTAAGGGCAACGATTCGCTCTGGGGTAATGCGGGAAATGATTCACTCGTCGGAGACGCAGGCGATGATAAACTTTTCGGCGGTGCAGGTAAAGATATATTGCTCGGTGGCGCAGGTAACGACAGCCTCTTGGGTGAAGGCGATAATGATACGCTTTCGGGCGGCGCAGGCAAAGACACGCTCAAAGGCGGCGACGGCAACGATTCACTTTGGGGCGGAGCAGGTGCTGATAGTCTTATCGGTGGCAAAGGTGATGATTCGCTTTGGGGCGGTGCGGATAATGATACGCTACTTGGTGGCGACGGTTCGGATACTTTCATCTATAAGTCGGGCGAGGGCAAAGATGTTATCAGCGGCTTTGAAGACAACGACTTATTGCAAGTTACGGGAGTTTTCTCTGCCACTTACAACAAGAGAGCGAAGGAACTTTATTTTAACGTCGACTCTACGACAAATGCTATTACGCTGAAAAATTTCACTGCCACGAGTTTCAACGTCAACGGTACGGCTTACCAAATCAGTAATACTTCGCTCGTTAAAAAGTAATGCAGGATAAAGAATTTCTGCGTCGAAACAACCGACGACTGAATATCGGGGAGCTGGCAGACCGGCTGAGAGGAAGTTAAGCACTTCGACCCGCAAACCTGATTCGGATAATGCCGACGTAGGAAAAATAATTTCTCGAAACAACGGGAAAGCCTCCGAATCAGGGGGCTTTCTCTTTTGTAGCAGAGGAGTTGTTGCTATGAATGGTACAAAAAAATTGACGCTCGCGGCGGTGTTGACGGCGATAGCAGTTGTCGGGAGTTTAATTTCGTTTCCTGTGCTCGGAAGTCGTTGCGCGCCAGTTCAGCATATGGTTAATGTTTTCTGCGCGGTACTTTTAGGTTGGCGATACGGAGTTGGGGCGGCATTTGCGGCGAGTTTGTTGAGAAATCTTTTAGGATTGGGAACGATATTTGCATTTCCGGGCAGTATGATTGGCGCGTTGTTAAGCGGCGTTGTCTACGCTCGGACGAAAAATATTTGGCTGACGGTTTTAGCGGAGGCGTTCGGCACGGGGATAATCGGCGGGCTCATTGCTTACCCGATAGCGATTTTTATTCTAGGACAAACTGCGGGCGACGTGGCATTTTATTTTTACGTCACACCGTTTTTAATCTCGACAACTTGCGGAGCGGTTATCGCGGGGCTCGTCGTCAAGCGGTTTAAAAAATTTTTGATAGGAGAATGAACATGTCAACACAAATGCAAGCGGCTCGCGAGGGCAAAATAACTGACGCGATGAAAATCGTAGCGGAGGCTGAAAAAATTTCTGCGGAAGAAATTCGTTCGGGCGTGGCGAGTGGCGTCATTGCAATCTGCGCGAACGTTAATCACAAAAATTTAACACCTTGCGGCGTT
Source organism: uncultured Selenomonadaceae bacterium (assembly GCA_905234235.1). GTDB lineage: Bacteria > Bacillota > Negativicutes > Selenomonadales > Selenomonadaceae > Quinella. The sequence goes on from CAJOHN010000008.1 coordinate 157,230, forward strand.
GGGGCGGGCTTGCGTACGAAAGTCAATGCAAATATCGGAACGTCGAGCACCTTCCCAGACATTGAGCCCGAACTTTTAAAATTAGACGAGGCGATTCGTTGCGGCGCGGATTCGGTTATGGATTTAAGCACGGGCAACAATATTGACATTTCGCGGAAAAAAATTATTGAGCATTCGCCGATTATGATCGGGACGGTTCCGATTTATCAAGCGGCAGTAGCGGCGATTAAAAATCATGGCGCGATTGTTTCGATGACGGAAGAGGATTTGCTTAAGACGATTGAGACGCAGGCTAAGGACGGCGCGGATTTTATGACGTTGCATTGTGGCGTAACGCGAGCGGCGATTGAAAAACTTCGGACTCAGCAACGCGAGATGGATATTGTAAGTCGGGGCGGAAGTTTTATAGCGGGCTGGATTCTTCATAATGAGCGCGAGAATCCTCTTTACGAACGTTACGACGATATTTTGGACATCTGCGCGAAATACGACGTGACGATAAGTCTTGGCGACGGAATGCGACCCGGTTGCATAGCCGACGCAACGGACAGAGCGCAACTTACTGAGCTGATAACTTTGGGCGATTTAGTTGACAGAGCTTGGAGGCGCGGCGTTCAAGTTATGGTTGAAGGACCTGGACACGTTCCTTACGACCAAATCGAAGCCAATATGAAACTTGAGAAAAGACTTTGTCGGAATGCGCCGTTTTATGTTCTCGGACCTTTGGTTACGGACGTTGCGCCCGGTTACGACCATATAACTGCGGCGATTGGCGGGACATTAGCGGCGATAAGCGGGGCTGATTTTCTTTGTTACGTGACGCCCGCCGAACATTTATGCTTGCCGACGATTGAGGACGTTCACGACGGAGTTATAGTTTCGAGGATAGCCGCGCACGCCGCCGACATTGTTAAAAATAAAAAGTTCCGCGATTGGGACTTGCAAATGGCGCGTGCCAGAAAAGTTTTGGATTGGGAAGAGCAGATGAATTTGGCGATTGATCCCGACCTTGCCAAGAAAAAACGCGGAGCTAGGAATAAATCTGGCGAGACGGCTTGCAGTATGTGTGGCGATTATTGTGCGGTTAAAATTGTCAGCAAATATTTTGACGCGCCCGTTTATCCTTGCAACGATTAAAAAAAATCCCCCGCAATCTTTTTGGACTGTGGAGGATTTTTTTATTGCTTGGGATAAATTTTACATGCCGGCTTGAGCCGCAACTTCCGCCGCGAAGTCGACTTCTTTTTTCTCGATACCTTCGCCGAGCTGCCAACGCGTGAATCTTAAAACTTTTTCCTTGCCGAGAATGTCTTTAACAGTCTTCTCATTATCCTTAACAAAAATCTGTTCGACAAGGCAGACTTCCTTATAAAACTTGTTGATACGACCGAGAACCATTTTCTCAACGATTTTCTCCGGCTTGCCTTCTTCGAGGGCTTGTTTACGGAGAATTTCTTTTTCGTGTTCGAGTTCGGAAGCGTCGACGCCTACGCGGTCAACAGCGGAAGGATTAGCCGCCGCGATTTGCATAGCGACATCTTTACCGAGTTCGTCGGAGCCGCCCGTCATTTCGACGAGCACGCCGATTTTGCCGCCCATATGAATATAAGTCGTGAGCTTGCCTTCAGTCTCGTAAGTGACAAAGCGACGAATCGAAATTTTTTCACCAATAGTAGCGGTCGCTTCGGTAACGAGGTCGGAAACTTTTTTACCGTCGATAACGCTGTCATTGAGCGCGTCGAGGTCGGCGGGTTTAGCTTCGGCAATGTGTTCGATAACTTTTTTCTCCAGCGCACGGAAATTTTCATTGTTGGCAGTGAAGTCGGTTTCGCAGTTGACTTCGAGGAGGACGCCGGTTTTGCCGTCTTTAGAAATGTAAGCGGCAACGGCACCTTCCGCCGCGACGCGTCCGGATTTTTTAGCGGCTTTGGCAATGCCTTTTTCGCGGAGCCAATCAATCGCCTTTTGCATATCGCCATCGGTCGCGGTCAGAGCTTTTTTGCAATCCATCATGCCCGCGCCGGTTCTCTCGCGTAATTCCTTAACAGTACTAGCACTAATAGCCATTTATTTCACCTCAAAATTGTTCTTCGTTTTCTTCGGCGGCTTCGGCACTCTCCGCGCCTTGATTGCCTTCCATCATCGCATCAGCAATTTTCGCCGTCAAAAGTTTAACTGCACGAATCGCATCGTCATTGCCGGGAATAACGTAGTCAATCTCGTCGGGGTCGCAGTTGGTATCGACAATCGCGACAATCGGGATATTGAGTTTGCGGGCTTCGGCGACGGCAATTCTTTCTTTGCGCGGGTCGACGACGAATAACGCGCCGGGCAATTTGTTCATTTCTTTGATACCGCCGAGATATTTTTCGAGACGCGCCATTTCGTGACGGAGTTGCATGACTTCCTTTTTGGTAAGAACATCAAAGGTTCCGTCCTGCTCCATAGTCTCAAGTTCTTTAAGGCGATTGATACGCTTTTGAATGGTTTGGAAATTGGTAAGCATGCCGCCGAGCCAACGTTCATTGACGAAGAATTGCCCTGCGCGGACAGCCTCTTCCTTAACCGCCTCTTGCGCCTGTTTCTTGGTGCCGACGAACAGAATCGACTTGCCGGACTCTGCGACGGTGCGGACGAAGTTATAAGCCTCGTCGACTTTGCGGACGGTCTTTTGCAGGTCGATGATGTAAATGCCGTTGCGCTCGGTGAAGATGTACCGCGCCATTTTCGGGTTCCAGCGACGGGTTTGATGTCCGAAGTGCACGCCCGCTTCCAAAAGCTGTTTCATTGAGATAACTGCCATTTGAAACTCCTCCTGTTTTGCATTCGCGGAACATTTACGCGCCGATAAACCTTGCGGCACAGGCGACGCTCCGATTCCGCGTGATTTTGTTAAACGCGGCGCATTATATCACACGAAAATTTTGGCGGCAAGTTTTTTATTGAAGAGCCTCGTTCATAGCCGCGATAACTTCCGAATCTTTAAGCGTCGGCGTCAAAGTTTCGTTAATAGCGCGGTCGAAGTTGCACAGCGCGGAGTACAGGCAGTATTTGCAAGCGTCGTCGTCGTTGGAAAATTTGGCGGGCTTAACTTCAATGCAACCGTTCAAAATTTTTTCGGCAGTCGTCTGCAAAATTTTTTCCGCGTACTTGATAATCGTTTGGAAATCTGCGCGGCTGACGAGATTTTTTTTATTGAAGTCAACGAATTGCTCGGTGCTGTCGACGGCATTTTTAATTTCCTCGTCAACGCGAATCAAGCCGGGCATTTTAAGTTCGTTGCTAGCTTCAAGCGTGACTTCATCTTCATTACGTCCCGTCTTGCTTGACATTTTTAAGAGGCAGTAAAGCATCGCGCCCGCATCGCGCCCGCTGACTTCTTCAAGATTTTGCGCCACGCCGAGATAAATCGCCAGTTGCAAACTAAGCCCGTGATAAATTTTCCGTAAGCTGAGGCTCGCCTTGCCCGTTTTATAATCAACAATCAAAAAAAATTTGCCGTCGCCGCTTAAATCTATCCTGTCGATTTGCCCGTTCAAATTTATATCAACGTCGCCAAAAGTTTTATCGTTATGAAATCTTTCCTCGAAAATCTGCGGACTGAAATCGCTAACTTTGTCAAGTTCAATCAATCGCGTCAACGATTCGACGGCGACTTTTTTTATCCGTTCGCGACGGTGCTCCAAAGTTTTTGTACTGAGGAGAATTTTATTATGCAAGCGCGGCGTCAATTCGTTCAAAATTTTTTCTACGCGCCCATTCAACTCAACGTCATTAACCGAAGCCCATTGCCGATTTTCCCTTTTTAAATCGCGCCCGAAATTGTTCATGACGGCGTGCAAAATATTTCCAATGTCTGGCGTCTGAACTTTATACTCGACGCGCTCCGCCAAGTTCAAGCCGTATTGCGCAAAATATTTGAACGGGCATTCGTTAAACTTTTCAAAACGCGTGACGGTAGCTTGTATTTTTCTTGAAGGCGCGTAAAGTTTTTGAGCTGTTTCTTTGGATAAATTTTTATCGCCCGCAGAAAATATTTCTCCGCCTAAATTTTGCAACACGTCGAGTTCAACGCGTTCCGTCCGTATGTTCGGGAAAATTTTTTGGATTTTGTTCAGCAGTGACGACGCCGATATTTTTTCTCCGTTAGTGTCCGCCGCCGCGTATGAAATTATCAAAAGTTCCCGCGCCTCCGTCAGCCCGCGATAGATTAAAAATTTTTCTGCCAATGCATTCTCTTTGCCGCCCAACGATATTTCCAAGCCCGATTCGTTTAATCTTAATCTGTCCGCGTCGTTCAATAAATTTTTTTCTCCGACTTTGCGCGGGAAATTTTTATCATCGAAACCTAAAACGAAAATCGCCCGCGAATTTTGCAACGAATTTTGTTCAAACTGCGCGACCGTTACCTCGTCGAGTCCGGGCGGTATCAGCGACATTTCTAACGCCTCTAAGCCCTCCAAGATTATCGTTTCAAATTCTCGCGCCGTTATTTTTTCTTCGCCGAGTGTGTCCGCCACTTGCTCCAATAAATTTATCACGTCGTCCCAAATTTTTAGATGTTCCCGCGAAAGTGCCAAGTTCCCGCGAATTTCTTCCGCCTGCGACCAATCCGATAATTTTTCCGGCACGTCCAGTTCCTCCAAAAGTTTGAACAATGCCGTTGCCATTGCGATTATTTCTTTGGCCGAAGTTTTCACGCGCTCGGCGAATTTTATCAACGGTTCCGCGCAGATTTTTTTTATGCCGTTGATTTTCTCAAGGTATTCAAGCTCGGCGGGAGTGGCAGGTTGAATCGGCGCGTCCAATGATTTCACTCGGCGATACTCCCAATTTTTTTGCCAATTCGCCGCGCTTTTTATCCCGAACTCAATCACGTAATTCTCCAGTAAGTCAACGTCCTCTTGCGCCACGTCGAAAAAACCCGTCCTTAAGCAACGGAAAATTGATTCACGTCGCCAACCGCGCAGAACTTCCAACGCCGAACGAATCAGCTCCGCTAACGGGTGATGCGCCGCCGCTCGTTTCATGTCGATAAAGCGCGGTATCGCGTGGAGCTCGAATATCGATTTTATCAGCGAAAAATATTGCTCGTCGCGTGCCAAAACTCCGATGTCGCGAAGACGATAATTTTTTTTCACGAGCCGTAAAATTTCTTGCGCGACTGCTTCCACTTCCGCCCGCCGATTCACCGCCTCAATTACTTTCAAACCCGTAACATCCGCAAATTTTTTTGGCTTATAATCGAAAAGTTTTTGCTCCAAAATTTTCAACGGCACGGATTTAAATCTGCGCGGAGTTTCAAGGCGCGTGATTCTGAACTCGACGCCGAGCTCCGCCGCCAAATTTTTTATCGTGTGGAAAGTTTTCGAGGCGCGATTAAAAATCCCAACCTCAGAAATATTTTCGCGGCTGTTTAAATCTGTATCCATCGGCAACGTGATGTGAACATTCCGCGCGCACGTGAATAATTTTTTTAAAAAGTTACGTTGTTGCGGGTCGAAGAAGATAAAGCCGTCGATAAAAATTTCCGCGTCCGCCAATGTCGCCGATTGTTCCATGAACTCCGTTGCCCGCTCCAATAAATTTTCGTCGTCAGTTAATTTGTCAGCCAACGCCGCCTTAAAATCCTCCGCGAAAAGTTTCAAATCTTGCAGTTTATCCTTCAGCTCGTCGACTTCGATTTTATCTGCCGCCGCGTCCAATTTCTCCGCGTCTATCGAATAAATCCTAAGCTCTTTTAATTCCTCCGCTAAAATTTCTACGAAGCCCTGTTGCTTTGCCGCCCGTACAAAATATTTCAACTCGCCCGCCTTATCGCGCCGCAATAAAATTTTCCTCAGCAAAAGTCGCCGCCCGATTTCCGATATGCGCGGGACTAATCCTCCGCCGATTTCCTCTAAAATTTGTCGTGCAAAGCGATTGAAACTGTTCATGCGCGTATTGAACGCTCCGCCCGTTAAACTTGCCAATTCCAATTCTGCGCGGTAAGTTTGATACGCCGGCAGTAAAAAAATTATTTCTGTCTTAAGCGGCTCGCTGTCTAAAATTTTTTTGGCGCGTCGTAAGCACTCGAAAGTTTTGCCGACGCCCGCCCGTCCGATTATCATTTCTATCATGAAAAACCCTCCCGCTAATCATTATACAAAGAATTTCGGCTAAGTGGTAAAGATTTTTTTATGTGATATAATCTGCGCGGGTGATGAAATTATGACGAAGATACTAACAAGCGTGAAGATTTCGGACGCGGATTTAAAGAATTTTGGCGACGCCGAACAGCTGAAAACTTTCCTACTGAATTGCGACAAAGACCGCGCAGGGCTCGACCCTTACGACGAAAATATTTTGTTCGACCCGAATCGCGGGCATTGGGATTTATGGGACATCGACCAAGAAGACGGCACTGAAATTTCTCTCGGCGAAAATTTTGTAGCGCGCGACCCCGCAACCGACGTTTCAAGCGGCATCGTCGCTATCGATTTCGGAACCAGCCGCACCGTCGTCGTCTACGAAAATGAACACTCACAAATTTTGCCGTTGCAAGTCGGGAGCGGCTCTTACAGTAACGGGGTTAATTTTTCTGCCGATTACGAAAATCCGACGGTGATTCAGTTCATTGACATAGAAAGTTTTTTGAAGGCTTATTATTGGCGCGAGGGACGCCCGTTGACCAGTTGGGACGACGTAAAAATTTCACACGCGGCTTTTGAAAATTTAATCAACGGCGGCTCGGAGAAATTCTACTCGTTCTTGACTGACTTAAAATATTGGTGCGGCTCCAAAACTCAATTCATGCTCCGCGACGAAAAAAATTTCATAACGCAACTGGCTCCGTTCGCGGAGTTGGCGGAGGACGAAATAAATCCGCTGGAAATTTACGCGTATTATCTTGGGTTGTACATTAACAACATGCAACAGGAGAATCATATTTTTTTGAATTATATTTTGTCGTTCCCCGTGACGTATGAGAAAAGTGTTCGGGAGAAAATGCGGCTGTGCTTTGAACGCGGGCTGAAAAAATCTTTGCCGACGGCATTACTATCCAACGAAACGCTGATGAAAAAATTTTCCGTGAGAGAGGGCGCAAGTGAGGCGGCGGCTTACGCGATAACGGCTTTGCAAGAATACGGCTTCGACCCGGCGGGCGAGGAAGAAAATTATTATGCGGTGTTCGATTTCGGCGGCGGCACGACTGATTTTGATTTCGGATTTATGCGCGAGGCGTCCAGCGACCGTTATGATTATTTGCTTGTGCATTTCGGGGAGAATGGCGACAGGACTTTAGGCGGTGAAAATCTTTTAAAGCTGTTGGCGTTCGAGATTTTTAGGGCGAATCAAGACCGTTTGTTGAGACCGGATGGCGGCGGGAAAATTCCATTTACATGGGCGGCGGAGAAAAAAGATTTCGCGGGCTCGGAGGCTTTGATTAAAGATTCGCAAGAGGCTCATGCAAACATGCACGCGTTGATTGAAAAAATTCGTCCCGTGTGGGAGGCTCCCGACTCCGACGCGGCAAAGGAAATTTTGGCGGGCGGATTTATAAAACTCAATCTTTTCCGCGACGATGGACAGCTTATTGAAAATTTCAGTTTGGACGCGGGCATTGACTTGTTAAAAATTTTACGCGGCAGAATCAAGGCGGGCATAAATAATTTTTTCATTTCGATGAAGGAAGCCTTTGAAAAGAACAGTAAAAATTCTCTCCGCAAGATAAAGCCACTCCGCGAGATTAATGAAATTTCTATTTTTCTGGCGGGTAATTCGTCTAAGTCTAAGATTGTCAACGAACTTTTTGCGGAATATCTTTTGCCGGTTGAGGACACACGGCTTGCGGCTGATGAAAATCCTTTTGCGAACGGACGACTTAAAAGCGGCTACGAACTTAAAGACGATTATTTTATGCAACGCGGCAGTATTTATCGGCGCGACGAAAACGGCTTAGAAATTTGGCTCGGCGATATGGATAATTCTGACGACCAGATTGTTTTAAGCGAGACCGTTAAGAAAATTCCCGTCGACCGCGCAGGCGAGAAATCTCCCGTACAAAATTTATTCGGTTTCGTGGGGAAGGCACCCGAATTTAAAATTTATCCCGCGCTCGGAACGGAGGCGGCTCACGAATTGCAAAAAGCTCGCGGCGTCGAGATTCGCACAGACTTGACGGCTCCGACGGGTAAAACGGGCGTTGCTTACGGCTTATTGTTAAGCAGGGCGGGCGGCAACGTTCAAACTAAACACATCACGCCCGACGCCTCCAAAACTCCGTTCAGTTGCTACGTCGGCAGAAATAAAAAGCGCAAGTTCAAAACCGTCATCGACAGAAATACAAAATTTGACGTGTGGTATCCGTTCATCGACGCGGGCGACAGTTTCGACATTTTTTATACGAATTTGCCCGAAGCCGTTTCTAATCAAATGAACATTCAGAAGGCGAAGCGAATCACAATTAACCTTGACGAACCCGACGAAGATTTAACGGTTTATATTCGCGCCGTGAAGTCGAACGTTATCGAGTATCAAATTGCGCACAGTGAAGATGAACTTTCCGACGAAAATATTTCCGAGCAGATTGAATTGAACTGAGCAAAAAAAAATCCTCTCCAAACATCGGAAAGGATTTTTTTATTCGACAAGAAACGTATGCTTACTTTAATGCAAGTGTGGAGCCGCTGATTTTGTAGGTGGAATTGTTGACGTGGAAAGTTGTTGCCGTGAAGTTTTTCAACGTTATGGAGTTACTGCTGTCAAACTTCAGCGTTACAGCCTTATTCTTTTTGCTGTAGGACGCCGTGAAGTCGATATTATCGAGCGTGAGCGTGTCATTATCGTCGAAGCCGATTATAACGTCTTTACCGTCGCCGTATTCATAAGAGAAAATATCCGCGCCGGCGTTGCCCCAGAGTGAATCGTTACCTTTGCCTCCGATTAAAATATCATTGCCCGCACCGCCGTAAAGTTTATCATTACCTTTGCCACCGAGAATCGAATCATTCCCCGCCATTCCGTAAAGCGTATCCTTGCCCGAACCGCCAATAATTGTGTTGTCAAATGCATTGCCCGTGATTTTTACCTTTTTAGTCCGCGCAGAAGCATCGGCGATCTCGTAAGCTGAGCCAAGCGTCACAGAAGATTTAGTTTTATTCGTCATGGTAAAGGTCGAAGCAGATTTTCCGGTCGAATCGTCGCTACCGCCGCCATAAACGGAAGACGTAGAATTATCGTTGAAATCAACTACAGTAATCTGTTTGCCCTTGCCGTTTTGGACAGTGATTGAACCGTTGCCGACCGTCAAAACGACATCATTGCCGCTGATTGAGAAGGCAGTTATCGAGGCATTTTCTTCGGCGAGTTTAATTTTATCTTCACCCGCAACGTAATCGCTGATAAAATCGTTGTCCGCCGTGTGAATGAAAACATCTTTGCCTTCGCCGCCCGTCAACGTATCATTACCCGTGCCGCCACAAATCGAATCGTCGCCCGCGTCGCCATTAATGAAGTCGTCGCCTGCGTCGCCATAAAGAACGTCAGCACCCTCGCCGCCATAAATTGTATCGTTGCCGGTGTTGCTGAAGATTGTATCATTACCTACGCCCGTCGAAATGGAATTCGCTTTTTTATTGCCGACAATCGTAACGTCACGAATCAAGGCGGTTGCATCGACATTCTTAACGGAAGAGTAATTTGTTAAGTCGAGCATGTCGTCGTTGAAATCTTTAGAAACGGTCATCAATGCGCCCTTAACCGAAACCGAAGAAGAACCGCTGCCGTAATTGTCTTGAGATACAGCCTTGCCTGAAGTGGCATAACCTGCGGAGCTTGACGTTGGATAATGTTCGGAGCTTTGCTTTGCAAGGTAGCGCAGGAACATGTAACCGCCCGCATAAGCAACGTTCGTGCCGGTGCCGGGAACTAAAGCTAAGGAATTCCTTAAATTATTCGCGTTGCCCGCCAAAGAATTTATGGTAGACGTTCTTTCATCATCTATGCCGTGAGTTAATTCCGCCATGCCTTCCGAGATAAATTCCGGTAAATCAGCGAAATAATTAATGTTAGTCGCCATTACCGCATGCGTAAATTCGTGCGCCAAAGTTCTATCCAAGTAGGCATTCGTAACTGAGCTCTCACCGTCTACATTGCCGGTCGGAATGCTGTTGTAGTAGCGCATGTTGACTTTCATTCCAAGCTTGGTAGCCTTCCCTGCATTCGAGTAGTAATAGGGAGTAGAAGCCAATGTGTTGTTGTTCTCGTTGATAAAGCCAAAGTACATTTCCTTGACTGTAGCGGAAGAGCTCGACGAGAATCCGAAATTGTTTCCATAAGACTGCGCGATAAGATTCAGTGCACCGCTTGCCCACCACGTTTGAAGGGCTTGCCAAATATATCTCTGTGTGCTGTTCGTCAAACTGTTGTAGCTTATTTCGTACGCGTCATATGGTGTATAGAACTGCGCCAGTTTAATTGTCAAGCCGTTGGTTGTGAAGGAGTTGCCGGTGAAGGAATTAACCGCGCCGCTTTCCGGAACTATGCCGGAGGAAGTTTTTTGATAAGTGGAGCCGCCCGCATCGAAACCGGTTATCGCGCCGGTGTCTGAGTTGCTTAAGTCAATGCCACAAGAATTTTTCAAGAAATTAGTTGCATTGCCCGTTGTCCTGCAATCGTCAACCATCTGATTAATCGCGGCACTGATATTGGAGAAATAACCGCCCGAAGCTACGGAGACTGCTTGATTGAGCGCGCTGATACCGGAATAAGTTGTCGTGTCTAAAGACTTCATAAACTTTTTGATAACGTCTTGCTGACTGATAACGGCTGCCGGTGTGGTATCGGACGTTGACGACGGATAGATATTGACAGTTTTATTTTTCGCGCCAGCTAATGTTATCTTGCCGCTGTTCCCGACTGTTACGACGACATCATTATTTACGGTTGATTTTGTCCAACTTGCGCCACCCGCGATTGTCAGCGAATCGTTAGAACTCCAGTTATAAATGACATCGTTGCCGTCGCCCGAACTGTATTGATAGAGATGACTTGTAGCGGTGGAGCCGTAGATAGTATCGTTGCCCGTGCCGCCGCTGACAGTTAATTTGTCGCCGCTGAGACTGATTCTATCCGCGCCTGCACCGCCACTAACCGAATGCTCGTTGCCACCGGCGATAATTGTATCATCATCGTTACCGCCACTGATCGTATTGCGCCAATAGGAACCTGTGAGACTGATTAAATCGTTACCGTCGTCGCCGTTGAGTTTTGAATTGGAATATCCGCCGCTGAGAGTATCTTTTCCGCTACCGGCATTAACAGTAACTTTATCAGCCCAGTTATAAATGGTGTCATTACCCGCGCCCACGTTGATTGTAACGTTGGTGCCGCTGTTATTGACTGTGTCCGCGTAAGCCGTGCCTGTCAAGAGGGTATTGGGGTTGGAATTGGAAATAAGCGTGCCTTTCGGCGTTGTGACCAAATTGATGCCGCCAACTATATTGATAAGCTTATCTGCGCCGCCACTCAAGGTAATTGCTCCGCCGCCAGATATGCTGACTACAACGTTAGAACTAACAGTCTCCTTTGAATAGGAAGCATTGCTACTGAGGCTGAGCGTATCGTTACCGCTCCAATTCGAGAGATAATCATAACCGTCGCCGTAGTTGTACTGGTACAAGACGCCGTTGCTTCTTAAACTTGAAGTATTAACAGTATCGTTACCCGTGCCGCCTTTGACCGTGATTCCCGACCAATCGCTTAAGTTAATAACATCATTATCTGCGCCGCCATTGATTGAAACTCGCGGGTCATTGCTCGTAATGGTATCGTTGCCTGCGCCACCGTCTATCGTGACATAACCGTAGCCATTGTTAATCGTGTGATAGGAGCTTGTGCTGTTGTAGATAGAATCGTTGCCGCCGTTGCCAAGAATAGTCGCGCCGCCTGCGTAGTTGCGAATCGTGTTAGCGTCGCTTGTCCCGCTTACCAAACTGTTTGTGTTGTAGTTGTAGATAACGGGGTTAGGATTTGTATTCGGATAAATGTTGACAATCTTATCACTCGCGCCGCCTAAGGTTATCGCGCCGCCGCCAGATATGCTGACTACGACATTACCGTTTATCGTTTCTTGGGAATAAGAAACGCCGCTTGCGAGGCTGAGTGTATCGTTAACATTCCAATTCGTAATGTAATCGTAGCCGTCGCCAGAATTGTACTTAAACAGAATGCCGTTGCTTCTTAAACTTGGAGTATTAACGGTATCATTACCCGTGCCGCCAACAACCGTGACTTTCGACCAATCGCTTAAGTTAATAACATCATTATCTGCACCGCCATTGATTGAAACTCGCGGATCGTAACTCGTGATAGTATCGTTGCCGGAGCCGCCGTCTATCGTGACGTAACCGTAGCCGCCATTAATTGTGTAAGTGTACGTGCTGTTGTAAATTGAATCGTTACCGCCGTTGCCGAGAATAGTCGCGCCGCCTGCACGGTTAATAATCGTGTCAGCATTGCTTGTCCCGCTCACCAAACTGTTTGTGTTGATATTGTTAATGACATCGGAGACGAGAGTTCCGCCGACGATATTAACAGTATTACCGCTCGCGCCGTTCAAAGTTATTGCGCCGCCGCCTTGCAAACTGATTCTTACGTCGTTAGTGTTGATTGTCTCTTTGGAGTAGGAGCCGCCGCTGAGGCTTAACGTATCATAGCCGCTCCAATTCGTAATGTAATCGTTGCCGTCGCCGTAAGCATATTGATACAAAACGCCGTTGCTTCTTGAAGTGTAGGTATAAACAGTATCGTTACCTGTGCCGCCCTTAACCGTGATGCCCGACCAACTTCCAAGACTAATAACATCGTTATCTGCGCCACCGTTGATTGAAACTCGCGGGTCATTGCTCGTAATGGTATCGTTGCCTGCGCCACCGTCTATCGTGACATAACCATAGCCGCCATTAATTGTGTAAGTGTACGTGCTGTTGTAAATTGAATCGTTGCCACCGTTGCCGAGAATAGTCGCGCCGCCTGCATAGTTGCGAATCGTGTTAGCGTCGCTCGTCCCGCTTACTAAACTATTTGTGTTGTAATTGGTAATGGTATCGGTAGCGGAGCCTTGCAAAGTACCTCCAACGATATTAACAGTTTTGCCGCTCGCGCCGTTCAAAGTTATTGCGCCACCGCTCGTCAGGCTGATTCTTACATCGTTAGAGTTGATTGTCTCTCTTGTGTAGGAATAGCCGCCGAGCGAAACTGTATCGCTAGCTTTGTAGTTGTAAATCAAATCGTTACCGTCGCCCGATGTGTACTGGTAAATTATGCCGTTATCGTAACTGCTGGTGTCACCGTAAATGGTATCGTTGCCGGTGCCGCCGCGAACTGTTACACCGCGTTGGCTTTTACCGGAATTCAAATAAATCCTATCAGCACCGTCGCCGCCGTTAATCGAAGTGTACCAGCCCCAATAATTGGTAACGGTATCGTCGCCCGCGCCCGCCGCAATCGTTACATAATCAACATTACCGTTATAGATACTGTCGTTGTAACTTGTACCGCTGACCAAACTGTTTGAATTGGTGTTGCTGATAGTTGCAAACCTCTGAAGGTGAAAAACAAACCCGCGCATAATCATCGCTCCTTTCTGCTAAAGAAAAACATTCCACATTCAGCTGTAAAGCCTCCTTCCAAGCATGTATTTTTTTACGATTGAATTATAAAAAAATGTACTAGGAAAATCAAGAATAAAGTTCCGCCGTAGAAAAAATTTTCACGTATCCAACGCAAAAGCCGCGCTCCGAATTGAAACGCGGCTTATTAATTTCTGTTTATGGCGGAGGGGGTGGGATTCGAACCCACGGTGGCTTGTGACCACACTTGATTTCGAGTCAAGCACCTTCAACCGCTCGGACACTCCTCCGCAATGCACGCAATACTATCACGCAAGATTTTTTCTGTCAAGAATTATTTGCCGAAGTAACGTTTCAGCAAACCGGCGAAAGCTTTGCCGTGACGTGCCTCATCACGCGCCATCTCGTGAACGGTATCGTGAATTGCGTCGAGATTGAGAGCCTTAGCGCGTTTAGCAAGATCCGTTTTGCCGGCAGTTGCGCCATTCTCGGCTTCCACGCGCATTTTCAAGTTTTTCTCTGTGCTGTCAGTAAGAACTTCGCCCAACAGTTCCGCGAATTTGGCGGCGTGTTCAGCTTCTTCCAAAGCGGCGCGACGCCAATACTCGCCGATTTCAGGATAGCCTTCACGATAGGCAACGCGGCTCATCGCAAGATACATGCCGACTTCCGTGCACTCGCCGGTGAAATTCGCGCGAAGGTCTTTCAAAATGTCTTCGGGTGCGCCTTTTGCTACGCCGACGACGTGTTCAGCCGCCCAAGTCATTTCGCTTTCCTGCTTGATGAATTTTTCTTCCGGAGCTTTGCAAACCGGGCACTCCATCGGCGGGGCGTCGCCTTCATAAACGTAACCGCACACACTGCACACATACTTAGCCATAATCAAAACCTCCTAAAAAATGTTCATACGCTTGTGGCGATTATATCAAGGAAGTTTTACTTTGGCAAGATTAGTGCGCGAATTGCATTGAGTACTGCGAGAATCATAACTCCGACGTCCGCGAAAATTGCCATCCACATATTCGCCAGCCCAATCGCGCCGAGTATCAAGCATAAAAATTTTACGCCGAGTGCGAAGAAAATATTCTGCTTGACGATACCTAAACATTTACGCGAGATTTTAATTGCCTTAGAAATTTTTAGCGGGTCGTCATCCATTAACACAACATCAGCCGCCTCAATTGCCGCGTCCGAACCTAAAGCTCCCATTGCAATTCCGACATCTGCGCGGCTCAAAACAGGCGCGTCGTTAATGCCGTCGCCGACGAACGCAACTTTGCCGTCAATCTGCGCGGACAAAATCTTTTCAAACTCGGAAACTTTATCGGCGGGCAAAAGTTCACTGCGATAATTTTTAATGCCGAGTTCCGCCGCAACTTTCGACGCAATCTTCTCACTGTCGCCCGTCAACATAAAAATATTTTCGACGCCTGCGCCTTCCATATCAGCAACGGCTTCTTTAGCGTGCGGCTTAATCGCATCGGAAATAACGACGTGCCCCGCGTATTCCCCATTAACCGCAACATGAATAATCGTGCCCGTCTTGCGGCAGGGAATCCATTTCGCGCCGACTTCCTCCATAAATTTTTCGTTGCCGACGCTGACAATCTGCCCGTTGACTTTCGCTCGAATGCCGCGCCCAGCAATTTCTTCAACAGCCTCAACCGTGCAATCGTCGCGTTCATTCGGGTAAGCTTTTCTTAAAGAATTGGCTATTGGGTGCGTGGAATATCTCTCGACATGAGCGGCGAGGTGTAAAAGTTTTTCGGCGTCGAAGTTCAAATTCTTACTGTGAACGGCTTCGACTTCAAAGCTCCCTTGCGTCAACGTGCCGGTCTTATCCATGACGACGGTTTTAACTTTGGAAAGCGTCTCCAAAAAATTGGAGCCCTTAATCAAAATTCCCGCACGACTCGCGCCGCCGATACCCGCGAAGAAACTCAACGGAATACTTATCACCAACGCGCACGGACAACTTATGACAAGGAAAATCAGCGCACGATAAAGCCAAGTGCTCCAATCGCCAAAAATTATCGGCGGAATTATCGCCAATGCAACCGCGCAGATTACAACGACGGGCGTATAAATTCTTGCGAACTTCGCGATAAAATCTTCGGACTTGGACTTGCGCGAACTTGCGTCTTCGACGAGCTCCAAAATTTTTGACGCGGTGGACTCCCCGAATTCTTTAGTCGTTCTGATTTTCAAGACGCCGTTTAAGTTTATGCAACCGCTCACGACCTCCGCACCGATCGAGACATCACGCGGGAGGCTCTCACCCGTCAAAGCGATTGTGTTCAAAGTTGAATTGCCCTCGACAATCACGCCGTCAATCGGAATTTTTTCGCCGGGCTGAACAATTATAATCGTGCCAATCTCAACCTCGTCGGGGTCAACTTGTTCAAGTCCGTTATCAGTTTCGACGTTGGCATAATCGGGGCGAATGTCCATGAGCTCAGAAATATTTTTGCGGCTTTTGCCAACCGCGTAGCTTTGAAACCACTCGCCGATTTGATAGAATAACATAACAGCGATAGCCTCGTTATAATCGCCGTCGTCGTGAACAGCTAATGCAAATGCTCCGACCGTTGCAATCGTCATAAGCAAACTTTCATCGAGGGCGCGCAGATTTTTCAGCCCGTGAAATGCTTTGAGTAAAATATCATAGCTGACAATCAGATACGGCACGAGGTACAGCAATAATCTTTGGACGCCGGAAATTTCTACTAAATTCAACGCAATCAGCAATGCCGCCGCGATTAAAATTCGGATTAGATTTTTTTTCTGCTTGGCGTTCATAAGAAAATTTCGCAATCCTTTTCGACGCGCTTACAATTCTCACGGACGCGCCCCATAACTTCCTTAGGCTCGACGCCGTCCTCGAACTCGACTTTCATTTTGAGCGTCATGAAATTCACGACGGCATCCTTAACGCCCGAAGTTTTTTTAGCCTCGACTTCCATGAGGTTGGCGCAGTTGGCGCAGTCCACGTCGATTTTATAAGTCTTCTTCAACCTAATCATCTCCTGAAAATTTTTATCAATGACACCGAAAACTTTATAGCACGGAGGATTTTAAATGTCAAACGCTAAGATAAAAATGATTAACAAATTGGCGCAAAAAAAATTCCGCAACGAGTTGAAATTATTCGTGGCGGAAGGGTTGCGGCTTTGCGAGGAAGTACCGCCCGCGCAGATTGAATTCGGATTTTACACGCGAGAATTTTTATCGGACGTAAGAGCGGCGAATTTGGTTGCGCGATTAAAAAATTTGGAAGAAGTCTCGCCGTCGATGTTGGAAAAAATTTCAGATACGCAGACGCCGCAAGGAATTTTATTAGTCGTTCGGCAAAAATTTTCGACGCTTGAGGAAGTCTTGGCAAAAAAAATAATCGTCGTATTGGACGGCGTACAAGACCCCGGCAATGTCGGGACGATTTTACGGACGGCGGCGGCTTTCGATTGCGGAATGATTTTATTGGAAGGCTCGGCGGAAATTTTCAATCCCAAAGTCGTGCGCTCGTCGATGGGCGCGATTTTTTATTTGCCGATTGTAAAGCTGAGCGCGGAAGAATTTTTGAATCTGCGCGGCGTGGAGATTTTGGCGGCGGCTGTTGATAACTCGGTGGAGATTTATTACCGTCACGACTTCAATAAAAAAGTTGCGATAGTTTTTGGCTCGGAGGCTAATGGCGTTTCAAAAAAAATCCTCGACGTCGCCTGCAAAATTTTTATACCGATGAACGGGCACGCCGAGAGTTTAAACGTCGCAACCTCCGCCGCGATAATTTTATCCGAGGCAGTCAGGCAGTCAAAAATTTAATCAACATGAACGCGAAAAATATTATGTGGACGACTGCCACCGCGATTATCGCCCGAATTCCCCAACGCAATAACTTCATTTGCTCACCTCCTCATTGGAGAAGCGATAACACCATCGATTGATTTTGATTCGCCTGCGCGAGCATTGACTGTGACGCTTGCGCCAAGATGTTTGCCTTTGTGTATTCTGTCATTTCTTTAGCCATGTCTGCATCGCTGATTGTTGATTCGGAGGCGGTTAAATTTTCAATCTCCGTCGTGACGTTTTCTGCCGTGAACTCAAGCCGTCTGTTCTGCGCACCAACCATAGTTGCCGTTATCGAGGATGCCGGGCGGTTTTGGCTTACCGAGTAAAAAGTCGCGGCTGCCCTTGCTTGTAACAGGATAATCAAAAATCGTCGAAGGGTCAATCGGCAACGGGTCGAAAATATGGTCGAGCGTCATCTGCGGAATTTTTATGTGGATATTCATATTTGCTTTGTCGGTGTGCTGGATAACTAAATCCTTGACAGAAAAATTTCGCCTTTCGGGAGCATAATCTTCTTTAAACGCTACGCCATCAGCAATTTTCGCGCCTTTCTCTTGATAGTCATAAGGCGGTTGGCTCACGTTAAAGCGGCGATGGTCGTAAACCGTGAGGATTTTTTTATCATAGTCAGCGGCGAGACGAAGGTGATGATTATATTTCGTATCGCTACCTTCCAAGAGCGGTGTCGCTTGATCATAAATCGTTCGCATAAGTGAATCAACATCAGTAACGGCGGAAACGTCAATGTTAATGGATTTTATATTTTCTAATCCGGCGTCGTAAGCGTCTGTGCCGTCAGTGAAAGCGAAGTTAAACCATTCTTTGTTGTCAGTCGCACAGTAAGCTCGAAAACCTTTGCCGTAGAGACCGTCGGGGATTTTGACGTTGAGATTGGAAAAATCTATGTCGTAGTGACGCAAAGTCTCTTCGATAAAGATTACGTTGTCGCTATTGCCGAGAGTGCCCGCACGCGTCGATTTAATTTTGACTTTATCGCCGTCGACTTCGGTATTACTGATTTGTTGACTGACAGCCTCCGCCAAAGTTCTACCGCCCGCGACGCTTTGACGGATATTATTGATGTCGATTTGAATGCGCGTATCTGTGCGCGAATGGGCATCTTCAGCGAAGCCTTCAAGTTTTGGCGCGAGTTTTGAATCATAAAATTTATAAGTCGTGGAGGCGGTGGTGTTAATCTGCATAGACTTTCCGGCGTATTCTTGGCTGAAATCGTCGACGCTCATTCCGGAAAGGTCGAGTCCCCAATAAGCAACGTCGGTACTATCGGCTCCCGTCTGCAAAGTTTTTATCTCGCCCGTGAACGCGTTGTAAGGTGTATACGATGCCGCTTGAGTTTCGTTATACTAGTAGTAATTGCTTATGGACTTGTTATTGTACTCTGCGCCGTTATTTTTTGCCGTAAACGTTATGTTAGTTCCGTCGAATTGGTAGCGGAAAGAGCCGGTTGAACTGCTTTTAGATTGCCCCTTTACCAAGTTGACAGGACCGCTTCGTTGAATTGTCTCGTTAGGGTCGACTATGCGGAAACTGTAACCGTCGAAGATGAAACCTGAATCGCTTGCCGCGTTGGATAAGTCGACAGTTAAAGTTGCTTGCGAGGACGGCGGGAGGTCGGGGTCGCCGGAAGGATTATTGAAACCGCCGCTGGTTGTTCCGCTGACATCAGCTCCTGTGCCGCGTTTTGAAGTTGTAGTCGTGCCCGTTGCTGAGCCGCTTGTTCCCTGAGCGCGTGCGTTATTTGCCTTTGAGCTTTGATTTTCGGTCGTCAAAGTTATCTTCAGCCCGTCGCGATTAGCCTTCATCCCGATGCTCTGATTATTTATTGTGGTGACGAGATTATCAATGGCATTGCTGACGGAATTGCCGATTGGAACGTTAGTACCGCCCGAACTGTATATACGGCTCGTATCGCTTGTGAGAATGTAACTGCCATAGTAATTGGTGCCGTTTTTGGTTACGCCCATAATAGAGAGTCCGACGTTATCTAGTTGGCTAACTTCAGTGTAGGAAGAAAAATCCATCGTCATGATTTTGGGAATGCCATCAGTGCCGCCTGACATTGTATTGATAGCAGTTGTTGAAGATGAGTATTCAGTAAACGCGGCGAAAGGTCCATAGACATTATCGAGAACGTTAAATTCTGCGTCGCGGATTAGGTTTAACTTGGTTTGATTAATTTCCTCCAAATCGCCGTCGCTCAATCTAACAATTTTATCGGCGAGCAAAGGTTTCTTGGAATTGAAATCGGTACCGTAAGCGAGGCTCTCCATTTCGTCGTAGAGGTGGACGAGTTCTTTTTGGATAGTTTGGCGGTCTTCTTCGGTATTGTGATCGTTGGCGGCGTCGATAACTTTTTCGCGAATCGTCTTGAGAATTTCAATCTGCCCTTGAATGCCGCCTTCCGCAGTCTTAAGGATCGAACTGCCATTTTGAACGTTTTGCGCGTCTTGGTCGAGGGCGCGAAGTTTAACCCGCATACGTGCGCCTATAGAAAAGCTCGCGGCATCGTCAACGGCTGAATTAATTTTCAAACCGCTCGTGATTTTGCCGAGAGCTTTTGAACGCACTTTGTCATTTTTGTCGGTATGAGCCAGCGCACGATTCGCCGAGCCGTTATATCTTACCGTCATGGTCATGATAATCACCTTATTCCTTTCCTTAGGGACAAGTGGACAATTAATGACAATTCTAACTCTGTGTCTCATTTAGAGTCAATAAAAAACTTCTTGCAAACATAAGCCCTGCGCGGGAGCAGTCGCGGGAACTAAACTTCTGTCGCGAGCGTCGAAGATTTTTTGGAAGTCGTCAAGATTAATTCTGCCGCGCCCAACTTCAACAACCAACGCAACGATATTCCGCGCCATGTGATATAAAAAGCCGTTCGCGTGAATTTTTATCGTCAAACACTCGCCGCCAAAAATATTTTCATTAAAAATTTCCGCCGCATAAATCGTTCGGACAGGATTTCTTTGAACGTTGCTCGCCGCCTTGAAACTCGAATAATCATGCGTGCCGATTAAAATCTCCAAAGCCTCGCGCATAATCTCAACGTCAAGCGGTCTGAAAATGTGCCAAGCAAATCGATTGACAAAAGGATTAGACGCCGCGCCGCGCAGAATCCGATAAAAATAAATTTTACTCTTCGCGCTGTGGAGGGCACTGAAATTTTTATCAACCTCCCGCGCCTCTCTGACGACAATATCACTCGGCAAAACACAACTCGCGGCAATCGGAATTTTCTCAACGTCAATTCGCCCGTCCGTAAAAAAATTCACAACTTGCCCGAATGCATGAACGCCCGCATCCGTCCGCCCCGCCGCCGCCAATTCTATTTTATCGCCGAAAATTTTTTCGAGCCGTTCCTCCAAAATATTTTGCACGGCAACTCGCGGAGGACTCTGCCATTGAAAGCCGTTGTAATTCGTCCCGTCATAAGAAACCGTCAATGCGATATTCCGCCGCCGAAGTTTTAATTCCTCTCTGTGTTCAGCACGCATAACTTAATCCTCCTACCGCCGCGCAGATTAAAATCATCACTACCGCCGCGCAAAAATCTAAACTCGTAAGGCGCAGTTGTTTCATGTGAGTTCGACCTTCGCCGCCACGATAGCACCGCGCCTCCATTGCCATTGCCAAATCATCTGCTCGCCGAAAACTCGACAGGAATAGCGGTACCAATATCGGCACCATTGAACGCAACCGCTTAATAATTCCACCCGATTCAAAGTCCAGCCCGCGTGATTTTTGCGCCTTGATTATCTTGTCCGTCTCTTCAATCAGCGTCGGCACAAATCTAATCGCTATCGTCATCATCATTGCCAATTCGTGCGCCGGTACGCCAATTTTTTTCAGCGGCGATAAAAGTTTCTCGGTTGCGTCGGTTAATTTCAGCGGCGAAGTCGTCAACGTCAGCAAACTCGACAACATTATCAGCAACACCAATCGCAAACTTATTTGCACGCCGTAAATTATTCCCTCCGTCGTCACTTTGAACACGTAAACTTTCGCCAAAATTTCTCCGTCGTGGCTCACGAAATGAATCAGCAACGTAAACAAAATTATCCACGCGAGCGGCTTGACGGATTTTAAAACTGTCAGCGGCGGCACTTGCGATAAAAAAATTAATCCCGCCGTCAAAATCGTCAACGCGAGATAAGCCGCCCAACCTTGCGCCGTAAAAACTAAAATCATCAGCGCGAACAGCAAAATTATTTTCGTGCGCGGGTCGAGCCTGTGCAATATCGACTTGCCCGGAAAAAATTGCCCGAGCGTTATATCCTGTAACATTTACCCTCCCTAAACGTCCTCTCTGAACATTATCGGCAACGTTTTGATTCGCAAATGATTTTTCATCAGCCAAACCGTCAACATTCTTTCCGCGAAATGCCCGACTACTCTGCGCCAATTCCCCGTGAACAAAGCTAAGTCAACCGTCGTCAAAACTTCCCGCAACGCTCCAAATATAAACGAGAAAAACCAGTCGCAATAAGCATTCAAAATATTTCTGCGCGTGATAAACATTTCATAGGGGAAAAAGATATTGCTGTTAATAACTTCGTCGAAGGCGTCAAGATAATCCGGCTGTTTAGTTGCAACGTGTTCGCGGACAATTTTCTCGGCGAAATCAACGAGCTTTGGCGGAACCAACAACATAATCAATTCGCGTTGAGTAGAGTCGGATATAAATTCTTTACAGGTAATAATATCGTATTCGTCAAGGATTTTAATGATTTCCGCCTCGCTCAAAAGATTTTTAGCGTTGAAAAAGTATTCGTTTGCTTTACGTTGCTTCTGATTGGTTTTGCTTGTGAAAAATCTTCGATAGTGGCAAAAGCCAACGTGTGTGTGATTTGTATTCCGCCAAACCCAATAAAGCGCGGTAACTTCGTTTAAGTAAATATTGACGCGGCTGATATTTTCTCCGGTGTCGTCGCCGAGATAGCCGAAATCATTTTCAGCCTCTGCGCGCCCCGCGTGAATAATCTTGTAACATTTCGGGAGCTTGGTAAGTTTGGCGTCCTTGTGCGTGACGACGTACATTCCAACATCGACGGGCTGAGTAATTTTATCTATGATGTACCACGCGCCGTTTTCAATCGTAAAAGCTTCAACCTGCGCAAAAATATCTAGGTTAGATTTCAGCGACGTTTCGAGAGCGGAATTTTTTCTTGTGAACAGCAAAATTTTATCGCTTAAAGCTTCGGTCTTGATATAATCCTCAACAAATTCTTCGGGCGTGCGTTCTTTGGTCAAAATAATTATGTCGAAGCGGCGGAATTTGCATTCGTCGAACGTCCGATAAATTTCCCCGTAAACATTCTCCATAATCGGCGCGAGAGGCTTGCCGCAAAAATTTTCTTCAATGCAAGCCGCCGTAACTTTGAAATAGTCATTTGTTTGGAAATCACTTTTGGCGAGGCAACAATCAAAATCAAGCACGTGTTCAAATTTTTCTTGACGGAGTAATTGGCAGAGGACGGCGAACATTTTCATTGAAGTGAAGCCGTCGAGAATTTTTTTTGCAAAAGTTGCCGCCGACATAACCTGCCCATTCGTAAGAACATCAGGAAATTTATTGCCGTAACGCAAAAGCTCCGCTGAATCGACGAAGACAAAATAATCAGCCTCACCGTCGAGAATGTTCAGAATATCTTTATCCGCTAAGCTTACCCCCCCCCCGAATTATATCGATAATTTCGACAATTTTATCGCCGATTATTTTCTTGAACTTTTCCACATCGCCGCAGACCAAAACGCGAGGCACATAGACAGCCATAACGATCCCTCCTTTGGCAAAAATTTTAAGCAACGCCCTTTGATTCGTCAAGCTGAATTCGATATAATGAAAAAAACTTTTAAGGAGCGTGGCGGCTTTGACAGAAAAAGAAAAAATGCTTGCGGGACAATGGTACGACGCGAATTTTGACGCGAGTTTGATGAAGGAACGCGTGATTGTCAAGGATTTATGTTTGGAATTTAACTTAACGCGAATGTACGACTTGACGCGCCGCAGGAAAATTTTGCGGGAGATTTTGACGAACGTCGACGCGGAGGCGGTAGAAATTTTATCGCCGTTCATGGTTGATTACGGTTACAACGTTTATCTCGGCGCGGGCACTTTCCTCAATCACAACTGCTATCTTATGGACTGCGCGGAGATTCGACTCGGCAAGAAAGTTTTCGTCGGTCCGAATTGCGGCTTCTACACGGCGATTCATCCGCTCGACACTGTTAAGCGTGCGGAAGGTTTGGAGCGTGCGGAACCTATAACGATTGGCGATGACGTTTGGATTGGCGGTGACGTTACGATTTTGCCCGGCGTCAAGATTGGGCGCGGCTCGGTTATCGGCGCGAAATCCCTCGTGACTAAAGACATCCCCGATAATGTTATGGCGTTCGGAAATCCTGCGCGGGTCGTTAAGAAAATCGGCTTGGAGACTTTGCTCGTATGATTAAGACTGATAAAAAATTTTATTGGCAACTGTTCAAGTCGACGTTTATTGTAAGCATGTTTACTGTCGGCGGCGGCTACGTGATAATTCCGTTGCTCAAAGCTAAATACGTTGACGAATACCATTGGATAACCGACGAGGAAACTTTAAACATGGTAGCAATCGCGCAATCGACGCCGGGCATTATGGCGGTTAATACGGCTATCATGCTCGGCTATCGCATGGCGGGAGTAGCGGGCGCGTTGACGGGAATGTTAGCGACTGTCCTGCCGCCGCTAATTGTGATTACAATCGTCGCAACGTTCTATGACCTCGTCGCCTCCAACGAATATGTTCAGCTCGTTTTAAAGGGAATGCAATGCGGCGCGACGGCTCTTTTGCTCAACGTGGCGATTGACTTGCTCAAAAAACAATTCTCCAAAAAATTAATCCTGCCGATTGTGATAATTCTTGGAACGTTCGTAGCGAATTTATTTTTCGGCGTAAATATCATGTTGCTCGTTGCGATTGATGGTATTATCGGATTCTTCCTCTTGCGCGATAAAAAATATGAGTGAGGAGGAATTAGATTGATTTACTGGCTACTGTTTTTCGAGTTCGCTAAGATAAGTTTAGTTTGTGTCGGCGGCGGTTATGCGTCAATGCCACTGATTCAAGCGGCGGTTGTCGATACATATCATTGGCTGAGCCTCAGCGAGTTCATAGATATTTTTACGATTTCGCAGATGACGCCCGGACCGATTGGCATAAACGCGGCGACGTTCGCGGGCATGAAGATAGCGGGGCTTTTAGGAGCTGTTTGCGCGACCGCCGGATTTGTGACGCCGAGTATTTTCCTATGCATTGCGCTGGCGAAGATAATTTTTAAGTACGGCGACTTAGGCGCGATTCACGGAATTTTAAACGGCTTACGTCCGGCAGTCATGGCGTTAATCGCGGCGGCGTGCGTGAGTTTCGTATTGCTTGCAGTCTGGAACGCTGAAAAAATGCCAAAAGATTTGCTAGGCACTTTCGACGCTAAGGGTGCAGTAATTTTAATCGCCGCGTTAATTGCCGTCAGAATGAAAATCGGCGTGATAAAAGTTTTGCTTGCGAGCGGCGTCGCGGGATTAATTTTGGGGCTGGTGATTTGATTGGGCGACGTAGTAATCTTAGTGATGATACTGTTAATGATTTTCTACGCATTCGGCGATGATATATTTACGGATTAAAAATTTTTTGTACAAAAGGAGTTGACAAAATCAATGCCATTGATAGATGGTGGCTCAACGGGCATACGACCGATAGAGCGACAGCGACCGACAGAAGGATCTGACCGAGTAAGACGACGCGACGATGGCGGAGGCGGCTTTCGACCTCAAACTAACGTGAATTTAAAGACGGCAATTCAAGATATAGCGGCGACACTCGGCAAAATCAGCACGGAGGAAAAAACTGGGCTTCAAAAGTTGCCTAAGGAAATAGGCGACGTTGTCCAAAACATTTTGCGGCAATCACTTTCCGTAAATTCGACACTCGGCAAGGGAATCGGCAGTACAGTCGAGAGCCAACGTTTTTCGATGGATCAGCTGATGCTTTTTTCGCGAATGCTTCTGCAAATCGGGACGCTCGCCGAAAAAGGTTACTCGATGAAATTAAGCGAAGAGACTCAAGTACTGTTGTCGAATTTTAAAGACGCAATAATCGCGGAGGAGGGCGGCGACGCATTTGAACCAATCCTAATGACAAAGTCGGCATTTGAATTAGTCGACGCCAAAACCGCCGAGCAACTTCCGCAAGCTCTCTACGAAATGTTATCGCAACTCGCTAATGCGCCCGTCGCCAATCAGCAACAACAGCCGCCGTCCGAGAGTATGCAATTTCTAAAGCAATTAGTAAGATATTTCATGCCGCGCCCCGAAGTTGACAACTTCCAACAGGAACAAATGCCTCAACAGCCCCAGCCACAACCTCAACAGGGACAACAACCTCAAGGCGCGACGCAGAAATTTTTGGAATCAATGTTCAGAAGTTTTGGCGGAAAATTCAATCAGCCGAATAATCAAGGGCAACCAACTCAATTCAATCAGCCGAATAATCAAGGGCAACCAACTCAATTCAATCAGCCGAATTCACAAGAACAACCTGCACAATTTAATCAGCCTAATTCACAAGGACAGCCTGCACAATTTAATCAGCCCAATTCTCAGGGACAACCTACTCCATTCAATCAGCCCAATTCACAGGGACAACCTACGCAATTTAATCAGCCCAATTCACAAGGACAACCTACGCAGTTTAATCAGCCGAATAATCAAGGACAACCTACGCAGTTTAATCAGCCCAATTCACAAGGACAGCCTACGCAATTCAATCAGCCCAATTCACAAGGACAGCCTACACAATTTAACCAGCCGAACTCACAGGGACAGCCTACACAATTTAATCAGCCGAACGCACAAGGACAACCTACGCAATTTAATCAGTCCAATGCACAAGGACAACCTACACAATTCAATCAGCCCAATGCACAAGGACAGCCTACGCAATTTAATCAGCCCAATGCACAAGGACAGCCTACTCAATTCAATCAGCCCAATGCACAAGGACAGCCTACTCAATTCAATCAGCCCAATGCACAAGGACAGCCTACTCAATTCAATCAGCCCAACGCACAAGGACAACCTACACAATTCAATCAGTCCAATGCACAGGGGCAAGCAACGCAATTCAATCAGCCTAATGCTCAGGGACAACCTGCGCAATTTAATCAGCCCAATTCACAAGGACAACCTACTCAATTCAATCAGCCTAATGCTCAGGGACAACCTGCGCAATTTAATCAGCTAAACGTTCAAAGTCAGGCAACTCATTCCGAGCCAATCATAACGCGGCGAAGAAGTAGGCTCAAACCTAAAAATGTCAGCACCGATTTCATAGATAAGCAATACGAAATGCGCGCGCAAATGGACGCCGCTAAAAACGCCATGATTAAACAAAACTTGCAGAACACTCCGCAGACAAACGACGCAATGAAAAATCTCGCGCAATTCCTCATGCGAAATCCAAGCACTTCACAGCGCGACGCCGCTCTGCTACAAAATTTCGTAAACAACTCGCAACAAATGATGCCCGAAACCGAAGCTCGCCACTTGCAAAATCTCCTGCGCCTCTGTCAAAATAATATTCCTCTTACCGTTCAGCAAGCCGCCGTTCAACAAAAACTACCGGACTTACCGCGCCTGTGGGCTTTTATGCAGATGTGCGATATGGCTAATGTAACTTCCAAAATGAACGCCCGCGCCTTCAAACGTGCCGGCAGAGACGTTGCCGACTTTACAAATTCAATGCGCCACGCCATGAGCGCAGAAAATTCCGTAATCCAAAATCAACGCTCCTTCCAAATGATGCTCCCGCTTTACATGGGCGATAACGAAAAAAGTTACCCGACTTATCTAAACGTCTACGACGAAAATACTAAGGACGAGGAGACTGGCGAGATAAAAAAAGAAACGTGGTTCCGCGTCTGCGTTCTTACCGATTATATCGGCGCGGCAGAGTTGGTTTTCCGCGTTTACGATGAAACTCATTTGGATATGCGTTTTTATTTTTCAAGAATCGATATTGCTGAGGAATTCCGCAGTACTTACCTCGACGCGCTTAGAAATTCTCTCAAGACTACTGAACTTAACGTCGGCGAAGTGCGCGTCGGTGGCGTCGGCGAAAGAATGTTCAGCTTCTAAATTACGCCTCTGAAATAATGCCCGCGTGTATAATTTTCAATCTCCGCGCTGCCGAATTTGTAAGCGTGAACAATCTGCGCGGTCTCTTCTAACGTCAAAGCTCTGCAATCAACGCGAATCCGCGCAACGCCTCCGAAATCTGCGCGGTGTTCAATCGTCGACAAAGTTTTGGCGTTAAGAATATGCATTCGACAAAATTGATCAGTCACGACGGGGAAAAGTTCGCCCATCCTGTCGCGCAAGAAAAAATTTTTCGTCCGGCAAATGTGCGGGCAATTTTTTTTGTCAACTTCGCCGAGAAAACTCCCTATCACGCAGTATGCCGAAATCATCAGCTCCTGCCGCCCGTGAACAATACATTCAACCGGCAAGCAAGATTTTTTAACGAGGCTTTTAATCTGAGTCAAATTTAATTCGGGCGATAACGTCACGCCGTCGACGCCGAGATTTTTTAAAAAGTTAATCGTCGCGCTGTTGAAAACGTGCAGAGAAAAATCTGTACGAATCTGCGCGGCTGAATTTTTTTTAGCAAGATTGAGCGTCGCGAGGTTGTGAACGTAAATTGCATCGGCTTCGACAAATGTAAAAGTTTCATGTTCGCGGAGGATTCGTGGCGTCTCCAAAGAAAATTTTTTCCCGCGCTTATGGACGAGTTCAGCAAAATTTTTATCGCTCAAAATTTCATCGGCTCCCGCGTCGAGGGCGGCTTTTAATTTATCCAACGTGTCGACTTGCGCAACGATTTTAGTTTCAATGACTTTGCACGGCGGATAAATTTTTTCTTCGGGTACGGGAATTTTTTCTCGATTAAATTTTTTGAGCCGCGCAGATTCAAGTTGCTCGACGACACGACGCCGCACATCATTAAGCGCACTAATCGGCATCATTAAATTATCGTCAAGCTCGCCGGAAATTTTTCCCAAAGCAAAGATTGAATCGCCCAGACGCCCGATTTGATTTTTCAACGTGTCGAAAGTCAGCGGACGATTTTTGGCAGGCTCGGCGATAAAATTTGTTTTAGCAGTCGCAGAGTTGCCAGTCGAATCAGTAAGCGTCAACGTCAACGGTTCGCCAATCTTAGCTTCAACTTCCGCCGTAACAAAAAATTTTTTAACCGGTGCGCCCGTAAAATATTTCCGTGCCTCCGCCGTCAATTCCGCGTCGAAAATCTTAAACGCTCTGTCGTGCACGCGAACGCCTTTTGTATTGATATTTTTAATCGTGCAAAATTCGCCGCGCAGTTCAAAATCCTCAACCGTGAACGTCACACGCCCGCCGACTTTTATCCAAATCTCAACTTGGTCGCCAACAGAAATTTTCTCGGCAAGTTTCAGCGTAATTTTATCGCGCCCGACTTCAACAACCCGCCCAATCAACACGCCGCGATTATTCGGTTTCATGTCGCTGATTAAATTCTTGCCGGGATTTTTTTCAAGGTAAGCCGTCGTGAAGTCTCGATTAAAAATTTGCGCGAGTTTACGTTTATCTTCGGGCGTCGAAAATTTTTTATCCAAAGCGTCGCGGTAAACTTTAACAACCGTCGCGACGTATTCGGGGCGTTTCATGCGTCCTTCAATCTTTAAACTCGTGACGCCCGTATCAATCAATCGCGGCAAAAGTTCAAGCGTATTTAAATCCTTCGGGCTGAGTAAATATTTCCCCGCGTTCAAAAGATTTTTGCCGTCCGTGTCGACAAGTTCGTAAGGTAAGCGGCAAGGTTGCGCACAACGCCCGCGATTGCCACTGCGCCCGCCAATCATCGAACTCATTAAGCATTGTCCCGACCAACATACGCATAACGCGCCGTGTATAAAAATTTCCGTTTCAATCGGCGACTCGCGGCAAATTTTTTCTATCTCGTTCAATGTCAATTCGCGGCTCAAAACTGCGCGGGCAAATCCCAATTCCGCCAAAGCTTTAACGCCTTCCGAATTGTGAATCGTCATCTGCGTCGAGGCGTGCAACGGAATTTCGGGCGCAACTTTCTTAGCGATTGACGCCGCGCCCAAATCTTGAACCAATAACGCGTCGACATTCGCCCGCCGTAAAAATTTTATGTAAGCCGCGAACTCGTCAAGCTCGGAGTCGGCAATTATCGTATTAACCGTGACATGAACCGCCACGCCGCGCAGATGTGCAAACTTAACGGCTTTAAGGAGTTGCTCGCCCGCGAAATTCTCGGCATAAGCTCGCGCCCCAAATTTTTCTCCCGCTAAATAAACTGCATCCGCGCCCGCTTCCACTGCCGCCCTCAACGCCTCAAAACTTCCAGCCGGTGCCAATAACTCAACCAAATTAAAAACCTCCGCAATTTTTTACGAGAATATATCACGCGGTAAAAATTTTCTCAACGGCGGCAGGATTAATCGCTACCTTGCAGAATTTCATGCTTAAAATTGAAGAGTTCATTTGTTTACGGGAGGGCTTTCAATGGCGAAAAAGTATTACAGCACAAAAATCGTGGGCGTCGGCGGCGAGGTCGCTAAGTTCACCAGTCTTGTCAAAATGCTTGTTATCTTCGATGACTCGATGGTTCTGCCTGAGTTGCGCGATTTCTCCGTGCTCCACAGCGGCAATAAATTAACCGACATCATCAAACCCGGCGACATTCTCCAAATCGCGGATAACAAATTCAAAATCCTGCGCGTCGGCAACGAGGTCAATAACAACATTCGCAGTCTCGGTCATATCGTTATCAAATTCAACGACGACAAAGAAGAATTGCTCGAAGGCAGCCTGCACGTCGAAGACAAACCTATTCCGAAGATTCGTATCGGCGACGAGATTTCGATTTTAGAGGCGAGTGCGGCGGCTCTCAGCGGCACGACTGCGACGGTTGTCGGCACCGATACCGCTCTTTGCGCCACGCTCAGACTTATTCTCAATGACAACGGCGCAAAAGTCGTAGAGGACGAAGACGCGGACATTATCGTTAAGGTCAAATAATTTTTACGCGGATAAATTTTGGGCTGCCGGTCGAGAATCGGCAGTCTTTTTAATGCTTTAAAGTTACGAAGAGGAGGACGCTTTGGATAGAAAATTTTATGACACGGTAATCGGTCTGTTGGATGATTTAAACATTCACTTCCGCGAAACCGAAGTTCTCAAAGTATCTTTAGAAACCGGCAAGCCCGTTGTGAAAATGTTCTTGACGGATTCGTTTTGCTTCAAGGAACGGGATTTGTCTGAAGCACCCGTTGTGCCGTGTTTGATTATATTTGCTATGTTTGACTGTTACGCGGAGGATAAATTTTCATTGCCTGTCGGAGAAAATTTTAAAAGTCGTTACGAAAGAATCCTCAACAATGCCTCCAATTCAAACGAACGGCTATCCTTAATTACCGGAGAATGTTATCGGTTAATTCGGCTTATCAGAAATTGTTTCGTGCACAACATGAGCGGCATTGGCAATGATGGGAGTACGTTTCATTTTCAACACAGAAATAACAACTTGAAAATATCTGTGGAAATGTTGCACTTGCTATACTATACAATTGTTCTGCTCGTGAAAGGCAGTTACGCCGTTTCGACTCGCGGGCATTTTGAGAGCGCGGTTATCAAATACTATGGCAAGTTACAAAGATATATAGCCGCTTATGGGAATTTCAGCGACGATTTATGTTCATTACATGGCGGGCTGTCGGCTGTGACGGAGGAGTTTAATTTTAAGGTAGGATCTCGTTACTGTGTGGAGAATGCGGCTTATCTGATAATCTTCAATCCTTGTGAAGGCTCGGAGATGGACAGAATGCAAATCACGGAAAATTACAGAGCAATCGACAGCATTGTTGGCGGTATAGATTATTCCGAAAACGGCACGGATTATTTAGTCAACTACAGCGGCAATTCGTATGTGATTCCGTTGGAAGTTTTGGACGAGAATAATTCGATTCGATTATCTGAGCTGGAAAAGTGGAAAAAAATTTTGAAAGGGCTGTGATTAAAATCAAGAAGACTACGGCAAAAAAAATCGACGTGCTGATTGAACGTTATCCGGAGCTGGAAATTTGTCGGGGCACTCTTTTAGCGGCGGTCGAAATTATTTGCGAGAGTTATCGCGACGGCGGGAAGTTGATAATTTGCGGGAACGGCGGCTCGGCGGCGGACGCTATGCATATTGTCGGCGAACTTATGAAGGGTTTTCTTTTGCCGCGCAGGATTGCCGATTTTAATCCTGAATTTGTTAAGCGGGCGCAAGAACTTTTCCCTGCCGACGTTGATTATTTCAAAACGAATCTTCAAAGCGCATTGCCCGCCGTCAGCTTAGTTGGCGAGACTTCATTACTAACCGCCTTTGCCAACGACGTGTCGCCGAATTTAATTTTCGCGCAACAAATTTTCGGGCTCGGTAAGCGCGGCGACGTTTTGCTTGCCATTTCTACTTCGGGTAATTCTGATAATGTGTTGTTTGCTGTGGAAGTCGCAAAGATTATGGGCATTAAGACTGTGGCTATGACGGGGCGGCGCGGCGGTAGGCTTCGGCATTTATCCGACGTTTCAATTTGCGTGCCCGCGACTTCCTCGCATACAATTCAAGAATTCCACTTGCCGATTTACCATATGATTTGTCTGGCGGCGGAGAATGAATTTTTTGGAGATTGATTATGCATGAGGCGACGCTTGCGGAAAATATTTTGGACATTGCGCTCGATGCGGCTGAGAAAAATCACGCGACTAAAATTCTTAAAATTGGGTTGACGCTCGGAGAGATGACCGGCGTTGAAGTCGAGGCGTTGACGTTGTCCTTTGATGTGCTTAAGAAAGATACTCCTGCTGATTGTGCGGAGCTTGTGGTTAAACGCGTGCCAATTAGTGCGGCGTGTAACAAGTGCGGCAAAACTTTTCGGCTTGAACGATATAATTTTTTCTGTCCCGAATGCGACGGCATTTTGATTTTGCGGAGCGGGCGCGAACTTTTGGTTGAATTCGTAGATTGCGAGTAGGTGATTAAGCTGGAAATAAAATTGATGAGAAATATTTTGGGCGCGAACGATGACATTGCCGCACAGAATCGGAAAGTGTTCGCGGAGCACGGCGTTATCGTTATGAATTTAATGGGTTCGCCGGGCTCTGGCAAAACAACTTTGCTTGAACAAACTTTGGCGCGTTTCGCCGATAAAATTAAAATCGTTGTGATTGAGGGCGACTTGTTCACTGCTAAGGATGCTGAACGCATAGAAAAGTCGGGCGTTGATGTGATTCAGATTAATACGGCGGGCGGCTGTCATCTCGATGCGCCGATGATTCAAAAAGTATGTGCGTCCCTCGACCTTGACGCGTTGGATTTGATAATCGTTGAGAATGTCGGAAATCTGGTTTGCCCTGCGGAATTTGATCTCGGAGAAAATTTCAAGGCGGTTGTACTATCAATAACTGAGGGCGACGATAAGCCGCTGAAGTATCCTCTGATTTTCAAGGAGTCGGAAGCTGTATTGCTGAATAAAGTTGACTTGTTGCCATTCACGAATTTTAATTTAGAATCTGCGCGGAATGACTTGACGACGTTACATCCGACGATAAAAATTTTTGAAACATCATGCACGACGGGCGCGGGGCTTGAGACTTGGTGCGCGTGGCTGTTAAAAAAATTGGAGGCGCGTTAATGGAAAGTTTATTCACGGCGGAAAATACGGTGCTCGGTATCGGCAACATAATTCTTTCGGACGAGGGCTTTGGTGTGCGTGTCGTCGAATATCTTGAGAAAAATTTTACATTCCCCGAAAATGTCAACTTGATTGACGGCGGGACGCTCGGCGTAGAGTTGACGCATTTTATTACGGGAACGCAACGGCTTTTGATAATCGATTCGATAGACGGCGGCGCGGAGGCGGCTAAAACTTTTCACTTGCGCGGCGCGGAGATTAAAAATCATTTTGCGCAAAAAATATCGGCGCACGAGGTCGGGATTCAAGACGTGCTGACGATGTTAGAACTGTCGAATAAAAAAATTCCGCACGTCGAATTAATCGGGGCGCAACCGTTCAGCTTAGAGGCGGGCGTCGAATTAACCGAGCCGATGGCAAAGTTAGTGCCGCAGTTCGCCGATAAAGCCGTAGAAATTTTGAAGTCATGGGGATTGGAGGTTCGGCAATGATAATTTTTCCTGCAATAGACCTGCGCGGCGGCAAATGCGTGCGTTTGATTCAAGGCGACTTCGATAAAGAAACTGTTTACTCTGACGACCCGCAAGCTACCGCGTTGAAGTGGCAATCTATGGGCGCGAAATTTTTGCATGTTGTAGATTTGGACGGCGCAAGGGTAGGTTCGCCGCAAAATCTTGACGCCATTAAAAAAATTTTGGATACCGTTGAAATTCCGATTGAAGTTGGCGGCGGCATTCGTACAATCGCTGACGTGGAAAAAATTTTATCTTTGGGAGTTCGCCGCGTGATTCTCGGAAGTGTTGCCGTAGAAAATATTTCGCTCGTCGCAGAGGCTGTTAAAAAATTCGGCGATAAAATTGTCGTCGGGATTGATGCGCGTAATGGATTTGTGGCGGTTCACGGCTGGGAAAAATCTTCTCAAGTCAAAGTCGAGGAACTTGCAAAAAAAATCGTCGCGGCGGGCGTCGAAACGATTATTTATACCGATATTTCAAAGGACGGCATGTTGAGCGGCGTCAACGCAAAAATTTTTTCCGAGCTGCAAAAAATTTCGGGCGCAAAAATTGTTGCATCGGGCGGCGTGAAAAATCTTGAGGACATTCGCGCACTCAAGGCGGCAAAAATTTCCGGCGTGATTGTTGGGAAGGCGATTTATACCGGCGCACTCGATTTGAAAGCGGCGATTGAAATTTCGGAGGAAAAATCATGCTGACCAAAAGAATTATTCCTTGTTTGGACGTTAAAGCCGGTCGCGTCGTCAAAGGAACAAATTTTATCGGCTTGCGCGACGCAGGAGACCCCGTCGAACTTGCGAAACGCTACGATTTGGAACGCGCAGACGAATTGGTTTTCTTGGACATCACCGCCTCGCACGAAGGACGCGGAACGATGGTTGAAGTCGCAAAAAATTGTGCCGCGCAAGTTTTTATTCCGTTTACGGTCGGCGGAGGCATTCGTACCGTCGAAGATATGCGCATAATGCTCGCGGCGGGCGCAGATAAAATCTCAATCAACAGCGCGGCAGTCAAAAATCCTCAACTTATCGAAGAAGGCGCAAAAAAATTCGGCAGTCAATGCATTGTGCTTGCAGTCGACGCCAAAAAACGCTCCGATAACGGCTGGGAAATTTTTATCAACGGCGGAAGAACTCCGACGGGTCTCGATTGCCTCGATTGGATAAAAAAAGGCGTTGAACTCGGTGCGGGCGAAATTTTATTGACAAGTATGGACGCCGACGGCACGAAAGACGGCTACGACATCGAATTGACCCGCGCAGTCAGCGAGGCGGTTAATGTTCCCGTGATTGCTTCGGGCGGCGCAGGCGAATTGAAACATTTTTACGACGTGCTTGTTGACGGCAAAGCTGATGCGGTGTTGGCGGCGTCGGTTTTTCATTACGGCAAGTATACGATTCGCCAAGTCAAAGAGTATCTGCAAAGTCGCGGCGTCGAAGTCAGATTTTAAATTGCGGTTGAAGTTTTCGGGCGTAGTGGCTTATAATTAGGCGGCAGTAAAATTTAAGGAGCGGATTGTTTGAAGTGGATTAATCATCAAATTGTTACGGGCTTCATCGTATGCACGGCGACAAATGACGCACTTTTTACGGCATCGGCGATAGTCGGCGCGGTTTTGCCTGACAGAGTTGAAGGTTCGCCGCCCAAAGATAATTCGGCTTATTGGAAGTGGCGTAAGAAACATCGTACTTGGTCGCATTACCCGCTGATTTATCTCGCGTTAATTGGAGCCGCACAACTCGCTAAAGAATATTATCCCGAACCGACGCTTGACTTCGCGCTGAACTTGATAACCTACGCGCTTATCGGAGCATTGTTGCACATCGCGGAGGACGGAATTTGCGGGAAGGTGCCGATTTTCACGCCGCATAAAAAGTACGGAATAAAGTTGTTCAAAGTTGGTTCGTGGCAAGAATATTTTTTTGCCGTGCTGATAATTGCAATCTGCTTATTTGCCGGATTCGGAGATATTAACTTGTTGAGGAGCTACCTTAACTTATGAAAAATTTTTTTGCGTTCGCGATAATCGCCGCGCTGATGAGTTTTTTCTCGATATTCAGCATGTACATCGCCGAGAAAACTGACGTTCTCCAACTCAATGGGCGCCCGCTTGAAGTGACTTTTGAACAAGATGGCGACGATACTTTGATGACTTGGAAAGCGTTGCCCTATCCTTGCGTCTACAAAATCACGACAATCAGCCGCACGACGGGGCTTGTTGAAGGTTCGCCGCCCTTCCACGTGTTCAAGGAGGAGGAAACGCCTTTTACGAGTTACAAAGTGCCGCGTGCGCCGATTCCGACTTATTATTTTGTGACGGCGCGCGGTTTGTTCAATGAAATTTATCGTTCGGACAAAATTTATGCCAATCCCAATTTTCCGACGCCGCCGCATCCGGTCAGCATTTATCATTACGCCGCCGGTAATCCTGCGAGTTTAATGCCGTTCCTTGTTTGGCACACCGTCCCCAATGCCGTTTGTTATGAGTTTGAACTTTTGGACGCGCCGCCCGAAGTCGAAGGCGGGATTAATTTATCGAAGTTGCACCATCTGGACAGCACGCGGAAAATTTACACCAACGGTTATCAAGCGGATTTACGTTCGTTCGCAAATAAAAAAGAACTCTATTGGCGGGCGCGAGCGTTAGGACTTCATCACGAACCGATTGGCGAGTTCTGTAAGGCGGAGAAAATTTTCGTCGACGCGAATAAACCTGTGCCGAATTGTCCGCTGATAAATAATTTTGACTTCATGGATTATCTGCCGCAACCGATTTATCACGTGTTCGATTGGATACCATTGAACGCGGCGGCGAAGTATGAAGTTGAAATGTTGACGCATCCGCCCGAAGTTGAAAATGACACGGAGCCGAGCGCGGACGGCGTGTGGCGTATGATTTCGGAGGACGTTTCGAGCTTGTACGACGAATACGGGCGTCCTTATGCGGGTGTTTATTATTGGCGCGTGCGTGCGCTTGACGATAACAACCAACCGATTGGCACTTGGTCGAACAGCGAGAAATTTATTGTCGAAGATTACACGGGCGGCGTTGACGTTGCGATTTTGGGCGACAGCATTTCGCACGGAGGCGGCGCAGTCAGTTATTCTCCGCGTGCTTTGCAATACAGTTACGAAACTTACATTGATTTTCCCGTTGTGAATTTGTCGAGGAGCGGCGATACTTCCCGCACGACTCTCGACCGTTTTAATCAGGACGTTGTGCCGCTTAAGCCGAAGAATTTAATTATCTCGACGGGCGCGAACTGTTTACGTGCCGAAAATATTTCCGCTGAAGATGTTATAGCCGACCTCGCCGGTATCAATAAGCTTTGTCTGCAAAATAATATTCGCCCGATTTTCTTGACGCTCATGCCGATTAATCCCGCTAACATTCAAAACGCCTTCCACACGCCCACCGACCCCGATTGGCACGCGAAACTTCAACAGATTAACGACTACATTAAGCGGCAAGAATTTTTTATCGACATTGAGCCTTACTTTTACGACGCGCAAGGCACTATGGATGTGAGCTTTTCTGTCGACGGCATTCATCCCGACATTCGCGGCAAAATGTTAATCGGCGAGCTTATCAGCAAGAATAAAAATCTTTTCAAATAAAGAATCCCCTGCAACCTGCGCGGGGGATAATTTTTTTGCGTAATGAAAATGCAATCAAAACGCTTCATGTGTACAAAACAGCTTTCCCGTCGCGAACCATTTGGTCAAGTTCGGCTTTGGAAATGATTTTAAGGTCGCCCGGGTGCAAAGTGAATCTGTCCATACGCGCTTTGGAAATGTAATGACCTGTAGTCTTTGCAAGACTCGGATCGAGACCGTAAAGATATTCTTCAATTAACACCGCCATTGCAAGTTCGTCGTTGGTCGCCGTTTCGTCGCTCATGCCCCAGAAGACGCCCAGAGATTTGAGATAATCCCAACAGGCTTGTTTGCTCTCGAAGGTCGCAACGAAGTCACGGGCTTTTTGTTCGGCTTCGGCTTTGGTAATTTTCGCCATAAAATATTCCTCCGTTCATTGAAAATTTTTTGCGGGATCGGATTAACCGTGCAACTCGGCTATCGTCTCCAGTGCGGCGTCTTCTTCAAAAGGTTGGTCTGCTCCGAAACCCTTAATTCCGCTTTTTGCCAAGTAAGCGTCGACAACTTTATTGTTGACAAAGTAACCATTGCCCATTCCTTGATAGAAAAATGTCCAATCCGAGCCTTTGGGTTGTGAAAAATCCGGCAGGCGATCATAAAATTTCGCAACTTTTTTATCGTCAGGCACTTCGTGAGCTTTTCCGTTTGAATCTAAAAAATAATCCGTCGTCCAACCCGACTGATTTGTATGAACAACGTATAAAGCGTCGCGGAAAATGTCATCTTTTAATACTTTTTCCCAATCCTGTTTTTGTTTGTCGAGTGAACGATTTGCTGTACCCATGCCGCCGCAGTGTGCCAGCGGATAAATTTGCGAAGTTTTTTCGTTGCAGGTGACGAGGATACATTTTTTCGCGTCGAGCAATTCGCTGTAAGTCTTCGCATTTCCATAAATATTTTTGGAAGGCTCGCCCGTCAACGCTTCGTAAACAGCTTCGCTTGTAACTTTTCCGAGACAAAGAATATTTTCCGGCTCCAAAATTTCGCACAGCTCACGGAAAAATTTGGCGTCGTGCATCATCAATTTTTTTGTCATGCCGCTACCTTCATTGCCGAAACGATAGCCTAAACAAAAATTCGTAAAGAAAACGTCCGCGCAGGGTTTAGTAATGTCGCGTCCGAGAATTTTAAACAGCTCAATTAAATTTCTGTCCGTCGTCGACTTCAGACTGAAGGGGTACGGCACGTCTTCGCCCGCATTAATTTTTTCAACAGCCACTTTAAAAGATTCGGCGTCGTCGTTAAAGAAATTGCCCCAATCCTGCGCAACAAGCAGATATTTTATTTTGGGCGTGTGTTCAGCATAACCAAAGCCCTGCCAATAAGTGTACAGATTAATTTCGTCGCAGATATTGACACCGTTGACGACGGGCGCGAAAAGTTCAACTTTATTTCCTGTGGCGAGACCGTCGCGGTATTCTGGATATTGATTCTTAGCGCGTTCGACGAGGTTTTTATACGCTTGAGATTTTTCTTTGTTAAAATCTCGAATAGAAACTTTTACGAGCAAGTCAATTAAATCCGCCGTCAACTCGAACAGCTCATCACTGCAAGGATTAATAACAAGCCCCATTTTTTCATCGTCGCCAGAATTTTTGATTGTCGCGTTGATTTGTGCGCAATTTTCAAGCAGATTATCGATTCGGTTCGTCACGCATTTAAGTTGTCTGCCCTTGATGCTGACTACCTTATTAAATTCGTAAAAATTCGTGAAGACCGCCATAACCGAATGATTTCTATGCGGACTCGGCATGATAATCGGCGCAAAATTAGTATTGTCTTCGTCGTCGGAAATTTTTTCCATTGCAACGATAAAACAGCCGTCAGCATGAATTCTGTCGTGAATCGCGTTGAGCAGGTCGTCGATATTAATCGGTTTGTGGGCATTGTTCGATTGTTCGGCATAAATTTTTCTCATCGCTGCGTCGATTCGCTCGTTGCCGTGCAGTTCAGTGGATTCGTTTTGCATGTGAATAATCAGAGCAATTTTATCAATCACTTCGAGCATTTCATACGGAACTTTTTCGCGAGCCTTATCAATGAACTCTTTGGGGACTCCAAAAAAAGCTTCGGCGATACTGCCCGCGATTGCCGCAAGCGTATCAGAGTCTCCGCCTAAAGAAACAGCATTTCTAATCGCGTCCTCGAAACTATCAGCCTCAAGGAAAGAAATAATCGCTTCGGGAACAGATTTCTGCGCGGAAGTTTCATGGCGATAATTCGGACGAATTTCGTCAAGCGTGCGCGACAAATCATAACCGAAATTTTCTTCAACGTATAATTTTATCTCCGACTTGGAAACTTTATTCCGCGCCAAGAAAATTGCACTCGCGACCGCCTCCGCACTCTTGACGCCTTCGGGGTGATTGTGAGTAACTTCAGCCGTCCAACGCGCCACGTTGCGCACCAAATCTAAATCGCCGTAAATTATCCCTAACAAAGCGACAGCAGAAACCCTCATCGCCGCGCCGTTACCAAAACTT
The DNA here is from genome assembly GCA_905234235.1 of uncultured Selenomonadaceae bacterium. GTDB lineage: Bacteria > Bacillota > Negativicutes > Selenomonadales > Selenomonadaceae > Quinella. The sequence goes on from CAJOHN010000008.1 coordinate 197,145, forward strand.
TTATACGGTTGCGGGGAGTCGGACATCAGCCAATTTTTAAATCTGTGCCCGTAACCCGCGTTCGGATATTTGCGTCCCCAACTCTGCATTGAATTGATGACAGCATTTTTAATCGAAATCTCGTCCAAGCCGTCGCACGTAAATAAAGCTTCGGCAACCGCAACCGTCATGACGGTATCGTCGGTGATGTGCCCGCTCCGGCGAATAAATTTGAAATCCTTCGTCTTGATTGGGTGTCCTTCGTAGCACGAGCCGGAAATGTCGCCGATAATCGCTCCGTAAAGCAACGTATTCATAATGTCCATGATAATTCCTCCCGCAATTCTCTGAACAATTTCATCTTACAAGGCAATTATACAGGCGAGAAAAATTTTTTGGTCACTTTGAAAGTTACTTCGAGCCGAGCTTTTCCAAGCCTTTATCCTCCAACACGCCGTTGATTTCGTCCACGTCGTAAATTTTTCTGCGCAGGAAGTCGATGACAATTAAATCCGTCGGGTCGGTGCTCTTTAACATGTATTCGGCGCGGGCAAGCAAGTCAATCGCGTCGTAGAAAACTTTTTTAATTACGTCGGCGCACATGTAAACTTCTTTATTGCTCAGCCCGCTTGCCGTGACGAGTTCATTGATTCGCGCTTTGAAGTCCTTGCCCCAATGATTCAACACGTCGCGCAAGATTTTTTCGTCGCGGTATTCGTCGAAGAGATTTTGCGGCGCGGTTCGTTGCGAATATTCCTGCTGCAAAATTTTTTTCTCGGCGCGTTCATCAATGAAACTCTGCACCGTTCCAAAAAAATTCGTCGCCAACTCAAAAGTTTTTTGCCCGAAGATGACGAGGATAACTTCCATATCATTCGTTGCCAAAAATTTTTGAATCGTCGCGACAGCCGCAAGTAAAGATTTTTCTTTAGGAATTCGATTATTACCCGTGCCCAAGAGCGGGAAGGCAATACTTTGACAATTTTTTTCTCAAGCAAGTTCCAAAGATTTTTTGTAACAGGCACGTAAAATTTTTAAATCGGTATCGTTGTCCTTCCAAACCGAGCCGACGGCATGGATTAAAATCTTTGCTTGCAAATCGAAAGCCTCCGTCGCCGCAACTTCGCCCGGTTGAAGTTCGCCGATTTTTTGTCGCGCTGCCAAAAGTTTTTCCTTGCCCGCCGCCTTGTAAATTGAAGTCTCAGTACCGCCGCCGATTTTTGCCGACGGATTGGCGGGAATGACTATGGCATCGGCGACCACTCGCGCCAACTCGTTACGGACAATTTGCAAAGCCATTTAAATTCCCTCCAAAATTTCTCTGCCGCCGTTGTTAAGGAGACGCGCGGCTAATTTTTTGCCTAAGCCGTGAATATTTTCGAGCGTCGAGATTTCTGAAGCTTTGACGATTTTTTTTCCGTCCGTTGAAGCGATAACTGCGCGGACAAAAATTTTATCGTCGACAATCTGCGCGAAGACACCGACAGGAATTTGACAACTGCCGCCGACTTCTCTTAAAAATTCGCGTTCGATTTCAACAGCCGTGCAAGTTTCCTCGTCATTAAGCACTTGCACGAGTGAAAAAATTTCGGCGTCATCTGCGCGGGTTTCGATTGCCAACGCCCCCTGCCCCGCCGCCGGAATTATCTCCGTCAAAATTTCTTTTATCCGATTTGAAAGTCCCAATCGTTCCAAGCCCGCCGCCGCTAAAATTATTGCATCAAAGTTTTCCGCGTCCAATTTCTTCAATCGAGTTTCGACGTTGCCGCGCAGATTTTTTATTTGGAGGTCGGGGCGCAACGATAAAATTTGAGCCGCCCGCCGTAAGCTTGACGTTCCAACGACAGAATTTTTAGGAAGCGCGTCGAACGTCGGAAATTTATCGCTGACGAAGGCGTCGAATGGTTGAGCTCGTTCTGTTATCGCCGCGATTTTAAATCCTGTCGGCAATTCGGTCGGCACGTCCTTTAAGCTGTGAACCGCCAAATCAACTGCGCCCGCCGCCATTTGCAATTCCAATTCCTTAGTGAACAATCCCTTGCCGCCGATTTTTGCGAGTGGCGCGTCCAAAATTTTATCGCCCGTCGTTTTTACTTTGACGAGTTCAATTTCAAGCGTCGGGAAAAATTTTTTAAGTTCCGCCGCTACGAATTCAGCTTGCCACAACGCCAATCGACTTGCCCGCGTCCCGATTCTAATTTTCCGCAATGAAATTCACCTCGTCAGTAAAAAGTGCTTTAAGGGCTTGCGCGTAAAAATTTTCGGCGTCGGTGCCGGCGGAGGCGTTAAGTTTCATCATCGGCATTCGCAAAAGTTTGCGGACGATTCGGCGCGTCATTTGCTCCAAAATTTTTTGCTCGTCGTTCGTGAGATTCGGCAACTTGCTTAAAATTTTTTTGAGTTCACGCTGACGCATTTGCTCCGCTCGTTCAGAAAGATTCGCCATAAGCGGTTGAAATTTCAAGTACTTAAATCGCTCCATGACTGCCGCCGCGTCTTCCGCGACTATTTTTTTTGCCAATAATGCCTCACGTTGCCGCGCCTGTAAATTTTTTTCCACAACCGATTCTAAATCGTCGATGTTGTAAAGCGTGACGCCCTTAATCTTGCCAACTTCGGGGTCAACGTCGCGCGGTACTGCAATATCAATAAAAAAAATCCCGCGTCCGCCTCTGCGCGTCATAAGCTGTTGAGTTTGCCAAGGCTTAACGACGTAGTGAGGCGCGCCCGTTGATGTTATGATTATGTCGACGTGAGCCGCACCGGTGAAGGCATCCTCCCACGCCACAGCTTGCCCGCCGATTTTCGACGCCATATCTTCCGCCCGTTCCAAGTGATGATTCGCCACGAAAATTTTTTTCAAGCCGTGTGCCAATAAATGTTGCGCCGTGAGTTGAGCCATTTTGCCCGCGCCGAAGATTAACGCGCTCTTGTCTGCGAGACCGCCCAATTTTTTATTAGCCAATTCAACCGCCGCCGAACTGACAGATACCGAGTTGTAAGCGATTTTGGTTTCCGTGCGAACTTTTTTGCCCGCCGCTATCGCCCGATTAAATAACGTGTTCAAAATCGTACTCGTTGCCTGCGCGGACTTGGCGATTGTGTAAGCCTCCTTGACTTGAGATAAAATTTGCCCCTCGCCCAAAACCAATGAATCTAATCCCGCCGCAACTGCAAACAAATGCTCCGCGCAAGTGTCATCATCAAATTCGTAGAGAAAATTTTTATCGATAACGCCGCCGATTAAATCGTTAAGAAATTGATGAACAGCGCAACCGTCAGCCGCCACAGCGTAAATTTCACTGCGATTGCACGTGCTGAGGATAACTGCCTCGCTTAAGCCGTCGTAGCCGTCCAAATTCTCCAGCCCGCGCCGTAATGCTTCTTTGCTTATGGAAAATTTTTCGCGAACTTCAATCGGTGCCGTCGTGTGATTGAGCCCCAAAACTTTCAAGTGCATGATTGATTTTTGCCTCCAACTCGTTAAGCTCGCCGCGTTTTAATAATTGCCACGTTTCTTGCGTCAAGATTTTCTGCCAAAAAAGTTTTCGCGCCGTCGGATTCGGCAATAATTTTTTAACCTCCCGACGCCGCGCAGAAATTATTTCCAAGCCCGCTCCGAAATTTTCTCCGAGTTCAAGCTCCAACATCTGCCGAATAAATTTTGCGAACGCCGGAGAATTTGCGCCCGTTGAAATTGTCAACAAGAGTTCGCCGCGCCTTATGTTTGACGGGACGTTGAAATTACCGCCCGCACCTTCCACGACGTTTACTAAAAATTTCCCTGCCGTCGCCGCACGTTGATTGACTTCGGGATTATTCGTCGCCGCGATTAAAATTATTTCGTCGCTAATCAATTCTTCCGAAAAATTTTTTCTAAGCAACGAAATTTCTCCGCGTTTGAAAAGTTCTTCGACGCCCGCGCAGATTTCCGGAGCAATAACTTTGACGTTCGCGCCCGCCGCCAATAATCCGCGAATTTTTCTGAGCGCAACCTCGCCGCCGCCGATTACGACGCAATTTTTATTTTTTATGTCAAGGTTTATCGGATAAAGTTTCATCTGAATTGCCCAGTACGTGAGCCGTCAGAAAAATTATCAATTCGGATTCGGATTTACTCTTGCGATGATTTCTGAACAACGCGCCCAAAATCGGCAAGTCGCCTAAGAACGGAATTTTGCTGACGGATTTTTCTTCCTCCGCGCCGATTAGCCCGCCGATAACCATTGGCTCGCCGTCGCGAACGGTAACCGTCGTATCAGCCGAACGCGTATTAAATCGATAAGCTCCCATAGCTTCAACATATTGCGGCGTGCTAACTTCGGTGTGAATCTGCGCGGTTATCGTGCCGTCGGCGTTGATTCGCGGCGTGTATCTCAAAATTATTCCGGCGTCGCGATATTCAATTTCAGTTGTGGTTGCGGTGTTGGTTGAAGAAATTTTTGGCACGGGCACCGAGCTCCCGACGTTAATCACAGCCTCGCGCCCTTGAATCGTCGTGACGTTCGGACGAGATAAAATTTTTGCCTTGCCGTCGGTAACCAACGCATTAATCTTCGCGCCGTAATAAAATTCAAAAGGAGTTCCCAAAGGTCCGCGTCCGAATTGGATGATGCCGTAACCCGTCGTCGCATTCGATTCGCGAGTGTAAGTTTCTTTGTAATAGCCGGGCGTGCGCAAAGTTCCGTTGGAATTGTAAGACGGCGAATTATATTCAACGTCGCGGTTGGGATATTGCGGAACTGTCGACCACATCCACTCTACGCCGAGATTTTTGGTTGCATTTTTATCAATCGCCAGAATCTTTGCCTCAACGGAGACTTGCTTAAGTTCAACGTCGAGAGTAGCCAATAATTTTTTTACGCGTTCATATTCAGTCGGCGTACCGAACAAAATCAGCGCGTTTACTTCGGGATTAACATAAACTCTTCGCGAATTACTAAGTTCTCTTCTATCATCATTGCTATAATTTGTTCTTAATCGGCTTAAATCATTTGAATTTGCACTATAGTTTGAATAAACTTCAATACTTCCATCAGGATGGGGTTTGTATCTTGTTCGACTAATACTTTCATAGTCATTGGAATTTTTATTATCATCATAACTATTGTCTTCAGGTTTTCTATTGTTATCGAGAGACAGGATAACTGCTTCGCGTAAAAGTTCCGCATCTCCATATCGAATTTGAAAAACATAAGTGCGCATGATTGACGTATAACCTTCTGAAGTAAGAAGCCAAATTCCGTCTTCGTTCACTAGTTTTAAATTTCTAGTCTTAGCTACAATCTCCAAAGCTTTAATAGGGTCGACATTATTAAATGTTACGGAAATATGTCCTTTAATTGAACCGTCGACGGAGACATTAAGCCCACCAGTTTTTGCAATAAGAAATATTATGGAGCGAATATCTGCGTCATATACATTAAGTGTAATCGGCGCGGCTTGAATCTGCGTGGGCAGAAAAAAAATTGCCGCCGTAAGAAGCGATAAAAATCTTTTAAGCAATCAGTTCAGCTCCTTTTGAATGAAAACGTTATCGCCGCCCTCGAACGTCACGAAGTCAGGAGTTATGTCTAAAATTTTTTTCCCGTCCAATTCCTCGCCGACCGTCAAGAATAAAGTTTCCTTGCCGCGCAGAAACATTGCAGTTTTATTGTCGCCGCTGATTGCCGTTCCCGTTAAAATTATTTTCTCCTTAGGCTCGGCAGGTTTTTCTTCAACGGGCGGAGTCTGAATTACGACGGGAGGAATTTCCGGTAACGGTTGTGGCGACGGAGATTTTGGCGGCGGTTTAGGTTTTTCTTCGCCCGCGAACGGGTCGCCGATAAATAAAGCCTCAGCATTTGCTCCGATTACAAGCGTCACGCCGGCGGGAGATTTTTCGACGGGCAAAACTTTAACGGGCAAATCCTTCGTGGCGGGCGATTCTTCGATTAAAATTTCTTCGCCGCCGGAACTGTCATCAGTCGCCCAAAAAATCAGCAACACTAAAAAGCATACGCTCAGCGCAGTCGCACGAATTTTATTTTGCTTAAGTTCGTCGAGTTCATGTTGCAAAATTTTTTTTAGCTCGTACAGAATCATGAACCTCCGATAAAAATTTTCAGCAGTTTATCATACGCCCGCTTACTTTTCAACCGCAAAAACTTTCAAAAACTTTTTTACACCGCGCAGATAAAATGATACAATACAACAAAACATTTCGGGAGGCAAAGCATTAATGGGACTCAAAGCCAAATCAGTTATTGCAGTTAATATCATCGTAGTAATCGCGTGCGTGTTAATGGGAATTATTGGTTATCTTCGCGCCGGTGAGGTCTTCGCAAAAGCTCTGGAGATGAAAGCGTCGGCTGATGTTCGAGCGTTGGCGGAAATTTTGAACTACCGCTACGATGGCGATTGGCATTTGCAAGATGGTTTATTGTACAAGGGCGATCAGCAAATGGATGCGGCAAATGATTTAGTTGATTCGCTCAGTCAAGTTTGCGACGGCAAGGTTACGATTTTCAATGGCGACACTCGCGTTGCTACGACGGTTAAAGATTCTTCGGGCAAGCGGGCGGTCGGCACCAAAGCTTCCGCGACGATTATCGATAACGTCATAAGGCAAGGGAATTTCTTCGTCGGCGAGGCTGTCGTCATGGGCAAGGATCATTACGCCGCTTATCAGCCGTTAAAAGACGCTACAGGCAAAACTATCGGGATGTTGTTTGTGGGCGTCAGTATCGAAGAAATGAACGACATGCTTATCGGCTTGATTTTTTCGTCGACGGTGGCGGCTATCGCTGTGATTGTTTTAATCTGCGCGCTGGCGTCGAATTTTATTATCGGGAAGATGACGGGGCAACTTAATTCTGTCGTCGACGCTATGAAAAATATTTCGGGCGGCAACCTCCGCTTTGAAGATTTAAAAATTAAAACGCAGGACGAGATTGGAACTTTATCTAAAAATGTCAACGATATGAAGGCGCGTCTCAAAAAAATCTTAACAAACATCGCGCAATGTTCGGAACGTGTGGCGGCGTCGAGCGAAGAACTTACAGCCGGCACTATGCAGACAAATGATTCAATCTTGGTTGTTGCGCAGAATATGGAAATTTTAAGGCAGGGCACAGTCGACCAAGCAAAGACGATTCAAGCTCTCGAAGACAGGATACAGGAAATGCGCGACAGGGTAGACGATTTGCGCGAGACTTCAAAGGAAATGGAGAAAATAGCGCGAGACAGCGCGAGTAATGCGGCTAACGGCAAGGCTAAAGTTGATGCGGCGATTCTTGCCATGAAAAAAATTTCCGAACAAGTAAGCTCCTCTGCTAAGGTTGTCGGCGAACTCGGCAAGCGTTCAGATGAAATCGGCGAAATCGTCGAGACCATATCGGGCATCGCCGCGCAGACAAATTTGCTTGCATTGAATGCGGCGATTGAGGCGGCTCGTGCGGGCGAACACGGCAGAGGCTTTGCTGTCGTTTCGGAAGAAGTTCGCAAGTTGGCGGAGCAATCCGGCGAGGCGGCAACTACTATCGCCAAACTTATCGCGACGATTCAAGCAGATACGACTTCAGCAGTAGAATCAATCGAGCAAGGTAATGAGAGTGTTAAAGAAGGCACGCAATCAATCGCAGAAACCGGCGAGGCTCTTCAAGGAATTGAGCAACAGTCAACGAAACTAACCGCGAACGTTACAAAAAGTTTGGAAGACCTCTTGGCAGTCGACGCCAGTAACGAGGAAATTTTATCGGCGGTGGAGAAAGTTAGGAATTTATCGGGCAAAGCAACTGATAATGCCGATTCAATCAGCGCGGCGACACAGGAACAAACGGCTACCATGCACGAAATTTCAAATGCCAGTAAAACACTTGCCGAACTTGCGAGCGAAATGAACAGCGACGTTTCACAATTTAAGCTTTAAATTTTTTGGGAGGGTTTGTCGATGGGGCTTAAAACCAAGTTGGTTATTACTGTCAATGCGATTGTTATAGTCGCGTGTACAATCATGGGAGTTATTGGTTATCTCCGCGCCGAAGAAAGTTTTTTTAGAGCTATGCAGGTAAAAGTCAGTGCTGATGTTCACTCGTTCGAGGAGATTTTAAATTCTCGTTACGAGGGGAATTGGAATTTGCGCAAGGGAATTCTTTACAAGGGCGATAAACAAATCGAGGGCAACGACGATATTATTGACGGACTCAGCGAAATTTTTAACGGGCAAGTCACGATTTTTAATGGCGATACCCGCGTCGTCACGACTATGCGCGACCCTTCCGGTGCTCGGAAAATCGGAAGTAAGGCGTCGCCTTTTATCGTTCAGAAAGTCATCAAGGAGAGGAAAGGTTTCTTTGGGCAAATGAATGATAATCTTCTCGAAGACCACTACGCCGGTTATTTGCCGATTAAAGACGCGTCGGGCAGTGTACTTGGAATGCTTTTCGTCGGTTTCAAAGTCAGCGATATGAACAAGACGATTGAGGACATGATTTTTTCAATGTTCGTTTTAGTCGTCGTGATTGTATTCTTCTGCATATTTTTCTCCAGCAATCTTATCGGCGACCAAATGAAACAAATCAATGACATAGCCGATAACATGAAGAAAATCGCGAGCGGTAACTTGCGCGCCCAAGATTTGCGGATCGTTACAAAAGACGAATTCGGAGCTTTGGCGGAAAGCGTCAACGATATGAAAATGCGCCTTAAAAATTTGCTGACGAAAATTGCGGAATGTTCGGAGCGAATTACGGCGGCGGGCGTAAAATTAACTGAAAGCACCGAACGCGCTAACGACTCAATCACTACGGTTGTGGATAGTATGGTTGTTTTGACGAACGGCACCCTCGAACAGGAACAGACGATTAAAGCCCTCGAAGAAAAATTTAAAGAAATGACTGATAAAATGGACGGGCTCAGTGAAACGGCTCTGCAAATGCAACAAGTCGCTGACGACAGCTCAACCAGTGCCAACGAAGGCAAATCTAAAGTTGATATTTCTATCGAGATGATGAAGAATATCGAGAAACAAGTTGGCTCTTCGGCGGCGGTTATCGGTGAGCTCGGTAAGCGTTCGGATGAAATCGGACAAATTGTTGAAACTATATCGGGCATTGCGGAACAAACAAATCTTTTGGCATTGAACGCGGCAATCGAGGCGGCTCGTGCGGGCGAACACGGCAAGGGCTTTGCAGTCGTCGCTGATGAAGTTCGCAAATTGGCGGAACAATCGGGTTCGGCGGCAACAACCATCGGCAAACGAATTGCAATCATTCAAGCGGATACAGAATCGGCAATAGCGGCAATCGAGCAAGGTACTCACAGCGTCGCGGAAGGCACTCAAAGTGTTGCGGAGACGGGCGAGGCTTTCGTCGGGATAATGTCGCAAGCTGCAAAACTCACTACGAACGTTGAAAAAACTTTGGGCGACATCGGCGAGGTTTTCATGAGCAACGAAGAAATTTTTGCCGCCATTACCAAAGTCCGCGAAATCGCCGAGAAATCAAACGAAAATGCCAACGACGTAAGTGCCGCGACACAAGAGCAATCCGCTACGATGAGAGCAGTTGACGGCGCACGTAAAGTTTTGTTAGACCTCGCGGAAGAAATGCAGGGCGAAGTTGCTCGCTTCAAACTTTAAGATATGAATGACGTTGCGATTAAAGCCGAACACCTTACCAAAATTTATAAGATCTACGAACACGAAATCGACAGGATTAAGGAAACTTTTCATCCCTTCCATAAACGCTACAGCAAAGATTTTTACGCGCTTAACGACATTTCCTTTGAAATTAGACGCGGCGAAAATATCGGGCTTGTCGGCAAAAACGGCGCAGGTAAATCTACTTTGTTAAAAATTATTACGGGCGTCCTCACTCCCAGCGGCGGTACTCTCGAAGTCAACGGGCGTATCGCCTCGCTGTTGGAGTTGGGCGCGGGCTTCAATCCCGATATGACCGGCGTTGAAAATATTTACATGAACGGCTTGCTTATCGGGCACAATCGCGACGTTATGGACGCCAAAATCGACGATATTATTGCCTTCGCCGACATTGGAGAATTTATCAATCAGCCCGTCAAAACTTATTCGTCTGGGATGTTCGCGAGGCTGGCTTTTGCGGTTAATGCGTTTGTCGAGCCGGATATTTTAATTGTTGATGAGGCATTAAGTGTCGGCGACGCGTTTTTTCAAAGCAAATGTATTGATAAGATGCGTTCGATGATTCAAGGCGGCGTGACGGTTATTTTTGTCAGCCACGATACTTTTGCCGTCAAGAATCTTTGCCAACGCGCTTTCCTCATGAAGTCGGGGAAAATTTTAATGGACGCACCCGCTAAAGATGTCGTCGAAGTTTATCGCAATATGCTCCTCGAATCTCGCGGCGAATTGACTGCGGAACAATCTCAGCGTCAAAATGCCCTCGTTAATAATCTGCGCGGCGAATACGATAAAACTTTTGCCGAAGAAAAAATTTCCGTTGAAAGTTTGGAACGCGGCAAAGATACTTTCGATAAAAATGCAACCTATCAACGTATCGGCGATAAACGCGCAGTCTTCGATAACGTTCAGCTCCTAAACTTAAACGGCGAACTCATCAGCGAAGTTATTTTTGGGCAGGAAGTTGTTTTGCGTATGATTGTACGTTTCCAAACCGACGTTGAACTTCTTGGAATGGGCTATCACATCAGGAACGCAACCGGTATCGATTTAATCTACACGGATTCGCGCTTCAACGACACCAAAGCTATTTTCGACGCAAAGGCGGGCGAGGTTTACGTTATTGATTGGCGGTTTAAAGTTGAGTTGCGCCAAGAACTTTACGATATTGCCTGCGTTATCTCTACGCCGCTCGACGAAACTTTAAGCTCCGTTGAAATGTGCGACTTTATCCCGTGCGCCGTTCAGTTTAACGTCGTCAGTCCTAATCCTTATCTCAGCTTGCCCGGCGGCTACGTTCATTGGCATAACGATCTTAAAATTTGCCGCGTTGATAAATAAAAATTTTTTTGTTATAATGGTTTGAGTAAATTATGGAGGCGAAATTTTTGTGGAGACTTCTGAAGTTGAAAAGTTTAACCTAAAAAATTTTCTCTCGGCAAAGGGTGCGGCTATCGCGGCGGCTTCCGTAGCAGTCGTGGGGCTCGGCACTCTCGCTATGTCGAGTTCGGTCGCCGATGGCAATACTATCGTCACGGGCGTCCGCGCTGATGAGCACCAACTCAGCGGATTAGATAAATTCGCCGCAGAAAAAGTGTTCACCGACATTGCCGCGCAGAAAATTCATCCGCTAACCTTCCGCTATGAGGGCGAAACTTTTGAAATCACGCCCGAAGAAATCAATTTAACTCCGCTCGTCGATAAAGCCGCTCAAGAAGCTTTAAATTACGGACGCGGCGGAACTGCCATTGGCAATTTTAACGAGCAAATGAAGTGTATGCTTAACGGACGCAACGTTCATCTCACCGCAAGTTTTGATTCAACTCTCCTCGACGAGAAACTTAACGACATTGCCGCGCAGATTAACCGTGACCCTGTTAATGCCGTCGTTGAATTTGCTTCGGGCGGCGCGATTGAAAAAATCCCCGGCGTTATCGGCAAGAAACTTAACACCGAACAAATCGCCGAGAATTTGCGCGACCCTCTGACTACTTTAAATTTGCCGAATAATACGATTGAACTCGTGCCCGATGACATTCAGCCGTTCGTGACGACGGAAGACATTGCGGGCATTGATTCGGTTCTCGGCACTTACAGCACTTATTATTATCCCGGCGACAGAGGCGATAACATTTGGCTCGCCGCCAATTCCATTTCGCACAAACTTGTTAAGAGCAGTTGGACTTTTTCTTTCAATGATACGGTCGGCGAACGCACTTGGGGCAATGGTTACAAAGTCGCGGGCGTTATAATTAACGGGCGTCCTGCTGAGGATTACGGCGGCGGCGTCTGCCAAGTCAGCTCCACGCTCTATAACGCTGTTTTACTCGCGGGGCTTACTCCCACTGAACGCACGCCACATTTTTTCCAATCAACTTACATTGCGCCCGGTCGCGACGCTACTGTTGCTGACGGGCAGATTGATTTCAAATTCCGCAACGACTTCCCGCACAATGTTTATCTTATCGCCGAAGCTTACGGCTCGACGCTGAGCGTTTACGTTCTCGGAACTAAAGCAGATTTGGGCGGCGCGGATATTGCCATTGAACGCGAAGGCTCGGATATGTCGCCGTCGATTTATCGCGTATGGTACAGTGGCAATGATGTTATTCGCAGTGAATTTTTACACACTGATGTTTACGAGGTGCCTAAGCCCAGACAAGATTAAATTGGAGTGATTGATTTGATTAAGAAGGTCGCCGTAGCGATGAGCGGAGGTGTCGACAGCTCATTGACTGCGGCATTTTTGTTAGAAAAAAATTTTGAAGTCTTTGGCGTGACGATGCTCCTTAGTGACGACGAGAAAAATATTTATGATGCTCGCCGCGTTTGTGAACACTTGAGTATAAAGCATTACGTCGCCGATTTCAGAAATATTTTCCGTGCCAACGTTGAGGATTATTTTGTTGCTGAATATCTGCGCGGCAAAACTCCTAATCCTTGTGTTCGTTGCAATAAAAAAATAAAGTTCGGCGCGCTGTTCGATTTGGCTGAAGATTTGGGCGCGGATTTTTTGGCGACGGGGCATTATGCGCGGATTACTTTCGAGGACGGGCGATTCAAATTAAAAAAAGCCGTCGACATTAAGAAAGACCAATCCTACGTTCTGTATAACTTGACGCTGGAAAAACTTTCAAAAATTTTATTGCCGCTGGGCGAATTTTCTAAGGTTGAAACGCGCAGACTTGCCGCAGAAAAAAATTTGCCCGTCGCTCACAAGCCCGACAGTCAAGAAATTTGCTTCATTCCCAACGACGATTATAAAAGTTTTATCGCTAATCGCGAGCCGTCCGCGCAGGCTTTAAAGTCGGGCGTGATTGTCGATTCAAGCGGAAAGATTCTCGGCAGTCATAACGGCGTTGCGAATTACACAATCGGTCAGCGTAAAGGCTTGGGGATTGCCGCGCCGCAACCGCTCTATGTCACTAAGCTTGACGTTGATAATAAAAAAGTCGTCGTCGATACGAACGAAAAACTTTTCAGTTACAGTTTGATTGCCGGCGACGTTCACTGGATTTATAAGCCGCAACTTCCAAAAGTTTTAACGGCTAAGATTCGCTACGGAGCAAAAGTTTCGGCGTGCAACGTTGCGGAGGCGGAAAATTATTTATCGGTGACTTTTACTGAGCCGCAACGCGCAATTACTCCCGGTCAATCGATAGTTTTCTACGACGGCGACGAAGTTTTAGGCGGCGCGATTATTAATGAGGTGATGACATGAAAAAATTTTTAACGGCGTTGGTTGTATTGCTGATGATGTCCGCGCAAGTTTCGGCTGAAAATCCTAAGGCTGAAGAGTACCGCAAAATTTTATCGTCGGAGAATTTTTACGTTGAGTACGATGACAAAAATGTTAAGCGAATCGTGGCGCAGGATAGCGGGCGGCGTATGACGCGGACGAACTTGGGCGGGAATTATCGGGCGATTGTTTCGGTGTTGAATCCGCTTGGAAATTTTTTCGCTACCGAGTACGAAAAATATCCCGAATTCATGAGTACAGGCGGCAAGTTTTATAAATTCTTGGAGAAAGATTTTGCGCTGATGGCGAGTGAGGAGCAACTCGACGACAAAAATTTGAATCCCGTTGAAGGCTGGGGAATGATTTATCAATCGTTGTCGCTCCCGAATGAACTTGCGATTTTCAACTGGCACGATAAATTTCACAAAGTCCCCGCCGCATTGAGCGAGCCCGTTTTTATCGAGAGCGCGAAGAAAATTATTGGCGGCAAGGAATACGATTGCGACCGCTACGAGTCTAAAATCACGACGGCGGCGGGCGGCGATTCGGCGACGATTATTTTTGACATGTGCTATTTGAACGGCGAGCTTGCATTGGCGCAATCGGCACTTTTAACGAACGGCAATGAGTATGAAATTAATCGCTTAGTCGTGAAGAAAATTTTGCCGAGCGTTCCGAGTGGCGACTTCAAACTTAACGGCAAGGAAAAAATTTACGCGGCGGGCGTCGGCGACATGGACGACCTTTTAGAAAATCCTAAATTTATCGGGAGGCTCAATGAAATTCAATGAGAAATTTTTTATTAATGTTGCTGGCGTTGCTGATGATGTCCGCGCAGGTTTCAGCGGCTAAGATTGACGCCTATCAAAAAATTTTGGAGAGCGGGCGGTACACGATTCGCTACGACAATTTGACGCCCGCGCACCGCATAACTAATCGCGATGTTGTCAAGCTGTACGGCAAGAATGGTTTGGCGGTTGAAGGCAATGATTTTTTCTTGAACAGACCTTTGCGCGGCGTGATTATCGGCGATGGCGAAAATCGTTACGAGGAAATCGGCTACGAAAATTTTTTCCAATGTCGGCTTGTCAAGGGCGGCGAGAATTTTATTTTCACGCGTTATCCCGCGAAGAATGGCGGCGTTGAATATTTCGGCGAGAAGAAGGGCAAAGTTGCGGCTAACCCGCGCAATTATCTTGTCGAACTTTTAAGCGGCGAGAGTTTTGGCGACTCGAATTTTACCGAGATGATGACGGCGATTATCAGCGACAGCAAAAAAAATTCCGCGCAGAAAAAATATAAATTCGTGACGAGCGGCGAACTTGATAGTGGTTTGACTTACGAGGATTTCAGTTGTCGTGACGGCGAGAATGTCAGCGCGATTCGTTATTATTTTGACGGCGACACGCTTAAGAAAATTGCTTTTGCGGCTTCGATTGACGGCGAGTTTCGTAAATGTATCGTAAAAATTTTGGCGTTCACCGGCGAGCCCGAACAAAATCTTTTGAGGTTGCCGAGCGGCTTGGCAGACGTTACGCGGAGGTAATTGACATGAAGAAAATTTTTGCTATCATATTGGCGACGGCGATAATAAATTTTTCGTCAATTTGTTCAGCGGCTCCGACGTGCATTCTGATGAAGTTCACGGACGACACGCGCTTTGACAAGATTGAATCGGCGGAATCGTTATCGGATTTGGTAATGGAGAAACTTATCGACAGCGGGAAGTTTAATTTTTCGGAGACACGCCCGCTTGATGAGGACATTGAGATAAAACTTTACAACGAGAATCTGCGCGACTTGAATTATTTAAACGCGGCGATTGAGACGGGCGACTTCAATCCGCTTTTCGAGGGTGAAGGCTTCGACGAACGCAAAGCTCAATCAATCGCCTCCGCGCAGGTCGGACAGATAATCACGCCCGAAATTACTCAAGCAATCGGCGCGGCGCATAATGCCGAATACTTGATTCAGGGCACGATTATAAATTTGGGCACGGGAGCTTGGTGGAGTGACGACTACGCGGTTTTATCGAGTGCACTCAATCTTGCGAGCTCGTTGATGAGTTCGGCGATACCACTCGGCGGACTGGGCGATTTAATCGGCGGCATCGACGTCAGCAAGATAGGCATCGGCGTCCGGATCGACATTCGGATTATCAAGGCAGAGACAGGGGAGGTGATTTGGAGCAAGCGCGTCGTCGGTATCAATGAACAAGTCAATTTAAGTCTCGGATTAATAACGATTGGCAGCAGGAAACTCAACAATAATCTTTACGCAAAGGCGATGGACAAGGCGGCTCAAAAAATCGCAGACGCAATTATCGCGGATATGACGGCAGGTAAATTGTTTATCAAATGAATGGAGGATTGTTATGTTGTTCAAACCTAAGCGGCTCCTCGCGGCGAGTCTTGCGGCAACTATGTTGCAAATATCACATGGGGAGGGGTAGTTTTCGCTGAAGATGTTAAGCCGACTAATCCCTCGTCTAATAATAATGTCACATTGAACGAAAGCACTTACAGTGTCAATGGCTCAAGCAACAGTCATAATGGAACTTTCAGCGAGTTTGATGGAGGTTTCAGTGAAAGTGGCGAGGCAAGTCACAACAAAGTGACGGTAAATGGCGGTACAGTAACTCGTTTCTTAAATGGAGGCTATATCGCTGGTATCGGCAATACAAATTACAATTTCGTACTTATAAACGGCGGAATTTTCGGTGAGTGGGTCGAAGGCGGCTGGGCAACGTATGGCAACGCCAATTATAACACCGTGACAATTAACGGCGGAACTTTTAATGGCACAATAATTGACGGCGGTTATACCTGGTACGGCAATACGAACTACAACACGGTCAATATTAACGGCGGTATTTTCAATCTAAGCAATGGCGGTATTTATGGTGGTTACGTGGCTGGAAGCGGCGACGCTATAGGAAATGAGATTAATATCACTGGCGGCACGATTCAAGGAAATATTTATGGCGGCTATATATCTGAAAGCGGCAACGTCAAAGACAATACCGTTAACATTTACGGCAACCCAGATTTAAGCGGAGCCTCAATTTATGCGGCAAGAGGCGGCACCTCGTCGACTACCTCAGGCAATACGCTCAATTTTTACACTTCGGGCATCACAGCTAGAAATATCGGCGGCTTCCAATACATAAACTTCATCTTCCCCGAAAATTATCAAAAAGATACTATCTTAACGCTCACTGGCGGCGAGCAAACTAATCTTGGCGACCTCTCGACTGTAGGCTTTGGCTCTCAAGGTAATTCAAATATCGGCGCGGGCGATGTGATTAATCTCATTCACAACACGGGTAACACCATAAGCATTAACAACAATGTAAACGTCACGAACAATTACCATACGAAGATGAGTCGCGGCGTTTCTTTCGACTATGATCTCGATTTGGTTATGTCGTCTGACGGCAGAACATTAACCGGTGTTGTCGGCTCTCACGGCGGCATAAAAGAAGAAACATACACAATCCCAGTAAGCAATCCCGTTCCGGTTATCATGGTCAGTAACAATGCTGTTATCGATTCTTTGAACGATATAGGCGGCATAGATTTTGATGACGAGAGCGAAGGCGATAGGGCTCAAAAGGCGGAAGACGTTCGCGAACAACACGGCTTTGAAATTTTTGCTCATTCGGGCTACGGTCGTTTGAAAACTAAAACCGGTAACGGCAGCCACGTCTACACCAACAGCGGCAATTACGATCTCGGCTTTGCGCGTTCCCTCGACCTTAAGGAAGGCAAATTTATTTTTGCTCCGATTGTCGAACACAGCGCGGGACATTATGACGCAGTCCTTTCCGACGGCAGAAAAGGTTACGGCTCTGCTAAGTACGCGGCGGGCGGCGTGATTTTCCGTAAAATCAATAACACGGGGCTTTACTTCGAGGGCAGTGCCCGCTTCGGACGCTCGTACAATAATTTTATCTCCGACAACTTCACTGACGGCAACGGCAATTCTGTCCGCGCAACTTATCACACCAACGCGCCGATTTTTGCCAGCCACGTTCGCGTCGGGCAAGCTAAACGTCTCAATAAAAATAACATTCTCGACGTTTACGGGCTTTATTTTTACAACCGTCAAGGAAGCATGGATACCACATTGTCGACGGGCGACCCTTACGAATTCAGTTCCGTTTCTTCCCAACGTGCTCGCTTAGGCTATCGTCTCACGACGCGCACCAGTAAAATCAGCAGAATTTACACGGGGCTCGCTTATCAATACGAAAGCAATTCCGATTCTAAAGCGAAAACCCACGACGCGGAAGGCGTTTCATGGAGTTTGAATGCCGGCTCCAAAGGCTCAAGCGGAATGATTGAACTCGGCTGGCAGATTAAACCCGATAAAGTTAATCCTTGGCTCGTCGATATAAATGCAACGGGTTGGATTGGTCATCAAAAGGGCGCAACCGCTATGGCTAAGATTAAAAAATCCTTCTGACATTTGACTTATAAATTTTAGAAAACGTTTGAAAGACAATCTGCCGCTGTGATAAAATAGCGGCAGTTTTATTTTGGGCAGTATGGCAAGGAGGTTTGTAAAGTTGTTTAAACAGAAATGGAGGCGGCTCCTTGCGACGAGCTTGGCAACTACCTCGTTTATATTTGGTAGCGGAGGAACGATTCACGCTGCGACCGACATTAAGCCCGATAACTCATCCGGCAACAATATTGAAGCCAACGCGGGCAGTTACACTCTCAACGGCACGACAACGACCATCTCCGACGGCTACGGTTTTGTTTACGGCGGCGGTAATGAAACAAGCTCGGCAAATTCATTCAACAACAGATTAAATATTTTCGGCGGAACTTTCAGCGGGATTTTCGGCGGGATGTCGGCTCTCGGCGGCAGTGCTTACAACAACTACATAACCATAAACGACGGTATTATTACGGGCGTAGTCGGCGGCTTAACAATTTGGCACAGCGGTTGGGATGTCGGCAATGTTTATGGCAATATGGTTGTGATAAACGGCGGCACGATTGGCAACGTTTCGGGCGGCGAAATCGGTTACTCTTCTTTGACGGACAGCTCGCAAGTAAATACTTCGGGAGCTTCGGGCGACGCTTACAATAACCAAGTCATTATCACGGGCGGCAAGGTTACGAACGGAATAATCGGCGGCTCGGCTCTCAGCGGCAATGCTTACGGTAACTCGATTGAAATTTCGGGCGGCGCAGTTTCCGGAGAAATTATCGGCGGCAAATCGGAAAGCGGCTCTGCTTACGGCAATACAATAACAATTAGGAGCCCTGCAGATTTAAGCGGCACGACGTTTTGGGGCGGAATGATTGGATCCTCGCCGTCCTACACCAATAATACGCTCAATGTTTACGGCGCGGGTTTATCGGCTCAGAATATCAGCGGCTTCGATAAAATTAATTTCCACGTCGACGACAGCAACCTTAGCGATTTTGCGTTGAAGTTAAGCGGCAGCCCCACGATTGGCGGCAACCTCGAACAAAGCATCGACGTTTACGCTAATCCCGATTCAAATTTCAGCAGCGGACAAAAAATTAACCTCTTAAGTTCAAACGGGATAAATTTCACTAACGGCAGTTCCGTTGACACCGCGACAAAAGTTATGAACAAAGGTGCTTACGGAGCTTACGATTTAAATCTCAACTCCGACGGTTCAAATATTATCGGTACAATCGCAGAAAAAGTTGCCGAACCGAATCCTGTTTTCCCGACGCCTCAACCGCCGATAAGAATGGAAGCTCCCACGATTTTTAGTGAGGCTGCTATTGATTTTGAGGATGACGATCTCGGCGAATTGGCTGACGACATCAAGGAAGTTTATGAACAGCATGGCTTTGAAGTTTTCTTCAGCGCGGGCGGCTACAGGCTCAAAACTAAAACTGGCGACGGAACTTGGATTAGAACTTCCTCCAGTAATTACGATTTAGGATTTGCGCGTACGTTTAACACCGCCTCCGGCAAATTATATGTGGCTCCCGTCATTGAATACGGCAAAGGAAGATTCGACGCTTATCTCGGCAGAGGCAAACTTTGGGGGCAAGACGTTTACGGGCGCGGCGACACTAAATACGTTGCGGGCGGTATCGTTGCTCGCAAAATTAACAAGAAAGGTTTTTACGTTGAGGCGAGTGCTCGCGGCGGCAAGACCGAAAGTAATTTCAGCTCCAGTGATTATGCATTCGGCGGCAAAAGAGGCGTTCCGAACAGTTACGAACTTCATCACGTCTCTTATAACGCCGACTCGCCGATTTTTATAAGTCATGTTCGCGTCGGGCAAGCTAAGCGTCTCAATAAAAATAACATTCTCGACGTTTACGGGCTTTGTTTTTATATGCGGCAATGGGGCACTGACACGACAGTTTATAACACCTACAGACCCGATAAGCCCGACCACTTAGATTTTAGCGCGGTAAACAGTGCTCGCCTCCGCTTGGGTTATCGTCTCACGACGCGCACCAGCAAAATCAGCAGAATTTACACGGGGCTTGCCTTCCAATACGAACATAATTCAAGTTACTTTACTACTACAGACGACGGCTCTGAACTTCATGGCGATGGCGCGAGGGGTTCCAGTGGTATGCTTGAACTTGGTTGGCAAATTAAGCCCAGCAGAAATCATCCTTGGCTTGTCGACATAAACGCGCAAGGTTGGTTAGGTTATCAACGCGGCAGTTCCATTATGGCTAAGATGAAGAAATCCTTCTGAGGTTAGACGTTCTGCAAATTTTTAAGGGAGGGAGTTTAAGTGGACAATAACCAGAATAATACTCTGTTAAGTGGTTCGGATGATAATGATTCGATAACCAATCGCGGCTCGAACGTCACAATCGCGGCGGGTGCGGGCGACGATACCGTTTATAACAGTGGCGACAATGTTTCCATAAACGGCGGCGACGGCAACGATTTAATTACTAACATTAACGAAGATATTCCAATCGTGATAGGCAACGTTCCTTACGACAAAAAAATTTATGCCGACATCAATATTCCGGGCAAAGACGATAGCGTTGTCGGTAACGGCTTTAAGGCTACGCTTATGGGCGGCGCGGGCGATGATTCCATTGAAAACAACGGCGATAATGCTCTGATTGACGGCGGCACGGGCAACAATTTAATCAGCTTGATTGGCGGCGCGGGAACTACCGTTAATGCCGCGCAGGGTGCTGATACGATAAGAGTTGTTGACGCAACGGCGAGAAATTTTGCTGTAACGGGCTTCGGAACAGATGATTTAATTCGCTTGTCGACAACGCCGAACAAATTGGAATTGATAGACGGCGGGATAATAGCGGGCAACGTCACGATAAACGGGATAAGTTCAATCGCAAGCGGCGGAAATTTTTGGCAGACGGATTCGGAAAGTATAAGCTACCAAAGTTCACAAACATCCGGCGCGAGCTTAACTGGCAACGAGATTCGATTAGCAGGGGCAACGTCAGCGGATACCCTCTTCACGATAACAGGTTTGAACTCGACGGTTGGGGTATCGCTCAATGATAAGGAAGTCATATTGACGAACGCGGCATTGGCGAACCGTGCACTGGACTACACGTTACAATTAGCGAGCGACGTTGACACGTTAGCAGAAAATCTCACCGGTTGGCAAACGTTGACGGGCGGTAATGTAGCATATTTTGAGGGCGGCGTCGGCGAATATTACTCGTTAAGTTCCGATAAGCAGAGTGTGACTTATACCGATTCGACGACGGGCAATAACAGAGTTGAGTTCAGCGGCGTTCAAGGGGAGCCGACGCTTGGGAACAACACAGTCAGTTTGACAGCAGAAAATTTCGCGAGCGATGTTAAAGTCGAGAGCAACGCAGGGAAATATCAATTTGCGCTGAGCGGGGAGATTGATAAGAGTTTTACGGGGACGCGTGGCAACGATTTAATTTACAACGGCGGCAATGGCGTTACGATAAACACTGCGCAAGGTAAGGATACGATAAGAGTTGTTGACGCGACGGCGAGAAATTTTGCTGTAACGGGCTTCGGAACAGATGATTTAATTCGCTTGTCGACAACGCCGGACAAATTGGAATTGATAGACGGCGGGATAATAGCGGGCAACGTCACGATAAACGGGGTAAGTTCAATCGCAAGCGGCGGAAATTTTTGGCAGACGTATTCGGAAAGTATAAGCTACCAAAGTTCACAAACATCCGGCGCGAGCTTAAGCGGCAACGAGATTCGATTAGCAGGGGCAACATCAGCAGATACGCTCTTCACGATAACAGGTTTGAACTCGACGGTTGGGGTATCGCTCAATGATAAGGAAGTCATATTGACGAACGCGGCATTGGCGAACCGTGCACTGGAC